>JBOHFR010000036.1:0-3373 GCA_050699715.1 Pseudonocardiaceae bacterium
TACAACCGTCGCCGCCGACACTCCACCCTCGGCTACTTGACACCAACCGAATACGAGCTAGGATATAGGAAACTAACCGACCTGGCAGCCTAAACCGGTGTCAATAAAATCGGGAACACTCCAGGACGGACCCACCAGCCATGCCTGGCGGTATGCGGTGACCGGGCACATCGAGACCCACCAGATCGCATGCACGCACAACGCCATGACACAGCCCGCACCATTGGCCCACATCGGCCGAATACTGGCCGAACGTCTCGACACCATCGGACAGTGACAGAGATCAACCCGACTCGGTGAGCGCAGCGAGCAGGACTCGGACGGACATCGCCCGGCGGTGGGGGGCACCGTCGAGATCGTCCAGCGCGCATTCTGGGTCAGCGGGCGGGCCGAGGTGGGTGCAGCCTCGGGGGCAGTTCGCGATCGCCTCGGCCAGGTCGCCGAAGGCGCGGACCACATCGTCGGGCCGCACGTGCGCCAACCCGAACGAGCGGATCCCCGGGGTGTCTACCACCCACCCGCCCCCCGGGAGCGGCAGCGCCACGGCGGAGCTGGAGGTGTGCCGGCCCTTGCCCACCCCGCTGACCAGCCCCGTCGCGCGCAAGGCGTCCGGCACCAGCCGGTTCACCAGCGTCGACTTGCCCACTCCGGAATGCCCGACCAGCACCGAGACCCGACCGGCCAGCCGCGCTCGCACCGCGTCCACCCCGATCTCCGGGGAGGTGACCAGCACGGGGATGTCCAGTGCCGCGTAGCGCTCCAGCACGGCGTCGGGCGTGGCGAGGTCACGCTTGGTCAGGCAGAGCACCGGTTCCAAGCCGCCGGCGAAACCGGCGACCACGCAGCGATCGATCAGCCCGGTGCGCGGTGGGGGGTCGGCCAGCGAGGCCACGATGAGCAGCTGCTCGGCGTTGGCCACCACGATCCGCTCGTAGGGATCACCGTCATCGGCGGTGCGGCGCAGCACGCTGGAGCGCTCCTCGACCCGGACGATCCGGGCCAGCGCATCCGGCGCGCCGCTGACCTCGCCGACCAGCCCGACCCGGTCGCCCACCACCACCGGGGTGCGCCCGAGCTCGCGGGCCCGCATCGCGGTCACCCGGATGGTCGGGTCGCCCTCAGGCACGCAGGTCCACCGGCCGCGGTCCACCGCCACCACCATCGCACTCGTCGCGTCGGCATGCTCGGGACGGCGCTTGGTGCGGGGGCGGGAACCATGACGCCCCGGCCGGACCCGGATGTCAGACTCGTCGAGGCCGTAACCACCACGGTTGCCGGGCCGGCTCAGCTGGCACCACCGGCCAGCATCGCTGACCAGATCGCCGGGAACTCCGGTATCGTCTTGGTCGTCGCGGCAATGTCATCGACAGCGATTCCCGGCACCACCAAGCCCAGAATCGCGCCTGCGGTGGCCATCCGGTGATCGGCGTAGGCGCCCCAGGGGCGCCCGGGATCCCCGCGCAACGGCCGGGGGCGGATCTCCAGACCGTCGGGAGTCTCCCGCACGTCACCGCCCAACGCCCCGATCTCGGTGGCCAGCGCGGCCAGCCGGTCGGTCTCGTGCCCGCGCAGGTGGGCGATGCCGCGCAGCCGCGAAGGCCCGCTGGCCAGCGCCGCCAGCGCCGCCACCGTCGGGGTGAGCTCCCCGACATCGTGCAGGTCGGCATCCACCCCCTCGAGCCGAGCAGGACCCGTGACGGTCAGCCCGCGCTCGTGCAGGTCCACCGTGCACCCCAGCTGGGCCAGCAACGGGCGGATCGCGTCACCGGCCTGGGTGGTGCGCCGCGGCCAGCCCGGCACGGTGACCTGCCCAGCGGTGACTGCGGCGGCCGCCAGGAACACCGTCGCGTTGGACAGGTCCGGCTCGACGTCATGGTCGCCTCCGGTGATCGGGCCAGGCGCCACCGTCCACCACGTCGCGCCGTCGGTGTCCACCACGACTCCCCGGTCGGCCAGCATCTGCACAGTCATCTCGATGTGTGGCCGGGAGGGGACCGGTGGGCCATCGTGCCGAACCGTGATGCCCCCGGCATACCCGGCGGCGGAGAGCAACAGCCCGGAGACGAACTGCGAGGAACCCGACGCATCGAGGCGCACCTCACCGCCCGGCCGGCCGGGCACACCGTGCAGCACGAACGGCAGCGCATCCCCCTCGACCCGGCACCCCAGCGCACGCAGGGCTCCCAGCACCCCGCTCATCGGTCGCTGCCGGGCCCGCTCGTCACCGTCGAAGCGCACTGGGCCCTGCGCCAGCGCGGCCAGCGGGGGTACGAAGCGCATCACGGTGCCGGCCAGCCCGCAGTCCACCGTGGGCCCCGCCCGCAGCCCGCCGTGTGCGGCCACGTCCAACTCGTCGTCACGGCTGGCCACCGGTACTCCCAAGGCGCGCAGCGCACCGACCATAAGATCGGTGTCCCGGCTGCGCAGCGCCCCCCGGATGGTGCCGCCGGTGCCGGCCAGCGCGGCCAGCAGCAGCGCTCGGTTAGTGATCGACTTCGATCCTGGCACGGTGACGGTGGCTCGCACCGGTCCGCGCGCAGCCGGCGCGACCCACGGCAGCTGGGTGGAGGTCGTCATGACACCATCATTGCGTACCTCGTGTCATCCGTACCGGGCATGCCACGATGGCCCCATGTGCGGCAGGTACGCCTCGACCAGGAATCCCGCGACGCTGGCCGTCGAGTTCGACGCTGTCGATCCCACCGACGGCGCGGGGCCGGGGGCTACCTACAACGTCGCGCCGACCATGCCGGTGCTCGCGGTCGTGACCCGGCATCCGCGCGATCGGCAGGGAGTCCCTGACCAGGATCGCACGGTGCGCAGCATCCGGGTGATGCGCTGGGGGCTGGTGCCGCACTGGGCCAAGGACCCGGGGTCCGGATCCCGGCTGATCAATGCCCGGGCCGAGAGCGCGGCCAGCAAGCCCGCGTTCCGTGACGCGCTGGCCAGGCGGCGCTGCCTGTTACCGGCCGACGGCTGGTATGAGTGGCAGCGAGTGGGCACCCACAAGCAGCCCTTCTTCATCACCCCGGCGGATGGCTCCGGGCTCGCCATGGCCGGGTTGTGGTCAACCTGGCGGCCCCCGGACGCCACCGCACCCCCGTTGGTGACCTGCGCGGTGCTGACCACCGGCGCGGTGGGTCCACTCGCCGAGATCCACGACCGGATGCCGCTGGTCCTGCCCGCTCAGGCGTGGCAGGCCTGGCTGGACCCGGACTGTGCCGATCCCAGCGAGCTGCTCGCGCCGCTGGTGCCCGCGCTGGAGCTGCGCCCGGTCTCCACTGCGGTGAACAACGTTCGGCGCGACGGCCCTGAGCTGGTCGAACGGCAGCTGGTCGAACGGCAGCTGGTCGAACGGCAGCTGGTCGAACGG
>JBOHFR010000036.1:3473-55150 GCA_050699715.1 Pseudonocardiaceae bacterium
AGCTGGTCGAACGGCAGCTGGTCGAACGGCAGCTGGTCGAACGGCAGCTGGTCGAACGGGTCGCCCCGGAGCAGCCCGCGCTGCTGGATCTAGACGGTGGGACCGTCGATCCGGCTTGGGATGAGGTGCGGTGACCGGGCTGACCATCCCGACGCCACACGGCCCGGCCAGAGCAGACCCCGCAGCGGTGGGACGCGCGGTGGCGCAGTGGCTCCGTGTCCGCCGGAATCCGGGGTGATCACGGCTTGTGTGCCGGCAGCGACATCCCGTGTCGTCCTTGGCACCCAAACGGTGATCATGCAGTGGAATGCGGGCGCCGGATAGGGCGTTGCTCGGGCCGTGGCACCAACAACCCGACAAGTCCTTCCCCGAACCCGCGACTGGGTGATTTGGCAGGCCAGACCCAGGCAGCCACCACCCACTTCGCCGGGCCGAGTGTCCGAATGGCGCGTACCCTCGACCACCAATGCACATCTGGGCATGGGGGTGATGGGAGTGATGTCAGCCGACAAAGCTGAGCCCGCCCAGCCCCAGTCGAATCAAGCCGAGTCGAATCAAGCCGAGTCGAATCAGCCCCAGTCGAACCCCGAGGGGACTATGGCGTCAGGCGGCTCCAGGGCGGAAGCGGCGGAGCTGCCGCCGCCGGACGGCGTTGAGGGCCAGGATGTCGAGGATCCGGGCGTCCAGGAGACGCCAGAGCAGCGCATCGCGCGCTTCGAGCGTGACGCGCTGCCCTTGCTGGACCAGCTCTACGCGGCGGCGCTTCGGATGACCCGCAACCCGGCCGACGCCGAGGACCTCGTGCAGGAGACCTACCTCAAGGCCTTTGGTGCCTTCGGGTCCTTCCGCGCGGGGACCAACCTGAGGGCATGGCTATATCGCATCCTCACCAACACCTACATCAACGGGTACCGCAAGCGGCAGCGGCAGCCGGTGGCGCAACCCGCTGAGGAGATCACCGACTGGCAGCTCGCCCGGGCCGCGCAACACACCTCGTCGGGTCTGCGGTCGGCGGAGATGGACGCGCTGGACCGGCTGCCCGACTCCGACGTCAAGGAGGCTTTAAGCCAGCTGGCGGAGGACTTCCGGATGGCTGTCTACCTGGCTGACGTCGAGGGCTTCGCGTACAAGGAGATCGCCGAGATCATGGGTACCCCGATCGGGACTGTGATGTCGCGGCTACACCGGGGACGCAAGCAGCTGCGCGACATGCTCACTGGGGTGGCCCGCGAGCGGGGCTTCCTGAGCGATGCGGAGGTCGCGTCATGAGCTGTGGAGATCCGCACCACACCGACTGCAGCCAGGTGCTTGCCGAGCTGTGGCTGTTCCTGGACAACGAGTGCAACCACGAGCGGCGTGAGCTGCTGCGACGCCACCTGGACGAGTGCAGTCCGTGCCTGGAGGAGCTTGGCCTGGACGAGCATCTCAAGGCGTTGCTGGCTCGTAAGTGCGGCGGTGACCACGCGCCCGACGCGCTCAAGCAAAGGTTGCGCCAGTCGATCCGCGAGATCATGATGCGCCAAACCGTCCCCGGTGCGGAGGTGGAGAGCCACGCCTGGCTCTCCACCGAGCGGCTGAGCTCACCTGGCCCCGCTGGGGGGCCGCCAGCGCTCTGACGGCCCCCCAGCGGGCCTCAGCTGTTCGGGCGCTTACCGTGGTTGGCGGCGCTCTTTTTCCGGTCACGCTTCTTGCGGCCTCGCTTGGACACGATGTCTCTCCTCTCGAGCGTTGCTTGATCGCGGGCTGAGATTCTCGGGCTACTGATTGCGGTCGTGGGCGAGTGTGCCACGGTGCGCCATGACTGTGCTGATCGCGGCTGATCGCGGGCCGCGGTGCGGCCGGCGATCACCGTGGTTGGATAGCAGAGCGCAGCGTCGAGGAGGACGATCCATGACTGAGGAGATCCGGGCCGAGATGGTGGCCAGCGTGTGGAAGATCATGGTCGCCGTGGGTGACGCGGTGACTGATGGTGACACGTTGGTGATCCTCGAGTCGATGAAGATGGAGATCCCAGTCCTGTCGGAGGTCGAAGGAACTGTCGCGAAGTTGGCGGTCTCGGAGGGCGACGTTGTGCAGCAGGGTGACCTGATCGCCGTGGTTGAGTGAGGTCTGCCCGCTGAATGAGGGCAGGCGGCGAGGTGGTGAGCTGATATGTCGACGCTGAGTGAGTTGCTCGCCCAGCACACCCAGTGCTCCAGCGCGGCGGTCGGTCACCTGCAGCGGGTCGTCGCCGAATGGCAGTTACTCGCTGATCTAGCCTTCGCTGATCTGCTGATGTGGGCGCCACTGGACGCCGCCGAGGCGGCAACAGAGTTCATCTGCGTGGCCCACGTCCGGCCCACTACCGGTCCTACCGTCCATCCTGAGGATGTGGTCGGCACCCGCGCGGCCGAGACGGATTACCCCCGGCTGCGCCAAGCGTTGCGGCATGGCAACATCCTGCGTGACGAGCAGCCGCGCTGGCTGCTCGGCGTTCCGGTGCGGCACGAGGTGGTGCCGGTGCGGCTGGGCGAGCGGCAGATTGCCGTCCTGGGACGGGAGGCCAACCTGGCGGTGCCCCGGGTGCCCAGCCCGCTGGAGATCGCGTACCTGGGAATCGCCACAGACCTGTGTCAGATGCTGGCCGATGGCAGCTTTCCGGACGTCGGCACCACCCCAGACCGCGATGGTGGCCCGCGAGCGGGCGACGGCTTGCTCCGGCTCGACTCAGGCGGAATTGTGATCTACGCGAGTCCCAACGCGCTGTCGGCCTACCACCGGATGGGGCACGCCGCGGACCTCCGGGGTGCGCAACTGGCCTTGCTGACTCGCGGGTTGATCTCCGACCCGTTCGACGCTGCGGAGGTCGCGCAGCGGATCCGGGCCGCGATCCAGGGCAGCCCGAGCACGCGGATCGAGGCTGACGCCGCTGGCGCCACCATGTTGTTCCGGGCGCTGCCCCTGCGGCCGCGGGGAGCGTCGGCCGGGGCGTTGGTGCTGGTCCGCGACGTCACCGAGGTGCGAAGCCGCGATCGTGCGCTCTTGTCCAAGGACGCCATTATCAGGGAGATTCACCATCGGGTGAAGAACAATCTACAGACAGTGGCCGCGCTGCTGCGGTTGCAATCTCGCCGCACGGCGAACCTCGAGGCCCGCCAAGCGTTGCAGGAGTCGGTGCGTCGGGTGGCCTCCATCGCCATGGTGCATGAGACGCTGTCGATCTCCCTGGACGAGCGGGTGGACATCGATGACGTCGTGGACCGGGTGCTCTCCATGGTTGCCGAGGTGTCGGGGGAGGAGAGCCGGGTCGTCGTGCGACGGGAGGGCACCTTGGGGATCTTGGCCGCAGAGTTCGCCACGCCGCTGGTCATGGTGCTCACTGAGCTGGTGCAGAACGCCGTGGAGCACGCCTTTGAACCGGGCCAGGAGGGTGAGGTGGTACTTTGCGCGGAGCGCTCCGCTGGGTCTCTGGAGGTGACCGTCTCCGATGATGGCTGTGGGCTCCCGCCCGACTTCTCGCTGGCCCGGGCCGAGCGACTGGGCTTACAGATCGTCCGAACTCTGGTTGGTTCCGAACTGCGAGGATCCTTGGAACTGCAACGAAGGCAGCCTCGGGGCACCATCGCGGTGTTGACGTTACCGCTGGCGGCACGCCGTTGACGCCGAAGACCGGGGTGTCACCAGCGGGACATCACACTGACCTATAACGAGAGGTCCGACACATGATCAGTGCCGGACCTCTCGTCGGGTCGTGCTGCATGCGCGGATCAGACGCCGTTACGGGCCCCAGTACGAACATTGCGCCGCTTCACGGCGCGCCGCTCGTCCTCGCTCATACCGCCCCACACGCCAGCGTCCTGTCCGGAGGCGAGTGCCCAGTTAAGGCACTCAGCATTGACCGGGCAGCGTCGGCAGACGGCTTTTGCCTCAGTGATCTGCAATAGAGCGGGGCCGCTGGTTCCCACGGGGAAGAACAGCTCGGGGTCCTCGTCTCGGCAGGCCGCGCGGTGGCGCCAGTCCATGGTTCTTGCTCCTCGTCGATCGCGCTGGTGAACTCCTGTGTCCCAGCGCCGTCGTCGTCTGTCGTTTGGGCTTGTGAATGATTTCACAATCACCCGCGATGTCAAGAGGTATCTACCGGCGCAGCTACCCAATTCACCCGGCGGGTACCCCGGGTACCCGCCGGGTGAACTGCCAACCGCGTGTGAAACCGATTCGCCAAGCATCATCCGGACGTAGCTGTGCGTCACGACCGCGACTGCTCGATCACCGTGGTCGGGATCACCACGGTGTACCGCCCAACAAACCCCCCAACGGGCTCCGGACCCGCTCTGGCCGGGGGGCTTCTCAGTAGCTAGCCCTAGCTGCCCTAACGAGACTGCCGGCCCGAACGTTTCGGCCGAGTTTTTGCGCCTGGGTGCCTGGTCCATCCGTCGTGGCGGCCCGGCGGATAGCCTGCTGCGGTGACCGTCGGCGTACCCGTCCCCGCTGCGGTGGCATGATCACCGCAGCGCCGCGTCCGGTCCGCGCTGCGGGCGTGCTGGTGGGGCTGCAGGGCTTGGCTGGTGTCGCGGCCGGGCTGCTCGTCGCGGCGATGCGCGGATCCACCCCTGCGGGGCGGTGGGGGCCACTTGCGGCCTGCCTGGCCGGCTTCGGGGGCATCCTGCTCGTCGTGGGCGCGAATCTGGTGCGGGGCCGCCGCGGTGCGCGCACTCCGGCTATTGTCGCCCAGCTCCTGCTGCTCGGCGTCTGCTGGGACGTTGCGGTCCCCTCGTCCCAGCCAGCCTATGGGATACCGGCCGCGACGTTCTGCGTCACTGTACTGGTGCTGCTGCTCTGCCCCCCCGCGTTGCGTTGGGCCACCCGCCCGCACCCCCAAGCGCGCTGAGCGCTCGCTCGCCTGCGATCATATGGATCCTTGTGCACCTTTTCGTCCGCCAGGGGTCTCATGGATGCTTGTGCACCTTCCGTGGCGTCGCGAGCTTAGTTGAGTTGCGCTCGTAGGCTGCGTGCGCCGTATTCGAGGAGTTCTGCGTACTGCGGCCGCTGGGAGATCTGTGACTCGAGGAACTTGGCGCCCTCGAGGAAGCGGCCTTGCCGGCCGAGCGTATGGCCGAGCTCGATGAGCTCTTGGGCCCCCACCCCGGGCAGTGCCAGGCGCATCCGCAATACCCATTCCAGGTCGGCGGGGCGCCCGAGGCTCCGGTAGACGATCCGCAGGTTCTGCAGGATGCGGGCGAAAATCGCCCTCCTGGGTGCGGTCGTCAGGAGGTGTCGCCCGAACGGGACGTCCGGATCTTCCTGGTTGGCGGTGCGAAACAGGGCCTCGCAACCGGCGAGGTCAAGCAGGGCGCCGCCGTTGAACGCGTCGAGGTAGTGATTAGTGGCCAGCGGCCGGACGAGGAAATGACCGGGCATGCTGACGCCTTCCAGGGACACCCCGGCGCGGCGCCCCACCTCCAGGCAGACGACGGACAACGTGATCGGGATGCCGAGCCTGCGGTCGAGCACCCGATCCAGCAGGGAGTTGCGCGGGTCGTAGTAGTTCGTGGTGTTGCCGGCGAACCTCTCCTCGACGAACAGCCGGTGGATGAGCGTCTCCAGCGAGTCGACCCGCTCGGCCAGCTGATCCAGCTCGCGCAGCCAGGTACTGGCGTCGAGTTCGGGATCCGCGCCAGCGGCGATCGCGAGCGCGCCCACGTCAAGCTCCGGCCCCGGCCCGCGCCCGGCCAGCAAGGCGATGAAGTGCTCGACTGCGTCCACGGTGTAGCTGATCGTGCGCCTTACCGGGCGCGCTGTCGACACCCGCACCGGTTATCCCACTAACGGTGGAGCCGACGCTCTGGTGCTGATGGTGGGAGGTCTCCCGTGTGTCCGCTGGTCAGCGGAGAGTATCTCCGCTGACCAGCGTTGTTCTCGGGGCTGTGGTCAGACTGCTTGCTTGGTTGCCCAAAAAATCTTGTCAATCTCCGAGATGTAGTCCAGCAGCTCCTGCCCGGTCTTAGGGTCAGTCGAGCCCTTGGTGCCCGAGGCGCCCGCAGCCTTGGTGGCCTTGTTGAACAGCTCGTGTAGCTGCGGGTACTTCTCGAAGTGCGGCGGCTTGAAGTAGTCGGTCCACAGCACCCAGAGGTGGTGCTTGACCAGGTCGCTACGTTGTTCCTTGATCTCGATTGCGCGCGTGCGAAACTCTGGGTCGTCGTTGGACTGGTACTTCTCCTGAATCGCCTTGACCGACTCGGCTTCGATCCGGGCCTGCGCCGGGTCATAGACGCCGCACGGGAGGTCGCAGTGCGCAGTAACCTCCAGGCGGGGGCGGTGCAGAATGCGCGACAGCAGTCGCATCGTTCCTCCCTGACACGTGGTGCTCCTGACGTCACGCGACCTTACTCGCGCGGGGCGTGCCGAGCATCCGCAGGCGGTGATCATTGGTTGGTGTCATGGGGGGCATGGAGGGCATGGGAGGGCACAGCCTCATCGGGTGGCCTTGGCGGCTCGCGGTGGTGCGCGGTCCTTCAATGTCCCCGACGCTGGCCGACGGCGACGTGTTGCTGGTCAGCTTGCGAACCCGGCCACGTCCCGGAGCGGTGGTGCTGGTCCGGTGGGCGCGGCGGCCCGGTCAGCTGTCCGTCAAGCGCGCGGTGGGCCGGCACGGAGACGCCTGGTGGGTCCTCGGCGACAACCCCCCCGGATCCACCGACTCCCGCCACCTAGGCCCCGCGACCCCCACTGCGGTGGCAATCGCCCGCCTATCCCCCACACCCCTCTGGCTACTTCCGCGTTCAGCGGGCTGAGCGGGGTAACGGGCGTCTGAATAACCCCGCTCAGCCCGCTGAACGCGGGAGGGTGGCTCGGAGTGTGGAGTAATGGGATTGGCAGGTTGACCAGGTGGGGAGAAGTCCGATTTGGGCGGCTTGGGATAGGGTAGGGGATTTGTGGTCTTTGTCGGAAAGAATTACTTTGTGGGTGGGGGGCCAGGGCAGTCGTAGGGCGGGATCTAGCGGGTTCACTGTGTGTTCTGCCGCAGGGTCGTATGTGGTAGAGCACAGGTAGGTCATCACAGTGTCATCGGCCAGCGCGATGAACGCATGCCCAATGCCCTCAGGGAGATACACCGCGCGGTAGTTCTCGGTGTCCAGCAGCACCGACTCCCAGCGGCCGAACGTGGGGGAGCCCACCCGGACGTCGATCGCGACGTCCAGCAGCGCACCCCGGGAGCAGTGTACGTACTTGGCCTGGCCAGGCGGTACGTCGGAGAAGTGCACCCCACGGATCACGCCACGGCGGGAGATGCTGTGGTTGGACTGCGCCAGGTGCAGCCGGTGGCCGGTGGCCTTGATGAACGCGGATTCCTGAAACGGGGCAACAAACTCACCGCGCTCGTCAGGGAAGATCTTGGGAGTGAACTCTACCACTCCCGGCACCGCCAGCTCACGGAACTGCACGGCGCCCCACTCTAGCCAACAGGCTGGCGGCGCAAAGCGACTCCAGCCACCTGATCCGGTGACACTCTAGATCCACTCTTGCGGCAGACTGGCGTCACCTGTCACCCGTGGTTGCGCAAGGCGCATAACCAATCGCCAGTTCGCGCGTTAGTGCACTCGGCAGGGTTGCGACACGTCGTTGCCAGATGTCGAAGCGCCAGTAGCAGTTGGCGCGGCGGGAGGGTGGTGCCGTGGCCGAGCGCGCTGAGCGGGTCGAGTTCGTACCCTTGGCATTGGACCCCGCAGAGGTGACGCGGGCCGCGTCTGGGCGCCCACTCGCGGCTTTCCGGCCAGGCCGGTCACTGTCGAGATCGTTGTCGCCGGACCCGTTACCCCGGATCTCGCTACCCCGCATCCCGTTGCCCGAGTCGCCCGCGCTGGTCTGCGCGCGCGGTGTTGTCGTCCAGGCCAACCCGGCTGCGGTCCAGCTCGCCGGCCGGTGGTTTCCCGATTCGCTGACCGGCCTTCCGTTGCACCGCCTGCTCGTGGACCTCAACAACGGTCCCCACACCGGAACCGACGCCGAGCTGATCGGACCGGACGGGCGGGCGGTACCGGTGCGGGTGACGCGCTGGATGGTGCCGGGCACGGACCTGCTCGTGGTGTTCTTAGTAGACATCTCCGACCTGTGCTCGGCTGGCTATCCGCCGGGTGCCGGCGAGCTCGCCGAGGAACTCGCGCGATTGCTGGAAGCGCAGCGGATCGCTCGGGTCGGTAGCTTCATCTGGGAATGGCCCACCAACAAGATTAGCTACACCGCCGCCCTGGGCGAGTTGTTCGCCGGGCGTTGCGTCGCGTCAGTCGATGCGGCCGACCCATTTTGCCACATCCACCCGGAGGATGCGCCCGATCTGTTCCGGCGGGTGCACGAGATGGTCGCTGACCGTGATTCCAGCACGCTGGAGGTGGAGTTTCGCGGTGTGCCCGAGCACGGCGAGGCTTACTATGCGTGCAGCCTGCGGGCCGAGCGCTCGAACAGCGGTGAGGTCCTGCGTCTGGTCGGTACCATGCAGGACGTCACCCAGACGCGAGCGGTGGAGCGGGCGCTGCGCGTGGAGCAGCATCGGCTGGCTCAGGCGCAGCGGGTGGCCCGAATCGGTACCTGGGAGTGGGATCCGAGCTCTGATCAGCTGGTCTGGTCGGACATGATGCAAGACCTCTACGGAGTGACGGCCGGGCAGAGCACCTACCAGACCTTCCTCTCTCTGGTGCATCCCGATGACCGGGAGTGGGTGGATGAGCTGTGGCGCCAGCTGGTCGTCGACCAGGTTCCGGTGGACTGTGAGCACCGGGTGCGGCGACCGGACGGGGTGGTGCGCACCTTCCGCTGCCATGGCGCGGCCATCGCCGACCCCTCCGGGCGTCCGCGCCTGGTCGGCACCGTGCAGGACGTCACCGAGCAGCGGGCCGCCGAAACCCGGATGATGCGCTCCGGCCAGCGCTTCGCCGACCTGGTGGCGATCACCCCGGTGGGCATCGGGATCTTTGACGACAACGACCGGCTCGTCGACGCCAACGAAGCGCTGTGCACGCTGCTGGGCTACGACCTGGAGACGCTTCGGGGAATGAGTTCCGAGGCGCTCACCTACCCCGATGAGCGGGCCGAGCGGCTCTGTCCTCCCCGCGCCCAGCACGGCACCCATCATGGCGCCCAGCACGCAGCCGGGTCCGGTTCCGCGTCCGGGAGCTGGACGGTGCCGCAGCGGAGGCTGCTGCGGGCCGACGGTGCCCCGGCGTACTGCGAGCTGCACGTCTCGGCGTCGGTACAAGACGATGGCCAACGCTTCCTGCTGGTGATCTTCACTGACATCACCGAGCGACGCCGAGCGGCCGAGGCGCTCACCTACCGGGCCACCCACGACGAGCTCACCGGCCTGCCCAATCGGGCCGCGATCAAGGACACCCTGACTGAGCTGCTCGGGTCGGCCGAGGCCGACATCGCGGTGCTGTTTTGCGATATCGACAACTTCAAGCGGGTCAACGATGCGCTCGGCCATGATGCTGGCGATGAGCTGCTGGTCGTGCTGGCACGGTGGCTGCAGGACGGGTTGCCCGAGGGCTGCACCGCTGGTCGCCTGTCCGGAGACGTCTTCGTGGTGATTTGTTCCGACATCGTCGCCCAGGGTGGTATCGACTCACTCGTCTCCACGGTCTCAGGGTTGCTGCGCACCCCAATCCCGCTGCGCGGTCAGGTGATCCGGGTGTCAGCGGCCATCGGAGTGGCGGTGCCGGACGCCTCGACCCGCTGCGCGCAGGACCTGCTGCGCTTCGCCGACGCGGCGATGTTCGAGGCCAAACGGACCGGCACCGGGCCCTTCGCGATGGCCAACCCGGCGCTGATCGCCTGCGCTGATCGGCAGGTAGAGCTAGAGTGCCAGCTTCGCGAGGCGCTCGTGGGTGATGAACTGCAGTTGTACTACCAGCCGGTGGTCAATCCTGACGGAGCGATCCTCTCTGCGGAGGCGCTGATCCGCTGGCCGCACCCGGAACTCGGAATGCTCAGCCCGGAGGTGTTCCTGCCGGTGGCCGAGCAGGGCGGCCTGATGCGCGATCTGGACCGGTGGGTGCTGCGCACCGCGCTGCGTGAGGCGCGCGAGTGGGTAGCGTGGGACGGGCGCCCAGTCGCCGTCGCGGTCAACCTCGCCCATCCCGGCGATGGTGACTTGGTGGCCACTGTCGCTACCGCAGTGGCCGAAAGCGGGCTGCCGTGGGGCCGCCTGGTGCTGGAACTGCTGGAGACCACGCTGATCGGCCTGCCCAGCGTGACCCGCCGGGCGATGGCCGAGCTGGTCGAGCGTGGGGTGCGTTTCGCGGTGGACGATTTCGGCACCGGTTATTCCTCGTTGGCCCGGCTCAAAGAGCTGCCCGCGCAGATCGTCAAGCTGGACCGCCGATTCGTCTGCGGGGTGGGCGTCGACCCGTCGGACTTCGCGGTGGCTCGCGCGGTGGTCGACATGGCGCGCGCGATGGATCGCGTCTGTGTCGCTGAGGGTGTCGAGAACGCGGCCCAGTTCCAGGTGCTGCGAGGGCTCGGGGTGGACGCTTACCAAGGCTGGTTGTTCTCCCGCGCGCTGCCGGGACCCGAGTTCCGGGCGCTGCTCGAGTGCGGCCCGCTGCTGCGCTGACAACCTGTGGATAACCCGTGAGTGGCGATACGGGCTACAACCCGTATCGCCACTCACGGGTCCTCACGTGCCAGGCTGGTGAGCATGGACTACACGCAGCTGGGCCGTAGCGGCCTTTCGGTGTCCCGACTGTGCCTGGGGACGATGAACTTTGGTCCGGAGACTTCGGAGGCCGACAGTCACGCGATCATGGATCGGGCCCACGAGCATGGCATCAACTTCTTCGATACCGCCAACGTCTACGGCTCGCAGAAAGGCGAAGGGATCACCGAGCAAATCATCGGCCGATGGTTTGCCTCGGGCGGGGGACGGCGGGAGCGCACCGTGCTGGCGACCAAGCTCTACGGCACAATGGGGGACTGGCCTAACGAGACCAAACTCTCCGCGCTGAACATCCGGCGGGCCTGCGAGGGGTCGCTGCGCCGGTTGCAGAGCGACTACATCGACCTCTACCAGATGCACCATGTGGACCGAGCTACTCCCTGGGAGGAGATCTGGGAGGCCATGTCGGTGCTCCGGCAGCAGGGTAAGATCATCTATGTCGGCTCGTCGAACTTCGCCGGCTGGCACCTGGTCGCTGCGCAAGAGGCGGCCCACCGGCAGCACGTCACCGGGCTGGTCAGCGAGCAGTCCATCTACAACCTGCTGACCCGGTGGGTTGAGCTGGAGGTGCTGCCGGCCGCACGGGACTACGGCATCGGGCTGATCCCATGGTCGCCACTGCACGGCGGCCTGCTCAGTGGGGTGCTGCGCAAGCAACGTGAGGGCAGCGGTTCGCGAAGTAACACCGGGCCCTTGGCTGGCGGGCTCGAGGCGAACCGGGAACGCATCGAGGCCTACGAGAAGCTGTGTGCTGATCTCGGTCAGGATCCCGCCAGTGTCGGGCTGGCCTGGCTGCTGCACCAGCCCGGGGTGACCGCGCCGATCGTCGGCCCGCGCACCATCGCGCAACTGGACAGCTCGCTGCGAGCCCTCGCGGTCACCCTCGACGCCGAGGTGCTGGCCCGGCTGGGCGAGCAGTTCCCCGCGCCAGCGCCACACGGAGCCAAACCCGCCCCGGAGGCCTATGCCTGGTAATCGGCATCGTCGCGGGCCAGGAACGTGGCCAACCGCTCGACGGCGTTCTCGAACTCCGGGTGCTCATCGACGAACGTGCGCATCCGGGCGGCCAGCCACTCGACGCTGAGCTGTTCGTCGCCGCGTCGGTCTTCGAGTTCCTCGATGCCGCGGTCGGTGAAATACATGGGGGTCAGGCGTCGAAGGCGGCGGCGATGAGTTCTTGCTGCTCGACGTCGTGCACCTTGGCCGACCCCGCGGAGGGGGCCGCCATGGCACGGCGGGAGATCCTCCGCAACGCGCCCAGTCGCTCAGGCATCAGCTCCGGCAGGCTCAGCCCGTAGAACGGCCAGGCCCCCTGGTTGGCGGGTTCTTCTTGCATCCAGCACACGTCGGTGGCCTTCGGGTAGTGGTCCAGTGCCGCGGCCAGCCGACGCTGGGGCACCGGGTAGAGCTGTTCAATGCGCACGATCGCTGTGTTGTCGATGCCACGCTGCTGGCGTGCGGCGTTCAGCTCGTAGCTGATCTTGCCACTGCACAGCAGCACCCGGCGCACCAGCGAAGGGTCGGTGACCATGGGGTCATCGAGCACCGAGGTGAATCGTCCTGAGGTGAAATCCTCCACCGGGCTCACCGCCTCCTTGAGGCGCAGCATCGACTTGGGGGTGAACACCACCAGTGGCCGGTGCACCCCGTCTAGGGCGTGCCGGCGCAGCAGGTGGAAGTAGTTCGCCGGAGTGGATGGTTGCGCCACGGTCATCGAGCCCTCGGCGCACAGCTGCAGGAATCGCTCGATGCGCCCAGACGTGTGGTCCGGGCCTTGTCCCTCGTGGCCATGCGGCAGCAGCAGCACGACGTCGGAACGCTGGCCCCACTTGGCCTCACCGGAGGAGATGAACTCGTCGATCATCGGCTGCGCGCCATTGAGGAAGTCACCGAATTGTGCCTCCCAGAGCACCAAGGCGTCCGGGTTCGCCACAGAATAGCCGTATTCGAAGCCCAACGCGGCGAACTCCGACAACGCCGAGTCGTGCGCCAAGAACTTCGCCTGGTTCGGCGAAAGGTTCATCAGCGGCGTGTACTCGGTCCCGGTCCTGCGGTCGATCAGCACTGAGTGCCGTTGCACGAAGGTGCCGCGCCGGGTGTCCTGGCCGGACAGTCGCACCGTGCGGCCGTCCAGGCACACCGAGCCGAGCGCCAGCAGCTCGGCGAAGGCCCAGTCGATGCCGCCTTCGCGGGCCATTTTCGCTCGTTTTTCCAGTACGGGCCTAACCCTAGGGTGTGGAGTGAAGCCTTCCGGCAGGTTGACGTGTGCGTCGGCAATCCGCTCGATGATGCTGCGATCTACTCCGGTGGCCAGTCCAGTGGGCACGACCTGCTCGGCCTCCACCGACTCGCTCGGCGCCACGGCGCGCTTCTCCAGCTCCCGGACCTCGTTGAAGACGTATTCAAGCTGTTGGGCGTAGTCCTTCAGGGCGCGTTCAGCCTCGGCCACGGAGATGTCTCCCCGGCCGATGAGCGCCTCGGTGTAGCTTTTGCGGACCGACCGCTTGCTGTCGATGATGTCGTACATTCTCGGCTGCGTTATTGACGGGTCGTCGCCCTCGTTGTGGCCGCGGCGACGGTAGCAAATCATGTCGATCACGACGTCCTTGCGAAATTGCTGCCGGTAGTCCACCGCCAGCTTGGCGGCCCAGACACAGGACTCCGGATCATCGCCGTTGACGTGGAACACTGGAGCGCCAATCATCTTCGCGACGTCGGTGCAGTATTCACTGGACCGCGAATACTGTGGTGTCGTGGTGAATCCGACCTGATTGTTCACGATCACGTGCACGGTGCCACCGGTGCGGTACCCGCGAAGCTGCGACAGGTTGAGCGTCTCGGCCACCACGCCCTGCCCGGCGAAGGCGGCGTCCCCGTGCAGCGCCAGCGGCAGCACGGTGAAGCCGTCCGGGCCCTTGTCCAGCATGTCCTGCTTGGCCCGCACGATGCCCTCCAGCACCGGGTCCACAGCCTCCAGATGCGACGGGTTAGAGATCAGCGACACCCTCGTCTCACCGTCGCCGAACATGCGGTAATACTTGCCCTCGGCCCCCAGGTGGTACTTGACATCGCCGGAGCCGTGCGCTTGCCCAGGGTCAAGGTTGCCCTCGAACTCGCGGAAGATCTGTGAGTACGGCTTGCCCACCAGGTTGGCCAGCATGTTGAGTCGGCCGCGGTGCGGCATGGCGAGTACCACCTCGTCCAGCTTGTACTCGCAGGCCTTGTCCAGCACGGCGTCCAGCAGCGGGATCACGGTCTCGGCGCCCTCCAGCGAAAAGCGCTTCTGACCGACGTACTTGGTCTGCAGGAAGGTCTCGAACGACTCTGCGGCGTTGAGCTTGGACAGGATGTACTTCTGCTCGGCGGGAGTGGGTTTGTCGTGCACTCGCTCTATGCGCTCCTGTAGCCACCGCCGCTCGTCGGGCGCCGAGATGTGCATGTACTCCACACCGACGTTGCGGCAATAGGCGTCGCGCAGCACACCCAGGATGTCGCGCAGCAGCATGTGTGACTGCCCGGCGAACCCGCCGACGGCGAACTCCCGCTCCAGGTCCCACAGGGTGAGGCCGTGGCTCAGCACGTCGAGATCAGGGTGTTTGCGCTGCCGGTAGTTAAGCGGGTCAGTATCGGCCATCAGGTGCCCACGGGTGCGGAAGGCGTCGATGATCTCCAGCACCCGGGCGGTCTTGTCGACCGCGCCCTCGGGGATGTCCTGCATCCAGCGCACCGGCTCGTAGGGGATGAGCAGCGAAGCGAACAGGTCGTCGTAGAAGCCGTCCTCGCCGAGTACCAGTTCGTGGACCCGGCGTAGGAACTCGCCGGACTCGGCGCCCTGGATGATGCGGTGGTCGTAGGTGGAGCTCAATGTGATGATCTTGCTGATGGCCATCTTGGCGAGCGCCCGGTTGCTGGCGCCCTGGAAGGCCGCCGGGTACTCCATCGCGCCGACGCCGATGATGGCGCCCTGCCCGGCCATCAGCCGGGGTACCGAGTGGTTGGTGCCAATGGTGCCTGGGTTGGTCAGCGAGATCGTGCTGGCCGCGAGGTCCTCGGCGCTGAGCTTGCCCTCCCGGGCCTTGCGGATGATGTCCTCATAGGCCTGCCAGAACTGGGCGAAGGTCATCGTCTCGCAACCCTTGATCGAGGCGACGAGGAGGCTGCGGCCCTTATCGGTCTTGCGGTCGATCGCCAGGCCCAGGTTGACGTGCTCGGGCGCCACAACAGCGGGCTTGCCCTGCTCGTCGGTGGTGTAGTGCCGGTTCATCTGCGGGAAGCCGGCCAGCGCGCGTACCACCGCGTACCCGATGAGATGGGTGAAGCTGACCTTGCCGCCGCGGGTCCTTCGGAGATGGTTGTTGATCACAATGCGGTTGTCGACAAGCAGCTTCGCCGGAACCGCGCGCACGCTGGTGGCCGTCGGCAGCTCCAGGGAGGTCTCCATGTTCGCCACCACGCGGGCTGCCGCGCCGCGTAGCGGGGTGGTGGTGTCCTGTGCTAAGTCGTGCGCAGCGTGCGCAGGTACGACGGCCTGCCCCTGAGCTCTGCTCGCCGAGGGCTGCTTCGGGGGTGCCTGCGCGCTGGTCAGCGGCGTCTGGCCGTTGTCGCTGCGTGGTGCGGGCCGGTAGTCGGCGAAGAAGTCATGCCACGAGGAGTCCACCGTCGAGGGGTTAGCGAGGAACTGTTCATACATCTCCTCGACGAGCCACTCGTTAGGGCCGAACTGCACGGAGCGGTCGGTACGGGACACTGCGAGAACTCGCCTCTATCCGTTCTGTTCTGGGTCTGTTCTGGGTGACTGACGCTGCTCTCAGGCTAGTCCCCGCCGCACGGGGTTTATCACGCGGCGACGGTCCCGTCCGGCGAGCCCGCAGCCCAGAGCCGAGCGTAGTGTCCGCCCGCCGCGAGCAGCTCGAGATGGCGACCCTGCTCGACGACCCGTCCGCCGTCGAGCACCACGATCCGGTCGGCCTTGGCCGCGGTGGCCAGCCGGTGCGCGATGACGACGGTGGTGCGGCGCGCGGCGAGCCGGTCGGCGGCGGCCAGCACCACCGACTCGGTGGCCGGATCCAGCGCGGCGGTGGCCTCGTCGAGCAGGAGCAGGTCGGGGTCTACTAACTCGGCGCGAGCCAGCGCGATCAGTTGCCGTTGTCCCGCTGACAGGCCCTGCCCGCGCTCGCCGACCAGCTGGCGAAACCCGTGCGGCAGCGCGGCAACGGCCTCCAGCGCGCCGACCCGCCGGGCCGCCGCCTCCACCTCGGCGGGGGATGCCCGCGGGGCGCCGTAGCTGATGTTGCTTGCGACGTCGCCGCGAAACAGGTGAGCCTCTTGCGGCACCACGCCCAGCCGGTGATGAAACGCCGCCGGGTCGAAACGCCGCACGTCCACTCCATCGACCAGCACCGTTCCCGCAGTCGGGTCGTAGAACCTGGCCAGCAGCTTGACCACGGTGGACTTACCGGCTCCGGTGGCCCCCACCAACGCGACGGTCTCGCCGGGCACGATGCGCAGCGACATCCCGACCAGCGCGGGTTGCGTCGCGCCGGGGTAGCTGAAGGTGACATCGCGCAGCTCCACCGCACCGCGCAACCGCGCTGGCACGGGGACGGCGCCGGCGCCGGGGGGCGGCACAGAGGTCGGCGTGTTCAGCAGCTCCCGGATGCGTCGTAGCCCGACCAGTGCCTGCTGGTAGCCGTCGAAGACCTGGGACAGCTGCTGCACGGGCGCAAAGAACAGGCCCAGGTAGAGCAGGAAGGCGGTGAGCACCCCGGCGGTGACGGTGCCCTCGGCGACTCGGAAAGCCCCGACGCCCAGCACAGCCGCCTGCGCGCTGTCGGACAACAGGGCAACGAAGGGAAAGTAGATGGCGATGTAGCGCAGGGCGCGCAGCCGGGTGCGCCGGTAGGCATCGCTGCGGGCGGCGAAGTCCCGGGCCGAGCGGCGCTCCCGAGTGAACGCCTGCGCCACCCGGGCACCGGACATGTTCTCCTGGAGGTCGGCGTTAACCTCGCTCACCCGCTCCCGAGCCTCGGCGTAGGCCACCGACGCCAGCCGCTGGAACACCACGGTGGCCGCGATCAGCACCGGCAGGCCGAGCATCGCCACCACAGCGAGGCCGGCGTCGGTGACCAGCAGCGCAATGGCTACCCCCAGCACCGTCAGGACGCTCACCAGCGCGGTGGACAGCCCGGTCTGGAGGAACGTGGACAGCGCGTCCACGTCGGTGGTCATCCGGGTCATGATCCGGCCGGCCATCTCGCGCTCGAAATAGTCCAGCCCGAGCCGCTGCAGGTGCGCGAAGCTCCGCACCCGCAGCAGGTACAGCAGCGTTTCCCCGGCCCGCGTGGCGACCACCGTCTGGGCGGAGATGACGAGCCAGTCGGCGGCGACCACCCCGAGCCCGACGGCGACCGCGATGGCGAGCAGGTTCGGTGCGTGCCGGGTGATGGCATCGACGGCGAGGCCGCCCAGCGCCGGGAACGCCACGGTAGCCAGCGCGTCGAGCCCGACCAGGATGGCGGTGAGGGTGAGCCACCCCTGCATCGGTCGCAGCAGCCGGGTGAGCCGGAAATCCGGGTCAGGGGCCCTCGGATCGGTCCCTTTGAGGTCGGGCAGAGCGGTCGCTGGCGGCAGCGCGGCCACCGCCGCGAGCAGCTCCGGGGTCGGCCCGACACTGCCTACCATGCCGGCCGTCAGTCCGCCCCGCACTGCGCCCGCCGCGTTCCGGGCCGTCTGGGCCGCCTGGGCGGCGCGGGGACCACCGCTGGAGTCCTCCGGTGCGTCAGCTGGAGCGCCTGCGGGCCAGAGCTGCGCGGTGATGTTGTCCGGACCCGGACCTAGCGCGCCCGACGTGCCGGCCGCGACGTTCTCGATCATCTCTCCGGAGCCGGCGAGCAGTGCGCGGAACAGCGCGCACCGAGCGGTCAGCTCGGCCTGGGTCCCGACGTCGATCACCCGCCCGCCGTCGAGCACCGCGATCCGGTTGGCCAGCGCCAACGAGGACCGGCGGTGTGCGATGAGCAGGGTGGTGCGCCGCGCGGTGGCCGTCCGTAGGGTGGTGTGAATGGCCGCCTCGGTGGCGGTGTCGACTGCGGAGGTGGCGTCGTCGAGCACCAGCACTCTCGGGTTCGACAGCAGCGCTCTGGCCAGTGCGATCCGCTGGCGCTGCCCGCCCGACAGGGTGAGTCCCCGCTCGCCGACCTTGGTGTCGTAGCCTTGGGGCAGGGCGGAGATGAACTCGTGCGCCGCTGCGGCCCGCGCCGCCCGGCGCACCTCGTCATCGGTGGCGTCCGGGCGTCCGTAGGCGATGTTGGCCCGCACCGTGTCGGAGAACAGGAACGCCTCCTCAAACACCATCCCGATGGCCCGGCGCAGCGACGCTAACCGCAGCCGCCGAACGTCGATGGGGTGGCCGGGTGGCCCGACCCTAATTGCGCCCTGCTGCACGTCGTAGAACCGGGTCAGCAGCAGCGAGACGGTGGATTTGCCCGAGCCGGGCGTGCCCACCAGGGCCAGCGTCTCGCCCGGTTCGATCAGCAGAGACACCCCGTCGAGCACCGGCTCGCTGCGGGCGTAGCCGAAGCGCACCCCGCCCAGGTGCACCGCCAGCGGCCCGTCCGGCACATCGATCGCGTCCGGCGCGTCGGCCACCTCGGGTTGGGAGTCGATCAGCTCGTAGACTCGCTCCACCCCCGCGCGGGCCAGCTGCGCGAGGACTATCAGGGCGGCGATCAATCGGGCCGGGCCGACGAGCATCGCCAGGTACACGGCGAATGCCACAAACGTTCCTAGGCTGATCGTCCCGCGCAGCGCCAGCATGCCGCCCAGGGCGAACACCGCCACCTGGCCCAGCGACGGGAACGCGGTCAGCGTCGGGGCGAACCTCGCGTTCAGCCGTGCTGCGCGCATTCGTTCGGCGAACAGTCGCTGGGCCAGTCTCTCGAGCCGGAACACGGCGCGGGCCTCTTGGCCGAACCCCTTCACCACCCGTATCCCGGTAACGCTCTCCTCGACATGCTCGGCGATGTCGGCTGCGCGCTGCTGAGCCGACCAAGTCGCTGGAAACAACGCGCGCCGCGTCCGGGTGGTGACCAGCCCGGCGGCCGGCACCACGATCAGCGCAATCAGGGTGAGCAACGGCGACAGCCACAGCATCGCGGCCAGCGCGACGGCGAGGAGCACCAACACGCCCGCCGTCAGCGGCACCATCGACAGCAGGCCTTGCACCAACTGCAGGTCAGAGATAGCCCGGGACACGACCTGCCCGGTGCGCAGACCGTCCTGTTTGGCGCCGTCCAGCTTCTGCACCGCCCGGAACACGGCATTGCGCAGGTCATGCTGCACGTCCAGGGACAGCCGCCCACCGAGGTAGCGGCGCACGAAGGCGCTCCCGAACTGCAGAAGCGCCACCCCGGCCAGTGCGGCGACCAGCCAGCCCAGCCGCTCGGTGGTACCCGCGACGGCGTCGTTCACCGCGAGCCGGGTGAGCAGCGGGGTGCTGGCTTCCATGCCGACCCCGATGCCGGAGGCGAGCAGAGCCGCCATGGTGAGGTGCGGATGGCACCAGCAGGCTCCCCAAAGCCGACGGATCCAGCCGCCCCGGTTTGTGGTGATCTGTGCTGCCACGGTTAGCAGGTTATGTGGCCACCCTGACAATTGCTGGTTTTGTGCGGTCCGGGCAGCGCAGCGGGATAGCCGCTCAGCGTCCGCGCTGGCGACCGACCTCAGGCGGCGGCTGGCGGATCAAGCTCGGTGGATTGATGCGTTGCCGGCCTCGCTCTGCGGGCACAGCGTTGCGGGCCGCTGCCTGCTCGGCGGCGCAAGCGTCGAGCTGACGCGGGATCACCTGCACCTGGCGCGGTTGGCAGAAAGGATTGGAGTTCCTGGCGGGCCGTTCGATCAGCTCCGTGCCGTCACTGACGAGGTGGCGGTGCGCGGTCACCCATACCTCGCAGGGCCAGCGGCGGCGGCGCAGCCAACCGACGCAGAGGGGGCAGCGACCCGTGAGGTCTGGCTGGTGTTGGGTGAGCACCTCCCGCCACCCGCCGGTGAAGGTTTGGATGTGCCTGCGCGCTAGCGGTGCTGACAGCGTCGCACCCGCCCGCGCGGCCATCGCCTCAACCGCCGCCAATCGTTCCAACACTGCACGGCGCACTCGACGATCCACTGACCTACCTCCTTGTCGCCCCCCCGGGCGCCCTGACAGGTTTAACGACGCCGCCGAGACGCCGTCACGCCGCAGTGCATTGTCTACCGGATTTCACTGGCGGACTTAACCCCCCTCACCCTGGCTGCTGGGCAGGGGCCGCAAGTACACCCGTATTGCCTAGTATCCGCCAGGACGCTGCCCGCCGCCGACCTATCCCTGAGTGTGTGGCTGGGGCTGGGCAGGCCAAGATGGTCGATGTTCCCACCGCACTGAGAGCGAAGCTGAGGAGGACGCCGTGCGCGTCGAGGTCGACCCGAACATCTGCGAGGGCCACGGTCAGTGCCAGGCCGTCGCGCCCGAGATCTATGACCTGGATGACGGCGGATACTGCCTGATCCGCAACCCGGAGGTCCCGCTCGAGCTGGAGTCCCAGGCCAAGGCGGGCGCCCTGGCGTGCCCCGTGCAGGCCATCACGGTCACCGACTGAGCGGGCCTTCCCGCATCGGGATGCTGCACGTGCGCCCGCATGTCCTTGTCTCGGTGGCGATGTCCATCGACGGCTGCATCGACGATATGCGCGATACCCGGTTGATGTTGTCCAACGGGGAGGACCTCGATCGGGTCGATGAGGTGCGGGCCAGCGTCGATGCCATCTTGGTGGGGGCGAACACGATCCGCCGCGATAACCCCCGGCTGCTCGTCCGTTCCCGCGCGCGCCAGGCGCAACGGATCCGACGTGGCCTGACCCCGCACCCCATGAAGGTCACGCTGACCGGTCGCGGTGATCTGGACGTCACAGCACGATTCTTTTCCGTCGGTGACAGCGCGAAACTCGTCTATACCCGCGATGGCGCAGTGCCCGCGGTTCGCGAGGCGCTCGCGGATGTCGCGACCGTGGTGGCGGCCGGAGAGCCGATTGATCTGGGCGTGGTGCTGGACGACCTCGCCGCGCGCAAGGTCAAGCGCCTGATGGTGGAGGGCGGCGGCGCCACCCTTACCCAGTTCCTCAGCGCGGGGCTAGTGGACGAGATTCACTTGGTGATCGCGCCATTCTTCGTCGGTGACTGTGCTGCCCCCCGGTTTGTGTATCCTGGTCGGTTCCCGCAGAATTCCGAGCGTCCGATGGCACTCGCGGAGACCCGGCGGATCGGGAACGTCGTCCTGATCCGCTACCTCGCCGCCCGCACAGACAGCGTCCGATGACACAACCCACGGGTTGTTTTGCGTACGCCGCAGCCAAGGTGTCTTACGCGGGCGGGTTTTCGCAACGTGGTCTGAGAATCGCCCGCACCTGGGGATCGTTGATGTTTTGGCGGGTGACGAAGGTGACGCCGGTGTCCTCGCTGGGCGCGATCCGGCCGGTCCGCACCGTCTTCACCATCGCGGTGACCGAGTCGAAGCCCATCCGGAACGGGTTCTGGGCGACGAGTGTGGTGATTGCGCCCGATGTGACGCCCTTGACCTCATCCGGTGACGCATCCCAACCGATGAGTTTGATCTTTCCAGCTTTGCCTGTCTGGGTCAGGGCGTTGATGGCGCCAACCACACCAGGCTCGCTCGCCGCGAAGATCCCGTCTAGGTCGGGGTTGGCGGTCACGATGTTCTCCGTGACCGCCAACGCGGTGTTAGAGTCGCTGTTGCTGGACTGCTCGGCCACCAGCTTCAAGTTCGGGTGCTTCGCGAGTCCCTCTTTAAAGCCCGTGGTGCGCTGGTCGTTGGTTACTGTTCCGGGCTGAAACGGGATGAAAGCGACTCTGTGCTCGCCCGGACCCAGTGCATCGGCGAGCAGGTCAGCGACCCTTCGCGCGGCCGCGACGTTGTCGGTCGCGAACACGGGCACGGTGGCCGGCTGCGGGTCCGTTCCGGAGTCAATATTGATCACTGGAATGTTCCGGCTCAGCGTGTCCTGGGTGAGCTGGGCGAGCACCTTCGCGTCGGTGGCCGCATAGACAAGACCGTCCACCTGCCGGGTCACGAAGTTCTGCAGCAGGTTGACCTGGCCTGTGACGTCGGTCTCCTCGGTGACTCCGTCCCACTGGACCTTCACGCCGGTTATCTTCGACGCCGCGCACTGGGCTCCTTTGCGGACGCTGTCCCAGAAGTCGAACCCGACAGCCTTGGGGACTACTGCGAGGGTGATGGGGCCGCTGGTCTTCACCTTCGCCTTCCCGTCAGCCCCCGAGCCGGGCACGGTGACCGCTGGGCAACCTGAGGTCAGCAGGATGACAGCGACCGCGTAGGCCAGTGCTGCCGAAAGTCTGACACGCATGGCGCCTCTCTTCCTTAGGGGTTTCGCGGGACGCCTGGAATCAATTCCGCCGCCGGTACCGGTCCCAGAACACGGCGATCCAGATGATCACTCCGATGATGACCTGCTGGTAGAAGGTATTGATGTCCAGGAGCACGGACCCGTTGCGGATCAACGCGATCAACAGGGCGCCGAGCAGGGTACCGATGACCTTTCCCTCGCCGCCAAAAAGGCTGGCCCCTCCTATCACGGTAGCGGCGATCACGTCGAGCTCAAGTCCGATACCGAAGTTCGGTTGCCCGGAATTAACCCGGGACGCGGCGATCATGCCGCCGAAGCCCGCAAGAATTCCGGAAATAATGTAGACGATCGTGAGATAGCGTTTGATCGGAATACCGGACAGCCGTGCGGCCTCGACGTTTGACCCCATAGCGTACGCGTATCGCCCGAGTTTGGTCCGGGTCAGGACGAAATGTCCGGCCAGCGCAACGACGACGAGAGCCAGGATTGGGATCGGGAGCGCCCCGAGTTTTCCCTGGCCAAGTAGCTTAAACTCCGGTGGCTCACCGGAGACGGCGACGGAATCAGTCATGATGTACCCGAGGCCACGGGCTACGCTGAGCATACCCAGAGTAGCGATGAATGGCGCCATTCCTGCCTGCGTCACGAGCACGCCGTTGATCACGCCCGCGATGGCTCCGATCGCCATGCCGCCGACGATCGCCAACGGAACTCCGACGCCGTACCTCACCACCATCATCGCGCCGAGCACACCCGACAGAGCGGCCACCGAACCGACGGACAGGTCAATTCCGGCGGTGATGATCACCATGGTCATGCCGATCGCGATGATCGCCACCACCGCCGATTGGACACCAATGTTGAACAGGTTGCTCGCGCTGAGGAAGGCACCGGAAGCGAAGGACAGGTACCCGAAGAGCACCACCACGGCGCCGGCCGCCGCCAGCTGGGACACCGCGCCACGAACTTGGTCGCGCCATGCGTCGGGAAACGGGATACGCCGCCGCCCCGATGCCATCGTTGCCGCCTCCTACCCCGCTGACTCGGTGGCCAACCGCATGATCCGCTCCTCGGAGAACTGCTCGCGAGCCAGCTCCCCAGCGATTCGTCCGGCACGCAAGACAATGATGCGATCACACATGTTGAGCAGCTCCGGGAGGTAGGAGCTGATGATGACAATCCCACGCCGCTGGCTGGCCAGGCGCCCGATCAGATCGAACATCTCGGCCTTGGCGCCCACATCGATGCCCCGCGCCGGCTCGTCGAAGAAGAGCACCTGGGCCTTGGTCTCCAACCACTTCGCTACCATGACCTTCTGCTGGTTACCGCCGGAGAGCACCCGGACCAGACGGGTGATCGACGGCGTCGTGATGCCCAGCTGATCTCGCCAGGCCAGCGCGGTCTTGCGCTCGGCGCGCAGGTCGATGATGCCGAAGCGGAGCGGAATGTTCGCCAGAGTGATGTTCTGATCGATCGGCAGCTGCAGGGCCAGGCCCTCGCCCTGGCGATCCTCAGTCAGGTAGCCTAGGCCTGCTTCGATCCCCTGCCGAGGCGAGGAGATGCGGACCTCGCGCCCCCGCAGCAGGACGCGCCCGGCGTCTGGGAGGTCCGCGCCGAAGATGGCCCGCGCGAGCTCGGTCCGCCCGGCGCCGACCAGACCGGCGAACCCGACGATCTCGCCGGACCGAACCTCAACGGTGCAGTCGATGAGGTCGACGGCCTTGCCACGCCGGGAGATGCCTTCGGCCCGGAGCAGCACGTCCCCGATCTGGACCTTCGGTTTGGGATAGAGGTTGTCGATGTCTCGACCGACCATCAGCCGGATCAGGCGTTGCGGTGACACCTGCGCCGCCGGCAGTGTCTGGACGACCCTGCCGTCGCGCAGGACGGTGACCCGGTCGGCCAGGTGGGCCACCTCGTCAAGGCGATGCGAGAGGTACAGGATCGCGATGCCGTGGGCCTTCAGCTCCACGATCACCTCGAACAGGTCGCCGATCTCGGCCTTCGTGAGCATCGCGGTCGGCTCGTCCATGATCACGACCCGCGGAGTTCCGTTGAGCGCTTTCGCGATCTCGACTCGTTGCCGGTCGGCGACCGGGAGCGTGCCCACCAGACGGTCTGGGTCGATCGCGAGGTTGACCCGGGCGAGTAGCGCACTGGCCCGCCTGCGGTCGGCGCGAAGCGACAACACGCCCAGCCGGGCCGACTCATCACCCAGGCACAGGTTCTCCGCCACAGTCAGATGCGGGGCGAGCGCCAGTTCCTGGTGCACCATCGACACGCCCAGCACCAGCTGGGCGAAGCGTGGACCTCGGAACTCCACCGGCGTGCCGTCGAGGAGCACAACACCGTCGTCTGGCCGCTCGATCTGTGCCAGCAGCTTCATCAAGGTCGACTTGCCGGCACCGTTCTCACCAGCAACGACGTGGACCTCACCGGGCCGCACCGTCACGCTGACTCGGTCGACCGCGAGCACCCCCGGATAGCGCTTGGACACCTCCCGCATCTGCAACACCGGCTCGACCCTAGCGGCGCCGCCACTCTCTGGCTTGGTCTTCACCCCAGCGGGGGCATGACCAGCGTGTCAGCGTTGCGCCTCGCCGTGCGCGGTATCCCAGCGCGGAATCCGCAGGCAGGCTAAGGTCGGAGTAGATCAGTCGCATGGTGGTGAGTGTCAACCATGATCTGTATGACGTCACTGTCCGGCTGATCGCCGTTGAAGGCCACTAAGACAACGATCACGTCGGGACCGATTTTTGAGGTTAGCAGGAGCGCGCCCATAAGGATCCGTGGGTGTCCCACCATCAAGCTGGATAACGAGTGTCTGGCTGCCGTCAGCGAGCCGTATCGCTGTCGGTCTACCTGGTTTATGCCTACAGGACACACGACTGTCCCGGACCAGATTTGCCGCATCGACGTCTGGCATATGAGCAACGATGGCGACTACCTCGGCCACCGTCTCGGGAGTGCGGCTCTCGGTGACGACTGTGCCACCCGTCACCGCTTGGGCGGCCGATAGCACTTTGAGTGCTCCGCCGAGGCCGTCGTCGCAAGAACTGTAGTCCCTACAGCTGACCACCTGGTCGGGCTCGCTCGCTTCGAGCGCGTGCCACATCCGAATGACGTCGATACCGAAGTGTGTGAGGGTGAAGCCCAGCGAGTCGACCTCACCGGTGGCACCGAACCGCTCGGCCAGCTCTGCGGCGGCATCTAGCGATGCGGCCACATCGCCCGGACGGCCGCCCAGCGCGGCGGCCAGGGAGTGGGATGTGGTGACTCGTGCCACCAGCCCGGCGGACCAGATCGGTGGGCGCCGCCCCGTGGACTAGCCACTGGCGGGTGATGTGTACGTGCAGGTAGACGGCCAGGTCGAGCAGTTCGATGTCGATGGCGTCCAGTGTCAGTCGTACTGTCTCGGTGGTGGAGTCGGTGTGCCCGTTGGCTGGTGCGGGTACCGGCAGTCTGGTCAGCTCGCTGGGGGCGATCTCCAGGGCGTTGGCCAGGGCCACGAGCTCGGTGAGGGTCACGGGACGCTGCCCGTGCTCGATGCGGTGCAGGGTCGAGCTGCTCATCCCCCGGCCAGCCCCGCGATCACCCGCAGCGACTTGCCTTGGTTCTCGCGGATCAGCCGCAGCCGCCAGCCGATGGTGCGTGCTTCCGCCGCGTCCATCGCTGCACCTTCACTCACCGAGGTCGGCCCCCCGCCGGTGCCCCGGGGCCGTCGACCTGGGGCGGTGCGCCTCGGTGGGAGTGCGCTCACCAGGCTACTGGTCGGCTGTCCGGATCCGGTGGGCAGTTGCGGTGGTGGGGACCAGTCCTCGCCCAGGCGCTCGGTGAGCTGCTGGCTGACTCCAGCGGCCGCCCAGATCCCGGTCGAGAGCTGGGCGGCCCGGGAGATGTCCAGCCGCGCACCGACCTGGGTTCCCGCGCAGGTCAGGTGCAGGGTCACGGTGCCGTCGCGACAGGCGGTCAGCCGCGCCATGCCGTTGTGGCCGGGGCGGGTCAGGCCCTGCACGGGTACCTTCCAGTGGTCCCTGCTGATGTCACCGCTCACGAGGTCGCCGCCATCGGTTCCTGTCCTGCGCTCGAGGTGGGGATCACGCCCCCGCTTCTGGTGTCCACCACCGGCTGCGGGGATGCTGACTGCAGTGTGGATTCTGCCATATAACGCGTACAACGCCGAATACGGCAGGAAACGCGTACAGAGGAGGTCAACGCGCAGGACATGCGTTTACGGTGCCGGTTGTGACGCTGATAACCACGGGGCGGCTCGCCGCTGAGCTGGGGGTCAGCCGCAGCGCGGTGCTCAAGTGGCACCGGGCCGGGCTGATCACCCCTGAGCTGGTCACCCCTGAGCTGGTCACCCCGGGCAATCACCTGCGTTGGGACGCTGAGCGGGTCCGCGAGCAGCTGCGCGCCCGCCGCCAGCGCGACGAGTGACGCTCCGGCGCCACCGACTTCGAGCCCCTCATGAGAGACACCCAAGATGGGACCATTGTCTCACCGAGCCGCCCTGCACCCTCTAGAGTTGCGCCATGACGGCCCCCTCGTCCCTGGAACGCCAGGTCCGCCGGAACACCAACGATGTTCTGGCGGTCTATGAGTTGGTGCACGGGATTGACCGGAAGATTTCAGCTCTCGACGTCGCGGTGTCCACGGTGGTGGGTACCCAGCTGCGTCACGGGCAGCGACTGGATGTGATCGACGACAAGCTCGAGCAGGTGAGCGGGGAGTTGGCCGAAGCCAGGATCGAGATGAACGCCAAACTTGACCAGGTGCTGGAGCTGTTGCGCGGACAGTGACCGGCAGCTCTCAGGTCGGCTTGTTCGGCTGATCGTCAGGGGAGCGCAGCCGCTTGGCGTTGGCGCGGCCTACGCTGGCGGTGATGGCTCCTACCGCGTTCCACACCGAGCTTGCCGTCCCTGTCGCCGGTGGCTCCCTGACTGTCGCCGTCGCCGGCCCCGGTGAACCAGGCGCTGCGGCACTGGTGCTGGGCGTCCACGGCATCACTGGGTCGCACCGCTCTCTGGCGGTGCTGGCGCGCCATCTGGCGGCCCGTAACATCACCTTCTTGGCGCCGGACCTGCGCGGCCGTGGCGCCAGTGCGGGGCTTCGGGGGCCCTACGGCCTCGACACCCACGTGGCCGACTTGGTGGCCGTCCTCGGCTACTGGGGCGCCGAACGGGCCGTCCTCGCCGGCCACTCGATGGGGGCCTACATCGTCGCTCGCCTGGCTGCCGCTCATTCGGGCCACTCCGCTGGGGTCGTGCTGGTCGATGGCGGACTGCCGCCGTCAGTCCCCCCCAACACCGACCCCGACCCTGACGTTGTGCTCGAGGCTGTCCTCGGCCCGGCTTTTGCTCGGCTCCGGATGACGTTCGCCTCCCCGGAGGACTACCGCGACTTCTGGCGCCGTCACCCCGCCTTCGCCAACCGCTGGAACTCCGACATGGAGGGTTGGGTGGACTACGACCTGGATGGTCTCCCTGGCGCACTGCGGTCCACGGTGGTCGAGGCGGCTGTCCGAGCCGACGGGCATGACCTGCTCGACGGCGCTGCCGCCTGGGAGGCGGTGGCCGCCGTCCCGGAGCCGGTGGTCCTCATCCGAGCGCCCCGCGGCCTCGCCGACGAGCCCAACCCTCTGCTGTCCGAGGCTGTGGTCGACGAGGCCAAGCGCACCGTGCCGGGGATGCGTGATGTGCTCGTCGCCGACACCAACCACTATCTGATCGTGCTCGGTGACCGGGAGGCGGCCGTCGTGGCCGCCGAGATTGCCCAGGTGACGGTGTCGGCTAAGGAGAGTGATCGGCGATGAAGGTGTTCACCGGGGCCGACGAGTTGCGAGCCGCGGCCGGCGAGCAGCTAGGCGCGAGCAACCGGATGACGATCGACCAGCAACGTGTCAACGCCTTTGCGGACGCGACGGAGGACCATCAGTGGATCCACCTTGACCCGCAGCGTGCCGCAGCTGGCCCCTTTGGCACCACCATCGCCCACGGGTTCCTCACCCTGTCGCTGTTGCCGTATCTGACCGACCAGATCTATCGGGTCGACGGCGCCACGATGATGATCAACTATGGGCTGAACAAGGTGCGTTTCCCCGCTCCGGTGCGGGTGGGATCCACGGTCTGGGCCGAAGTCTTGCTTGCCGAGGCTACCGAGGTGACCGGTGGTCTGCAGCTCGTGCTGCGCGTCACGCTGCAGATCGAAGGCGGCACGAAGCCGGGTTGCGTGGCGGACTATGTCGCGCGAGTCTACTTCTGACGTGCGCAGACGAGGTCGTCGGGCCGCAGTCGGAACACCTCCAAGCGGGTCCGGTTATATTTGTCGCTCTCGCCGACCCACTCCATGCCGACCCGCCGAGCGGTGGCCGCCGCGCGCACGTTGTCTGGGGCGACCAGGGCGAACAACTCGACCAGCGAGTGCGCAAAGGCCCAGTGCGCCAGCGCCCGGGCGGCCTCGGTGATGTAACCCCGGCCCCAGTACTCTGGCGCAAGCTGGTAACCGATCTCGACATCCGCCTCGGGCACCGGCATTGGCAGCAGGCTTATTCCACCAACCAGCGTGCCCCCGTCGAGCAGAACCAGCGCCCACCGTCCGGTTCCCGGCGCCATCTCACGTTGTTCGGTGACCCAGCGCTGCAGCACCGCGTGTATCGTAGCTGCGTCAGGGATACGATCGAGTTCGGGCAGCCACCGGATGACGTTGTCGTGGTCGTAAATCTGCAGGGCTGCCTCGCCGTCGGCGACCGACCAGTCTCGCACCAGGAGCCGGTCAGTACGCAGCAGCTCCGCCATGGACTGAACTTACTCCGGCTCGATGCGCCCTGCGGGCTTGATGTTCGCGTTCATCCGGAATACGTTGTCTGGGTCGTAGCGCGCTTTGATCCGAGCTAGCCGCTGGTACTTCGCCGGACCGTAGGCGGCTTGCACGCGGTTCTCGTCGTCGGCCATGCCGTTGACGTAGCCGCCGCACTCGCTGGCGTGCGGGAGGAGTGCCTGCCACACCGAATGGACCCACGCCCGGTCGGTCGCCAGCAACTCGGCCTCCGGTGCGACGGCCGTCACGTTGACCAGGTATCTGGTCGCTCGGCTGCCGCCGAAGGCGGTCTCCTGCTCAGCGACGTCGGCGAACGCCCCGCCCAGCGAGAAGATCGGAATGAGGGACATCGGTGAGTTCTTGCGTGGTATGCGCTCGGTGAGCTCAGCGATGATCTCATCGCTGAGCTCCTGAAGATAAAGTCCCTGCTGGTAGGCGTGGATGCCCCATGGTGCGGTGCCGTCCAGCATCTTCTGCAGCTCGACGTACGGCAGCGGGGTCACGAGCTCGAACAGTGGCGGCGGTGCCTTCCGGATCGGTGCGATCAGCCGGCGGTGCTCCCACGCTGACCCGAATCCGGCGATCGCCAGCGCGTATCCGAGCTTCCCCTGGTGGGGCCCGGGCACGAAGGGCGCCGATGGCGCGGTCAGGCCAGCGACCAGGAGCAGTCCGGCATCGCGGGGCAGGGACGCCGCCATGTCCCGGCCGAGACGAAGCGCTTCGACACCGTGTTGCGCTCCCCAGAAGAACAGCCCGAGGTGCACCAGCGGGCCGAGGGTGTGCAGCCGGAACTCGAAGCCGGTGACGACGCCGAAGTTGCCGCCGCCGCCCCGCAGGGCCCAGAACAGATCGGGATGCTTGCCGGCGGAGGCGCCCAGCGTGCGCCCGTCGGCGGTGACCATCTCCACGGACAGCAGATTGTCCACAGTCAGTCCGGCCTGGTGGACCAGCCAGCCGAACCCGCCGCCCAGGGTCAGGCCGCCCACCCCAGTATGACTGATCATTCCACCGGGCACGGCAAGGCCGTGCCGTTGGGTGGCGGCGTCCAGGTCAGCGAAAGTGGCGCCGCCACCGCACCAGGCCCGGCGGCTACCGGAATCCACCGATACCCCCCGCAGATCGCTGAGGTCGATCACGAGGCTGCTCTCGGGTAACGCGGCTTCCCAGAACCCGTGCGCGCCGCCCCGTACCGAGATCTGCAGCCCACGCTCGCGCCCGAAGGCGATCGCCGCCGCGACGTCGGACGGCCCTGCGCACCGGGCGATAGCCACCGGGCGGCAGTCAATGCCACCGTTCCAGACTAAGCGGGCCGTGTCGTAGTCGAGGTCGGATTTGTCAATCACCCGGCCGGCGAGTTGAGCGCGGAGCGCTTCGATCCCCAAGATCTGCGTCATCGCCTAACCTCCACAACACGGAAGTGGCGACCGCAGGGGTGTCGCGCTCAGGGACCACTTCGAAGTGCCGTTACGCTAGGCCACATCGGTCGACATATCGTCAGTCTAAAGAGTTATTTTAGTATGGCCGGCTCGTGGCAATAGTAACGATGAGCGACCCCAAGTATACCCTATGGTGCTCCGTGAATGGGTGGTGGTGTAAAGGCCGAGCTGGGACGTGGCCAACAGGTCCTGACTGATAGTATTCCCAGTATGGGCCACGAGTACAACAAGGCACCCCAGGGCAAGGGGACTCAGCCCGAGGAGGCCCAGCTCGCCAGCCTGCCGGACGATGCCAAGCCGGCACTCAGGGCGATGCGCGGCGGTTTCGGGGGTTGGACCAGCTGGAGCGAGGAAGAGCATACCAAAACGGACATCAGGGAGTGTACTGACCAGCACTGCATGAACGTTGAGGTGAATTGCGGTTTCCAGGGGTTGGACCCACACTCGCCGCTGTCTCAGTCCGCAGGCGTGAGCGACGATCTCCGCGCTGTGTGGAGGGCGAAGCTTGAAGGCGAGGGCAAGTCAAGCTCAGGGACGCAGAGCTTGAGAGATCTTGTTTTCGGCCCGGTGTCCTGAACGCCCGGTGTCCTGACGGCCGGCGCTGGGCAGCCCTGCCGCTCGAAGATCAAGTTCGGCCGGTGTCCCCAGAATGTCGGCCATGCAGCCGCTGATTACTTTCTGTAGCTATATCTTGATCTTTGTTAAGCCAAACAGGTGATGTCCTAGCTCGCGTGGGCGAACGTTCATTCGCTGTTCATTTTACGACTAGTTAACGTCTACCTTTTTTCCTACCGAAATTGCATAGGTTGCGCCAGCGGCCGTTCGGCTGTGGTTGTTTCCACGCATGCTCCTCATATTCGGAGGTCTCGTGAGACTTCAGCGACATCGTGCTGCGCTGGGCTGGCTGGCTGGTTCCGGGCTGCTGCTCTGCGCGTGCGGCTCGGACACCGGCGGTGACGCAGGATCGGCAACCAGTCCCAGCGCAGCGGCAACGATCGCGTGCAGCTCTGGATCGCTGACCGCTGCCGGATCGACGGCCCAGCAGAACGCCATTGACGAGTGGATCAAGGACTATCTCAACAAGTGCTCGGGCGCTAACATCAATTATGGTGGCGGGGGCTCTGGGCAAGGTGTTCAGCAGTTTACTGATGCGAAGATTGACTTTGCGGGATCCGATTTTCCGCTGGCCGAGGGAAAGGAGCAGCAAGCCGCGGACGCGCGCTGCGGGAGTGGACCCGCGATCAATATCCCGATGGTCGGTGGGCCGATCGCCATAGGTTATAACGTGCCCGGGGTCACGAAAAATCTGAATCTATCCGTCAGTAACCTAGCCAAGATTTTCAGTGGCAAGATCACGAATTGGAATGATCAGGCGATCGCGCAGGACAATCCCGGCACGCAGCTACCATCGCTGGGCATCCAGAGTTTCCACCGGTCTGATGGTTCGGGGACGACCTACAACTTCACGAACTACCTGGCTAATGACGCCAAGGCTGACTGGGCATTCGGGACCAACAAGAACTGGACTACGCCAGGTGGTCAAGGCGCCAAGGGTAGTCAGGGTGTTGCGCAGGGCGTGAAGTCCACTCCGGGCGGCATCGGATACTTCGAGCTATCATTTGCGACGCAGAGCCACATCTCCTACGCGATGGTCGGCAACGCTGAAGGCAAGTTTATTCCGCTGACCCAGGAGAATGCTGTACGCTTCCTGTCTGCGGCCAAGGTAATAGGTACTGGTGATGACCTCAAGCTGCAGTTCAATTATGCCACCACCGACGCCGACGCTTACCCAAACCTCCTTGTCACCTACGAGATAGTGTGTTCGAAGGGCAACGCCGCAGCTAAACTGCCGTTGCTCAAGAACTTCTTAGAATACGCGGCCAGTCCGGCTGGCCAGCAGGAGCTCCCGACCCAGGGATACATATCGTTGCCAGCCAACCTTCAGCAACAGGTGCGGGAGAAGATTGGTTCTCTCGGCTAGTGTTTCGATTATTTCCCGATCTCCCCGCCCGCCAGGAACGCTTAGGCATGAGGATATAGCATGGACAAACCGGAACGCGCAGGGATCTCGATGGCGTTGTCCGCGCAGGTTCCGGAGAGCGGTAGAGATTCGCTTCCATCGTCACCAGCCGCGCAACCTCCAAGGTCGGGAACTCCCTCTCTCGGTAACGGATCCAGTCGCCCGACTCGTCGACCAGGCGATGAGATATTTCGGATTCTCGCCCAAGGGTCCGGCGCTTTACTCTTGGTCATCATGGCCGCTATTGCGGCGTTTCTCGTGCTCCAGGCTATTCCCGCGCTGACGAGAGATACCACTAGCTTCCTTACCACGTTGAAGTGGGATCCAGACGGTGCTCCCTCGTCCTTCGGTATCGCGGCGCTGGCTTTCGGCAGTGTGGTAACGTCGCTGCTCGCGCTGCTGATGAGCGTGCCAGTGGCCGTGGGAGTGGCGCTCGCGGTTAGCCACTACGCGCCGCGATGGCTAGCGGGCCCGCTGGCCTACGTGGTTGACTTGTTGGCCGCCGTGCCAAGTGTCGTCTTCGGGCTATGGGGACTGATCTATCTTGTCCCCCATGTCATCCCACCGTCGAAGTTTCTGAATCGCTATCTTGGGTTCATTCCGCTCTTTGGATCCAACGGCACTTACGGAAAATCGATTTTCGCCGCATCTGTAGTACTCGCAGTCATGGTAATTCCGATCATTGCCGCAATCTCCCGGGAGGTGTTTATTCAGACACCGCGAGATCACATCGAGGCGGCGTGGGCGATCGGGGCGACAAAATGGGAGGTGGTCCGCACGGCGGTCCTGCCGTACGGGCGCTCGGGTGTTATCAGTGGGACGGTTCTCGGGTTCGGACGGGCAATAGGAGAGACGATCGCGGTAGCGTTGGTGCTGTCGGCGAACTATGAGATCGTGATCCATATTCTCGAGCCTGGCGGCAACACTATCGCGGCCAACATCGCTAACCGTTATGGGGAGGCCGGTGACGTGGGTCGAGGAGCGTTGATCGCGTCAGGCTTGGTGTTGTTCGTCATCACATTGATCGTCAACTTCGGGGCGAGAGCGATCGCCGGCAGAAGTGTTCGGGGAGGTGCGTCATGACTCAGTTAGCTGCGGCCTCCGTCATGAGCTCAGGGTTGGTTCGGGCGCGGCTGTCCCGTTGGTCGCTCGCCGCGATCGCGGCGGGGGCGATCGTGGCGACCCTGGTCCTGTTCGCGACGACACCGATGCAGGGACGGATCGGATTTCTGCTCGTCGCAGCTGGGCTCTACGTTGTCGCGCTGACTGCGGCGTCGGGTCTGGTCGAAGGCCGACGCAGGGCGAAGGATCGGTTGGCGACCAGCATGGTAGTGGCGTGTACCTGCGCCGCGATCCTACCGCTTGTCGCGGTGCTCGGCTTTACCGTTGTCAAAAGTGTGGTCGTGCTCAACGGATCTTTTCTTACCCACACGATGCGCGGGGTTGCCGAGCAGGACCCGGATGGTGGTATTTATCATGCCATCATCGGCACGCTCGAGCAGGTAGGCTTGGCGACGCTCATGGCGGTCCCGTTCGGCCTCCTCGTTGCGATCTACCTTGTGGAATACAGTTCCGGGCGACTGGGTCGCGTAGTAAGTTTTTTCGTCGACGTGATGACCGGTCTACCGTCAATTGTTGCTGGGCTGTTCATCTTCGCGCTGTGGATCCTGGCGTTGGGACAGAGCTTCTCCGGGTTTGCCGGCTCGTTGGCTCTGACGATCCTCATGCTACCTACGGTGGTCCGGTCGGCCGAGGAAATGTTGAAGATCGTGCCCGACAGTCTCCGCGAGGGTAGCTATGCCTTAGGTATACAAAAATGGGTGACCGTGCTGCGTATCGTCCTGCCCACCGCGCTGGCTGGAATCGTGACGGGGGTGATGCTCGCTGTTGCGCGGGTGACCGGGGAAACCGCTCCGTTGTTGCTCACGGTATTCGGCAACCCTGCCCTCAACTTCGATCCGTTCTCCGGTGCGCAGGCCTCGCTGCCACTGTTTGTGTTCAGCGAGGCGGGTCTGCCCAACGAGACAGCGATCAACCGAGCCTGGGCGGCGGCGCTGGTTCTGATCCTGATCGTCCTGGTTCTCACTATCCTTGCCCGAGTCATCGCACGCCTCGCGAGTGTCCGTCGCTAGCAACTAACATTGGATCTGCCATGGCTAAGAACGTTCAGCTGAAAAACATCGACATCTACTACGGTAAGTTCCACGCTGTGCAGAACGTGAATTTGTCGGTGCCACCTCGTGCGGTTACCGCCTTCATTGGTCCATCCGGTTGCGGCAAATCCACCGTGCTGCGGACGATCAATCGGATGCACGAGGTCATTCCAAGGGCGCGGGTCGAGGGTCGGGTAGAGCTTGATGGGGAGGACATTTACCGGGCCGGCGTTGATCCAGTCGAAGTGCGTCGCGCGGTCGGCATGGTTTTCCAGCGGCCGAATCCTTTTCCGGCAATGTCTATCCGGGACAACGTGGTTGCCGGTCTCAAGCTGCGGGGGGTGAGGGATAAGACCACGTTGGACGGGGTGGCCGAGCGATCACTACGCCGTGCCAACCTGTGGAACGAGGTCAAGGACAGGCTCGCTAAGCCGGGTGGCAGCCTGTCGGGCGGGCAGCAGCAGCGGCTGTGCATCGCGCGCGCCATCGCGGTGCAACCCGACGTTCTGCTCATGGACGAACCCTGCTCGGCGCTGGACCCGATCTCCACACTGGCGATCGAAGACCTGATTGGGGAGTTGAAGAAAGACTACACAATCATCATCGTGACACACAATATGCAGCAGGCCGCTCGGGTGTCTGACCAAACCGGGTTCTTCAATTTATCGGCCGCCGGAAAGCCGGGCCGTCTCGTCGAGCTCGACGACACAGAGAAAATCTTCTCTAATCCGCAGCAGAAGGCGACTGAAGACTACATCTCGGGGCGGTTTGGCTGATGTCATCGATCGAGAGCTGGGGGCCGACGAACACGCCGGAGACAAGCCGTTACCTGTCGGTCGACCCTCGGACTCTCGGGCGGCTGCGGGTCCTGAAGATCGGTGACGTGGAGCTTCAGCTTGATGGGTACAGGCTCTTTGTTCGAGGAAAACCCGTGCACCTGCCACACAAGGAGTTTGTGATTCTGCGGCAGCTGATGGACAATGCCGGTCGAGTCGTCACCCGGCGTGAGTTGCTGGACAACGCATGGGGTCCGGACAGGGCGGATGTCCGAAACTACCTGGAGGTGCATATTCGTCGGCTGCGTACGAAGATTGAGAGTGACGTGGACCGGCCAACTCGGATTCGGACGGTGCGCAGGGTCGGGTACATTTTCGACTTACCGCACGAGAGTTAACCCCACCCTCGGCTACTGCGACACCACGGAGGTAGGTTACGCACTCCTGCCGGAAGGAGCTAGCTGGCAGGCGGTTTCTCGGGCAGCGGTGGTTGCGCTGACGGTGCCTGGTCAGATCGGCCCGGGGAAGACTGGGTGGTCCGAGGCGGCGAGCTGGTCGTCGAAGGTAACGGTTCGTGCTCCTTCTCGCCGGACAGCGCGCGTGTCTCAGCCTTGAAGATCCTCATCGACTGACCCACCGAACGGGCCATCTGTGGCAGTTTGTTGGCCCCAAACAGCAGCATGAAGGCCGCCACCACGATCAACAAATGCCACGGGCTCAACTCGCCCATCGCAGCCTCCCTGGTCAGCGCCGCACTGCGACGCTCAAGCACTGTGACGCTCAAGCAACGTAACGTAGGACGCTCCAGCAACGTATGCGCCCAGTTACGTTCAACATACTCGCCCCAGGCGGTCTAGGTCCCGCGCGCTACCCTGATCAGCCTCGGCCCTCCCGGCTTTCAGCCAACCTCTCCCGGATTCCGGCCAACCGTAGGATACTGCTGCGGGTCGGGCTGACTGCCGTGGGAGGTTGTGATCATGGCACAAACATCGGTGCGTGGGGCGGTGTCCGAGGCCCGGCCGGGATTTCGGCGTGAGCTTGGCTTGCTGGCGTTGATGTTCCTCTCGTTGAGCTCGATCATCGGGTCGGGTTGGTTGTTGGGTGCGTTGACGGCGGCGAAGGCGGCTGGTGGAGCATCGATCGTGTCGTGGCTGCTCGCGGGTGTGATCATTGTGTTGCTGGCGTTGGTGCACTCGGAGCTGGGTGCGGCGTACCCGCTTGCTGGGGGCACGGCGCGCTGGCCGCAGTTGGCGTTCGGTTCGTTGGGTGGGTTCACGGCTGGGTGGTTGGCGTGGCTTCAGGCGGTGACAATCGCTCCGATCGAGGTTGAGGCGGCGTTGAGTTATCTGGACCACAAGTGGCATGGGTTGATCGACGCTGTGGGGGCGCTCACGTCGCGGGGTCTCGTCGTGGCCACCGCGTTGATGTTGCTGTTCACTGTGATCAACATATTGGGAGTGCGGTGGCTCGCGGGGAGTAATACGGTCGCTGTGCTGTGGAAGATCGCGGTGCCGGTCGTGACGGTTGGCGTGTTGATCGTGGTGTCGTTCCGGGTCTCGAATTTCACCGCTGGCGGTGGGTTCGCGCCGTATGGTGCGCATGGGGTGTTCGCGGCGTTGCCGTTGGGTGTGGTGTTCGCGTTGCAGGGTTTTGAGCAGGCGGCGCAGATGGCTGGTGAGGCTCGTGACCCGCAACGGAACGTGCCTCGGGCCGTGATTGGCTCGGTGGTCGTGGGCACCCTGCTGTATCTGGCACTAGAGGTGGCCTTTATTGGTGCGTTGAACCCGGGCAACCTGATCCACGGGTGGGCTAGCCCGGTGGGTAAGGGTGACTTCGGTCCCTATGCCACGCTGGCCACCGGGTTGGGTCTGGGGTGGCTGGCTGTCATCTTGTATGTGGATGCGTTTATCTCACCGGCGGGTACCGGCCTGGTTTATGTGGGTGTGTCCGCGCGGTTGTCGTATGCGCTGGGGCATGCCGGTTACGTTCCCCGGGGTGTCAGCCTGATGAGCGGTCGCGGTGTGCCGTACATATCGATCATCTTGTCGTTCGTGGTGGGTTTGATCTGTTTTCTGCCGTTCCCGAGCTGGCAGAGCCTGGCTGGGCTGATCACGTCGACCGCAGTGATTATGTACGCGTTCGCGCCGATCACCTTGCTGGCTCTGCGGAAGGCTGATACCCAGCGCGCTCGCCCGTACCGGTTGCCGGCGCCCTCCGTCCTGGCGCCGTTGGCGTTCATCGCCGCGAACGAGGTTATCTACTGGACATCCTGGACCACGGTGTGGAAGCTGATGGTGGCCATCGTGGTGGGTTATGCGCTGTTCGGGATCTCCTATGGGCTGGGTCGTTCGATCGAGCGCCCGCCGGTTGATACGCGGTCGCTGGCGTGGATCCTGCCCTGGTTCGCCGGCCTGACAATGATCTCCTACCTCGGTCAATACGGTGGACTGAAACTCATCCCGGAATGGGTCGACCTGGGCGTGGTGGCCGGATTCAGCCTGGTGATCTGCTACCTGGCCGTTGCGCTCAGCCTGCCCAGCCACCGAGTGACCGCAGCCATCGCCGCCGACCAACGTGAGACAGCGATCCAACCTGAGCTGAAGACTGCATGATGACCAGCGTGGCTCGCGCAGATCATGGTTTGGCCGACGTTAGTGCCCGACCCTAGCGGCGTGCGATCAGATGATCGTGCGCCGCGTGGGAGTAGAGGAGGAGCTGCTGCTGGTCGATCCGGACACTGGCCGGGCAATGGCGCTGTCCGTGGAGGTGCTGCGGGACGCGGCGGCCGGGGCGCCTGCGGCTGATCAGGCCCTCACGTCGGAGCTGATGCGCCAGCAGGTCGAGACGAACACCCGGCCTTGTGCCACGCTGGACGAACTCGGGTGTGAGGTGCGTCGGTGGCGCCGGGTGGCGAGCGAAGCCGCGCAGGGCAGGGGCGCCAGGGTCGCCGCGGTGGGCACCTCGCCGCTTCCGGTCGATCCGTCGATCACCGCCTCGCCTCGTTACCAGCGAATAGCTGATGAATTCGGTCTCACCGCTGCGGAACAACTCACCTGTGGCTGCCACGTTCATGTTCAGATTGAGTCGGAGTCGGAAGGGGTGGCCATCCTGGACCGCATCCGCGGCTGGCTGCCCTGCCTGCTCGCGCTCAGCGCCAACTCGCCGTTCTGGCAGGGGCGGGACAGCGGCTACGCCAGCTTTCGATCGCAGGTCTGGGGTCGCTGGCCATCCGCTGGGCCCACCGAGCTCTTCGGCTCCGCCGAGACCTATCACGCCACGACGGGGGCAATGATCGAGTCTGGGACGCTGCTCGACTTGGGGATGGTCTTCTTCGACGCGCGGCTGTCCCGGGCGCACCCGACGGTGGAAGTGCGCGTTGCCGACGTCTGCCTGGTTGCCGACGATGCGGTGCTGCTGGCGGCCCTGGTCAGAGCCCTGGTCGAGACAGCTGCGCGGTCTTGGCGAGCCGGCGTGCCGCCAGTGCCACATCGTAGCGAATTGCTTCGGCTCGCGGGCTGGCGCGCTGGTCGATCAGGCCTCGACGGTGATCTCGTTGATCCAACGGGCCGGCCGGCGCCGGCCGCTCAGGTGATCCGCAACCTCATGGACCACCTCCGGCCGGTGCTGGAGGACCACAGCGAACTTGAGGTTGTCGAAGACTTGGTCACCAGCGTGCTCAGACGGGGCAATGGAGCAGCCACGCAACGCCAGATTTACCGCGCCAGTGGCCAGCTGACCGGCGTTGTCGCCCATGCCGTGACCCGCACAACCTCGTGATGACCGACCCGCGCCGCGCGCGTATCCCGACGGTGGAGCCTGACGCACCCCTCGAGCGGGCGACCAGACCGTTACCTTGATTTATCGCGACAGTGGTTGCGCACTTCGCCGAAGGTGGGCACGGTGGTACGTGGACGGCATACCCAGCATCCCCGAGAACCGGGAGCAGCAGCATGTCCACTCAGATCAAAACCGGCCGGCGGATCGCCGGCGACCGAGGCTCTCGCCCCGTTCACGCAGTCGTGGACACGAGCACTGAGCAGGACCGCGTTGTCGCGGATACGAGCACCCAGCAGGTGCGGGACTCGATGGCCCAGCTCGTACGCCAAGGGCAGGACACCTCACTGCGGTCGCTGCAGGTGTGGGCCGACCTGGCCCGCAAGCTTGGCCCTACAGCGTCGAGCTTACCCGCAGGCACGACGATAATCGCCCTCGCTCACGATCCGTTCGAGAGACTACTCGAGGCTCAGCGCCAGGTCGTCGACGAGCTCGTCGCCACCCAGCGGCAACTCGTGAAACGACTCTTCGACATTACCGCCACCGTCGGCGGCAACCCCGCCCGCCGATAGAGCGATCCCGGCGGGAACACTCACCAACTGGCCGATTCTGGCCCACGGGCAGCGGCGCCCACTGATCCGGCCGTGCCTCCAGCGCTGCCGCTCAACAACGACTACCCAGAAGGTGGTTCCGCGATGAGTACTGCCCTGCAACTCGCCCACCAGTGGTGGGCCACCCTCGACCAGACCGACCGGCAACGGGTCTGGAACGCACGCCACAGCTACCTCGCCGGTGACCTCGTGGAAAGCATGGCCAGGGCCGGCGTGCCCGTGGTCAGCGACGGTCGATGGTCCTGCGTCAGTGTCGGGCCCACCGGTTTCACCATGCCCGTCGCCGTCCAGCAACTTCTCCAGGGGCTGTCCCAGATGCCCCACGGCGGCAGCGCACGCGGCAGTCCCTAGCACACTGGTGCTCCACGGTTCTTAGCCGGGTGTGGTGGCGCGGGGGAGTGCGGTGACGAGGCGGTCGAGCTCGTCGTCGGTGTTGTAGTAGTGCACTGAGGCGCGCACCACTTCGGACAGGCCCCGGCGGGGTAGGTCCAGGCGGGCGGAGCTGGCCGGGGAGACGCTGGTGTTCACTCCCGAGGCGGCAAGGCGGCGCTGCACATCCCGGGCGGGGACGCCCTCGACGGTGAAGCTGACGATGCCACAGCGGCGCTGGCCTTGGTCGTGCACGGGCACGCTGTCGAGGGCCCGCAACCGCGCTCGCAGGCCCTCGGCGAGAGCGGTGACGCGTGCTTCGATGGCGTCGAGTCCCCAGGAGAGGGCGTAGTCGATGGCGACGCCCAGACCAATCTTGCCGGCGTAGTTGGTCTCCCAGGTCTCGAAGCGCCGCGCGTCCGGACGGACCTCGTAGCGGTCCGGTGCCGTCCACGTCGCGGCGTGCAGGTCGAGGAATGGGGGCTCGAGACGGTCGAGGATCGAGCGGCGCACGTAGAGGAAGCCGGTGCCGCGCGGGCCGCGCAGGTATTTGCGCCCGGTCGCGGAGAGCAGGTCAGCGCCGATGCGTTGGACGTCGATGGGCAGCTGACCCACTGACTGGCAAGCATCGAGCAGGAACGGCACCCCGGCCTCACGGGCGAGGGCGCCGATTTCCTCAGCAGGGTTGACCAGCCCACCTTGCGTCGGTATGTGGGTCATGGCGATGAGCTTCACTTCGCCGGCGCAACCGCCGCCATTGAGGCGATGGCGCAGGTCGGCGACGGAGACCTGGCCGTGCTCGTCGTCCTCGACAACCTCCACCACCGCGCCGGTGCGGCCCGCGACCTGGAGGAAGGCGATGACGTTGCTGGCGTACTCAGCGTGGGCGGTGAGGATACGGTCGCCCGGCCGGAACGACATGGCGTAGAAGGCCATATCCCAGGCCCGGGTCGCGTTCTCCACGACCGCGATCTCGTCCACGTCGCAGCCGATCAGCCGGGCGATCGCCCGGTACGTCGCCTGGACTTGCTCAGCGGCAGCGTCGGCGGCCTCGTACCCGCCAAGCTCGGCCTCCCGGCGCAGGTGGGCGATGACCGCTTCGGTGACCTGTGCCGGCGGCAGCGCCGCCCCAGCGTTGTTCAGGTGCGCTACCCGGCTCGCACCAGGGGTGTCGCGCCGGGCGCGGTCCACGTCGAAGACCACAAGCCCACGCTATTCGACGGCCCGGTACACCCCCAGCCGCATGAGTCATCCCATCTCACGCGGTCAAGCGATGGGACCGCACCGATCGGGCGTTGTCAGGGCGCGGTGGCCAGCCTGGTCACCGCAGACAGGTGAGCGCTACCCGCGATCGATTTCCGCCCGGCTCGATGACGACCTCAGCCGGCGTGGTCGCGCAGCGCCGCCAGGAACGCTCGGAGATCGGCGGGCCCGCTCGTCGCCGCGATGTGTACCCGGCGCAGGTCGAGTTCAGCGTAAGCGTGCACGATCAGATTGCGGAACTCGGCGGCGTGACCCAGCCGCTGTGCCAGCTCGCCGGGTATCAACCTGGCACCGGCGAGCATGCGGAATGCATCGTCATAGGTAGGCGGGCTACCCAGCCCGAGCCGCACACAGCTCGACACTGCGAGATCGATCACCACCTGCGCTGCCTGCCAGAGGTGCAGAACGACTGCGTCGGTCTGGGTGCTCAGTGGCTGCAGGTCCCCGGCGTGGCGTGGCAGGTGCTCGGCGACCCGGCGCAGATGACCATCCACCGCCGCGGCGCGCTCGACGAGCAGCTCACGGTCGATCGCGACGCTCATCCGAGCACGGCCAGAACGTCGTCGTGTGCGCTCCGGATGACGGTCTCCGCGTCGCACCAGAACTGAACGGCCGCAAGCTGGAAGCGCTGGAATTCATCCGGTGGACGTTCCAGCAAGGGGATGCCGTCGCGAGCCGCGCGGTAGCGCAGCAGCGCACTCGTCCGGCTGAGGTCGACCACGTCGACCTTGTCGGTGCCCAGGATCTCGGTGAGCGTCGCCGAAAGCGTCGGTAGGTCTGGGGGGTCGTCGGCGAGTACGCCGATGTCCCAGCGGGACCCGTCAGTCACGTCCGCACGCGCTCGGGAACCGTGCAATAAAGCCAGCCGCAGCGCTGCGGCCGCAGGATCCATCGACAGCTTTTCGCGCAGCTCCGTCGGGGTCACGGTCGCCAGCGTACAGCGGGCCGTCACCGCCGGTTACCCGACCTGCGATCACGGAGTGGGCCGAGGCGTCCAACCCACCCTTGCCGCGTTACGAAGCGTTGCCGCGTTACGAAGCGTTGCCGCCTCCCGCTGCCTGTCGCGACCACTCAGCTACTCATCGTCGACACACAGAGGTGTAATTCACCCATATAGGTGGTCAATTGAACTTCCTTTGATTACTCATAGTATTATGAGGCTGTCAGGCTTTGTGAACGTCACCGAATAGAGGGTGTTATTGGCAGTGCTACAACGACAGCCATATTGTCACGCTGAGTGACCAAGGGGGACCGTTGAGTGCCGGCGGCGATATGGCCGACGGGCGATATGGCGGTTTCGATAATTAAGAATTCACGGTAGCCAAGAAATTCGTCAGTGAGACGAGCGCTCCCGTAGCGCTGCGCTAAAGAAGCGGAGGAGTACGCATGGGATGGTTCGAGTCGTTGTCTGGCAGTAACAAGCAGGAAAGTCCTCGGCATGCATCCGTGGTCGAGAAGGTCGAGATTAAACACTACAGAGCGCACAATCCGCCGCTGCAATCTAATGAATCACTCGGATGGGAAGGCTGCCTCCTCACTGGTTACCACCTTCACAAAGTGCCGAAGGGCGAGTCCACGGAATACGTCATAACGCGCTTACCCGGTTATTCGGGGAAGATCAACAGCTAATGGTAGTGCGTGGGACCAGCCGGCCGTCGGGAGCTCGAGGCGCGGGGAGTGGGGCTCAACCGACGGTCGGCCGAGGATTTACTTGTCTTACCGGTGGGAGCTGCCCCGGGCGTTGGAGTCGGCCAGGAAGTTGAGATGGCAGCGCTCGCATGTCAGGCCGGATGGTAACCGGTTGTGCTGGGTGACGCTCATTGGCAGCATGGTGCCGCAGTGGGCCTTGAGCACGCCGACGGGGTGGTTACCTTCGGGTAGCAGGAGGTGCGTGTGGTAGTCCAGCGGGGACCGCGCCCAGTGCGCCGGGCTCTCCTGACCCAATACCTCCAGACGTAGCTATTCAGCTGGGGTGAGGGTTGGTGGCAGCCAGGGGCCGGTGGTGAAGAGCTGGTGGAGGGTGTGGAGTTTGTCGATGTGCCATTTGGTGGTGGTGTCGAGGTAGGAGTGCACGATCGTGAAGTCGGTGAGTCCTTGTAGGGTGCGCCAGGCGCCGCCGGAGGTGTGTTGTTGCACCTTGATGGGTCGGACCGCTCTTTCTGCGCAGTTGTTCGTGAACGGTACCGTGAGGTCGACCGCGAAGTGTGGGATCATGTCTTCGTAGCGGGTGAATCGTCGGATCAGTTTGCGGGCCTGGGCGGCGAGGGTGCCGCGGTGGTCGTGGTTGTCGGTCTTGCCTTGAGCGAGTGCGCCCAGGTAGTGGTTCCGGATCTGGGTCAGGACAACCGCATCGAGTCGCTCGGCGCTGGTGGCGCGGGCGTGGTGGGCGGCCTGGTTGGCTTCCAGCAGAGTGTTGGCCATCGCGTGGGCCCACAGGTGCCCGACCGGGTCGGCGTCACTGAGGGCGCGCAAGTCTTGGAGTAAGTGGGCTGCGCACCAGGCGTGTACCGCGGGGAGATGGGCGTAACCGGTGTAGCCGTCGCGCATGAGGGTGCCGGTGAATTCCGGGAGCACTTCACCTGCGTCGATATCGTCACTGGAGCGCCCCCCGACGTGCATCAACGTCAGATACTCGGTGCACGCCACGTGCACCTAGGCCAATGCCCCGGCGGCGCGTCCGGTGGTCTCGTCGGCGTGTAATACCCCGGCTGTGGGTAGCAGGGCTCGCAGGTGCGGCAGGAAACCGGTTTCCAGCAGGCGCGCGGCCCGTCCCCGGACACCGGCCATGAACCCGGTGGACACTCCGATCCCGGCCAGGGCCTCCAGCACGCTGGCGGCCCGCCCGATCGGAAGGTAATGCCCGCAGGTCAGCAATGCCGCCAGCGCGGTGGTCCGCGGGCCGATCCGGACCGGGCTTCCCGGACGTAACGCCAATGCCATCACGGGATCGGGGGCAACCCCAGTCCCGGCGGGCGCCGGGCCAGACTCGCTCACGGGCTCGGTGGCGGCAGGTTCCAGGGCACCGGCCTCGTGCGGGGCACCGGCGGCGGGACGCGCCACGTCACCGCGGGAGTCCACCGGGCGGGGCACATCGGTGGCGGCGGGGTCGTTGACATGCCCACACCCACCGCAACGCCGCGACACCAGCTGATACTCGGTGACCTTCGGTGGTGGCGGCGGCTGGACATCCACCACCTGGCGAGGGACCCGCGCGGCCTCAGCGGCACCGTCCAACGACCGCTCACACCGAGCACAGCGATCCGGGGCCACCTCGAACGTCTCATCCGGGTCCTCGACCAGACTCCGCGACACCGACGCACCACCCGGTTGCTTACCCGGCTTGCGACCCGACCGGCCCCGGGATGAGCGTTTCTTCGCGGGCTGCTTATCCCACGGCGCATCCGACGACGGCGGACGCGAGGACGTCGAGGAATCCCGACCCAAGCAACGCTCCAGCTCACCGATCCGATCCGCCTGCTCACAGCGATCACCCACCGCTGGTCCACCACCACCGACTCCAACTCGCGGACACGCACGAGCAACCGCTCGACCAACACCTCCAACGACCCAGAACCCGACACACCAAGATCATCCCAGGCTACGACCTCAGCGCTCGTAGCGACACGACACGACACGACCATCAACCAGCTGAACAGCTACGGGTGACAACCTATAAGGTTCGGTGGTTCGTCGCGCGGAAACCGTTCAAGGAACCTTTCCGTACGGCGGCACTAGCGGAGAGTTTCCGGGCGGAACTCATGTCCGCCGCGCGCCGGGGCGAGGTTTTCGAGATAGCAACCGGTCGTCCGCTCTCGATGACGCGGATCAGCCACGACGTGGATTGGTACGGGTTCGCCTGCGACTACATGGACATGAAGTGGCCTGCTGCGGCGGCTACCTACCGCCGCAGCATCTCCGAAGCATTGACTTCTATCACTGTCGCGTTGATGGAGCAGGGGGGCGGGGGTCCAGAGGGAGTGTTGGTGCGATCCGCCCTGCATGGCTGGGCATTCAACACCAACCGGCGCGGTGATCCAGGTCGACCGCCCGACGTTAACGATACGTTGCGCTGGGTCGAGTCACACACAAAACCGGTATCGCAGCTGTCGGAGCCTGCTGTCTTGCGGTCAGTGCTAGCGGCGATAGGTACGCGTATCGACGGATCGGCAGCTGCCCCGAGCGTGGCGAGCAAGCGCCGGCGGGTGTTCTTCAACGCGCTTGAATACGCTGTCGAGCGCCGCCTCATCCCGGTGAACCCACTCCCAGCGTTCAAGTGGAAGCAGCCCAAATCCTCCGGTGCGATCGACAAGCGATCGGTGGTAAACCCCATCCAGGCGCGCACGCTGCTCCGCGCTGTCCGCGAAGCGCGGCTTAGCGGTCCGCGCCTGGTGGCGTTCTTCGGGCTGATGTACTTCTCCGCGCTCAGACCGGAGGAAGCGGCGAACGTACGGAGTCACAATCTGGCATTGCCAGCCGAGGGCTGGGGCGAGCTGCACATCGATGAAGCGACGCCGTACGCCGGAACGGCATGGACCAACGACGGAAACCAGCGGGACCGGCGACAGCTCAAGAACCGGGCCAGGGGTGACTCTCGAACAGTCCCCTGCCCGCCGGAGCTTACAGCCATGCTCCATGACCACATCCGCGAATTCGGTACGGGTACCGAGGGTCGGCTGTTCCCTGGTGAGCGGGCCGCCGAACTGCCGAGACTTACCTACATGCGGGTGTGGCGGGCAGCGCGTCTAGCGACGTTCAGCAAGGCGGTCCAAGAGTCACCACTCGCGCAGACCCCGTACGACCTACGGCACGCGTGCGTGTCCACCTGGCTCAACGGGGGAGTACCGGCGACGCAGGTTGCCCAGTGGGCGGGCCACTCCGTCGAGGTGCTGCTCAAGGTCTACGCGAAGTGCCTCGATGGCCACGACGAGCTGGCGCGACGCCGGGTGCAGGAGGCGCTGGGGTACGGCCCAACCTGAGCCACGAACTTGGGCGCGTATTGGGCGCGGACACCCGCCAACCGCCGTTGCGCACCGGATGCCACCGGACACCACAAAAACGGCTCCTGACCTGTTACGGCTGGTCAGGGGCCGTTTTCGCTGCTCAGCGAAGGGTGCCCCCGGCAGGATTCGAACCTGCGCTCCCGCCTCCGGAGGCCGGAACCCGCCGTGCGCTGGGGTGTCTCTGGTGTCCTACCAGGGCTTCCGTGAGTTGATCAGCGTCTATGACGGCCACCGTGTCCTGTAGTTGATTCCACGATTGATTCCACGGGCCACGCCGTCTGCACCTGGCCGACCATCGGACGCGACGACACGTGGTTGGCTGGAACCGTCGGCAGACGGCGGCCAAGATGGCTGTGATGCGTCGACGCTTCGGCGAGTCCGCTGCTACCTCATCGCCGACATCTGAACCGCCGCCGAGGTCATCAGCGAGGGCGGGATCCCACTCAACGAGGTGACCAACGACGATGACGATCACCGGCGTGCCCGTCACACAGCGCGCTGCGACCCGTCACAACGGCCGGAACCGCCCGTCACGCCGTTCACGGCTCTGCGACGGGTAGATCACCGTATTTACCTGCATGAACAGTCCGTGTGACGGGTGTGACGGGTTGCCCTCGAACCCGTCACACCCGTCACAAAAGCTTGTGGAACCGGCCGGCCGCCGGGAGCTCGAGGCACGGGGAGCAAGGCTCAACCGACGGCCGACCGGAGATTTACCTTTTTTGTGGGTGGGAGCTGCTTCAGCTCACCGGGCATCGTCTTTGCGGCGGGTGTCGCAGGCTGGGCAGATTTGGGCGGGGTCGGGTGGTTCGCCGCGCAGGGCCGTCGTGCCGCGCAGGAACTCGGGTGGGTGGAAGCGGATGCCGCAGGTGGCGGTGACGGTGCCATCCGGGTGCAGCAGCCCAGCGCGGTGGGTGTCCCGATCACCGAGCGAGCGCAGGTACCAGCTCATCCGAGTCCCTCGGCCAGCGTGTCGCGGATCGCGATGGCTTGGTCCTGGTCGAGCACGATCGCGGGGCAGCCGGTGATGTGCGGGTCGAGCACGATGCTGGCGCCGGCCTTGATCAGGCGGAGATTGCGGAACTCCCTGCACTCGCGGTGGATCCGGCGGGGGTTGGGGATCGCCCGGTGGTTCCTGCTTTTCGGGGGTTGCTCGGGGTGTGTCATCACGGTGACCTTTCAGTGTGTGGCGGGGCTGGGTGGTGCGTTCGGGGGCGTCCGCCACGGGACACGCCGACCGGTGGGTTCCATGGGTGCACCCGGTGTCGGGGAGAGGCGGGGCGCACGGTTCGCTGCTGTGTGGAGGATCGCTAGCCGTGGTTCGTGCTGACCCGGCGCCGGGTGCTTGATCCGACTAAACCGGCCCGGGTCTGGCCAGCACAGAGCGGAAACGTCGAGGTTCCGTGATCTGAATGCGGCACTGCGGCCACTGACCTGGGGGAATCAGTGGTGACCCTGGTACGGTGATCACGGGCGAGAGCGACGGGGGTAGTGGAGTGAGTGATGTGCGCCGCCGGAAGGCGCTGGCCGGTGCGCGCAAGGCCGCGGGCTACACGCAGGAGGGCTTAGCTGCGGAGCTGCATGTCGACCGGTCGACGGTGATTCGGTGGGAGGCTGGTGATCACGCTCCGCTGCCGTATCTCCAACCGAAGTTGGCTCGGCTTCTGGGGCAGTCGCAGGAGCGGCTTCGGGAACTGATCAATGAGGATTCCGATAGTCGGCCCCAGGTTGATGGCGCGAGCGCTGACGTTGAGGTGGCCTTCGACTGGTTGGACCACCATGCCGGGTGGTCGCCGGGGACGAGCCGGCGGAAAGTGATGTCCCGACTCGCGACGCTGGATGAACGAACGTTTCACGATCGGAGTAGCCGGCGAGCGAAGGTGGGTCGGAGCGACGTGGCGCGCGCGTTGTCGGACTATTACGGGGATCGGTATTCCCAGGATCTTAGGACGTACCGGGTTCGTTGCGGCAGCCGAGAGGTCATGACCAGTATTGTCACTCGATCGGACTGGCTGGATCTCGCGTGTCCGTTGATGCCATTTCATGATCGACTAATATTGGGAAGTTCGGTTCCTGGTCGTCCGGTGGAAGTCGATGATCTCGCTGCGAAGCATGCCGTGCGGCGACTCGTCGAGGCGGTTGCTTTGGATGTGCGACTTGCCAATGCGCCGATTTACCGGTTGCTGGGCATTGATGTCGGACGGGGTGGTATAGGTGGCTCGGTGGAGTTGGCGTGGTTTGTGGATTACGCGTTGACTATGGATCTACTTGAGGGTGAGGTTCTCGACGCGATAGTTCGCGATGTCGCGCCTGCGCCGGGCTCCCTGCCGCTGCGTGACCGGTACCTTCCTGACCTCGGCTCCGTGCTCGACATGCCTAACCGCTTGTGTGCGGGGGGTGTGCTCGCATTATGCGCGATCGCGCGGCCACCGGATAGATATCGCGGCGAGGCGGACTATGTTCTCCTGGTGCAAGAGCGATCCGAGCATGTGCTCAACGCAGTACGTCAACTGGCGGTTATCCCGAAGGGTTTCCACAAGCCGCTTGCCGACTACCGAGCTGATGCGCAGGTCGGTGCAACATTGCGGCGGAAGATGGAAGAAGAGTTGTTCGGTCGGACCGACATCGACAGCACGATTTCACGCCATACGGCCGCCGCTCCTATGCATCCAAGTCGACTGTCCGAGCCGATGCGCTGGCTCGCCAACACCCCCGATGCGCTGAGGATGGAATGCGCCGGGTTCGGGTTGAACCTGGTCAGTGGGAACTATGAGTTCGCGTCCCTCGTCGTCATCGATGATGAGGAGTTTTGGCATCAGTATGGCGGTCATATCGAAGCTAACTGGGAGTCCACTGGGTTACGCCTGTACTCCAGTCTTGATCGCGAGTTGCTTGTCGAGCTGATCGCGGATGAATGCTGGAGCAATGAAGGGCTTTTTGCGCTGTTGTTGGGGCTTCGCCGGCTCACGGAACTGGGTGGGAAGCGTGTGAACTTGCCTGCCATCGAGTGAGTGACGAGTGTTCAATGGTCAACTTTTCGACGATGGCCAGCGGACAGTGATGACCACGGAGTTCTCTTTCGCTTCCCAGGAGTGGTCGATCCCTGGCCCCCATACCGCGTAGTCGCCTTGCCGGGTGAGTTTGGCGATCCCTTCGGTGAGGTTGATGAGGAAATTGCCGTCGACCAGGAGAACCAGGGTTGTTCTTTGATCGTCTCTCGTCCATTCGGCCCGCTTCTCTCCCGTGTGGTGAGTTCCCCATTTGATTTCCACGTCTTTCGTCGACCGCACGCCTTCGGTGCTGTCGATGAAGTGGCCGAGTATCCAACCGCGGGTGTCTCGCCCATCGTCGGCGGCGTTGCCGCTGTGCCAGTCGGTGCTCACGACCGTATCGCCCAGTCGATCGTCGGCAGGTTCACCCGGTGTCCACCAATCCGCGAGAGCCGTCGTAGTCCTTGCAGCAGCGCAAACAACCCTTCGTTGCTCCAGGCTACATCTCCGATGAGTTCGGTCAACAAGCTACTGTCCAGGCTGGAGTAGCGGCGCAGGGTCGATGACTCCCAGTTGGCCTCGACCTGACCGCCGTACTGAGCCCAGAACTCCTCATCGTCGATGACGACCAGAGACGCGAACTCGTAGTTCCCGCTGACCAGGTTCAACCCGAATCCGGTGCATTCCATCCTCAGCGCGTCGGGGACGCTGGTCAGCCAGCGCATCGGCTCGGACAGCCGGCTCGGATGCATCGGGGCGACGCTGCGTTGATCGGTGATTGTGTTGTCTATGTCCTCGCGCCCGAAAAGCTCCTCTTCCATCTCGCGTTGCAGGGTGCAGCCAACGGGAGCATCCTCGCGGATGTCTGTCAACGGTTGATGGAATCCTTTGGGGATGACGGCGAGTTTACGCGCGGCGTTGAGAACGATCCCGGACCGCTCCTGCACGATGAGAAGATAGTCAGCTTCGCCGTGCACGGTCGCCGGGCGGGCGATCGCGCACAAGGCGAGAACGCCGCCCGCGCACAAGCGGCCGGACAGATCGAGAACGGAGCCCGTGTCTGGGAGGTATCTGTCGCGAAGGGGCAGCGCGCCACGCCGAGTGGGGCAGCCGGCCGAGATCGCGTCGATCAACTCACTTTCCAGTAGATCCATCGTGAGGGCGTACTCCACGAATGAGACAACACCAACCGTGCCGGCGATGTGATCTTTTCTCACATCGATACCCAGAAGCCGGTACAAGGGCATGTCCGCGAGTCTGACACCCACCGCCAGCGTCTCGACGAGCCGCTGGACTGCGTGATCCGCAGCTTGTTCGTCCAGCGATATGTCGTCACCAGCTGCGGCGCCGGTGAAAGTGAGCCGGTCGTGGGGGCCAAGGAGGGGGCAGTCGAGGTCCAGCCATTCAGGACAGGTGAGGATACTGGTCGTGGCTTGCCCGTCGTGGCCGTAGCGGGCTGCATACTGGCCATAACCCACAGCCTTAGCGTGATAGTACTCACCGAGCGCCTGCGCGATGTGGCGCTGGTTCACACGCCTGCGCCGAGTACCGCGATCGAGAAGTTCCCGGACGTTCAGCCGAGCGAGCCGTGACGCCACGACACCTCTGCCCGCGCCTGGTGCCCGACCAGCACTGCGGTCGAGCCAGTTGAGCGCCGCGTCGATGTGGGGGTCTGTGTTGAGCCTCCGCTCGGCGTCGGCCGCGACCGCGCTCTCTTGTCTGGCGCACGTGTGCTGAGAGAGCGGCGCGTGCATCAGGTCCGGACGGGCGGTTGAGGGGTCCGCGAGTCCGGCCAGAAACTGGGTGAACCGTGCCGTGACCGCCGCGGACGCCTGCTCGAGCGCGGTGTCTAGGAGTTGCTGCATCTCGGTTTTTGGCTTCAGTGTGGGCTTGTGATGCCATGCGGCGACTGTCCGCACGGCGATCCCGAGGTGCTCGGCGAACGACTCATTGGTCAGCCGGAGTGCGGCTTGTAGGGCACACGCGGTGCGGCCCGTCCAAATGATCACCGAATCCATCGTTCAACCGACGTTCTCAGGAGAATGTGCACTGGTCGTGCACTCGATGTGCATCGGCGATGCATGGGATGCGAGACGGGTTCGCGCTTGAATTTCTGGCATGGAAAACATCCAGTCGGACACGGGGAGCCGTCCGGATCTAGTGATCTCTGCGGACATATTCGACCACCGTTGTGAGATCCGTTTGCATGGCTTCCAGCCGTTCGGTGATGCCGCTCAGATGCCGTTCGAGCGCGTCCATGCGGGACCACAGGCTTTCCCCGTTTGCGGTGGCTGGTTCAGTCAGCTCCGGTGGCCGGCGCCCACTCAGTACCGCGTCGATGTGCCGCGGGTGCCAACCCAGCGCG
>JBOHFR010000037.1:0-54845 GCA_050699715.1 Pseudonocardiaceae bacterium
CCAGGGCCCCGGCAAAGTCCTGTTTCGGCAGATAGATGCCCATAGATCACTGAACGAGAGGGGCGATCATGATCTCGTGTGCTCTCAGTGCGCCGAGTTCGACATGAGAGCTGCTCGGCCGGCCTCTAGCAGCTCTCATGTCGAATTCGGCAACAGTAGAGTTGATCACAAAAAAAGAGATCAACAGGCACGCCCTCACCAGCTTGCACGCCTTGCTGCCGGGCATAGCCGCAGTTCGCAGGTGTTCCCGCGACTTTGCCGGGGCCCTGGGTGTCCGGCTGACTGTGTCGATGGCCTGTTTCGTTGTGTTGATCTTGTTCGTGGTTGTGGTGGGGGGTGAGATACTGGGTGTTGTGTCGCGGCCACGGCGGGTGTTTGTGAGTCATACGTCGGAATTGGCGCGGTTTCCGGTGGGGCGGTCGTTTGTGGCGGCGGCGCGGGCGGTGTCTCGGGCCGGGGATGCCGTTGTCGAGATGGCGTATTTCGGGCCGCAGGCTGAGCGGCCGGCGCGGGTGTGCCGGGAAGAGGTGTTGAGCGCGGATGTGTATGTGGCGGTGGTGGGGTTTCGGTATGGCTCGCCGGTGGCCGATCGCCCGGAGCTGTCGTACACGGAGTGGGAGTTCGAGGTGGCCAGCGAGGCTGGGTTACCGAGGCTGGGTTACCGAGGCTGGTGGTGCTGCTGGGCAAGGCGGCTGAGGGTCCGAGTGATTTGTTTGTTGATCTGCGGTATGCCGCTCGGCAGGAGGAGTTCCGGGCCCGGCTGACCGAGAGTGAACTGTGCACGGTGACGGTCAGGACCCCAGAAGAGCTCAGCGAGGTGCTGTTTCAGGGGTTGCGGGATCTGCCGCCTGCCCGGTCGGATGGTGTGTCGGTGGGGCGGGTGTGGAATGTGCCGGCCCGTAGTCCGGTGTTCACCGGGCGGGAAGAGCTGCTCACCGCGCTGCATACCGCACTACAGGGCACGGAGCGCTCGACTGTGGTGGTGCAGGCGCTGCATGGGATGGGTGGGATCGGCAAGACCGCGCTGGCCATTGAGTACGCCCACCTTTACGGGGCGGAGTATGACGTGGTGTGGTGGGTTTCGGCGGAGCAACCCGCGCTGGTGCCCGATCGGCTAGCTGGGCTGGCCCACGCTCTGGGTGTGGCGACCGTCACCGACCCGGTGACGGCGGCGGTGGCCCGGCTGTTGGGGGTATTGCGGGAACGGGACCGGTGGCTGCTGATCTTTGACAACGCCGAGGAGCCTGCGGCGTTGGCCAGATATCTGCCCGGGGGTGGTGGGCAGGTGGTGATCACTTCCCGGAACCCTGACTGGCATGAGTTGGCGACCCCGGTGGGGGTGGATGTGTTCGCTCGGGATGAGTCGATCGCGCTGTTGCGTCGCCGCGCTCCGCAGCTGACTGAGTGTGAGGCGGGGCGGGTCGCGGAGGCGCTGGGTGATCTGCCGTTGGCGTTGGCCCAGGCTGGGGCGTACCTGGCCGACACCGCCATCGGTGTGGCGCGCTACCTCTCTCTGCTGGCTGAGCGGACCTCGGAGCTGTTGGCCCAGGGCGCCTCCGTCACGTACCCGGTGTCGCTGGCCGCCAGCACCCAGATCGCCCTGGACCGGTTGGCCGCCCAGTCCCCGGTTGCGCTGGTGCTGCTCACCCTGGCCGCCTACCTGGCACCGGAGCCGATCCCGCTGACCCTGGTCAGCACCCACCCTGCCCAGCTGCCTGACCCACTGGCGGCCGTGGCCGGGGATCCGCTGGCGTTCGCTGAGCTGACCCGGCTGCTGCGCCCGTACGGGCTGGTCCGCGTCGAGCCCGCCACCCTGGAGCTGCACCGGCTGCTCGCCGCGATCCTGCGCACCCAGCCCCACCAGCATCAGGACTTGCCCATCCTGGTGGTTCGGCTGCTCCGTGCCGCGGTCCCGGCCGACGATCCGTGGTCCAACCCACCGGCCTGGCCGGTCTGGCGGCAGCTCCTGCCGCACGTCCTGGTCGCCACTGACCCCCACCGCACCCTCATCGGGGTCGAGGAGGACGTGGCCTGGCTACTCGACTGCGCCGCGCGGTATCTGCAGGCCCGGGGGGAACCCGGCCTCGCCCGGCCGCTGTTCGAACGCACCTGGGACCTGCGCCGTTCCACGCTGGGCGATGACCACCCTGACACGCTGGTAACGGTCAGCAACCTCGCCTTCGATCTGTGGGAGTTGGGGCAGGACGAGCAGGCCCGGCAGCTCGGCGAGGACACCCTCACTCGCCTGCGCCGGGTCCTAGGCGACGACCACCCCGAGACCCTGCGCTTGGCCCACCACCTCACCAATGCCCCCCTGGCTAGTCTGGGTGAGCACGACCAAGCCCATCGACTGGGCGAGTAAATCAGGTGTCAGCATGGGAGAGCAACCGGCTCCCGGCATGTCCGCACGTGGCTCCGTACAGTGCGGTCGTGGCGGAGCAGCGTGTGGCGTACAGACCCTGACAGCAGCCAGACCGTTCAGGTTCTGGACATCAGCGACCGCGCTGTCGGTTGTGCCCAGGTCGGTGCCGAGGATCTCGGCTACACCCCCAGGAATCCGAGGATCTTGCCCAGTACCGCTGGTTGTGCGATCCACCACGCTGCGGCGGCGAGTGCTGCCATCAGCACCAGGACCAGCACGATACGAAAGACCAGGTAGTGCGGGGGCACGGGGGTTCTCACGACGCAGCCGCCAGCGGGCGCGGGGAGATCGACACCCCGGAGCGGTCCAGCAGCCACAGCAGCGGACGGGCCGGCGAGGTGGGGCTCGCCCACCCGTCCGCGTCGGTCGCCGCGTCCAGCGACGACACCAGGAAGTAGCGGACCACGCCGAAGTCACGGGTGGTGCCATCAAGCATGTTGTCCAGCCCCTTGCCGCGTAGCCAGGCCTCGATGTCCCTCGACTCCGCCTCGGGGTGCAGGCCTCTGGCGGGGTGCTGGCCGAGCAGCAGGTCAGCCTTCACCACAGCGACGGCGAGCGGCTTGCGTGTGAGCTTGACGCCCTGGTCGCGCAGCCACTGCACGGTGACCAGGTAGGACTGCTCGGGGTGCATTCTGGCTGGCTGTGCGGTCTCGAGCCGCGACGCTAGAGCCCCGGTGACATCGTCGGCGACGGCGGGTACCGAGAACGGGTCGAGGACGAACACCAGGCCCTGTGCGTCATCGAGGAAGGGCAGCTCACTGCTGCGCTCGCGGTTGTTGAAGAACTCCCCCGCCGCATCGAACACATGCAGGAGCGCCTCGCGTCGCGCTGTCGTGAGCCGCAGCGTGATCCCCGGCGGTGGCCGGTCGGCGTCGGTCTTGGTGGTCTGCATCCCGGACTCGACCACCCTGGTGGCATCCCGGAAGGTGTCCTCGCTTTCCGGCCCGACTGGTCCTGCCGACCCGCCGGCCGCGCTCAGGTGCCGGGCGAGCGCGACCATGCCGGCCAGCACTAGCCGGGTCTTGCCGGCCGAGGGCGGCCCGAACACCGGGATCAGCACGTCGGTCAGCACCGCCGCCCCGGCGCGTAACGGGCGGTCGCACTTCTGACACACCGGCATCAGCCCGGCTGCGGCCTGCAGCACGGTGGTCGGCAGCAGCGACCCGCACGCGCACCGCCGGACGAAAGCGCCCAGCCGGCCGGCTCGGATGTCGTGATGGGTCTGGCCGCACGCGCAGCGGTAGGCCGGCAGCCGGTTGCGGTAATTGCAGCCGGAGTAGTGGCAGGTGGCCTTCGCCCCGCGCAGCACGCGCACGCCTAGGTCCACACCGCGCAGCAGACCGACGACGACCAGCCAGCCGAGCCAGGGCAGCGCCAGCACCACGCCGAGCAGGCCGTAGACTGCGGCGGCGCCCACAGCGACGCCCACGGTCAGCGCGAGGGCCCCTATCAAGGGCAGCAGCAGCAGCGGCCAGAAAAAGAGCACCATCGGCTCGGTGCTCACGAGCCCGGGCATCGCCTTCCACATCCCGGACACCGCGTGGGCGATGTGGTGAGCCGCCGTGCCGAGGTCAGCTCGGCTCTGCGCGAACAGGTAGCTTGGCCACGCGTTGTCGCGCCCGAAGTTCGATTTCACCTTCACCAGCCGCTTGGCGACGTCGAACGGGGTGACGGTCGGGGCGGCCAGGCCCCCGACTTGCAGCAGCGTCCCAGCCACCACCACGACCACCAGCAACCCGCCGATCCCACCCGCGCCGAGCACCACAAAGGGCCAGGCGGCGCCGACCAGGTAGACGACGACGTAGTAGCAGACCATGAAGTACAGGACGATCCCGATTAATGCGGGCACGGCTCACCCACCCCGCTTCCCGGGCTGCTCGCCCGACCTCGCGCTGGATCGGTGGCGCAGGCTCCAGCGGCGAGGTTCCCGCTGGGACACCCAGTCCCACCACGGCTGCCCCAAGCCACCGGGGTAGCTGCGCTCGACCGCGCTCCGGGCGTCCTCGGTCATCCCGGCGACGAGCGTCGCGAGCCAGTCGAGCAGGACACTGAAGGTCTTGTGCTGCTGGTCGGTCGCCGGCTGGCCGGTGGCGATGCTGAAGATGAGCGCGAGGGCCCGGCACTCCTCGGCTGTCGCGATGCCGGTGTGACGCGGCACTCTGGCCTTGAGCGCATCGTAGATCGGGATTGCGGCTGTGTCCGAGCAGCCCTTGAGCACGGCGAGCGCGCTGTCGCGGGGCGCGGCGAGCAGGCTGTCGGCCACGATCGGCGCCCTGACCTCGAGTAACGGCGGAGCCACGCCGCTCAGCGCGGTCCCAAGGCCCGCACCGGTGGAGGGCGACCCTTGGTGGCGAAGTACGTCGCTGAGGTGCAGCAGTGCCTGGTCGCTCTTGTGCAGCTCAGCCAGCGGCGGCGGCAACGAGTGGCCTTGTCTGCCGAGCTGGTCGATCATCCACAGGACGTTCTCCGACAGGGCCTGCTCTGGCTCGAGCACCACACAGAGCCGGGACCCGACCTCGGGTGAGACCGTCCAGCTGCCCTCTACCAGACCCGCCAGGAATTCGGCCGCCTCGGGCTTGCCCGGCGTTCGCGTGCCGAAGATGATGTTCCAGGCCACGGTGCTCGGATGCGCTTCGTCAACGCTGCGCGCGAATGCCCACTGCTGGATGTCTCGCATCAGCCGATTGCGCCGCGCGCCCTCGAGGTGCTGGCAGGCCTCGGACATCAGCGCCACGTCCAGCTCGTCACTCGGATCGCACGCCTCCGGCCACAGCGGCCGCCACCAGCGGGTACGGACGGCCTCCACAGCGTGGGCCCGGTGCGCGCCGGCCAACCAGCCGCGCAGCACGTCGCGCACCCAGTCGAGCGCCTCGGGCGGCGCGGGCCACCGCTGGGGCTGCAGCTCCGGGGCGGGTTGTTGCACCCACCATGCGGCGAACACGTACGCGGCATCACCGAACGTCGTAGTGGCTGGCCGTACGGCGTGCCGGTGGGCCACGGTGAGCAACGCGGGCACCTGGTCCGGACGCGCCCCCCGCAGCGCCGCCTCGACCTCGGCGCGGGCGCGTTCCCGGTCCTCATCGGGACCGTCCAGCGGCGACAGCGGCGCGAGCGCGGTGAGCATGCGCAGTGCGCCGACCCCGTCGGATGCGGCCAGGGTCTCGTCGATCTCGGCGGTGAGCAGCCTGCGCTGGATCGGAGCGGACGCGCGCGCCCACTCGCGCGAGGAGGTGGCGGCGGCAAGCGTGCGGAGCACGGGCGCGGGCGGGGCACTGTCCAGCACCGCCTCCAGGACCGCGTCGCGGGCGATCCGCATCGCGTCCTCGGGCGCGGTCAGCAACCAGTCCGCCGCCTCCTCGAGCCGGTCCGACGCGGTCAGCCGCTCACCGACGGCGACCACGGCCGCGGCGAGCCGATCGGTGCCGGTCGGCTCCAGGTGCTCAGCGCCGTCAGCGCGGGCTCTGGCGAACTGTCCGGCGAGCTCGACCGCATCCACCACGTCGTAGGCGTCCTCGGCCAGGAAGCGGGGGACCCAGAAGCCCGCGGCAGCGGTGGGCTCCACGGCGGTGTGGCGGTCCCGGTCCAGGTCGAAGACCGTGAGCCCGCTGCCGGATCTGGTGTCCGCCCACCGCCCGGCCCACTCCGGGTGCAGCGCGATGATGTCGTGCTGGCCGTACTGGCCATCCGCCACGAAGATCTTGAAGCTGACTCGCAGCGCCTGCGGTCGGGGCACCAGGAGGGTCGCGGCGGCGATCCAGCACGCGGCCTGCTCGGGGTCAGCGCAGACGAGGACCACGGTGCGTCGGTGCTCGGGATCGGCGAGGCGATGGATTGCGGAGAGCAACGCGGTGAGCCGCTCCTGGCCGCCCTCGGCCTCGCGCACCCGGTCGCGGACGGTCTCGACGTCGAGTAGCCCCGGTGCCGGGTGCTCCGCCAGCTCGTCGAGCTCGGTACCCGGCGCGGGCTCGCTCGCCCACCATGGTGCGGCCCACAGCTGCGCGGGCCGCACCAACCCGTAGCTTGCGGGATCGCGGGTGACGACGGCGTGGGTGAACTGGTTGCCCTCCCGGGTGCCGTTCGCCTCTTGGCCGAGGTAGCGCCCGGCCGCGGTGACGAACAGTTCCCCCTCGGCGGCGTGCGCCAGCGACGGTGGGTAGTCGGTGACCGGCCGGCGCTCCCGCATCCACCGCACCGGAGGCTCGTAAAGCCCGGTGCGCTGCACGACCGGCATGGCCTCGGGGGCGAGACCGGGGGAGGCGGCCTGGAACTGGAAGCCCGCCCCGCCTTGGAGGCCCTGTCCCGGCCGGCAGTCGGTGTAGTAGAGCGAGCCGAACCCCCTACTCACGCCCGGCTCCGGTCGATCACGCCGAAACCGTGGAGCAACCACAGCAGCGGCTCCTCGACGCGGAAGGGCTGCACACCGCCCGCGTCTACTTCCCTGGTCGCGTAGTCCGGCTCGGCACCCAGCGCCGACACCGCGAAGTAGCGGAAGGTCGCGTAGTTGTGCATGAGGTGCGCGTCAATATCGTCCGCGCCGTACTCGTGCAGCATGGCGCGGACGTGCTCGTGGGTGTCCTGACCCGCGCTCTCGTCGTAGCCCGGCAGCGCCGGGGGCTTCGCCAGCAGTGGGTGGTTTCCGCCGAGCACCGGGAAGAAGGCGTCCATCTTCGCGAACACGACGGCCAGCGGCACCTTGACCCGCCGGCTCGCCTTGACCTGGTGCGAGACCCGCAGCAGCTCGGTGATCCGGTTGAGCACCTCCAGCGGGGGCTCAGCGTCCCGGACGACGGAGGCGGGAACGTCGATGCGGTCCATCGCGCCGGGCAGCTGCCACGGGTCGAGCAACAGGACCAGCCCGTTCGCCACGCCAAGATAGGCCTGGGTGTGCACGCGGTCCTGGCTGGTGAGATCTTCACCCGCGGCGTCGTAGAAGGAGAGCACCGTCGTGGCGAAGGTCTCGATGCCCAGCCTGCGCTTGGGTTGGCGCCACTCGATGACGACCGGCGTGCGCAGGCCGTTGAGTGCCCCAGCTGTCTGCTCGAACAGCCTGCCCTGGGTGAACAGCTGCTCCTCGTAGTTCTCCAGCCATTGGCGCGGCGACCCAGCGCCGCCCTGCTGGTCCCCGGTCAGTCGGATGTCGGCCTGGAACCGGCGCCGCACCGTCGTGCGCAGCTCGTGGTGCAGCACCGACAGGTAGACCGTCTTGCCGGCCCCCTTGCCGCCGACCATCCCGACGAGCGGGCTGCGGCTCTCCGCGAAGGTCGACGACAGCGGGGTGTGGCACGCCGGGCAGGCCCGGACACCGGTGAGTCCACCGCAGTGCGGGCACGCCGCCTGGCGGGGGCTGTCGAAGATGCGGCTTGACTCTGGGATGAAGGTCGGGTACGCCGCCGTCCGGACATTCGTCAGCTGCTGGCGGAGCTCGTCCTCCCGCTTCGCGCACCTCGGGCCGCCCGGGACTCCGCGGCCGAGGCACTGGTAGGCCAGCTTGCCCTGGTTGATGGGGTGGTAGCAGTACGGGCAGGCGACTGTGGCCATCTCAGGACACCTTCAACTGGCCCACCGGCGGGTCGAGGAGCAGCGCGGGCGCGGGCTCGGCGAGAAAGCACCGCAGCCAGTACGGTTTGGACAACCGAGGGACGGGCGCCCGCAACACCACCGGCGTTGCGGGGTCGATCACGACGGGCGCCCGGAGCAGCTCCACCCCCGCCTCGGGAGAGCGTGGCATCGCGTGCCCGGTCGCGGCCACGATGATCAGGGTGACGCCGGGCACGGGCTCGGCGCCGGACAGGGTCACCACGCAGGTCACGCCGCCCGCGAGGCGGTGGCCGCGGCGACGCAGCTGGTAGCTCAGCTGGGGGAGCCGCTCCTCGACGTCCACCGACGCCCACGGCGAACGGCTCTCGCCGCTCTCGCCGCGGATCACTGCACTCACCTCGACGCGCGACACCCCCGGGACGCCGCGAACCTGGCAGCCGCCCTCGTCGCGGTACTGCGCCAGGGTGATCCGGCGCCGGCCGCCGGCCCACTGCACGTCGGCCGCGCTGGCCAGGTCGGGCCAGCGCCAGGTGACCCGGACGTCGTCGCCGAACCGTTGCGCCCGCACCCGGCGCACCGGATCGGCGAGGTCCACGACGGCGTCCTGGCCGCGGACCGCGCCATCAGCGTCGAGGGTGAACGGCACGCAGTAGGAGCGACCGGGCGGCACCGGCGCGACAAGCGTCATCGACTCGCCCTTCGCCGTGCGCGTGCCATCGAGCTCGGCGCCGTAACCCGCCAGCTCTGCCAGCGCCACGACCTGGCCATACTCCCACGGGCACGGACGGGGCGAACGCCGGATGACGATCTCGCTGCCGGGGCGCTGGCGCCAGGACAGCCGCACCGCGAGGCCCGCGCCGACGGCTGGCGTGGCGGTCAACGCGGCGATCGGTCGGGCCTGCGGGCGGGTCGCGCCGCGCACGACAACAGGCGCGCAACGCTGCGCAGCGCCACCATTGTGCGGCGGGTAGCAGGCGAGGAGCGTGTAGAAGTACTGAACGCCGTCCACGGCCGTCTCGTCGCGGAACGCGCGGTTGCGCTCCACGGGTATCAGCTGGGCCAGCGGCGTGCTGGGGCCCTGGGAGATGTCCTGGGGGAGGCCCTCGCTCCGGTGCACCTCGACGGCCGCGACGTCGGGGTGCACCCGCCAGCGTCCGGTGACGACGTTGCTCCCGCCCCCGATCACCACGTCGGTGACCGGCGGGAGCACCTGGACCGTGGCGCCGGCTGGGCGCGACCACTGCCCGCCCGCGGTGCGGGCGAACACCGCATAGTGCAACTGTCGCCCGACCGGGGGCGCGTCGTCGACGGTCGAGTGCCCGGACCTGATCGGGATCTCACGGCCGTCGTCGACGTCGACCGGCTCGCGGCCCTCCCGGCGGACCACCCGAAATGCGGTCGCGTCGCCGTGGTCGGGTGCGGTGTGGTCGGGTGCTGGGCGCCAGGCGATGCGGACGCCGGCACCGTCGGCGCTCGCGGTGACTCCGAGGACCGGCGCGGATGGCACCGTCGCGAGCTCTTTGGCCAACTCCGGTGAGTCACCAGCCAGCCGGAACGCCTCCCGCAGCTGTACCGCGGCCTGCTCATCACGGCCGGCCCGCAGGTCCGCCGCGGCGGCCCGGCGCAAGTTCTCCACCTGCTCACGCTGGCGTTGCACGGCCTCGCGCGCCGTCTCACCCTGCGGGCCGGCCAGGGTGCTCGCGAGCTGGTGCGCGGCGAGGAGCCTGCCCTGCGCCAGCAGGGTGGTGACGTCGGTGAGCGGGTCGCGCCGGAGCCCGGATTCCGCGAGCACACTCACGACGACCCGACCCGCGTCCGCGCCGGTCAACCCGCTGCGGGTCAGCAGGGTGAACAGGGTGCGGGGCTGGGCGCCCTCGACACGCTTGTCCCGCACCTCCTGCAGCAGGTGGAACAGGGCGAGCGCGGTGAGGTCGGCGCCACCCTTGGCCTCACTGACCAGGATGCCCACGGCCTCCCGCCGCGCACGGGTCACCGGGCTGTCCGGCGTCTTGTCCAGATCCTCGCCGCGCAGCTGGGCGACCTTGCCCGACAGCGCCGCGTCCCGGTCCGCCGGCGCCGGGGTCACGGTGAACCCGTCGAGCAGACCGAAGGTGACCAGATCCGGGAACAGCAGCCGCGGGATGCTCTCCACACCCCCAGCGATGAGCTTGGTGTTCAGGCTCTCGAGCCGGCCGCGCATCCCGGCCGCGATCGGGAGCTCGACCGGTTCGACGATCCGCAGTCCCGCGCCTGCGCTGGCCCGCTCGATCTCGGCGTCCCCGAGCGTGGGATGTGCTGCGGCCGCCGCCCGCAGCTGGTTCTGCGTGATCACGCCAAGCTCGCCGTGGCTCGCCCGCAGCAGCGCGGCCAAGTCCGCGATCTCCGAGCCGAGCTGCTGGTGGCGGCCCTGCTCCCAGGCCTGCCACCACTGCGGGCTCGTGAGGTCCGCACTCCCGCTGCGCTTGAGCTCCTCGTGCTCGCGCAGCAACTGCTGGCACACCAGGCCGGTTGGCCCGGCCTGCATCGCCGCCTTGTTCCACAACCGGACCACGCTCTCGGTCCGCTCGCGCAGCGCGGCGGGATCCATGGTCACGTCAACCGCGTAGCGGGTCAGTAAATCGTCGGGAAGGTGCGGCAACCGCTTGCGCAGTGGCTTGAGCACCTGGTCCTCGTAGGCTCGGGGATTAAAGCCAGCCACGGGCGTCAGCTCGAGACCGAGATCTTGGAGACCGCGTCGATGGCTAGTCCGAGCTGCTCGGCGGACAGCCCGACCGCGACCTTGATAACCAGGTCATTGCCGGTGCTGCGTTCGGTAGCCCGCAGCTGCAGGAGACCGTCCTCGTCGATGGACATCACGATGTCAATCTTTGCCGACCCCCCGACGGGCTGCGGCGGGATGCCCGTGATCTTACCGCTGCCGTCGTCGAGCGGGTTGTTGGCCGACAGCTCCTCGCTCACCACCGTACCAGCCTGCTCGTAGAGCTCGATGAGGACCGTGGTCTGGGTGTGGCGGACGGTGTAGGCGGTGAAGGTGCGGTCGCCGGTGGGTAGCGGATCGTTGGCGAACGCCAAGTGCTTGATGTAGTCCCGGCCGGGGTGGTCGGTATCCTCCAGGCGCACCCCGAACGCCTTCGGGAGAACGCTCTGGGTCTTCTTGTCGGTGAGCTGCTTGACCGTCTCCTCCGACATGCCGTATTGGCGGGCGACGTCGGTGACGACCTTGGCCGCCTCGCGCTGCGCCTCGGCGGCGCTGCCGGCCTTCTCCTTGGCCTCCTGCTGCATCTGGTACACGACGCGGGACAGCCCGAAGATCGCCGCACCTTTGGCCACCGCTAACTCGGGCTCGTGCAGCTTCGGGTCCCAGCCGAACTCCTTGGCCAGCCGGGCCGCCACCATCGGCATCCGGGTGGACCCGCCGACGAGCAGCACCTCATCGATCGTGGCGTCCGGTGCGCGTTCCGTCAAGGTGTCCAGCGTCCGTCGCACGATCTCGACAGTCCGGTCCAGCAGGTCCGCGGTCATCGTCTCGAACTCGGTCCGGGTGACTTCGATCCGCGCCGCGGCACCGGCGAAACGCAGCTGTACTGGCCGACTCTCTTGCAAGGACAGCTGTTTTTTGACCTCCTCGGCCTTGTTCGCGACCTCCTGGAGGAACTCGGCGTCGTCCTGCGGTGACTCGGCAGGCGCGGCCTGCGCGACGAAGCTCACCAGGAGGTGGTCGCGGAGCCGGGCGTCCCAGTCCGCGCCGCCCAGATTGGTGTCCCCATCAGTGCAGACGACCGTGATCTCACTCGCGCCCACCCGAATCACGGTGGTGTCGAACGTGCCGCCGCCGAGATCGTAGACGAGCACGGTCTTCTCCGCCCCGCCGCTGGTCAGGTCGTAGTGCACGGCCGCGGCCACCGGCTCGGGCAGGATGCCGACGACGTCGAGCCCCGCGATCAGGCCGGCCTTCTTCGTGGCCTCCTTCTGCCGCGCGCCGAAATACGCCGGCACGCTGATCACGACCTGCTCGACGGGACCGTTCGTGTAGCTCGCGGCGTCGGCGGCCAGGCGGCGCAGGATCAGCGCCGAGATCGACTCCGGGGTATGGACCTCGCCATGAAACTCGTACTCCCGGTCCTCGCCCATCTGCCGCTTGATCAGGCTCACCACACTGCCGGCGTCGATGAAAGCCGACTGCTTGGCCGACTCACCGACCACCACGTTCGTCGGCGTCTCGAACTGCACGACCGAGGGCATGATCTCGGCATTGTTGTCGTTGCGGCACACCGTCGGCCGCCCGGTCTCGTCGATGTAGGCGATCGCCGAGTAGGTGGTGCCCAGGTCGATGCCGAAGACTCGGCCCGCCCCATCGGCGCTGTCAGCCATCCGTCTGCTCCTTCGTCACATAACGGTGCACGCTGATCCGAGCCGGCACGACGATTTTCCCACCGTCGATCTCCGCGTAGCCGTCCTGCACCACCTCGGCGACCGTGCCCTCGCGCGCGGGGTCGTCGATGTCCACGACCGCGGCCACCTGCTGGCGGCTCGGCGCGAAGGTGCTACCCACCTCCCGGGGCAGGGCGACGACGCCGCACCGCTCCAGCGCCTCCGCCACAGTCCCGGCGAACGAGTCAAGCAGGGCCGCGACCTGCGGCCCGGTCATCTCGGCGGGGACCGTCCCGGCTTGGCGCAGCAGGCCGTTGCGCAGCCGGCACAGGTCTGTGACGACCGGCCGCAGCTGGCCAGCCCGCTCGACCGACTTGAGGCGTTCGATCTCCTCATGCTGACGGTCGATCACCCGCTCCCTGGCCAGCGCCCGGTCACTCGCACCGGCGAGCTGTTGCGCCATCTCGACGAGGGCGGCCTCAACTGCGGCGAGCCGCAGGTCGAGCTCGGCCGGCAGCTGAGGCGGGTCCGCCCGCAAGACGGCGGCCGGCTCACCCGCGCCGTTGCTGTTCGCGTCAGGGCCGTCCGGTGCAAGCATGTCGTCAATCTCTGCAATCAGTTGTCGGGGAAGGACTCCAGGACCAAGGCCACAAACCATCCAGCGGGATGATACTGCCGCAACGACACACCCGATTCCTTCGGTCCGGGACGTGGAGGAACTTCTAGCCGAGCGTGGTGTGGACTATAATTCTGGTCCATGAGCACGATCCCGTTGTCTGAAGCGAAGGCCCGACTCTCCGAGATCGCTGACGAGGTCGGGCGCACACACGAGCGCGTCCACATCACCCGCAACGGTCGTGAGTACGTCGTGTTGCTCGCCGCAGCGGATCTCGAGTCACTCGAGGCGACCCTGGAGCTGCTCGCCGATACACCGGCTCAGGAGCGCATCGCCGCTAGTGAAGCCAACTTCGCGGCCGGTGATGTACTTGACGAGCAGCAGGTGCGAGCCCTGATCGACGACCGACACCAGGCCCAACCCGAGTGACCTACCGGGTGCAAGTTGCCCGTACCGCGGCACGCCAACTCACCGAACAACTGCCAGAAACCGTCGCTGCGGCATGTGTGGAGTTCCTCTACGGCCCACTGGCCGAGAACCCCCATCGAGTGGGGGCGCCACTACGCAAGCCCTTCGAGGGCTACTGGCGGGCTCGCCGCGGGGAGTACCGAGTCCGGTACACCATCGACGACAGCACCCAGACCGTCCAGGTTCTGGACATCAGCCACCGGCGCGACGCCTACCGCTGATCGCGAAGCCCACGGCCGGTTCCACCAGCTGCGCAAAGGTGCTGACTCTGCGTGCGCCGAGTTCGACAACAGAGCTGCTCGGGGTGACTTCCAACAGCCCTGTTGTCGAACTCGGCGACAGGAGAGTGATTATGGGGATGGGGTTAGTGGAGGGTGGATAGGAGGGTGGTGCTGCGTCGGTGTAGGCGTGCTGAGCCGATTTGGGTCGCGAGCTGGGTGGCGTGGTTGGCGTGGGTGCGGGCCTCGTCCCAGTCGCCGTTGGTGGCGAGGGCGGTGGCGAGGTCGATGCGGGTACGGGCTTGCGCGCGGACAGCCGAGGGGTCGAGTTGGTTGAGGGCATCGGTGAGGATTGTGATGGCATCAGGCTCGCCGAAGTGGGCAAGCGCTTGGCCGCGCCAGCGCGCGAGGTGCACGTTGTCGAGCGCAACACAAGGTCGTTCGTCGGGCGCATCGCATGGCAGCAACTGGGCCGCCCTGTCGAACGCGCGCAAGCTGGTGCTCCGATCACCGTGGGCGGCGAAGGTCTCGCCGTGCGTGGCGGCCAGCCACGATCGCAGCACGCGGGGCGAAGCTGGCTCGGCGTGGCGGCGGGCACTGTCGAGCAGGTCCACCGCGTCGTCGGTCATTCCGGCTTCCCGCAGGACGATTGCCTGTCCGGCGGCCGCGTGCGATTCGTGGGGGATGGAGTTGGATTGTTCGGCGGTGGACCGGGAGTGTCCGTAGTGTTGCCAGGCTGTGGCGATGTCGCCGAGGTCGAGTGCTTGCCATCCGGCGAGGGTGTGCATCTCGGAGAGCAGGGCGTTGAGTGGTTCCCGGGTTTCTGGGGCGAGGCTGTGTGCGGTGAGGCCCTGGACTTGGCGGATCTTGGTGTTGAGCTCGTCGTGGACGACGAGCGCGCCTAGCTGCCGGTCAAGCTGGCGGAGCACGTCGAGTTGCTGGTGGAGCAGTGTGACGGCTGAGCGGTCGACGCGCCGGGTGGTGTTGAGGAGTTGGCGCAGCTCGCTGGCGGGATTGCCGCTATCGCCGGTGGTGGCGGTCTTCGGTGGTGCGAGCAGGGCGGTGATGGGCTCGCCGAAGATGTGTTCGAGCAGTCGGGCGGTGGCCGGGCGAAGCGCGCCGAGCTGTTGGCCGCTGACGAGTCGCTGCAGGTGCCGCAGGCTCAGCGTGCCCGGTTCATGATTGTCCCGGGCAAAAGTCTCAGCGTGCTGCACGAACTCCTCGAAGGTCAGGCATCGCTCCCGAATGCGCTGTTCGAGCAGCGTCCGCGCCGTTCGGTCGGCCAACCCTGCTCACCTCCTCCGTGCGGAGCATGTCTGTGGCGTCCCGATGGCCAGCGGCGGTCATTGCCGCTCAGGCCACCCTGGGGACACGATTGTTTCAGCTCGTCGCGGAGGCGAATGAGCAGGGTGCCCCGGTGCCGCGCCCGTCCGAGAATGCCGCCGGGGCTCCCCGTCACGGCCGGGAGCCTGGTGGAACCCCGATGAGCCCCGGCTCCCGGCCGTGACCCCAGCCGACTGCGGACACGAGGATTTGTCGCGGTGTGACCAGTGTTAAGCGCCGCAGATGCGCTGCGGGTGGTTTCAGCGGCGGGTCGGGCGTCTGCTTCGAACCACCTTCGACCAGCACGACCGGTCAGTTGAGGTCTACGTCGTGATTCTCCCCGCAGATCGTCACGTTTGCGCTACGACGTGCCGGCAGGCTAAGACGCCAGAGACCGGGTAAGAGCCGGTCGTCCAGGTACAGTTGCCTGTGGGGATCGTGTGGTAACCGGCGTCATGCGCCAGCGAGAACCGCTGGACCTGTATCAGGTGGACGACAACTCATGCTTGACCTGTGTCGTCGCGAACGTGCTGTACGTGTTGGGGGTCACCGCTACCACAGACACGCGGTGGGTTGATCGCGAGGTTGGCCGGGAGCCGGGCTGCGCGGCGCAGCGTGCCGAGGCCAGGCGTTTCCTGCTCCAGCAAGGCCTGCGCCTGCACATGGTGTGTGCCTACGAGCCTGAGCGGTTCCTGCGGGAGGGTTTCGATTACCTGAGGCGCTACTACCGCCAGGAGTGGGACTCCTCGTGGGACGAGTACTGGACACCGGATCAGCTGGAGCGGCACCGCCGCGAGTGTCTCGCGGCGCACGAGTTGAGCACCGTCGGCCCCAGGATGCGGACTGAGCACCGCCAGCCCACGCTCGCCGACATCTGCGGTGCCTTGGACCGCGGTCGCCTTGTGTGGGTCTCTGTCGACAACGGCTGGGACGAGGTCGGCACTCACGCGGTCCTGATCTACGGCCAGCGGGGCAACGTGTTCGACGTCTACTCGCCGGAGGTCTCACGTCACTGCTTGCAGCAGTACCACCGTAGGCGACTGGACAGGGTGTGGCTGCGCAGCGAGGGCATTACCGCTGTGTGGCGCCGTTTATCGTACCCGGGCTGCTCGACACTCGTGGGTCCAGGTTGAGGATAAGGTCGAAGCGTGTGCTTATGCCGAGTTTGTTGTAGGTGCGTTGGAGGTGATTCTCCACCGTGCGGACAGAGACCGTCAGCCGGTCGGCGATCTCGCGGTTTGACAGACCGGTAGCGGCGTAGCCAGCGATCTCATGCTCGCGAGCGGTGAGACCTAAAGATGAGCCATGTGCCGGTGTGGTGCCGAATGTCACCCAGGCGGGCAGACGTATATCATAGCTGGTGAGCAGCCGGTGACATCTCGCCGCCGCTATCCGTGCCGAGTGGAGCCTTCTGGTCTTGCGATACGCTGCACACGACTGCGCTGCGGCCTCAGCGGCTAACGGCCTCATGTCGAACTGGGCGAATCGGTCGCCAATCTCAATAAGAGCGTCGGCGTCGTCGTTGGCGAGCGCAAGAACATGATCGGCTCGTGCATGCAAGACTGCGGAGCTGACCGAAGATGCCAACTGAGCGCAGCGATCGACAACAAAACGGGCGTGTCCGACCCGTGCCGCCAGGTGCAGTGCGGATATTGCCTGTGTCAGTCGACCGGCGGTCGCGCATCGTTGCGCGACCTTACGTGCGAGAATGGCCGCGTGATCTCGCTGGTCAGTCTGGGCGAGAACGACGGCACTCTCCAGATCGGCACCGTCAACGTCCATCGGACATAGCGAGGTCTGATCTTGCGAGACGCGAGCCTCGGATAGCGTGCGACTAGCCTCGGTCAACCTCCCGGCCTCAGCCAGTGTCCCAGCGAGCTGCGCGAGAATCCAGACCCGGCTGGTCAGCCAGTCCGCTTTAATGGAGAGCCTGGATGCTCTGCGAAACTGCTCGGCGGCATCGGAATGCCTGCCCCGGTGCCGGTCCAGTTGTGCGCTCACGAGAATAAACCACATGTACTCGGCGGAATGATCGTCCGCTATCATGCGCTGGCGAAGCCCATCGAGTACGGCGTGCGCTTCCGCGCACCGCCCCGCCATCAAGGTAGCCTGCGCCATCACCAGCTGGTGACGTTGCCAGTTCTGGTCTTTCCAGGCCGGCAGCACGATGTGACATTGATCGAGCAAGTCAAGCGCTTTTTGAGAATCTCCTAACGCGTTGTGCGTGAAAGCTACTGTTGGCGCCATTGCTTGCATCAGCTCGGATTGGGGCTGTTCTTGACGCAGCAGCGCCTCGCCCACCGCAGCCGCTTCACGGAAGCGGTCGTCCAGAATCCTGAATCTCGCCTGATAGGCATACAGCGGGCGAGCGTCGACCTCGGATAGGACCTTCAGGGCATCGTCAATGACGGTCAAAGCTTTGTCTGCGCGATGCGAGCCCAGCACGAGGTTAAGGGCTCTCGCTTGGGCCACCTGGACGATAGTGGCGGGGGACGGGGATGGGCGGTTGTCAAGCGAGTTTCTTTCAGTCTGTTCGATGGCCTCAGTCAGCCGCAACCGTAGCCGATACGCGGTCAGCGTGGGCATGGTAGCCGCTAAGACGTGCCTGTAGAGTGGGTAAGCCAGCCGCACGTTCAGCCGCGCGCCACACCTTTCCGCGACCATGACCCCACGACGGTTGAGCGACTCGGCGGCATGGGTCAGCTCGGATACCACCGGTAGATCAATCTCTAGTGATTCAGCGAGCGCCGCCAGGTGAATCAGCTCCGCCTCGTCTGGCCTAAGATCACCGAGGCGGGAGCGAACCACCTCGACAAGCCTGCCTTCAATGTATGGCAGAAATCCTGCCCACCGCCAAATTCCGTTCACTGGACGGAGGCTACCCTCCGCGATCGCGTGATCGACTAATTCCATCAGTAACAGCGCGTTACCGCCGGTCATCATCTGCATGCGTTTGACTGTCTCAACGTCCACATGGCTTCCTAGTTTTGCGCTGAGAACCTCGCCGACGGCCGATCGCGTGAACGGCTTGATCTCGATCCGCTCAACCAGCCGATCCAGCCAGAGCTTACTGATACCTTCGGGCGTCGGCTCACCCGGCCGCACTGTAATGATCAACGTGACCCGATCGAACGTCGCTAGCTGATACAGGGATGCCACGATATCCGGATGAAGGAGGTGAGCATCGTCAATGCCGAGAATTATTTTGTGACCCGTGACTTCCCGTCCTAAGTATTTGGCGGGATGGTCGACGCCAGGGTCGCGCTCCGCGCTGGCATGGAGCCCGAGCCATTCATGGAGCGAGGGGAATATCGACGCAGCGCTTTCGTGTGCGGCCGCAACCTGAGCTATGAAGGCTTGACTTGCCGCTCTGTCCAGCGCCGCCCGCAGTAGCCGGCTCTTGCCGACGCCAGCCTCGCCAACGAGGAGTACGCTGCACCCAGAAGCGACCATGTTCGCGATATCGTTGAGCTCAGCCTCCCGGGCTGCCAGTGGCCATTCGTTTAAGACGTGCGCGCAAGCGCGTTTTCGCAGAACCGGTTCCGCAACGAGTCTCACATCTTGACCAGTGCAATGGAGTCCCATGCCATTCCCCGTTTCTGGCCCCCTCTATGCATTTCTGTGTAACGATTACCCCATTGAGTGCCCAGAGTCACGTTGACACCCGGCACGTTGGCACCGCTGCGGCAGATTCCGTCGCGCCGCTCGGGCGGGTACTGGGGCGGGTACTCGGGCGCCGAGCTCAGAGTAGTCAAGCTCAGAGTAGCCAAGCTCAGAGTAATCAAGCTGTAATCAGGCATCGTGCAGCCTAGCGACGTATGGTCGCTAGGCGCAAGGTGTCAACTACGGGTATCGAGTCTAGGGTTTCCCAGCGCTCGGTTACGATCCGTTCCCAGTTCGTCACCCGTGCGTTCAGTTCCTGGGGCCGCTGCGGGGTCCGCCGGGACCAAAAACCGGGCCACGCTGCGCAGCTTCTCGCAGGTCTCTTCGAATTCCCGCTCCGGTGTGGAGTTCGCGACGATCCCCGCGCCCGCTTGTAGCCAGGTGCGGCCGTTGCGCTGGAACACCGTTCTCAGCGCCAGCGCGGCGTCCAGTCGACCGCAGGAGTCGACCGCCAGTACCGAGCCGCTGTACAAGCCCCGTGGCCCCGACTCGTAGGCGTGGATCGCTTGGTACGCGGCCAGCTTGGGCACGCCGGAGACGGTCACGGCGGGAAAGAGGGTGGCGAACGCGTCCCATGGGCCTCGGCCGTTCTTGAGCCGGCCGCCGACCACGGAGGCTAAGTGCTGCACCGATCCTCGCTCTGCAACCTGCATGAATCCATCGATCTGCACTGTCCCCGATACGCAGATCCGCTTGAGCTCCTCGTACGCTAACTGCACCGAGATCGCGTGCTCGAAGACCTCTTTCGGGTCGGTGAGCAGGTCAGCGCGAAGCGCGGCGCTCCGAGCCGGGTCATCGAGATACAGTGCGCGGGTGCCGGCCAGCGGATGGCTTACCACGGTTCCGTCCGGAGCTACCTCGACCACTGTCTCTGGACTGAAGCCGGCGGCCGCCAGCTCGCCAAGGCGAAAAAGAAAAGACCGCGAGGGGGTGTTCCCGCGCCGCCCTGCCACATACGTCGAGACTAGGTCGATGTCGAGCTCCACTGGCACAATTCGCGAGACAACGGCCTTGCTGAGCCGCTTGTCGCGGATGTCCGCGATCACTGCCAGCACCGCCGCGCGATACTCTTCGCAGCCAGACTCATCAAGAGCACAGGAAACCGGCAGTACCGTTGGCTCCGCCGGGGGTAGGACGACCGCATCAGCGAGAACGTCCAACATCCGGCGGTCGCCGCCACGGAGCACCACGCCATCGGCTCTCAGCGCAATCTCGACCTGCGGGACCACCAAGTGCGCCAGCATGCAGGCACCAATCAGGTCGGTCAAGCCAGCTTGAGCATAGGCGTATTCGAAGCTGGTCCAGCCAAAGAGGCTCCAGTCCGCTACCGGCGCGTGGTCAAGGATCTGGGCCAGCTCGCGGGCTGGGTCAGCGGGAAACGGCAGCCGGTGCTCACTGTCTGGCCAACGAACCCGGAAACCCTCATGGTCCAGCACGATCTCACCGGTCGCGCCGCCGGCGAAAGTCCAGGTGCCATTATGCTCGTAGACGACGAACTTGTCGAATGTCGCAGACCTGGCAAGCCGGCTTACCGCCGAGATCGGGTCGATCGGGGCATGAATCCGCAGTTCGTACCGGTACAAAGGGTGTGGCATGGTTCGCCTTTCCGCCCCAGGTGTGACATCCAGTCCAGTGTCGTCATGGGCGCCGGGCCAGTGCCTTCTTGTCGATCTTCCCCAATGGGGTGGTCGGGAACGAGTCCACGAGCTCGACCCGGTCGGGCAGCTTGTACTCGGCGACGCCCCGCTCCCGCATCGACTTCCTCAGCTCGGTCAGCGTGGGCGGTGCTCCGCGCGGGATGACGTAGGCGCAGATCCGCTCGCCGAGGAAGTCATCGGCCACCCCGATGACCGCAACCGCGGCGACCGCCGGATGGGCGAGGAGGTGGTTCTCGACCTCTCCAGTTGAGATCTTGTCCCCGCCGCGGATCACCATGTCCTTGATCCGTCCTTCGATGATCAGCTCGCCGTCTTCGGTCAGCCTGGCCAGATCTCCGGTTCGGTAGAAGCCGTCCTCGGTGAAGGCTCGCCGGTTGTACTCGGGCGCCTGGTAGTAACCGCGTAAGGTGTACGGGCCTCGGGTCACTAGCTCGCCGACCGCGCCTACCGGAAGTTCTTGCTCGCGCTCGTCGAGAATCTTGAGCTCGTCAGCCGGAGAGATCGGCTTGCCCTGGGTACTCAGCACAGACTCCGACGGGTCTCCCGGTCGGCTGAACGTGAGCAGTCCTTCCGCCATCCCGAAGACTTGCTGGAGCTTGCAGCCCAGTATGGGCTCGATCCGGGAGGCGAGGTTGCGCGCCATCGGTGCCCCACCGACCTGCACCAGACGCAGGCTCGACAGGTCCGATTCGGTCCATTCGGCGACGTCGAGCCAGATCTGTGTGATGGAGGGCACCAGGGAGGTCACCGTCACTCCTTCACGCTCAATCAGGGGAAAGCAGCCACCGGGATTCGGACTGTCGGCGAGCACCACCGTGGCGCCGGCCTGCAGCGTGCCCAGCACGCCAGGACAGCCCCAGGCAAAGTTGAACCCGATCGGGAGCGCGGCCAGGTAGACGTCCTCGGTGGACAGGTCGCACACCTCGGCGGCGAGCAGGGACTGGTAGGCGTAGTCGTCGTGCGTTCGCGGGATGAGCTTCGGAAGCGCGGTCGTGCCACCGGAGAAGAGGAAGAACGCCACGTCGGTCGGGTCGGGCTCCGGTAGCTCCATCGCGGCTCCGTCCAGCCGGGACAGCTCAGACAGCTCGGACAGGGAGATGACATCCTCGGCCGACTCGCCCAGCACGAACACCGAGCGGACGCTCTCCACCTCGTCGCGGACCTGCCTGGCCAGCGCGATGTGGTCGAATCCAGGGTGGGCGTCGGGCACGACATACGCGCTGGCACCGCTGAGCTCGCACAAGTGCCTGATCTCGGTGGCCCGATGCGCGACCAAGGCGAATACCGGCTTGGCCCCCAGCCGGAACAGGGCGAAGGAGACGGCGACGAATTCGGGTACGTTGGGCAGTTGAACCACCACCCGTTCGTCGGCCTTGATGCCGTAGCGAGCGAAGCCGGTGGCCAGCCGGTCGGCCCAGGCGTCCAGCGCGGTGTAGGACACCCGGCGCGGACCGTGTACCAGCATGGTGCGGTCCCCGAACGCCGCCGCCGCCGATCGCAGGACCGTCCCCAGGGTGACGCCGCGCCAGTAACCTCGGTCCCGATAGCTCTGGGCGAGCGTCGGCGGCCACGGTACGCATCCCTCGAGCATGAACGTCAGCCTCCTACCCGAACGGCCGCCCCAAAAGGCCGCCCCGAACGGCCGCGCAGCCGGCCGCGAAAGCAGACCATATGGCCGCCTGGGGGGTCGTGAGTAGTCGCTACTCAAGTAGCTTCGCGGCGCGATGCGGAGATTTGAGTAGTGCCTACTCACGCGGCATTGCGCCGGCCCGTGTTGTGCTCGAGGCGCTGGCGCTCGCGGTGGGTAAAGACTTGCTGGCCACCTACTCACGAGTTGAGCGCAGGCGCGGGAGAGGGCAGATGGACCTGGAGGAGCTGCGCATAGCGGTGGCCGCGATGCTGGACTGCGCCCCGTCGACGATCACTGACGAGGAGGACCTCGTCGACCGCGGGCTCGACTCCATCACCATCATGAGGTTGACCAGCCAGCTACGCCTGAAGGATCTGGACGTCACCTTTCGCGGTCTCCTCGAGCGCCCGACGTTACAGAGCTGGTGGCGGATCCTTGGTCCGGTCGCGAGCCTGGCACCGGGCACCACTGTCGAGGCGCACAAACGCAAGCGGGTGAACCCTGGACGACCGTTCCCGCTCACTCCGGTGCAGCAGGCGTACTGGATTGGCCGCACGGACGCGCTACCGCTTGGTGGTGTCGGCTGCCACGCCTACCTCGAGTTCGACGGTCACCATGTGGACTCAGATCGGCTGCACATCGCGGTCCGACGGCTAGCCGACCGGCATGAAATGCTGCGGGCACGGTTTCTCACCAACGGGCGCCAACTGGTCACCCCGGCTAGCGCCTGGCCTGGCCTGACCGTGCATGACCTGCGCGGGGGGGCGGAGGAAGCGCTGGCGCAGCAGGTGCGCGAACGGCTGTCGCACCGCCGGCTGCGGGTCGAGCGTGGTGAGGTCTTCGACGTCGCGCTGACGCTGCTGGGCGGTGACCGGACTCGCGTGCACGTCAACGTCGACCTTCTGGTTGCTGACCTGGCGAGCATCCGGATTCTGCTCGCTGACCTCGTCCGCCTCTACGAGTGCCCGGATGAAGCGCTACCTCCCCTCAGCTACGGTTTTGCTGACTACCTCGCGAGCTCAACTCTCGGCACTCACCCCGGCGCCGCCCGCACCCGCGCTGCGGCGCGGGAGTACTGGCAGGCCCGGCTGTCTGAGTTGCCCGGTGGCCCCCAGCTCCCCCTCGCGATGGACCCCGACCAGGTGGTGCGGACCCGATTCGTCCGCCGCGCGCACCCGCTTTCACCGCAGCGCTGGGCACGGTTCACCCGCCACGCGCGCGAGCACGGGCTCACGCCCGCGATGGCGCTGGTGTCCGCCTACGCGGAGGTTCTGGGCGCGTGGAGTGCTGAGCCCAGGTTCGTGCTGAACCTGCCGCTGTTCGACCGCCAGCCCCTGCACCCCGATGTTGCGCAGCTCGTCGCCCATTTCACCACTCTGCTGCTGCTTGAGGTGGACGTCTCGGGTGGTTGCTCCTTCGTGCAGCGAGCGCGCGCCGTGCAGTCCCAGTTCCACGATGACGTCGAGCACACCGAGTACTCAGCGGTGGAGGTTCTGCGCGATGCCCGCCAGGCCCGCGGCGACCGGCTGGTGGCACCGGTGGTTTTCGCCAGCAATCTCGGCGAGGAGCTGGTCAGCCCCGCCTTCCGGCGTCGCTTCGGCGAGCTGAGCTTCATGCTCTCCCAGACCCCGCAGGTCTGGATGGACCACCAGGTTTACTCCTCCGGCGGAGGGCTCCTGCTCGTCTGGGACGCGGTGGAGGAGCTGTTCCCCCCTGGCCTGCTCGACGCGATGTTCGGCCAGTACCAGCGGCTGCTGCGCTGGCTCACGGCCGAGGACGCTGATTGGTCGATGCCGGTGCCCGTACTGGTGCCAGATGAGCAGCTCCGGGTGCGAGCGCGCGTCAACGACACTGGTGTCGACCAACCTGCCAGGCTGCTGCATGACGGGTTCCTGACTCAGGCCGCCGAGTCACCCCATCGGGTCGCCCTCGTCTGGGGCGAGGACGGGCGGATGACCTACGGCGAGCTACTGGGCAGATCCACCACCGTGGCCGCACAGCTCACCGCCGGGGGCGTCGTGCCGGGCGAGGTCGTCGCTGTGGTGATGGACAAGGGGCCAGAACAGGTCCTCGGCGTGCTGGGTACGCTCCTGGCCGGTGCCGCATACCTGCCCGTGGACACTAACCAGCCACCAGCGCGCCGGGCGCAACTCCTCGCGGACGCCGGGGTGCGATGCGTGCTCACCCAGTCATGGCTGGAGCCGGTAGCCGGGTTGCCGCACGATGTGGGCACCGTCGCCCTCGACACACTCGACGTCTCCGGCGACCCGGCTCCGAAGGCACCGATCACCCCCGACGATCTCGCGTACGTCATCTACACGTCAGGCTCCACCGGCCAGCCCAAGGGCGTGATGATGAGCCACCGCGCCACAGTGAACACGATAGCGGACATCAACCGCCGATTCGGCGTGACGGAGCGGGATCGGGTACTCGGGCTAGCCAACCTGGGCTTCGACCTCTCGGTCTACGACATAGTGGGGACGCTGTCAGCCGGCGCAACCTTGGTGCTGCCCGACCCCGCCCGCCGTGGCGACCCTTCCCACTGGGCCGAGTTGACCGCCCGGCACGGCGTCACGGTCTGGAACTCGGTCCCCGCGCAACTCCAGATGCTCAGCGAGTATCTGGACGCCGCGCCTAGCGCAGACCTCTCCTCGCTGCGCCTGGCGCTGCTGTCCGGAGACTGGATCCCGGTGAGCCTGCCCGATCGGATCCGCGCCCAGGTGCCCACCCTGCGGGTGGTCAGCCTCGGCGGCGCGACCGAGGCGGCAATCTGGTCGATCGTCCACCCGATCGACCACGTACCCAGCGAGTGGCGCAGCATCCCCTACGGCCGGCCACTGACCAACCAAAGCTTCCACGTGCTCGACGAGCACCTGCGTCCCCGCCCAGATTGGGTGGCCGGGGAACTCTACATCGGCGGCATCGGACTCGCGAAAGGCTACCTCGGGGATCCGACCACGACCGCCCAGCGATTCATCCACCATCCCGACACCGGCGAGCGTCTCTACCGAACCGGTGACCTGGGTCGCTACCTCCCGGACGGGACAATCGAGTTTCTCGGCCGGGCCGACCTGCAACTCAAAATTCGGGGACACCGCATCGAGCCCGGCGAGGTCGAGGCCGCACTCACGTCCCACCCCGCGGTCAGGGCCTGCGTCGTTATCGTCGACGGCGACCAGCCCTTCACCCGCCGACTCGTCGCCTTCGTCGAGCCCACCAGGCTGCCCGCGCATACACCCGCCGCCACCGTCGCCATCGTCGCCGAGCTGAGGGAACACCTGTCCGGCCGGCTGCCCGACTACATGCTGCCCGCCGAGCTGCAGGTGGTGGACACCCTGCCGCTCACCAGCAACGGCAAGGTCGATCGCAGGCGCCTCCGCGCCTGGCTCATGTCCCGGGCGGCTGAGCACGCTGACCCACCGCACGGCGCTGAACCACGCGACGAGCTGGAAGTGCGCCTGGCGCGACAGTGGGCCCGGGCACTGGGCCTGCCGGTAGTCGCGCGGGACCGCAACTTCTTCGAGTTGGGCGGGGACTCCATGCTGATCGCCCACGTGGTTGGCGCAGCACACCAGGAGGTACCCGAGGCCGCAGCGCTGCCCTACGAGGTCCTGCTCCATCAGATGATGAGCCGACCGACCGTGGCCGCACTCGCCGAGTTCCTGCGCGAGCGAGCATCGGGCTTGTGATGATGTCGGTTGAGCAGTTGCGCTCCCGGGTCCTTGGGCAGGTCCTGGTGCCTTCGGACGCCGGATATGAGATCGCCAGGATGGTTGCCAACAGGCGAGTGGACCGCCATCCGGCGGTGGTCGCCCGGTGCGCCGGGCCCTGTGACGTGGTCGCGGTGCTGCGCTACGCGCAGGAACGGGGACTGCCCGTCGCCGTGCGGGGCGGCGGGCAGAACGTCGCCGGTTGGGGCACCTGCGACGACGGGATCGTCGTCGACCTCTCGCCGATGAAGGCGGTGCGGGTCGACGTGGCGGCTCGCGCTACGGCTGCGCAGCCCGGCGTGACCTGGGACGAGTTCGACGCCGCAACCCAGCGGTTCGGGCTGGCCGCGCCGGGCGGGCACGGTCCCGAGGTCAGCATCGCGGGCTACACCCTGGGCGGCGGCATCGGCGAGTTGTCCCGGACACTCGGGCTGGCCTGCGACAACGTCGAGTCCTTCGACGTGGTGACCGCGGCGGGCCGGCAGATCCGGGTTGATGCTGGCGAGCACCCGGATCTCTTCTGGGCGTTGCGCGGCGGCGGCGGCAATTTCGGCGTGGTCACCTCGTTACGCTTTCGCGTGCACCCGGTGACCGACATCACCTGCGGGCCCATGGTGTTTGCTGCCGACCAGACTGCGGCCGCGCTGAAAGCGGCTCGCGACTGGGTCTCCGCCGCACCGGACGCGGCGTCTTTTTGTGCCGTGGCGTGGACCGCGCCGCCGGTGCCTTTCGTTCCCGAGACCTTCCAGTTCGAGCCCTGCCTGCTCCTGCTGCCCAGCTGGTCCGGGCGGCCCGAGGAGGCGCAGCGAGTGCTCGCCCCGCTGCGCGCAACCGCACCGGCTCCGGCGCTGGACGCAGTGCGGCGGATCCCCTACTCCACCTACCCGAGCTTCTTCCGTCGACCGTCGGGGATGGGGCGCTACCAGGCTTACGCCCGTGGTGAGTTGCTGCGTGAGCTGGGTGACTCGACGATCGACGATCTCGTCAACGGCTGGCGGGCGGCCAGCCCCCAGGTGTCGATCGTCCTCGGAGCGCTCGGTGGGGCGATCGGGCGCGTCGGGCGCGACGAGACGGCCTTCGCCCACCGCGATGCCGCGTGGTTCGTGGAGTGCAACGCGCAGTGGCGGCCTGGGATCCCGGGAGAAGATCTCATCCGCATTGTCCGTCAGCTATGGCAGGCGCTTGCGCCGGTCACCGCCGGTCCCTACGTGAACCTCCTGCCCGACCCTGAGCCGGAATGGGTGCGCGCCGCCTACGGTCCAACCCACTTAGCCCGCCTGGTCGCGGTGAAGACCACTTACGACCCAGACAACGTCTTCCGGTTCAACGCGAACATCCGGCCCGACAGTAGCCCTCCAGTAACTCGGTCCATCAGTGACTCGGTCCATCAGTGACTCAGCGAATCGGGAACCCCTCCACGAGACTGAATCGGCAGGTACTCGGCACGATACGGGTCAGCCGAAACCCGGCACGGCCAAATAACGCGCGGTACTCCGCCTCGGTGCGCTCGCGACCACCAGTGAGGACCAGCATCCCCAGGTCCTCAAGCTTCCCCGCCGATGGTTGGCCATCCTCCGGAAGCACGAGATCAACAACTAGCACGCAGGCGGTCTCGGCCATCGCGGTCCGACACGTGCTCAGGATGCGCGCCGCGTGGTCGTCGTCCCAGTCGTGAATGACGTTGCTCAGCAGGTAGGCATCGGCCCCTTCCGGTACCGAGTCGAAGAAGTCCCCACTCACCACCTTGCAGCGGTCGGCGACCTCGGTGCCGGAGATCTCTTCGCTGGCGCCGGCCGCGACTGCCGGTACGTCAAACAGCATTCCCTGAAGGTGCGGGTTAGCCGCCAGAATCGCGGTGAGCAGACCGCCACGCCCACCGCCAACATCCACGATCGTGCCGAAACGGGTGAAATCGTACGTATGCGCAATGGCGACGGTCTCGCTCGTGGATACCGAAGTCATTGCCGCGTCGAAGACCGCCGCATCCTCGGGATGCTCCGCCAGATAGTCGAAAAACTTCACGCCGTGGACCCGATCAAACGCCGTCTCCCCGGTTCGGATAGTCTCATACAGACCGGTCCACGCGTCACGACTGAACGGTATCTCTATCCACGCCCCCCAGGCCCGAAACGAACCTGGGACATCACTGCGCAGCACCTCACCGAGTGGGGTCAGGACGAACCGTCGATTCTCCAGCTCCGTGACGACTCCGACATCACCGAGCGCGCGCAGTAGCCGATACAACGTCGGGCCATGCGCGCCTACCAGCTCCGCGATCTCCTCGGCGTCCCGAGGACCGGCCGCCAGCGCATCCGCGACTCCGAGCCTGGCGAACACACTGATTGCCTGAGAGACGAAACCTCCCATCCCCAGCCGACGCATCGTGACCCAAGGTAGCGGCTGCGTGGGGGAGGCCCCCGTGACCGGTTCCTCATCAGATGCCATCGTGGCTCCCCCATCTCACTCGCTACCGCAATGACGCCTACCGGATCTTACCTTGGATGACGTGATCGCCACGGTAGCGGCGAGGCCAGCCGTCTCGCTCATCGGGATTACTGCCGGGCAATGATGAGGTAGCCATGCGGAGTACGCGGATCGTCGCCGTAGGCCACGGGCATGGTCCATCGGCCGAAGTTGGCCGCTGGCTCGCCGAACTGGGTGACCTGTGGCCGCCAGCCGTGCGCACGCACCAGGCTCTCCGGGTCGTCCGTGCCGAACTGGAGGGGAGAGTCGTTGGCAGCCATCATGGCCACGAAGCCCGCTAGCTGCGGCGAGATCAAAAACGAGCGACTTAACACATCGACACATAGCCAGCTCCCTGGGGCGACCAGCACACTCAGGGTGGCCAGGAGATGATGGACCTGCGCGTCCGTCAAGTAGAGGGACAATCCTTCGGCGAGCCACACCGCCGGTCGGCTCCGATCGAACCCACTCGCACAGAGGGTGGCTGACCAGTCACCACTGAGGTCGGCCGGGATCGCCACCCGCCGGCAGCGAGGAACCGCGCCGAGCTCCGCTAGGCGGGAGGCTTTGACGTCGAGAAGCTCGGGCCGGTCGACCTCGAACAGGGCGATGCCGGGCGGCAGGGACAGCCGAAAAGCCCTGGTGTCCAGCCCGGCCGCGAGCAGGACGATCTGATCCACGCCGGACTCGCCGACGATGCGCTCGAGAGCGTCATCAAAGAACCTGGTCCGGATAATGACGGCCGGGTTGTCCGAAGCGCCCGGAGAGGTGGCCTCCATCCAAGAGATCAGCTCGTCCCCCGGTGGTCCGGCCAGTGCTCCAGCGAGCGGATCATTGAACAGCCGGTCTGGGCGAGCGGATTCTCGAGCCCGGATCATCGCCGTATACAGAGCTGTCGTGGCCACCGGATCCATCAGCGTTCCTCTGTGCTTATTACGTGGGGCTCGTTAACGTGGGGCTCGTTAACGTGGGGCTCGTTAACGTGGGGCTCGTGCCTGGCTTTCCCTGCGCTGGCCAGCGCGGCCGCCATCAGCGTGCCGGCGATCACGATGAGGGAGACTCCGCTGCTCACCGTCGGTACCGGCACGGGTTGACCATTATTGAGGAAGGGCAGGTTGTTGTCATGCAGAGTGTCCAGAATGAGCTTGCCGCCGATGAAGCCCAGGATCACCGCCAGGCCGTGCCGGAGGTAGGCCAGCTTGCTCACGAGGCCGCCAATCAGGAAGTACAGTTGCCGGAGCCCGGTCAGCGCGAAAGCATTGGCGGTGAGGATGAGAAAGGGCTCCGTGGTGAGCCCGAAGGCCGCCGGGATGGAGTCCACGGCAAACAGCAGGTCGGTGGTGCCGATGGCGATGATGACGATGAGCAGCGGAGTGACCCAGATCTTCGCGCCCCGTCGGAGCACCATCCGGGAGCCGTGGTAGTCGCCAGTCACGGGCAGCATCGAGCGCACCGCGCGGAGCATGACGTTCTCGGTGAACTCCTCGTCCGCCTCGGTGCCGGTAGTGATCAGCGTCCACGCGGTGTAGATGAGGAACGCGCCGAATAGGTAGAAGATCCAACCGAAAAGATGGACGGCGGTGGCCCCCAGCGCTATCGCCGCCGCTCGCAAAAACAGCGCCAGCATCATCGCGGTGACTAGTACTCGATGATGCTGGGTGGCGGGCACCGCGAAAGTTGACATGATGAGCATGACGACAAAGAGGTTGTCGGCGCTTAAGGAGTACTCGGCCAGGTAGACGCTCAGGAACTGGCCCGCGTATCTGCCACCCCAGATCACCCAGATGGCCAGACAAAAGAGCGCGGCGAGAAGTATCGACAGGAATATCCAGCGGGCGGCGTCGCGTGACGTGAACCGGAGCCGGCGCTGATCGGCGATGACGAGGTCGAGAGCCATGATGATGAAGAGGCCCACAATGGTCACCAGCCACACCCACGCGGGAATGCGCACAGATACCCTTTCTATGATCAACCTCAGGTGCGCCGAGTTCGCGCCGCCCCCTCGTTTTAGTCGTCGCGCTGATTACGCTGGGTAGGGTACCGGTCGGCGGCAGCGTACAGCCAGCGCAGTATTTCCTCTCCGGCGCAGACCCCGGTCGTCTGGGTGCGGGCGACGGTGGGGTGGGACCAGCCGATCGCGGCCAGCTCGCCATGGGCTGGGTGGATGGCGGCGTCGGCCTGACGGAGCATGTCGATGTCGAGGAGGGAGTCTCCGGCGGCCAGGACGAGACGAGCCCCGGTCCGGCTGGTGAGCTCGGTGATGGCGGCGGACTTGGTGAGAGCGGCGGGCACGAGGTGCACCGTGCGTCCCGTTGCGGAGAGCTCCCAGCCGTGTGTGCGTGCCCAGTGGGTGAGGTCGTTGATCCAGCCGGCGGGTAGTGCCCAGTTGCGGGGGGTGACGAGGTAGAGGAACATCTCTTCGGCGACCCGCACCGTGGCCGGCCAGTTCTGGCGCAGGGCGTGGTGGAGGTGTGCGCAGACCTCGGGCAGTGGCGCGGCGCTCGCGGTCACCCGGCGGCGGGTCTCGCGGTGCCATTCGGGGTCGGGGACGCCGTCGCAGAGCAGCTGGGCGCCGTTGCTGCAGACCGCGTATCGCGGCGTCGCGCCGGGCAGTTGGACCCGGGCGTACTGGTGCGGGGTGCGGGTCGTGGCGGGGACGAGTACCGCGGTGTGGGCGAGCGCCTCGGCATGGCGTGCCGCGCGGGCGGTCAGGTAGGACCAGGACCGGTCGCGGTAGTACTCCACGCAGACCAGCGCTGCGCTGTGCTGAATCGCTGAGTGGAAGTGAATCGCCGAGCTGGAGTAGATCAGCGTGCCGTCAAGGTCGCAGGCCGCCAGGACGCCTCCGGGGATCTCGGCACTCATCGGGTACCGCCGCGCGGGTGGATCAGCGCGACACAGGAAAATGGCAGGTCGCCGACCCCAACAAGGTCGAGGAGGTGGGCGCGGCGTTGGCTGGCCAGCAGCCGGATGTGCGGCAATGGTGGGCTGGTGTGGTCGATCAGCACTTTCCAGGGAACCCGGCGCAGCAAGGCTCGGGTGGTCTCGCCGACGCCGGGTTTGACGAGGTTCATGTCCTCGACGCCGTGGATGTCACCGATGCGCCGGGCGGCGGCCCACCCGGTGTGCGTCGGCGGCCGGGGCAATACCGCAAGCCCTCGGGCGCGGCGGGCGGCCGCGGCGGCGACCTCGCCGAAGCGGGCGCTGATCGCGTCGAGATAGTGGTTCGACAGGTCAGCCCGCACCAGGTGCGGGTAGAACTTGGCACCGTGGAAGTCATCCGGGCCGACCAGCGTGGAGTGCAGGACGGTGCGGGAGACCAGTCCGGAGATGGTGGAGTTCAGGCAGGCGGAGGGGATGAGAGCGTCGCGGCGGGTGCCGTAGATGTGCGCACAACAACCGGGATCGGCCAATACCGCCAGCTGGGCGGGGAAATGTAGACCCTCGGTCGCGGCGTGCGCCAGCGTGTGACCCAGCTCGCGGGTGATCGTGCCCTTGCCCGTCCACCCATCGACGAAGATGACCCGCGCGGGGTCATGGTGACGGGCCAGGTATCGCAGGGCCACCAGGTCCGCGCCCCGTCCGCGCACGACGGACATCGTGTAGTGGGGTGCGCTGAGGTGGTGAATCTGCTGGCCCCACCGCCGCATGAGGATCCCCACTGGGGTGCCCGCGCGAGCCAGCGACACCAGCACGACGTCAACCCCGCGAGTGGCCAGCACCGTCTCGGTGATGACGCCGACCAGATACGCCACCCGGCGGGCCGACTGCCCCAGCAGCACCTGGAACAAGGCCAGATAGTCCGCCGATGGCCGGTACTCCACCGGCAGTGACTCCGCGTAGTGCATGCCAGCCCGAATGTGTTCATCACGTTGCGCGACGGGCATCTCCAACTCGGCGCTGGACAGGTCGGTGAGCAACCAGCTGACCTCCTCGGGGGAGTACGTGGAGAACCTTGGCCCCACCAGCGGTTCGGGCAAGGCGGCCATCAGCACCGGCCCGGCCGGTAGGAGGGCACCACCACCACGCTCACTCGGTCACACACCCCGCGCAGCACGTCGAGCAGTCCCCCGGGCCGGCGCAGCGCGGGTGTGTTCATCGCGTCGTCGAGCACGCAGACCACGTCATCGAAGCGCCGGGCGGGATCCCGGCCGGGGGCCACGTTGTAGACGAAACGCCACCCGCTCCCCGTGCCAGGGTCGTGGGCCGGGAACGCCAACCGGGTGCGGATCGGGTACGTCGGGTCATCGACAGCGAGCACGGGGGATCGGGCCGTGCTCGCATAGTGCACCTCGCTGCCCCGCGCGAGACACCGCTGCAGCGCCTGCGCCACCCGCAGCGGTACGTACATGAATTCCTCACACCCCAGAACGAGCACCCGGCGCCCCCGCACCGTGGTGGCGAGACCCGCCGCGATGTCCGCCACTACGGTCTCCAGCGAGCGGCGGTGCACCGGTGTGAAGCCGTGCCGGCCGCCGTCGGGCAGGCCCGTCGGCCAGGCCGGACGCAACCGGGACAGCCGAGCCTTCGGCTGGTGTGCGGGTAGTGGGCTGGTGCGACGCGTCGCGTGCGCGGCGACGAGCCGGGCGCTGCGGGACACCATGTCCTCGGGTAGCTCGACCACCCCGCGCGCGAGCGAGACCACCTCGACGCGCGCGCCCAGCGCGGCCACCCGGGCAGCCATCGACTCGCTGTCCGCCGCGCAACGCACATCCATGAGGGCAGCGACGATGTAGTGCTGACGCGGGTAGCGCGCGTGCACCGCCTCGATCGTGTTCGCGGCGGTGGTTCCGGTCGACAACTCATCGTCAACCAACACCAACGGCCCGCCCCCGCCGAGCATGTCCGGCTGCGCCGGCAGCAACAGATGCCCCGGCGCGTGCGAGTGCGGCTCGGTGAACGCCGCCGACACCAGGCCACCGGGGACCACGCGGCGGGTGGAATGCAGGTAGGGCGCCCCCAGCACGTCGGCGACGAGATGACCGAGCGCGGTGGCCGTCTCGGCGTAGCCCACCACCAGGGGGGAGCGCTCCGAGTCACCCAGATCCGAATCACCCAGATCCGAATCACCCAGATCCGTGGCACCCAGGTCTGCGGCACTCAGGCACCGGGCGACCTGCCTACCCAGCGTCGTGCCGGCCCAGCAGGCGCTCTCTGGGTGCGTCGGGATGTACTTGCCGAGCACCGAGGAGACCAACAGGTGCGCGCGACGCGGGTTGACGCGCAGCGCGAGCCGGACCTGATCGTGCAGCTCCCCTTGCCCGGCCACCAGCCGCGCCCCGAGCTCGCGGGTCATCCAGTCCGTTGCTGGGAGTTGCGCCCACCCATCACGGCCCATCAGTCGTCTCAGTCGTCTCAGTCGTCTCAGTCGTCTCAGTCGTCTCAGTCGTCGTAGGGGTCATCAACCCGGGCTGAACCCGGGGCGAGGTCGGTAGGTGGCTCGAGCCGCTGGGTGGAGTCAATCAGCGCGAAGGCGGCACCGGAGGGGTCGGCGACCCGCGCGATGCGGCCTAACTCACTGTCGTAGGGATCAAAATCCACCTGGCCGCCCAGCTCAAGAACCCGATCGACTGCGGCGTCGGTGCCGGTCCTCGGGTCCACCGCGAAGTGCAGCATCCAGTGCGCGCCGATGCTGGGGGCCGCCCAGTCCTCGTTCATCTGAAGCCTGCCCAGCATCGTGGCCCCACCCCGGGACCAGGTGGTGTAGTCCACCACGGTGCCGTCTCCGATCTGGCGCTGGTGGTAGCCGAACACCGCCGCGAAGAACTCATCAGCCCGCGGCCCGTCCCAGGTGTTCAACTCCGCCCAGGACAGCGACCCAGGGTAGGTGGTGTGCAGCGTCCCCGGTGCCGCGGGCTGCCAGAAACCGATCACAGCGCCGGTCGGGTCCCTCCCGACCAGCGCCCTACCTGGCCCGGGGGCATCCAGCGGTCCCTCCAGCACCCGCCCGCCCCGTCGCCGGACTACCTGAGCGGTGTACTCGATGTTGGCGCTAGCCAGATACAACCTCCACGCCACCGGCTGCCCCGTGACGCCAGTCAGGCCCGCCACCGGCCGGCCCGCGCGCAGCGCGATGGTGTACTGCTCACGGCCGGGGGTCGAGTCGATCTGGTAGCTCCAATCAAACAACCCGGCATAAAAGTCCCGGCTTTGCGCTGGATCAGTGCTCGACACCTCGATCCACCACACCGAACCTGGGACGAACGACGTGTCCTGAGCCCTCGGCCAGGTGCGTACCCTGTTGTTCCGCATGTCTTAAGAGAACCACGCGCTACCCGGGCACGTCGCCGGTTCAGCGGCGGGTGTCGATGCGCTGGAAGTTGAGGTGGGCCCGAGACGGGGTGGGCCCACGCTGTCCCTGGTAGCGGGAGCCCACGCCGGCACTGCCGTACGGGTACTCGGCGGGGCTGGAGAGCCGGAACAGGCACAGCTGCCCGATCTTCATTCCCGGCCACAGCGTGATCGGCAGGTTGGCCACATTGGACAGCTCCAGAGTGATGTGGCCTGTGAAACCAGGGTCGATGAAACCCGCGGTGGAGTGCGTCAGCAAGCCGAGACGCCCCAGGCTGGAGTTGTGGGTGGGGATGAAGGTCGGCCCCGCGAGGAAGAGACCGTCTTGCGCGTCGACCTCGATGCAGCGGACTGGGCGCGTCGGCACCCGGCGAACGTCCGTGATGGCCCGGAATTGCCGCACCGGGAGCAGCCCCCGGCTCGCGGCCAGTTCGAGCACGGCGTCGGCGAGGGCGACGTGGTGGTTGTCCTCCCCGTGCGCGCGCAGCGAGCCGGCGAGCTCAGCGGTGGTGTGTACCGCAGCGCAGCCGCTGTGCTCGCGGGCCGACTTCGTGCTGGTCAACCAGAGGTGGCTGGAATCCGCGACGATACTTTGGTCGTCGGAGAACAGCACCTCATAGCACGGACGGCCGACCATGACCTCGGTCGCGGCGACCACGCGGTATGGGTGGCCGTCAGCGCCGAACACCTCGCCGCCGACCCGCAACTCGCCCATCGTCCGCCAGCCCTGTGGGGTGGGGATCGGGGTATCGACCGCGAGCGCCTTTCCCTCAAGCCGCCCGGCCAGATCATCGGGCACCGTGATCTGCTCAAACGTCGAGCCGAGCACGAACTCGCCGGGGTGGAGCACGAAGGGCTCGTCACCGTCGGGCTCCACCAGCGACGTCAGCTCGTCCTGCTGCAGCGACGGGTCGATGTGGGTGTACTTGGCGTTGACGAAGACCCGGAAGAAGCGGTCCAGCCGCACGTCGATACTGGACGGCTGGAGCAGCTTCTCGTCGAACGGCTCGATGCCCAGGCGCCCGGCGTCGATCTCAGCCCGCAGGTCACGGTCGGACAGCAGCACGGCGCCACCCTAGCCGCGCGCACTGACATCGAGTGGCCCCTCTGGTCGCCACGTCGCTTGTGCTACGCTCAGCGCCAGCGCGGGTGTAGTTCAATGGTAGAATGAGAGCTTCCCAAGCTCTAGACGCGGGTCCGATTCCCGTCACCCGCTCCATTCCAAAGGCCCAGGTCAGAGAACGTCCTCTGAAGACCTTGGCCATTGTGGTTAATAGTCGGTATTTCTCGGCATGCTGTTTAGTCAGCGGGCACCTGGACACCGGTAGGGCCGTTATCGTCGTCATCACCTCGATCTTTCGCCGTGTCAGTCGTGCCTTCGATGAGCGTGCTCAGCTTGTCCGCGATCCTTAGTCCGGCAGCCGCACTAGGTGATCTTGATCAGTGGCCGTCAGGCCATGATCACTGTTTGGGTGCGGGGGACGACAAAGATTGTCGCTGAACGCACCCAAACGGTGATCATGGTGTCTTCAGGTGCGGCCCGCGGTCCCGTTGACGATGTCACCACACGCGCAACCGAGCGTGCGACGACCAGCGACAACACCTCGAAAATCACCGGATGCGGCCGTAGTGTTAGGTGATCAAGGAGAGGTCCCTCGCGAGTTCTTGCAGCTCAGGAGTGTTTCCCTGGTCGGATCGGAGCGCATCTTCGACCAGTTCGCGGGCGATTGGGTGCGTGTGGACCTGTACGGAAAGCCAGTCACGTCGCCACCGGCAGGCGCCCATCGGACCGCTTCCAGCGGTGTGTGTTGAGGGCACCGCAGAGGTGGTCAGTGGGAGATGCGCGATCGGAGCCGACTGCGTCGCTGGGCGAGTGGGAACCCACTCGCCCAGGTAGCCGAGTGCTAGGCCATCTGAGCGAGTGGGTCCGGCACGACCGAGCGGCAGGGTTCTGCTAGGCCGCGTCAGTGGGCCTAAGCGCCGCCGCCAGTGAGGTTGCCGAGGTTTTTGCCGATCCCGCCGATCCCGCCGATCACGTCCGTGGGCGATCCCTGGTTCGGACTGCCACCCTGATTGCCCGAACCGCCGCTCGGATTGCCCGAACCGTTGCCGTCTGAACCCGGGTTCTGACCGTCCGCCTGGGCCATCGCCGGGCTAGCGGCCCATACCGCCGCGCCCGCCACGCCTGAGGTCATCCCGAGCGCGAGAAGCGACAAGGTCGCCGCCCTCATCAGCTTGCGCACCGCGCCGTGCTTCATGGTTGCTCCTTGTAGTCGTTTGACCCGCTTTGGGTCAGCGCGTTTGATATCACGCGTGCTCACGTGACGCCATCTCGGGGTGCGCTGAGTGTGACGCGGCGCTGCCCCAGAGTGACACCCTGACGGCGTCTAGACCCAACGTGACCACAGATAGAGACCGCTACCGGCACATCGAACACCGTCGTCCGCACTGGATCGCAGACGATCGTCGTCAGCGGAACCAGCGCGACGAGCCCGCACAAATCGATCCCCACGTGCCCGCAGCCGCAGCTCAGCGGCACGCAATGACATGTGCCGACAAGCGGACGTGCAGTCGATCAGCGTTCACACCGAAGAGCGCAACCTCGCTGAGATCAACAATCCCGTGCCGGCGGCGGGCCTCGCTCCAGGATGGCCTCCGGGCCTCGGATCTAACGCTACTCGGCGATGACGAGATCGACCGCACTGCCGGCTGGGACCACAGTGTTGGCCTGCGGGTTTGTTTGCACGACGATTCCGGCGGGTTGGTTCGATTCGTTTCCGATAACGTGCCCGACGGTCAGTCCATTCTGGACCAACAGTCGTTTCGCCGTGCCCAGGTCATCGCCGACCAGGTTGGGAACCTGATACAGGGGCAAGGTCGGATACTGGAACACCGGAGGCGGAGGTGGATACTGGAATTCCGGAGGCGGATACCGGAACACTGGATGCGGATGCCGGAACACCGGAGGCGGAGGCACCGGTACTGGAGGCACCGGTACTGGAGGCACCGGTACTGGGGGTGGTGGCGGGGGAGCGGATTTTGAGCTCGTCAGAAGGACGGCGCTTACTTCGCTGTTGTGATCAAGCATCGTTCCGATGGCTGGGTCAGGTCGCAGTACGGTTTCTGCCTGCTGGTCGATGACTGCGTCATAGGTCACGCTCCTGTTCAGTTCACTGTGCTGGAGCTGAGCCTCCGCTGCGACGCGCGACATGCCGGCCAGGGTTGGCTGGGTCGGTGCCTGGTGCTGAAAGGCCCACCAGACGAGCACGACCAGGAGTGTCCCCAGGCTTCCGGTGAGCGTTAGCCCCCTGGGCACCGGTCGCTCAGTGTTGATGGCACCAAGACGTGCCCTCCACCGATGTTGTTGCTGCTGCTCGTGAGGTGTCTGCCTGTGGGGAGGGTGTTGCTCGGTCATGGGGGGTCTCCGTCAACCGTCGATCTTCTTCGGAGAGTGACCGCGCAACCCGTAGGGCGTCATGGTGACTGTCCCGCGAGCCGGCGTCGGTAGGTCTTCGGGTCAAGTTAGGTGACAGTTAGGTACATATAGAGCTCATTATCACTCGTGTAGGTGAAGTTTAGCTCCACTGATTGGGTGATACTGGTCGGATGGCGACACGGTACTGCCGTCCGACAACGCTCCTGTGACATCCGTCATCTGCCGAAGCGGGCAGGGGCATTGTGGTTCGGGCCCGTCGCGGGCCCGTTCGCCTGGGGGAACCACGGGAACCACCGGCGATGGCGGACAGAATCTTGAACTCACGGTGCGTTACTTCGTCATCGACCCGCACTTCCGCATGGTGGCCGGCTACGCCGTTGCTGGCCACCATGAGCACCAGCCTATTATCGAGGTTCTCGCCGCCGCGCTACTCAGCCCGCAACCCCCCAAGGTGTCATCTTCCACAGCGACCGGGGTTCCCAGCGCACCGCCAAAGAATTCGTCGACTTCTGCGTACGAGACACCCACCAACGGGTCCGCCTGCACCCACTGATGCGATGTGTCGACGATGTGGATGAACGCCTCGTAGCAGTTGAACTGGCCTTACCGAGATCGAGGGGCGAGTCACCGGGGTCCGGGGCAACGCGGTTCGTCAGAGGAAGACGCTACGCCCCGACACCACGACCGGTCGAGTCGAGGACACACCGGCCGGTTCGACATCCCGCTGACTGACCCTGGCCGTGAACAGGCTCGCACCGCAGGCCGCACGCTGGTCGCCCTGCGTGGCGACGGCCCGCTGGCTCGCCCGCTGACCAGATTCCTGTTGCACTGGCCTGCTCGGCGCGCCGACGCGTTCGCCCGGCTCGGGTTCGAGTCCCACTCGGGGGCTAGACGCAACCCGAGAGTGGTCTCCGCGTGAACCGGCAGTTCGGGTGCGCAAGGGCTACAGTAGCGATGTTGCCCCATACCCCGTCAGTTGAGTAGTTGGCGACCAGCGCGGACCACGATAGGCACCGGGGTTTTTGTGGGGGACAGTGCGTGTCACGACAGGGGAGGGTTGCGGCCGTGGTGGTCTTCCTTGAGGACCGACTGAGGCCAGCCGAGGTGTTCACACCATCGGCTACGCCCACCTTGCCCCACCAACCCCACCCTAACCGCCCGCCGCAGGTAGTCGCCTCGACACCGTCGGGGTGCGTAACCGCTGAAAACAGATGAGGATACCATGGACGTCGTTGGCTACATCGCAGTAATTCTGGCAGTGATCATTGTTCTTGTCGTGATCGTTCTCGGGGTGATTTCGTTCCCAGATATCCGTCGTTACCTGCGTATCCGCAACATGTGACCGGGAACCCAGCGGATCGGGCCCACTTCGCGCACCCATGGAGCCCAGATCCGCTGGTTCGCCCAGGGTGGCCGGTGTGTCACGTCACGTGTCAGGCGGCAGCCCGGCGCACCGTCGTGGCCGCCATCCTGCTCCAGATCACCCCAGCCATTCCGTCAAGATGTTGCGCATTGTTTTGGCGCCGTCCTCATCAAGGGCGATCACGCAGGCGCCCGTGACATGGGGATCGAGCACAATCGTCCCGCCGTGCACGCTCACCAGAAGGTTGACGAAACCGATCGGGCCCCGGTGCAGTCCACACGTCGCCGGTATCGCTTTGCGACGACGCTTATTCGGGCCTTCCGTCGCTAGCCTCGGCTTCTTCGGCCCTCCGTGTGTTGTCACGACCCACCGCTGGCCACCCTTGTCTCCTCGGGCCCGCTGGCGAATAACTGCTTAAACCAATTGTAGAGTGAGTGGCGTGAATCTGGACCCCGCTGAGGGCCAGCTGCCGAGCCGCCGGATCGCTGACGCGGTGCGCGCCCTGATCACCTCAGGGGAGCTGGCATCTGGGGACAAGCTGCCCTCCGAGCGCGAGCTGGCGCGCCGCTTCCGCGTGAGAGCCGTCACGAGGCGCACTGTGATCATCGTCAGCGGTCCGCCAGCAGGCAACGGCTGGACGATCTCGATCGACGAGCTGGTCACCGTGCTCACGAGGGCCGCCTGAGGCAAGTCCCGATCATAGAAGATGGCGGTGCCGTTCGGCGCCAGCTGGTCGGTCAGAATCATCCTACAGATGTAGGTAGACCGCCCGGTCTACCTCATTTCATTGAGCGGGAATACGTGACCTGAGGGATTTTGCTGGAAGATGGATGACCGGACCCAGGAGTCCTGGCATGATGAATGACAAACGGGATCGTCCCTCGGGCAAGGGATCCTGTCAGAGGAGGGAGAACCATGACCGTCATGGTTTACCGAACGCAGGACGGACTCACCAACTACGGTTTCTCGATTGATTACCAGCCGGACATAGGCTGGCGAGTGTACATCATTTTTCGGCCCTTCCGACAGGGCCTCGAAGACAGTCAGCCATTGCCCTATCAGGCTACCGACCGCGAGGGACGGCGCTATGTGGACTGGCCCAAGAGGCTCGATAACCTGGGAGACGCGAGAACAGTTGCCATGTTCTGGGCCGAGCTGGTTCAAGACTACCACCGCGCCCAAGTAAAAAAGACGCTTGATGACGAGCTGAGCGAGTGTTACCGGCGTGCCCAAGAGCGAAGAAAGGTCACCCCAGCTGGCCCAGATCGTCTCGGCGACAACGCCGCCGACGCCAGTGCGGCAAGCCTCGGACGTTAGGACCGCAGCTCCGTCATCTCACCTTCCAGGGCCTCAGCGGAGTCGTTAGGTGATCTTCAAGAGAGCGCGTGAGCACCGTGTAGAGGTCGACGGCCGTCGACCTCTACACGGTGGGCGGACGGAATTGATGGGCGATGAGATCCTCACCGCGAGGTGAGCCAGGCCATGATGCCGTCGGCGATGGCCGCCGCGTAGCGGGCCCGGCCCTGTGGTGCGGAAACCAGCGCGGCCTCCTCCGGGTTGCGCATGTTGGCGCACTCGACCAGCGCTGCCGGGATCTGGGAGAGATTCAGCCCAGCGAGGTCCGCGCGGGGATACAGCCCACCGGTGCCGATGTAGTCAGCGGCAGCGAAACCGTTCCCGCGCAACGCCCCGGCAAGCGCGTTGGCTAGGTCGACCGAGGGTCCTTCCTGACTGGGGTTCAACGGTGGGTCGGAATAGGCGACGTGGAAACCACGCCCGGATGGCGCCGCCCCGTCGGCGTGAATGGAGACCTTCGCGTCGGCACCTGCCCGGTTCCCGATCGCGGCGCGGTCGTTCACGCAGGGACCGACGCCGACGTCGTCCGGTCGGGTCAGCACCACCTGCACTCCGCGAGCGGTCAGCGCATCGCGGACCCGGAGCGCGACATCCCAGGCGAAGGCATGCTCAGGGTACCCGTCGTCAGTGGAGGTGCCGGTGGTGTCGCACGCCTTGGTGCCGCCCCGGCCGTTGGGTACCGGGCGGTTGATCTCCGCCCAGTGCCCCGCGTTGGCGCCGTTGTGTCCGGGGTCAAGGACCACGGTGACCCCTTTCGGCGTCGCAGATGGGCTGGTGGTTGCTGATGTCGGGCTCGGTGGCAGACCTGATGACGAAGTGGCGGAAGCAGTCAGCAGCCCGACTGTCCCGCAGGCGGCCAGCAGAACAAGACACGGGACGGTTGCCAGACTCCCGAAGCACGGCCGTTTCACGACCGTTTTTATAGTCGCGGTAGTCAGGTCTTTCTGTCCCGGGCATCCCGGCGCGGGGCCTCGGTGACGTCGCTGCCCACCTGGTGTGGCGCGACACGGGCCGCTGTCCGCTCTAGCGCTCATCCGCTCCACCCCCGCCGCCCCACGGGGAGGTGGGGGGATCTGTTGCGGAGTTGCCACAGATGGCAACTTGGGGCGAGAAGTTGCCATCTGTGGCAACTCCGCACACTGCGACAGTCCTTCCCCGGACCTCACCGACAGTGACATCGGTACGTGGTGTGGCAGACATCGGACTCCTGACCCACCAATATGATCGTGAAAAGACCGTGCTCCCGCGGGGTGCCGCAGCTGGTGCAGTAGGTCATCGGAGCTACCCTGGCCTTCCGGTGACCTGTCAGCTCCCGCCGAAGAGGGCGAGTATGGAGGCGGTGACCTGGGCGACGCTGGCCACGTGCTTCAGGGGCTCAAGTAGTTTCAGTACCTGCTTCCACCGGCTGCGGACTGTCTCTGCGTCTGGCTCATTCTCATCAAGCTCGTCCTCGATCGTCTGGAGCTCGTACCGAACGCGACTGTCGGCAGGCTTGCCGCTGCCCGCAGCCTCGACCTCGACCCGCAATAACGCGATCGCCTTCCGTAGATCATCGAAAGAAGCGGAATCGGTCTTGACGTTCGAGCTGATCGTGATGTTGCTGTTGCCATCACCAATGACGCTGCCGGTGATGGAACCGCCGACGACAATGTCTCGCCCTCGGCGTGGTCCCTTCGTGATCATTTCGCTCCCATGCTTCCACTGGCGCGGGCAGTGTTCATCAGAGTGTTCGATTGCCGTTACCAAGCACTGAATTGATGACGTTGCCCTGGACGTTGTAGTTGTTGATAACAGGGTCCGCCATCCGCGTGAACTCCACCACTGAATATCCCCGCTCGTCGAGGAATTTCCCCACCGCTCGGACCAGCGCGCGATCCATGATATTGACGTATCGCTCGGTATCGGCGTCTTGAAAGTAGGTCTGCGCTTCAGTGTCAGCTGCAAGTTCACGTATACTCTGCGCAGCACCATAACGATCTGATACCAACTCGCCGGCGCGCTGAACCAACATGTTGCGTCTGTGGAACACCGACCGCAGGCGCGCCAGCACGCTCGCGGGCAGTATGATTAATTCGGCGAGGCTGCGGTCGAACGTCGTCGACCATGACTCGGCGGGACGGTCGATTGACCGGTAGCGTTCCCGCAGTGGGAACAGGATACAGTAAGTCCACTCAAGATAAAGCATGCGCTGATCGGTACCGATGTGCAAGTAACACGAAGTGGTCAGATCACGATCCCAGGACTCGACGCGGAAGCAATGATAGTAGCGAGCCCACTCCAACGGATTCTCGGCGAGATCGCGGGCGGCACCGAGCGGAAGATGGGCCAGCGGCGGGCAAGAGAGATTGGGTAGCACCGGCAGCTGGCTTTGGACGGAGCGGTTCAACAGCAACCGGTCGGCGGGCAACAACACCTGCTCGCGCTGCTGGAGGTGTTCAAGTCGCTGGCCCGGGCTGAGGGAAGACGGGGACCGCAAGGTGGCGAGGCTCTCAGCCACGTGACGGTGCAGGTCGTTGACGCTGATCGGGACTGGATCCGCGTCACTCTCGTCCTCGGATGGTTCCAGCGGCAATGCGATCACATGGTGGGCGACCTGTTTTCCGGCCCCGATGAAAGGGGTACTACCGCGGTACACGACCACATCGGCCTGCCCCGCAGCGGCCTGCGAGCTCTCATCAGAACGGGCGACTCGGTGCAACTCGGCGCGGAAAGAACGGTGTCCAAGAGATCGGGCCAGCCGTTGCCACCGAGAGGGAGCTTTACTAGCGTCCGGATCAAAGCGATCTCGCCGGAAGCTGCTGTTCATAAGCTTGACGACGGTGAACTTGTCGACAATGAGGATCAACAGCAGCAGACCGCTGACCAGAAAGGTCCACCGTGTGATGTCGTGAGGGAGCCGCAGCGAAGTGGAGAGGTCACCCGACTCATCATAACCGAGGCCTGAAGCTTGCTTCGGCGACAGCAGAGCGAGTGGGAGTAGCACATAGAGAGTAAGCCAGGCGGCGACAACCAACATGGCGAGGTTGCGCCGAGTGCGGCTAGTATCGGTAGCCAGCAACTGCCCCGCACCGGCGAGCGCGCGCTGGGTACGGCCAGCGCTGAAAGCCTGCAGTGCTGCCGCGACCCCGGCCGCCACTGCCCACAAGATCACGGTGTCGGGGCTGGCCAGGGCAAGTGCGCCCAGCAGCGCCAGCAGTAGGGCGTCCCGGATACGACGTCTCGTTTGCGCTGCGACCGCCTCTCGAAGTACAGCTGCGGAGTCGACACCTGGTGACGGCGGAATCGCCCGCACTGGCTCGACGAGATACTCCGCGATCGCTTCGTCGCAGAATTTTTCGTCGAGGTGCGCGGCGGCGCATAGGTAACGGGTCGTCCCGTCAAGATTCGGGGTTGCGTCAACGGGCCCTTGGCTGCCATGAGGTTGCCCGTTTCCTGACGCTGGCTGCTCTGGAGCGAACATCCTCCCCATGTTGCTTGTTCCTGCGGTCATGAAGCCCCCGTTCAGTGGTTGATTCTGGGTCCTGCCCTCGCGGCGCGATCGACAACCGATTAGGCGGAAGGCGCCTGCGCGGGTGCTCAATCGGGATCGGGTGAGGGCGTGGAAGCTGTTACTACCTGCGAAGATGCTGCGGCCAGGTACCTGGCTTGCGCGGGATGCTAGCCCTCGATACGGCGCAGCTAGCAGGGGGCCAGCACCCTGGCGTCGGCGGGTGTGTCCGGAACTGTCAGGGTCGGCTACTACCGTGTGCGCCGTGACGCGTTACCCCCGGTTACCCGTCGAGCTGTTCCGCTTCGCCACCACGGAGCGGGCCGAGCTCAACACGGCCGTGCTCTACGCGTTCGGTGCGGCCAACGAGCGGTTGGAGACCTGGCTGACTCTGGGCGATGTCGCAGCGCGGCTGCAGACCGTCGGCTACTTCGCCGCGCTGACCGACGAGGACCTGGTGCCGGTGCTCGACCAGCTGCGTGACTGGCAGCTCATCGACCGCACTCAGGACCACGCGGCGCACTACTCCACGGCCGAGGACTTCGAGCGCAACAACCTGCGTTATTCACTGACCCGGCGCGGCGAGGCCGCCCTGGAGGGCTTCTCCCGCGCGGCGGCCGTCCTGGAGGCCACCGGTGCGCTGCAGACCGCCGTGCTCGACGCCATCGCCGAGCGCCTGGACGAGCTCGCCGCGATGCTCACCGACCCCACGGCCACCGACCGGCGGGTGTACAGCACCCTGGCCGAGCTCGAAGGTCACCTGGAGTCGCTGGTGGCCGGCGTCAAGCAGTTCAATGGTGAGCTGCAGCGGCTGCTGCGTGACGACTCCGGCGCGCTGGACACCTTCCAGGAGGTCAAGCAGGCCACCGTCACCTACCTGCAGGAGTTCGTCACCAACCTCGACCACCGGCAGCGCGCCATCGCCGCCTCAGTCACCCGCATCGAGCGGCACGGCCTACCTGAGCTGCAAGAACGTGCACTACGCGGCGCCGATCTGCCGGCTCTGCCAGGCACTGACCCGTCCCTCGCGTGGCTGGAGCAGCGCAGCGCGAGATGGGACGGGCTGCGCGCGTGGTTCCGCCCCGCCGACGGCAGCGCGCCGCGGGCCGCAGCCCTGCAAGACGTCGCCCGCCGCGCGATCGTGACCTTGATGCGGGTGCTGGAGCGGCACACCGAGGCGCGTCGCCGGGCCTGCAGCGCGGCAGCTGACTTCCGCGCCTTGGCTCGCGCCTTCGCTGCCTGCTCCACCAGCACCGACGCGCACCGGCTGGCCGCGGCCGCGTTCGGGTTGTGGCCGTCCCGGCACACCCAGCTCGGCCTGGCTGATGAGGATCTGGTGCCCACCGCCACCCCCTGGGCTGACGCGCCGCGGGTGCCGGTTTCCCCGCACCTGCGCAGCCGGGGCCGGGTTGAGCTGAGCTCCCGCAGCGCCGCCGTCCGCGACGTCCGCGAGCTGCGCCGTGCCCGCCAGCACCGCGCCGCCCACGAGCGCGCCGAGCTGGAAGCCGCCTGGGGACGGCTGTCCACTGCGGGTCCGGTGCGCCTGTCGAGCCTGTGCGCTATGGAGCATCGGGGGATCCTGGAGCACGGGCGCTTCGAGCGGTTGCTGGAGCTGCTCGGCCGAGCGCTGAGCGCGCCACCCGACGTGGCCGGCCACCGCCGGGGAACGTCCACTGACGGCCGGGTGGAGCTGGTGCTGCGAGTTCCCGCCGACGGGTCTCGGGCCACCCTGCGCACCCGCAAGGGTGACTTCACCGGTCCGGACTACATCATCGACGTCCGGGTGCTGGGCGCAGGGGTCCTGGGCGCCCAGTTGCCGGCGGTCGCGGCAGGCGAGTCATGAGCGGCCTCGGGAGCCAGCTGGACCGGATCGAGGCCGAGGAGACCTCCCGGGCGATCCGGCTGCTGTTGGCTCATCCGCTGCTCACCGTCTCCGCTGACCCGAGCGGGTTCGACCTGGTTCGCCGCCGCCGCGACGCGCTGGCCCGCTGGTTCGACGAGCACTGCGGCTGGCGGTTGGTCGTGGAGGCCCGCGACGGTTACGCCCGGCTGCTCAAGATCCGCCCCGAGATCGACGCCACCCGGCCACTGCGCCGGGACCGCAGCACCCGCGCCCCCTTCGACCGTCGCCGCTACACGCTGCTGGCGATGGCCTGCGCTGAGCTGCTGGCCACCCCCGTCACCACCATCGGCCTGCTCGCTGACCGGGTCACGCACGCCACCGCGGCGGAACCGGGCATTGAGTCCTTCCAGACGTCCCGGCGCTCCGAGCGATCCGCGTTCGTCGATGCTCTGAAGCTGCTGGAGCGGGCCGGCGCGCTGCGCGCCCTGGACGGCACCGCCGAGTCCTACCTGGACTCTGACACCGCGAAAGTGCTGTTCCAGGTGGACACCACTGTGCTGCTGCGGCTGCTCGCCGCGCCGCAGGCGCCCTCTAGTGTGGACCTCACTGACCCGACTGCGCTGACCCTGCTGACGAGAGAGCCGCGGTACGGAGCCGCGCCGGCCGGCGGTGAGGCCGCCGACGCGCAGCGCAACCTGTGGCTGCGGCACAGCATCACCCGGGCGCTGCTCGACGACCCGGTGGTCTACCGCGACGAGCTCACCGAGGCCCAGCTCGGCTACCTCGCCAGCCCCACGGGGCGGCGCCTGGTCCGGCAAGCCGCCGAGCAGGCTGGGTTCGTCCTCGAGGAGCGGGCTGAGGGCTACCTGCTGGTCGATCCCGACGGGCTGGCCACCGACCAGCGTTTTCCCGACGACGCGTCGCACCCGAAAATCACCGCGCTGGTACTGCTCGACCAGCTGGTCGCCGCCGACGGCCCGGTGCCCGACGCTGAGCTGACTGGCTGCGCCGTCGCCCTGCTGGAGCGTTTCCCCAGCTGGGCCAAGACCTACCGCTCCGAGGACGGCGCGGCCCGACTCGCCGCCGACGCGGTGGACGTGCTGTGCGCCTTCAAGCTCGCCGCCCGGCAGGACGGCGGGGTGCGCGCTCGGCCGGCCGCCGCCCGGTTCGCCGTCGCTACCCCGGTGGTCCGGGAAAGATGACCGCCGACGTACCCGCTTGATCAGCTGTAGCTGGCCGGCGCTGTGTAACACCGATCAGAAGTCGAGCGACAATATAACTGTCGGTACGGACACAGTCACACGGTGTAGCTACTCAAGCGCGTGACGCAGGTCAGGGCCTGCTGGAGTTGGCGAGCGTCCACGCGCCACACCCTGTCGACTGTTGCGTCACAAGAAATCAGTCAGACCAAGAACGGGGATAGAGGTCACGTGAACAACACAGGTAAGAAGATTGCCGCGAAGATTGCCGCAATTGTCGCCGTGTCAGGCTCAGTCTTCGCGCTCTCTGCCACTTCCGCAACCGCGTCTCCTGTTTCGACAGTGGCTCATGCGAAACCTCAAGCCGCACCCGCAGGGGGCTGCAGACCACCGTCACTGGCCCATTGCTATACCGAGACAACCATGGACAGGTACCTCGAAAGAGTGCTTCCGGATATCAGGGAATTCTTCGGAGCAAAATACAAAAGCGCACCAGGGCCACATCACTACTACTTCATTCCCGAAGGTCCGCCGATACAGTCGTACTGCGGCGAATTGAACAAGGACGCCTACGCCTATTGTCCGCGTGACAGTAGCGTCTACCTCGGTCAGGCGTTCATGTGGCGTCTATATAGTGAAGTGGGTGATATAGCGCCAGCTATTGCCCTGGCTCACGAGTGGGGACACCATATCCAGTCCCTGAAGGGTGTGCCAAGCGATGAAAGCGTGAAGTACGAGACCCAGGCCGACTGCGTCGCTGGTTCATGGCTCCAGTATGCCGACCAGCAGAAACGGCTTGAACAAGAGGATTTCCGCAGTATTAAAAAACTGGGTGAGTTCTTAAGAAAACTCGAGGGCGCCAACTCTGATCACGGCACACCAGAACAACGCAGTGAGGCTTTATCGCTGGGAAGAAAGGGTGGACTGGAGGCATGCAACAGCTTCTACCCCGCAACCCCTATCTTCACCGGCCGAGACTGATCTTTTTATCACCAGTCGGCGGAGAATCATTTCTCAGATTCCTTGATGCTTGGGCTCACACGGTCGTAGCGAAAGGCGCAAATTCTACAGCCCGGGCACCACTCGGGGGTACGCATAGGGCTACCCCGGTTGTTTTGACGGTGTGAAGTCCTGCTGAACCCCCGCTGGGACACCACATACGCGGCGTCGATGGTGCCATTGCACACACCATCGACGCCGCGTTGGGGCGTGCCCGGCAGCGACGCTGCCCGCCGTGCCCTTCCTGGCCCAGTTCGTGATGCCCAGCACCCACTCCGTCCGCACCGGGGCGTGATCAGATGGAGTGGATGGTGCTCACACTCGGGTACTGCGTGCTCTCGCCCTGGTCCCGGTGTTCAACACCGAGCTTTACCTGGTTGGTCTGGCTGCTGCGCAGCCGCAGCTGCGTGGAGATGGGTCGGCGGGTCCGGTTGGTGACGTTCCTCGTCACCGGCCTGATGGGGCGCTTCGCCTACCACGGTGTGGGAGATAACCCGTGGCGGTGGCTGTGGACCCAGGGCGACAGCGGGCACTGGGGATGGGTGAAAGACAGCGACATCCTCAGCGACACGGATCCCGTACCCGTGTGCTGACGGCATTCGGTCGTCATCACCGCGCACAGGATGAAGTGCCTGCCCCGCGACCCCCAGGCCGGGGACACCTAGCTGGAGCTGCTCACCAGCCCGCTGACCGGCATCGGCATCGGACGGGGACGCGGGATACGCCGGAAAGGGGTTGTTGATCTTTAACGGCGCTGGTCAGCGATCGGTACGGAGATTCGTGCAGGGGCTCGGTACTGGGCCGGGAACGTACGTTAAGCCTGTTAGTCGAGGTCGACAGGGGTGTGACGCGGGTGCCGTGCAGGGGACTTGGCGTACGTTCCCGTTCGGACGCAGCCCGCATGTTGATCATCGACTTCGGCGGGATTGCCCAAGGTGGCTTTGTGTGTCGTCGGGGCGGGGCATCCCAGGGTGGGTGTCCTTTCTGGGGGATGAGTCGTCAGGGACACGTCACGACGCCTGCCGTCGAGCGTCTTCTGCTGCCATCTGCTCCGAGGCTGGCGCTATTCCAGCAATCAAGATCTACAGTGGACCGACCGAGCCGAGGGGTGGGGTGAGAATGGTCGAGCACGAGTCATCACGGACCCGGCTAGAACAGGTGCTCCGGCAGCGGCACCTCACACTGGAGGAGTTCCGGAAGCAGTACCAGCGGGCCGCGGGCGGAACCGTGCTCAGCGAGCGGCAGGCGTACCGGTGGGTGGCCGGAGAGGTGCGTGGCCTGCCCCACCCGCAGGCACAGGCCACCCTGGAGAAGCTGTTCGGGGAACCGGCGGTGCGGCTGTTCGGCCCACCGTACGGCACCGGAGCGCTCCGGCTCACCCGGCGGCACAATGGGGTGGTCACGGCGCGGGGCACCGCCCGGACCGACTGGGAAGGGCAGGTGATCGCCATGAGCGCTGACCGGGCTCGGGCCTTCCTCGCCCGCATCGAGGCACCCAACGTCGGAGCCGAGACGCTCGACCAGTTAGCCGATGACGTGCGCCGCCTGGTCGTCGCTTACTGCCAGCAGCCGCTTCCCACCCTGCTCGGTGACCTGGTGGACACCCAGAACTTCGCCTTTGAGCTGCTGGAGGGACGCCAGCGGCCGGCGCAGACCCGGGACCTCTACCTGGTCGCCGGGATCACCTGCGGACTGATGACGATGGCGTCGCGGGATCTCGGTGCCTCCCATGACGCGATGACGCAGGCCCGCACGGGTTACGCGTGTGCGGACAACGCCGGGCACGACGGTCTCCGCGCGTGGATCCGGGGTCTGCAGGCAAACATCGCCTATTGGTCGGGGCGCTGGGAGGAGTCGGTGCGCTATGCCCAGCTCGGCGCGGAGGCGGCGGCCCGCAGCCGGAGCACCGCCGCTGTGTTGCTGGCCAGCGGCGAGGCCCGGGCACTGGCCGCGCTGAACCGGCTGGACGAAGCGCATGTCGCCCTGGCCCGGGCGGCCGACGCGCGGGACCGGGTGCAGCCCGACGAACTGGACACCCTCGGCGGGCTGTGCACCTTCCTCCTACCCAACCAGCTCTGCTACGCCGCCGAGGCGCTCTCCTGGGGCGGCGCACCGGAGGCGGGCCAGGCGGAACGATTCGCCCTGGAAGCGTTGGCCGCCTACCCTGTGGCCCTCCAGGTCGGTTTCTTCAGAAACGAAGCGACCGCCCGCTGTGCTGTTGCGGTCGCCCGGGTGGCCCAAGGCGAAGTGGACGGTGCGGCGGAAGCACTCGGCCCGGTACTGGCACTTCCCCCAGCTCAGCGCGACCACACCATCGTCACCTCGGTCGAGCGGGTGCGCACCGCACTGAGTGCCATCACGGACCCCGGCCGGGACGCCATCGAGTTGGCTGGCGCCATTGAGGCCTTCACCGCCGAGCGCCTGACCTAGCCACGATAGCTGAGCCGCTACACTTTCTCCCACAGGCACCGATCCGGCTATCACCGGGGAGCCTCCGGAAGAACAGGCGGCGGCGTGTCGCTACCGCCCTAGTAGAACCGGACGTGGGCTGCACGTCAGCGCGGCACTATGAGTGGTGCTCACGTGTGGTGGGCGCAAGCGGGGTGGTACCGCGGGGTCCGGGCTCAGGCGTCCGGCGCTTCGTCCCCGTGTGGGCGGTGGTTCGCTGCCCGTACGAGGTGCGATGGAGCCCAGGGAGCCCTTCGACATGACACAGACCGTCTCCGGCAGGTCCCCGTTTACTGCGTTGCCCGCGAGAGTTGATCTTGTTGGGATGGAGCGGCGGGTCATCGAGTGGTGGCGGGTCAACGACGTTTTCGCGCGCAGCCTGCAACGGTCCGCCGACGGCCCGAGCTGGGTCTTCTACGAGGGTCCGCCCACGGCGAACGGATCTCCGGGTGCGCACCACGTCGAGGCCCGGGTCTTCAAGGACATCTTCCCGCGCTTTAAGACCATGAAGGGCTACTCGGTGCCCCGCCGGGCCGGCTGGGACTGCCACGGGCTGCCGGTGGAGCTGGCCGTCGAGAAAGAGATGGGCCTGCGCGGGAAGCCGGACATCGAGAAGGTCGGGATCGCGGAGTTCAACGCCCGCTGCCGAGAGTCGGTGCTGCGCCACGTCGGCGAGTTCGAGCAGCTCACTGAGCGGATGGGCTATTGGATCGATCTGGCACACCCATATCAGACGATGTCGTCGGAGTACATCGACAGCGTGTGGTGGTCGCTGCAGCGGATCTTCGCTGACGGGCGGCTGTCCGAGGACTACCGCGTGGCGCCTTACTGCCCGCGCTGCGGCACCACGTTGTCCGACCACGAGGTGGCCCAAGGCTACGAGACGGTGACAGATCCGTCGGTGTATGTGCGGTTCCCCCTGCTCGAACCGCTCGCGGGGCAGGAGAACGTCGACCTGCTGATCTGGACCACCACACCGTGGACGCTGGTGTCCAACACTGCGGTCGCCGTGCACCCCGAGGTCACCTACGTCCTGGCGCGCACTGGGCAGGGTACGTTCGTGGTGGCCGAGCCGCTGCTCGCGGCCGTGTTGGGCGCGGAAGCCGAGACGCTGGCGACCGTGCCCGGAGCTGAGCTGGCCGGCCTGCGCTACCGACGCCCGTTCGACCTCGTGGATATCCCCGACGCGCACGTGGTGGTCCTCGCCGACTACGTGACCACGGCTGATGGCACCGGCCTGGTGCACCAGGCCCCGGCGTTCGGCGCCGAGGATCTTGCGGTGTGCCGGGCGAACGGTCTGCCGGTGGTCAATCCGGTGGCCTCGAACGGCCGTTTCCTCGACGAGGTTCCCCTGGTCGGTGGGGTCTTCTTCAAGGAGGCGGACGCGATCCTGGTCGAGGACCTCAGGCGGCGGGGCCGGTTGTTCCGGTACGAGAGCTACGAGCACTCCTATCCGCATTGCTGGCGTTGCCACACGCCCTTGATGTACTACGCGCAGTTGTCCTGGTACATCAGGACGACGACGGTGCGTGACGCCCTGCGCCGGGAGAACGAGCGGACCACCTGGTACCCCGAGCACATCAAGCACGGCCGGTACGGCGACTGGCTGGACAACAACGTCGACTGGGCGCTGTCCCGCTCGCGTTACTGGGGCACGCCACTGCCGCTGTGGCGGTGTGAGAGCTCCCACGTCACCGTGATCGGTTCCCGCGCCGAGCTGGGCCGGCTGGCCGGGGTTGACCTGTCCGGGCTCGACCCGCACCGGCCCTACATTGACGAGATCACCTTCGCCTGTCCCGACTGTGGCGAGACGGCGGCCCGGGTGCCCGAGGTGATCGACGCCTGGTACGACTCCGGCGCGATGTCCTTCGCCGCAATCGGCTACCCGTATCTGCCCGGCAGCGCGGAGGTGTTCGCCCGCAGCTACCCGGCGCAGTACATCTGCGAGGCGCTTGACCAGACGCGAGGGTGGTTCTACACCCTCATGGCGATCGGCACGCTCGTCTTCGACCGCTCCGCGTACGAGACCGTCGTCTGTCTCGGCCACATCATGGCTGAGGACGGACGCAAGATGAGCAAGCATCTCGGCAACGTCCTGGCGCCGATCCCCCTCATGGACACGCACGGAGCTGACGCCCTGCGGTGGTTCATGGCCTGCTCCGGCTCGCCCTGGTCGCAGCGGCGGCTCTGGCCGGGCGCGCTGGAGGAGATCGCCCGTAAGATCCTGCTGACCTACTGGAATACCGCGTCCTTCTTCACCCTGTACGCCAGTCACGCGCAGTGGGCGCCGCAAACCGCGACCGCCGCCGAGCATCGAGCTGTTCTGGACCGATGGGTGCTCGCCGAGGTGCACGCCTTGACCCGCGCCGTCGATGAGCGGCTGGAGAGCTACGACACCGCGGGTGCGGGACGCCTGCTGGCCGACTTCGTCGACGACCTGTCGAACTGGTATGTGCGGCGTTCTCGTCAGCGGTTCTGGGAGGGTGACCAGGACGCACTTGCCACCCTGTGGGAGTGCCTGGACATGCTGACCCGCCTGCTGGCACCGTTCGTTCCGTTCATCACCGAGGAGGTCTGGCAACACGTCGTCCGGCCGGGCGACCCGGGCGCACCCGAATCGGTGCATCTGGCGACCTGGCCGCAGGCCGACGCCGGGCTGATCGATCCGTTGCTGTCCGAGCAGGTCCGGACCGCTCGGGCGCTGACCGAGGCGGGACGGGCGGCGCGCAAGAGCAGCAAGGTGCGGATCCGCCAGCCGCTGAGGCGTGCGTTCGTCGGCCTTCCCGCCGGGACCGAGTTGCCGCAAGCCTTGCTGGACGACGTCGCCAAGGAACTCAACGTCAAGCGGCTGGCATCGCTGGACTCCACGGGGGCGGTCATCGATGTCAGCGTCAAGCCGAACTTCCGGGTGCTGGGCAAGCGTTTCGGCAAGCGGACCCAGCAGGTGGCGAACTCCGTTCTCGCCGCCGATCCGCGCGAGCTGGCCGAGCGGCTGCGGACCCAGGGTGCGGCGACGGTCTTCTTAGCCGGCTTAGACGGCACGGAGATCACCATCGGACCGGACGAGGTCGTGGTGACGGAGGTGCCGCGCAGTGGATGGGTCGTGGAGTCCCAGCGGGGGGTGACCATCGCGTTGGACATTGAGATCACGCCTGAGCTGGCCGCCGAGGGAACGGCCCGGGACGTGGTGCGCGTTGTCCAGCAGGCGCGCCGGGAGGCCAGCCTGGATGTCGCGGACCGCATCACACTGACGGTCGCCGCGCCGCGGGACGTCCTCGCGGCGGTCCGCACGCATCAGGACTTCGTGGCACACGAGACCCTGGCGACGTCAGTGGCGCTGGTGGACTCGCTGGACGACGGCTTCGCCGGCACCGTCGGCGAAGCCGTGCCGATCACGGTCGGCGTCGCCCGACGGTGATCGGCACGTCGGCCTCGTAGCGCTGGCGGATCACCGTTCGCCGAGCTCCGGGTGAGCCGGTTGCCACGATGGTCGTTAGTGTCGGGGCGTGGAGTTCCGCGAGCTGACTGAGGGTCGGTCGATCCAGCGTCCGTCGATAGACCGTGCCGACTTGAGCGTGCAGCCTGCCGGCTTCGAGGGCGAGTTTGATTGTGAATACTCGCTCGTTGACGCGGGCGAACAAGCGGGGGTGACGGGTGAGGGGGCCGTGGTGCATTCCGTGGTGCGTCGCGTGGATCTGTCGAATGCGTCGGTGCAGCGAGTGACCGCCCGTCGAGTCGAGATGCTGCGGTGCCGGATGATTGGCCTTCGGCTCTCGATTGAGCAGGCGAGTGATCTGTACGTGGAGGGTTGTCGGTTAGACTTCGCCGTGATCCACATCGAGAAGGTCAAGGGAGTCGCGGCATTCATAGGATGCTCGTTCCGAGAGACGGTGATCAGTGGGTGCCTGTCGGGCGTGGTGTTCCTGGATTGTGACTTCGCCGATACGGAGTTTGAGGCCGTTAGCGCGAAGGGGTGCGACCTGCGGATGTCCCGGCTGGCCGGTGCGCGAGGCATGCTCAGTTTGCGGGGCGCGTTGATCACTGCTGAGCAAGCGGTCTCGGTCGCCGATCGGTTAGCTGTCGAGGCTGGTCTGATAGTCCGAGATTAGCGTCGGCTCATCTTCCACGTTTGTCCCAATTATCCCAGGTTGGCCTGTTGTCCCAGGTCGTTTCAAGATCGAATAAAGGGGTGCGGTGATCGTCTCGTCCCCTCCCGTGACCCAGACCTCCTGAAGTTAGGTCATGAACGTCGATCGATACGGCGCTCGCAGGCGGTGAGCCGCCAGCTGCCCATCGCTCCGCCTGCGCACCACCAGCTCGGGTGGTGCGCACACCCATGACCC
>JBOHFR010000038.1:0-7435 GCA_050699715.1 Pseudonocardiaceae bacterium
GTTCGACAGGAGAGCTGTTGGGAGTACCACCGCGCAGCTCTCCTGTCGAACTCGGCGCACTGAGAGCACACGAGATCATGATCGCCCCTCTCGTTCAGTGATCTATGGGCATCTATCTGCCGAAACAGGACTTTGCCGGGGCCCTGGCGCCCGTCGGGACTGAAAGCGACCGAGAAAACGGAGTTGGTGTGGCCGCCGAGAGTGCCCAGCGACGTGGGGTGGTGAGGGTCTCGCACATCCCACAACCGCGTGGTGATGTCCTCGCTGGCGGTGGCCAGGGTGTGCCCGTCGAAGCTGAAAGCCACCGAGCGGACGGGGTTGGTGTAGTCGGGAAGGGCGCCCAGCAAGGTGGGATTGTGTGGGTCGCTGACATCCCACAACCGCACGGTCCTGTCGGCGCTGGCGGTGGCTAGGGTGTGCCCGTCCGGGCTGAAGGCCACCGAGTAGACGATGTTGGTGTGGCTGGTCAGCTGGGTCGCGTAGGGGGTCGCGATGGTGCTGAGCAGGCTGCCGCGCGCTTCCGTGGTGTGAGAAAGCCGGTAGGCGGCCAGCGCCAGTTGGGCCGCCAAAGCCGGGTTCGTCCCGCGGAGCTCCAGAGCCTGCCCCGCGACCTGCTGGGACAGCGCGACATTCCGCTGTTCCACCGTGGCGCGCCGCTGAACGAAGGCGACCCCGGCCGCCACCAAGGCGACGACGAGCAGCACCGACAACACGGTGAGGGCGCTCCCGCGCCGGAGGCGGTCCCGGCGGATGCTGGCCCGCAGGAAGTCCCGCGCCCTCGAACTGAGATCCACGTGATCAGTGACCAGGTCCTGGGCGTGGAGGCGGGCGCCGGTGTCGGCCAGGGCAGCGGCGAGTTGCCCGCGTTCCCACAACCGGGCGGCTGGGCGATGCTCTTTGTCCCATTCGGCGGCGGCCTGCTCGACCGCCCGGCCAGCCCGCAGCGCCGCAGCGTTCTCCTCGATCGCCTGGGCCAGCGGGGGCCAGGCGGACAGGAACGCCTCGTGGGCCACCCCCACCACGACGCTGCCGTTATCGGCGTCTGTGGTCACCAGCCGCCGCTCGACGAAAACGTCCAGCTCCCGGTTCACCAGCTCCGGCAGCTCATCCCGGCGGACCCGCCACCGGGTGGGGCGACCCTGCTCATCCACGGTGACCAACCGCAACAACCCGGCGATGACCTCCTCGCGGCGCCGGCCACCTGCCGCCGTCGCGTCAGCCAGGGCTGCGTCGGCCTGGCGGGTCAGGGCACCGCGCACTCCCCCGAGTTCCTCATAACGTGTGACCGACAGCTGACCACCGCGGCGGACCTCGTCAGCGAGCTGGGCCAAGGTGAACGCCAGCAGCGGCAGCGGCCTCCCCGCTGTCGGTGTCGGCGACCAGGCGAGCCACCAGGTCGTCATCCACCTCGATACCGGCCAGCCGGGCCGGGCCTTGGATCACCGCGGGCAGCGCCTCGCGGCGTAGTGGCCGCAGCAGGTAGGTGTGGGTCGGCAACGCCGCCAGGTCGACGTCGAGCAGCAGCGGCTTCACGAACTCCGGCCGCAACGTGGCCACCACCCGCACCGGACCCGACAGGGCCGGGCGCAGCAGCTCCGCGAACCGGGCCCGCTCACCCGAGCTGGTCTGGGTGAGCAGCTCCTCGAACTGATCCACCACGATCAGCAGGTGCCGCCGGGGACCGCCAGGGCTCGCCACTAGCAGCTCATCGGCCAGGCTCACCAGGCCACGTTTAGCGAGCTGCTGGTGGACGTGGTCCACCGTCCAGTCCAGGCCGCTGAGCCGGGCAGCGGCAGCCAGTTCCCGGGCCAGTGCCGCTACGGGATCAGCGCCCGGCAGGATCGGCGGCAGCGTCCGCCACCCCGGCTCCTGAGCCATCACATGCCCCAGCCCGGCCCGAACCAGCGAAGACTTCCCGCACCCGGAAGGGCCTACCACCAGCAACGCCGCCGCGCTGGCCTGCTCAGCGGCGGTTCGCAGCAGCTCAGCAAGCTCCTCGGTCTCCCCGCGCCGGCCGAAGAACACCCGATGCCGCTTGATATCAAACGGGCGCAACCCAGGAAACGGTGACTGATCATCCGGCCACCCGAACCCCCCGGCGGCATCAACCCGGCGCAACGCCTCGTCCAGCGCGGCGGGGGCACCCGCCGGGTTCCGGGTCAGGTCAATACGCTGAATGTCGTCGCTCAGCAGCGGATGAGCGATTCCCGGCTCGGCCACTACCGGGACCAGGCGGCTTCCCCGTGACTGGGCAATCGCGATCTCAGCCGCGCACCAGGTAGACGCCACATAGTCCGCGGTCAGCAGGCAGACCACCGCGTCGGCCCACCGCAACCGCTCGTGTAGCCGCAGCCGCCATGGCTCCCCACCAACGATCCCATCGCGCAAGTCCTCAGCCAGGAACGCCTCGTGGCCGGTAGCCCTCAAGCACTGGTGCAGCAGACCGGCTCCCGTCCGGTCCTCGCTGGCATAGCTAACAAATACCCTGGCCACCACACCCCCCACCGGCGTCACCGCAGGGATGGAACCCTACCGGCCTGGGCGCTGTCGCCGACTGCGCAGCTCCAGATGCACCGACCACACCCGGCGGGCGGTGCGCTCCCAGCTGAACCGCTCCGCCCGGCGCTGCCCTGCCGCGGTCATGGCCCGCGCCGCAGCGGGGTCGGACAGCACCGCGCGCAGCGCGGCGGCCAGCGCGGCGGCCAGCGCGGCGGGGTCGCCTCGCTGGACCGTCACCCCGGCGCCCCCGGCGACCTCGACCAGCGCGGGGGCGTCGGAATGCACCACCGGTACCCCGGCCGCCATCGCCTCCAGCACTGGCAGGCCGAAGCCCTCCGCCAGGCTCGGTGCCGCGAGCACCGCCGCGCCGTGCAACACGACGGCCAGTTCCTGGTCGGTGATCCGGCCCAGCAGGTGCACCCGAACCGGATCTAACCCGGACCGCCTGGCCAGCGCGACCGGATCGAGCCGTCCCCAGCCCGGCTGGCCAACCAGCACCACCGGCAGGTCCGGGGCATCCGGTGCGGCCAGCGCGGTGAGCAGCGTCTCGATCCCCTTGCGCGGCTCGAGGGTGCCGACGGCCAGCACGTAACGCGGCGGCAGGCCCAACTGGGTGGCGATGCGGGCAGCGTGGGCCGGCAGGCGAGTCACGGCCGCAGTGACCCCCTCTCCGACCACGTGCACCCGGGCCTGGCACGGCACGTGCCGCGGCAAGTCCTCGGCGACCGCGGCAGTGGGCACCACCAGGGCATCCGCCCGCCGCGCCGCCCGCCCGACCATCCGGCGGTGCCAGCCGACCCCGCGCCGGGTCAGCCCGTCGGGATGGGTCCAGGGCACCGTGTCGTGCACCGTGACCACCAGCTCGCAGCCGCGGCGGGGACCGGGCGGGGCCAGCGGGGTGGGAGCGTGCACGGCGTCACCGCCCGGCCACAGCGGGAGGCCCCACCACGAGAACCGGCAGTCCCAGGCCGCGACGAGCGCCTGGCGGGGCAGCGCCAGCAGGTGCGGCCCCGCCACTCCGGGGATGATCGCCGGGGTGGGGTCGGCGTGCCGGGCCACCGCGCTGCCCACCGTCCAGCCGGCCGGCGCGGTAGCGGCCAGGGCCGCGGTGAGCTCGCGAGAGTACCGCCCGGTACCCCCCGGCACCGGCGCGAGCAGCTACTCCAACAGGACCACCAGCTTGGGCACGCGGGTGAGTGTGGCACGGCGTACCGTCACGCCCCGTGCCAGCGGGAGCCCGAACCACGGTGGTCGTGGTCACCTGGCGAGGTCGCGGCCTGATCGGGCGCTGCCTGGACGCGCTGGCCGCCCAGACCCGTCCGCACCGGGTGCTGGTGGTCGACAACGCCTCGACCGACGGCACCGCGCAGGAGATCGCTGGGCACCGGGTGCTGCGGATGACCCGCAACGTCGGCTACGCCGGGGCGCTAGCCACCGCGTTGCCACAGCTCAGCACGCCCTTCATGGCGTGGCTCAACGATGACGCGCAGCCGGAGCCGGGGTGGCTCGCGGCGCTGGAGCAAGCCCTGGACGACGACGGCATAGCTGCCGCCGCAGCCTCCGTGCTGCACGCCACCGACGGCACGGTGACCTCGACCGGCGTGGCGCTCACCCGCATCGGGTACGGCCGGGACACCACCGCGGTGCAGCCGTTCGGCTTCTGCGGCGGGGCGGCGTTGCTGCGCACCGATGTGCTGCGCGCCATCGGCGGCGTGGCGGGCTCGCTATTCTGCTACTACGAGGACACCGACACGTCGTGGCGGTTGTGGCTGGCCGGTTACCGGGTGCTCGCCGTGCCCGGTGCCCGGGTCCACCACCTCGGGGGCGCCTCGGCACGGCAGCCTTCCACCGCTGGAACGAGCGCAACCGGCTGCTGGTGCTGCTGCGCTGCGCACCTGCCGGGGTCGCCGCCCGGGAGCTAGCCCGCTTCGCCGCGCTGACCCTGGTACTGCCCTGGCGCCGGGACCACCCCGGCACCCCCAACTTCGCGTCGCCGTTACGCCTGCGGGTGCTCGCCGAGGTGGTGGCCCGGTTCCCCTCGACCCTCCTCGCCCGCCACCAGATCTCCCGCCACTGCGCCATCCCCCGCGCGGCCGTCTGGTCCACTTGGGCCGGCCACCCCTGACACAAGGAGACAGTGAATGAGACCCGGACCTGGAAGCAGCGGGGCCCTATCGACCGATTTGACCGTTCGTGACCTGAACGACTGGGCCACGATGCAGACAGAACGCTTGCGTCGTGCGCTCGGAAGCGACACGAGCAGCCAGCCTGCCTTTGTGCTTGCCCAGGCGGTCAAGCTCGCCGAGGAAGTCGGTGAGCTGCAAGCCGAAGTCCTGGGTCACGCCGGCTACCAGAGAGCAACGAAGGACCAGTCCTTTACCACCGAGTCTCTATCCAGCGAACTTGCCGACGTGATGATTTGCGTCGCCATCCTGGCCCGCTCGCACGACATTGACCTCAGCAAGGCCCTGGCGTCAAAGATCGAAAAGATTGACGCGCGTTACAAGAACTAGCGCCCAGACGTGAAAGTGCTGACAGGAGGTCATTTAGTAGCTGGAATAGAACAACAAATCCACTGAAATAAACATCACCGCAGGCCACGCTCAGCAACGCTTCCACGTGGGCTGCTCAGGTGGGCTCACCTCACCGCGCCCAGGTAGCACGGGCACAAGCATCCATGAGACCGTGGGGGGCCAGGGGGAGGCGATGCGCAGCGAACAGGGCAGCCCCGCCGGCTGGGGATTACTTATTTCATTCCGGCTACTTAAGATCAACCATCGCGGCACCGCGCACTGTCCGCCGTGCGCGATCTGCTGGCACCATCACCCAAGCCGAAGGACAATGCCTAGTGGTCGAGATACGACCGGCCGAACAACGGGATGTTGAAGCTCTCGCGGTACCGATGGAAGACCTTGACCACTGCTATGGCGGGACCGACGTCGCGCCGCCTGACCAACGGGTGCGACAGATAGCGGAAAACCTCTTTGACGAGCCCCTGGCAGCGTATGTCTTGCTCGCCTGGGAGGATGGACAGCTCGTCGGCATGGCCGCGTATTCATTTCTCTGGCCGGCCGCAGGTGGGACACGCTCACTGTATCTCAAAGAGCTGTACGTCACCGAGGAATTCCGTCGCAAGGGTATCGGCGCGTTGCTGATGCAGCGACTGTGTCAGGTGGCGGTCGAGTATGAGGGCGATGGCCTTCGACGGATGGCGCCGTAGCCCCTACCGCAGGGGACCGCGAGGGATGCGGCAGGCTACCCGCGGACCGAAGGAGAACCGAGCGTGGGCGAACGCGCGCTGCCGAAGGTGTCGGTGATCGTGGTCAACTACCGCGGTGCCGAGGACACCGTGACCTGCCTGCGCGCGCTGCGCGACGAGCTGGACTGGCCCGCCGAGGCGCTGGAGCTGATCTGCGTGGACAACGCCTCGGGCGACGGCAGCGCGCAGCGGATCGCCGCCGGGGTACCGCAGGCCCGGCTGATCCGCTCGGCCACCAACACCGGGTTCGCCGGTGGCTGCAACCTCGGGGTCAGCAACGCCACCGGCTCGATCGTCGCTTTTCTCAACAACGACGCCCGACCGCACCGCGACTGGGTGCGCGCCGCGGTCGGGGCCTTCAGCGAAGGCCCCGACGTCGCCGCGGTGGCCAGCAAGGTGCTGGACTGGGACGGCGAGCGGATCGACTACGTCGACGGCGGCCTGACCTGGTACGGGATGGGCTACAAGCCGCACGTCGGCAAGCCCGACGACGGTGCCTACGACACCGCCCGCGACGTGCTGTTCGGCACCGGCGCCGCGCTGCTGGTCCGGCGCGAGGTCTTCACCCAACTCGGCGGGTTCGACGAGCGGTTCTTCATGTTCGGCGAGGACGTCGACCTCGGTTGGCGGCTGAACCTGCGCGGGTACCGGGTGCGCTACGAGCCGGCCTCGATCGCCTGCCACCGCCACCACGCCTCGCTGCGCGGCGCCGGCCCGGCCCGGCCCGGCCCGGCCCGGCCCGGCCCGCGAAACCTACCTGCTGGAACGAAACGCGCTCGCCGCGCTGTACAAGAACGTCTCCGACGAGACCCTGGCCACCGTGCTGCCCGCCGCGCTCGCGCTGGCCGTGCGGCGGGCCACCGCCCGCGGCGAGTGCGACCCGACCGAGCTGGAGATGACCCGCCGTGGCCCAGACGCGGAGGCACCCGGGCCGATGGCCGTGCCCCGGGGACCATGGCCGGGGTCTACGCCATCGACCGGTTCGTCGAGATGCTGCCCGCGCTGGCCGCGTCGAGACGGGCTGAGCAGGCCGCTCGGGTCCGCACCGACGCCGACCTGCTCCCGCTGATGCGCAACGCCCTGGAGCGCACCTCCCCGGAGATCCCCTACCTGCTCGCGCACGACGCGATCGTCGAGGCACTCGGCGTGGCGCGGGTGTACGGGGCCCGGCGGCGGATCCTCATCATCACCGCGGACGCGGTGTCGCAGCGGATGGCCGGGCCGGCGATCCGTGCCTGGAACATGGCCGAGGTGCTCTCCGGTGAGCACGACGTGCGCCTGATCAGCCTCAATCAGCACTGCTCGCTACCACCGGCGGACTTCGACGTGCGGCAGGTGCCGCCCAAGGCGATCAAACCCGAGCTGGACTGGGCGCAGTTGGTCATCCTGCAAGGCCACGTGCTCGAGCAGGTACCGGCATTAAAGACATCCAACCACATCGTCATCGTCGACATCTACGACCCGATGCACCTCGAGCAACTTGAGCAGGCCCGTGATCTGGGCGATGAGGCGCGCGCGCAGATCGTTAACGCCGTTACCGCCGTGTTGACGACCCAGCTGCGCCGCGGTGACTTCTTCCTGTGCGCCTCGCAGCGGCAGCGGCATTTCTGGCTCGGGCATCTGGCTCGGGCATCTGGCTCGGGCATCTGGCTCGGGCATCTGGCTCGGGCATCTGGC
>JBOHFR010000038.1:7535-54816 GCA_050699715.1 Pseudonocardiaceae bacterium
TCTGGCTCGGGCATCTGGCTCGGGCATCTGGCTCGGGCATCTGGCTCGGGCATCTGGCTCGGGCATCTGGCCGCGATCGGACGCCTGTCCCCTACCGTCTACGACGCTGACCCGACGACCCGTTCGCTGCTCGCGGTGGCCCCGTTCGGGCTGTCTGACAAACCACCGCAGCGCACCGGATCCGGCTTGCGCGACGCGCTGGGGTTCGGCTCACGGGACAAGGTCGTGCTCTGGGCGGGCGGCGTCTACTCCTGGTTCGACCCACTGACCCTGCTGCACGCCGTGCACGCGTTGCGCGCCGAGCACCCGGAGCTGCGGCTGGTGTTCCTCGGGATGCGCCACCCGAACCCCGACGTGCCCGAGATGGGCATGGCCGGGCAGGCCCGCCTGCTCTCCGGGACTCTCGGGCTCACCGGTGCGCAGGTGTTCTTCAACGAGACCTGGGTGCCCTACACCGACCGGCAGAACTGGCTGCTCGACGCCGACGCCGGGGTCACTACGCACTTCGAGCACGTGGAGACCACGTTCGCGTTCCGGACCCGGGTGCTGGACTACCTGTGGGCGGGGTTGCCCATCGTCACCACCGACGGCGACGCCTTCGCTGAGCTCGTCGCGGCCGAGGAGCTCGGCGTGGTGGTGCCCGCTGAAGATCCGGCGGCGCTGGCTGCGGCGCTACAGCGGGTGCTCTATGACGACGCCTTCGCCGCCGGCTGCCGGGATCGGATCGCGGCGGTGGCCCAGCGCTACACCTGGGAGGCGGTGCTGGCGCCGCTGGTCGAGTTCTGCCGGCACCCACGGCCCGCGCCGGACCGCCTGCACGGCACCCCGCGCTCCATGCCCGAGACCCGAGGGGGGGTGGCCGGCGCGCTGCGCCGGGACGCCGCGCTGGCCCGCTCCTATCTCGCCGCTGGCGGCCCCGGTGAGGTGGCCCGACGAGCCACCGGCCGGCTGCGACGGTTGTGGATAACCCGTGAGTGGCGACACGAGCGATAACTCGCATCGCCACTCACGAGTACTCATGGATGGCACGCCGCTGCTTGGGCAGCGCAGCGGGGTCGGGCGCTACACCGCCGCGCTGCTGCGCGAGCTGGCGACGCGGACCGATGTGGACGTCACGGTCACCGCGTTCACCGCGCGCGGCCAGGGCGCGCTGCGCGCCGCGGTGCCCCCTGGGGTGGCGGTACGCGGGGGACCGGTCCCGGCCCGGGCGCTGCGGGCGTTGTGGCACCGCGTGGGCTGGCCCCCGACAGAGCTGCTCGCCACCGACGCTGACGTGCTGCACGCCACCAACTTCGTGCTGCCGCCGTCCAGGCGCGCCCGGGGTGTCGTCACCGTGCACGACCTGGCGTTCCTGGACCGCCCAGAGTTCCTGGCCCCGGCACAGCGTGACCTGCCTGAGCTGGTTATCCGCTCGGTGGCCCGCGCAGCGGTGGTGTGCACCCCCAGCGGCGCGGTGGCGCGGCAGGTGACCAGCCGGCTCGGCATCCCCGCAGAGCGGATCGTGGTCACCCCGCTGGGTGTGGATCCCACCTGGTCGCGTGCTGGCCCGCCGTCCCCGGCGCTGCGCGCGAGGCTGGGGTTGCCGCCGCGCTACCTGCTGTTCGTCGGTGCGGCGCAGCCGCGAAAGGGCCTGGACGTGCTCCTCGAGGCGCACGCCGCACAACCCGATCTCGCGCCGCTGGTGCTCGCCGGGCCAGCAGGCTGGGGACCGGCGCTCACCACCTCGCCCCGGGTGCACACCCTGGGCTACCTCGACGAGGCTGACTTGCGCTGCGTGGTGGCCGGCGCGGTGGCGCTGGCGCTGCCCTCGCGCGAGGAGGGTTTCGGCCTACCGGTCCTGGAGGCGATGGCGACCGGTGTGCCGGTGGTGTGCTCCGACCTGCCGGCGCTGCGGGAGGTCGCCGGGGGACTCGCCACCCTCGTCCCCGCTGAGGACCCCGCTGCCCTGGCCACCGCGCTAGCCAGCATGGACGACACTGATCGAGATCCGGTAAGGATGGCCGCCCGGCAGGCGCACGCGGCCCGCTACACCTGGCAAGCCTGCGCGCAGGCCACGGTCCACGCGTACCGGAAAGCCTGCGGCTGACCGGCGAGCACCCGTGAGGAACACCCGGGCACATTAGTGACGAACACACTGGCTACCTGTGATGAATACACCAGCATGGATTTCACCCCCGGGGAGTAGCGGGGCGGACGTTATGCTAGGAGGCGGGTCGCACACAGCTACGGAACACCCGGGAGTGAGCTGTTCTCCCCCCTTCGAGTGTCGGGGGTCGAGTGTTGGGGGCAACGCTTGGGGCGACGCCATCGCGGGCGCATGACTGCGCCCGCGATGGCGTGCGAGTTTACACAAAAGGGGGATGTAATGCACACTCACCGAGCTCGGGCGGGGGCAGCACTGGCTGTGCTCAGCGCGGTAACGGTAGCAGTCACGGTCAGCGCGGCGTCGCCTGGGGTGGCACAAACGACACCGCTAGGCGTGGCAAACCCGGTAGCCGTGCTCACCGGTGCCGCGTCCATCAACTCGACCGCAGCCCGGTACCGGGTGAAGGGTACCGACCTGGGGATCATGTGGACCGACGATCGCGGGCAGATCCTGGCCGCTTTCGGCGACACGTTCGGGCTTGGATGGACCGGTATCAGCAGCGGATTCGCGAACCCCACCATGATCGATTGGCGCTCGAACACACTAGCCCGCAGCACGGACCACAATCCGGCGGCCGGCATGTCATTCACCTTCGTCACCGACTTTCCCGGCCACGCCAAGGAGCTGGTGCCCTCGCTCAAGCGAAACGGCGTCGAGATGACCAAGATCCCCACCGGTGGAATCAACATCGGTGGGCGCAATTACTTAGCCTACATGTCGGTGCGCAGCTTCACTCGGCCTGGACATTGGATCACGAACCGCAGCGGCATCGCGTACTCCGACGACGGCGGGCAGAACTGGAAGGACGCCCCTAGCGCGCACCGGCCCAACACTCCAGCCCTCGACGAGAAGTTCCAGATGACCGCCTATGCCCGCCGGGACGGCTTCGTCTACGCCTTCGGCACGCCGAATGGCCGCTTCGGTGCCGCCCACGTCGCCCGGGTGCCCGAAGGACAGCTGCTCGACCAGTCAGCCTACGAGTACTGGAACGGGAACACCTGGCAGCGAGGCGACAGCGCGATCGCGGCCCCCATCGTGGCGGGACCCGTCGGGGAGATATCGGTCCGCTACGACCAGATCCTCAGAAACTGGGAGATGATGTACCTCGACGAGTCGAGTGAGGCGATTGTGGTCCGGCTGGCGCCGCAGCCGGCTGGGCCGTGGGGCAGGCCGATGACGGTCGCTACCTCACGCGAGTACCCGAAGCTCTACGGCGGATTCCTCAACCCGGATTCGCAGGGGCGCGACATCTACTTCACGATGACCCAATACGATCAATATAACGTCTCGATGATGCACGCCAAGCTGCCGGTCAACGCGGTGATCAGCACCCGGCCACACTGGGACCCCCGAATGCGTTAATGACCCATGCGTTCATCATCCAGGGCCGTGAGAATGCCCTGGGCTCTGCGGCGGGCGCCGTCCTCGAAGTCTCCATGCGTCAACGCGTACAGCCGGTCGGCTTCAACCGCAGCGAGGATGCGCTCGACCGCGACGTCCGGCTCCATCATGGTGGCGATGCCCTGCGCGAGCCTCGCCCGCACCTGCTCCACCTGCTCCACCGAGAGACCTGCCGGCAGGCGCTGCGCCAGCTGCCCGTCATCACCTGTCTGGAGCAGGGTGGACATGCCCTCGGTCAGTGGCGTGCGTACGTATCCTGGACAGGCCACGGTCACCCCAATGGGCAGCCCCATCATGTCCAGCGGTGAATGCCTCAGCTGTGTCACGCAGCCGTTCCTCTGCCGTGTCGGCCAGCGCGACGGACACGCACCGGTCGACAAGCCCAGCGGCCAGAGCGCGGCCCAGTCCCTGCGCCGCCCCCGTCACGACCGCGACCTGTCCCGCTTCGATAATCATGTGGCTGGACCGTACCCGATCGCGGGTGGAAGGCTATGTACAAGCTGTTGTTCTCGATCTTCTTCCGGCGTGTCCCTGCGGAGACCGCGCACCATCTGGGCTTCGGGCTCATTCGCGCGGTCGCCGCTATGCCGGGGTTGGGATGGTTGCTGCGTCGCTGGCTGGCTCCGCGCGACCCGGTGTTGCGAGTTCGCGCTCTCGGGCTCGATTTTCCGGGACCGTTGGGTCTGGCGGCGGGTTTCGACAAGGACGCCCTAGGCGTCGATGCCCTGGGCGCGTTGGGGTTCGCCTTCGTCGAGATCGGCACGGTGACCGCGCAACCGCAGCCGGGCAGCCCGAGACCGCGGCTGTTTCGCCTGGTGGCCGATCGGGCGCTGATCAACCGGATGGGGTTCAACAACGCCGGCTCAGCGGCCGCCGCCGCTCGCCTGCGCACCCGAGCGGGTGGCCGTAAGGTGGCGGTGGGGGTCAACATCGGCAAGACGAAGGCCGTGCCGGAGCACGAAGCGGTCGCTGACTACGTGGCCAGCGCGACGCTGCTGGCCGATGTCGCGGACTACCTGGTCGTCAACGTCAGCTCACCCAACACACCAGGGCTGCGCGAGCTCCAGGCCCTCGAGCACCTGCGGCCACTGCTGGTAGGTGTTCAGGCAGCGCTGGAGCAGGCCAGCCCGCGGCGGGTGCCCCTGCTGGTCAAGATCGCCCCGGATCTGGCGGATGCGGACATCGACGCGATTGCCGGCCTCGCGCTGGAACTCGGACTCGAGGGGATCATCGCCACCAACACCACGATCTCCCGAGACGGGCTGGCCACCGACGCCGCGCAGCTCGAGTCGATCGGCGCGGGCGGTGTGTCCGGTGCGCCGCTCAAGGACCGCTCCCTCGCCGTGTTGCGCCGACTGCGCGCCACGGTGGGGGATCGCCTGGTCCTGGTCGCGGTCGGCGGGATCGAGACCGCCGAGGACGCGTGGGACCGAATCCGAGCTGGAGCGACACTCGTGCAGGCCTACACCGGTTTCGTCTACGGCGGCCCGCTGTGGCCACGCGGCATTCACCGAGACCTGGCCCACCGGGCCCGCCAGGCGGGCTTCACCTCGATCAGCGAGGCCACCGGCTCAGCGAACCCCGAAGGCAACACGGACCAGTAGACACCGGTCATCGAGCACCGCCGCGCCTGCGGCAAAGTCCGGACAGGGCAGGAACGCCTGCACAGCTCAGGCCGGCCGAATCAGGGTGATCACGCGCACCAGCGACGGCGCCGGTGGCGTCGATCCGAAACCGAACCGCACCGGCGGGGTGACCGGGGCAAGGCTGCCCTGGTCAACGCCAACCGTGCGCACGTCGTCGAACTGGTAGGTCCCCGCGATGAACTCAGCGACCGCCGGCTGGGGGGCCAGCAGGACCCGGTGACCGTCCGGCTGTTCCACCATGACGTCGGTGAACGGTCCCCACGGCGACGACGTCCAGCGCCCGATGACCACCCGCAGGCCAGCTGTGGTGCCCAACCCGGCGATCCAGCCCTCGAAGCGAAGGCCACCGCTCTCAAGCACCCTGGGACGTACCATCTCGGCACCTCCATACATCATGTGGTGGTGTCAGCGATTGCGAGCTACGGTGGGCCAACGCGTGCCGCCGCCCTTGCTGGCTCGCGGTGCGACCACTGAGTGCGGAGTGGGGGTCTCGTGGGCGACAAAAACAAGGATGGGGATAAGGACAAGGGTAGTGGCGGGGGTAAGCATCGGGACCGGGATGAGGAGGAGATCAGCCAGGACGGTCAGCAGAAGGGGCGTCCGTTGCCGCCACCCGATGATGGCCACGAGAAGCACTAGATGAGTGAGTTGGTTTCGACTCATCACACCAGTCTGGTCGATGCGCTGTTCACCACGGGCGCCGTTGACGAGAACTGGGCGGAGGCTTTCCGAGCCGTTCCTCGGGATTTGTTCGTTCCGGATGCGGTGTGGACCGGGCTACAGTCGCCGCTGCTGCCGATGACTCGCCGGGAGGATCCGGCCCGGTGGTGGGTGCTGGTCCACTCTGACGTCGCGTTGGTGACGCAGGTCGATGACGGTGACACCGCACCAGGGCGGCCCGGCCGGTACCCGACTAGTTCGATCAGCCAACCCTCGTTGGTGGCGACGATGCTGGCCCGCGCGCGGCTGGAGCCGGGGCATCGGGTGTTGGAGGTCGGCACTGGTACCGGCTACAACGCCGCGTTGCTCGCCCATCGTCTCGGTGCCACCTCGGTGACCAGCGTCGAGATCGACCCCGCACTGGCCACCGCCGCCCGGGTGGCGCTGAAGAAGGCGGGGTGCGGCGCGGTCACGGTGATCACCGGTGACGGTGCGCTGGGCCACCCGCCGAGCGCTCCGTATGACCGGGTGCTGTCCACCGCGACCTGCCACCGCGTGCCTCAGGCGTGGGTGGAGCAGACCCGCCCGGGTGGGCGCATCGTGACCCCGTGGGCCAGCAGCTACCACAACGGTGCCCTGCTGCACCTCGACGTGAGCGGCGACGGCGCCGCGAGCGGGCACTTCGGGGGCAATGTGTCGTTCATGTGGCTGCGGAACCAGCGCATCCCGTTCGGTTGGCTGGCGGCTCAACCCGAGGTCACCTACCAGCACACCACCACCAGCGCTCATCCCTACCGGCTCAACGAGTTCAGCGCGTCGTTCGTCATCGGCCTTCTCGTGCCCGGCTGCCACTACCAGTTACGGGCCCACGACGGTGACCCTTACGACGCGGTCATGTGGCTGTTCGACCCCGCCACCGGCTCCCGCGCGTCAGTCACCATCACCCCCGGGGCCACCGAGTTCCCCATCGGCCAGCACGGCCCTCGTCTCCTGTGGGACGAGGCCACCGCCGCGTACGACTGGTGGGTCAGCGCTGGCCGACCCGACTACCACCGCTTCGGGCTCACCGTCACCCCCGACGGTGGCCAACACGCCTGGCTGGACTCCCCCCAGCACCCGCTGGGGTGTCATCGCGACTCCGGACCTTGAGGCCACCTCAGGTGGTGGGGTCCGGCTCCAGTCCTGGCGGGGTGGGGGCGGGGTGGGTGCAGAACTCGGCGAGGTCATCGCGCAGGGCGGTCATGGTGGGGGAGGTGAGGTCGGTGCGCTGGGTCAGCAGGGTGCGCAGGGACTGAGCCCGGCCGATCACTGGAACGGTGCGGTACTCGGCGCCGGTCGAGCGCAGTATCGGGGCGAGGTGCTCACGGACCGCGTCCAGGTCACCTCGGGCCGGGTGAGCGCTGGCGAGGTCGAAGCGGGCGGCGGCGATGTACATGGCTTTGGGCTGGGACTCGGCGCTGAACTCGTCCACGGCGATGCGCGCCCAGTCCACAGCGACGTCCAGATCGTCGGCGCCGCCGAGTGTGCAGTGGGCCTCGCTGGCGAGCAGCGCAGCCGTCCCGGCGTCAAAACCGAGGATGCCCGGTTCGTCAGGAGTGCGCTCGGTGGGGGCGGTCGCGGCGAGTGCCAGGGCCCGGCTGACCTCGCCAGGTTGGTGGCGGGCGGCGTGGATCCGGGCCTGCTGGCTGGCCAGCCGTAGCAACTCGGTGCCGCTGGTGGCGTCGGGTAGGGCGGCCTCGGCGAGTTGAGCGGCCTCGTCGTAGCGACCATCCCAGTAGGCGTTATTGGACTGCACATTGCGGATGAAGGCCCGCAGCGGGGTGTAGCCGGACACCTCGGCGCAATGCAGCGCGGTCCGGGCGTGAGTGTTAGCGGCGTGCGGGTGACCCAGATCGAAAGTGACCACACACAGCAGACCGCACAGCTGCCCGGCGATCTTGTACAGGCAGCGGTCCGCAGGAGTGAGGTGCTCCAGGTCCTCGGCGTCGACAAGCTGGGCCGGGGTGCACCCGTGCCCGAAAGTGGCGGCGAGCTGGGCCAGGTAGCGCAAGCTGGGCGGGCTGCCGCCGTGCGGCCAGGCCTCGAACTCGCTGACCCGGTTGTCCGCCAGCCTGGCCCCAGGATGGGCGGTGTTGTACCGCTGCGCCAGCTTCCACTGCGGCCACCCCAGCGCGTGCCGCCAGGCCACCCTCGGGCGCAGGTTGAACCGGCGACCCATCTCAACGGCGATCTGACCAACGGTGCACCCCAAGGCACGCATCTGGTCCCGAAGCCGATCACGCTCAGCCTTCGCCGAGTTCCCCGCCTTCCGCGACATCACCCACCCCCCAAACACTCACCCGCCAGACCGAACCCGCCGCGCCACGGTAACCCCGATCACCGACACAACTAGAGCGCAGGCGGCCGGACCGACCGGTAGGCATTCTCCCGCCACCACGTCATTCACCCAGGTCACCATGCCCGCGATGGGCGGGTGAAGATTCCCCTGCCCAGCTGGCCCGCACCACCGGTGATCCACACCACACCGGCGAGGCCGCTGCCGATCCTGCCGACGCCGACACGAGGACGCGCTGCTCGGAATCCGAGGCTGCCGGATCCACCTCACCGCCGGCTACTGGCTGCTGTTCCAACCCGATAAAACCATCCTGCTCTCCCACCTGGCCTGCGAACTCGGACTGGCGGGTGCCAGACCACCCCGTGCCCGACCACCCGGCGCCGGAAATCCACCCGCCCGAACCCTCCTGACCGTCAAGGCCCGGGGCGCTCCCCGCGACACCGACGTGCCGCCGGATCGGCCACACCGATGAGGAACTCGGGGCGGCCTTATTCGGGCGTGGGATCAGGGCTATCCCTCGACGTCAGTGCGGTCATGATAGTAAACGGTAATGGATGGCCGGTTCTCCCCGTCAGAGGTTATCTCAGAATGCAAAATGAGATTGCTAATGTCGACATCTCCGAGCTCGTCAATTGTATCGGCAACACGTCGCAGCAGTGCCGGGACATTTCCTTGCCCCGCGCCTCACGGATTGGCTTGCGAGAAGTGAAAAGCGGTGTAACGCGGACCTGGCATCTTCTTTGCAACCTTTAATAGGGCGATACGCCCAAGACGAGTAAAACTGCAAGAGAGGGGGACAGTACCATCAGAGATCCGCTACTCCACGACATGGGCCGGCACGCCGGCCTGGTGTCGGCGCCGAGCGCGTCCCTGAGCGCGTCCACTCCTTCGTGCCCGTAGCCAAAACTCCCGGGCGTCGAAGCTGTAGACCGGTTGATCCTCGTGGCTGTGGTGGCGGTAGCGTCGCGCGTCGTGACTGACGTGCCGAGATCAGTACCGGACATTCCGGACATTATTGACGACTTCACCAAGTGGTTCGAGCGCCGGGACAGCGCCGATGCGCGGCTGAGGCAGGCGCGTGATAATCAGCCGTTGGCCTGGGCCCTGGTGATGGCGGCGTTGTCCTGGAACAAGGTTGACCATCGGGGGTGGCGCACACCCGCAGTGCTGTGCGCACAGGCGCGCCGGCTGATGGGCGTCTGGGGAGTCCACACTGAGTCGGTGGACGACGCGGACCGGGTAAGCGCAGCCCTGGCGTGGGCGATGCGGAAACCGGCGCTGATGGAGTGCGACGACCAGGGCCGCTACCGGCCGGTGTACGGGGCGGGGTTCGCTGTCGGTTCGCAGGTCTGGCGAGAGCACCACGATGCCGCAGTGGTGTCCGGTGTGCTCACACCGCTGGAGCTGGTGAGCAAGGGTGATGCGGACCACTATGGGAACCCGGCCGATCTCGATGCCGCCGAGGTGTCGTATCGGCTCGCCGTGGACAGTGACGACCCGGACGCGGCGGCGTTGGCGTCGCTGCGGCTGGCCCAGCTCGCCGAGTCGCGCGACCAGCCAGCGGAGGCGGCCCGCCGGTACGCCGACGTCGCGGCCTTGGAACATCCGGTTGCCTCGCCGCCCGCAGTGCTGTGGCTGGCCCGCCAAGCCGCCCAGGACGGTGACCGGCCCGCAGCGCGTGTTCTGGCGAACCAGGTCGTCGAGAGCGGCGACGAGTCGTTGCTGTCGGATGCGTGGGGCCTGCTGGGCCACCTCGCCTGGCTCGACGAGGACCGAGACGGGGCAGTGGCCGCCATGCGGCTGGCGGTGGACACGGCCGGAGTGTGGCACCGGTCGTTTAGCCAGCTCCTGGCCGAGATGCTCGTCGCCTGCGGAGATCTGTCGGGCGCGGCCGACGCATACCGTAGATTGTTGGACCAGCCCTTGCTCCCAGGCGACCCGACCGTCGGGCGGTACGTGCAGCTCATGGCGGCGGCTGAGCGTCTTGACGAGGCGGTGGCTGTGCTCGAGCAGTGTGCCGCTGACGAGGGGCTCTTCGTCGGGGACCTGCTGCTGGCCCTGGCATCCGTCCACGCGGCTCGCGATGACCTCGACGCCCTTCGGCAGGTAATGGCCCGCGTTCGCGCCCACTGGAGCGCGATATTGCCGCATGTGTCGGTGCGGGCCGACGTGATAGAGGCGTCGGTGGCCATCGTGGACGGCGACGACGAACGCGCGGCGCAGCTGTACCGATCGTTGACGGACACTGACGACACCGAACGTCGCGACCTGGCCCGCCCGCTGCTGATCACAGCCGGGGAGCAGTTCGCCGTGGACAAGAAGCTGTGCATGATCCCCGGCACACGGCCGTTGCTGGAGTACCTGTCCGAGGCTGCGGCTCCGGAGACCGCAGCATGGGCTGCCATCAGTCTGGCGCACCTGGCCACCGTGGAAGGCCGTCCCGATGACGCGAAAGCCGCCTTCCGCCTCGCGGCCCGCCACCTGAGCCCCGATGAGGTGGCCCTTGAGCGGGAACGGCTTCGGCTGCAGCGCGCCCGCCGCGCGCGACGCCCTCGCCGATCTCGTTGACGCCTTCGTGACGGCGACGACAGCCCCGCGTTGTAGCCACCCGATCGGCGCCCTGTACCGAGCCGGCGGCATGGCACCGCACAGACCGTTGAGCAGGTAGCTCAGGCCGTGCAAGGGCTGACCGTTGCGGTGTTCATGATTCTGGGGTTACCCGGCGGGGTTGATGATGGTTCGGGTCGTGCTGCGCGGAAAGAAGTGCGGGTGAAGTTCTCGATCGCTTCCCCGATGCGGTTTGCTTCCACAGCTCCTCGATAGCGGGGCGCGCCTACCATGCGTCCGAGGGTGGTGAGCCGCCGCACCACGGCCTCAGTGAGCTGTTCCGGGTGCACCGCGAACACTGGCCCGAGCGCGTCCTCGGCTCCGGCGAGGTCGTTGCGCAGGGTGCGGGCTGTGGCGAGATCCATCCGCGCGGCAAGCTCACCGGCCACCCACCGGTCGGCTTCGGGCACGTCGCTGAACAGTTGCAGGGCGGTACCGATCAACGCGAGCGAGCGGGCTTGCACGTCGTATAACTGAGCGCGGGCGGTGCCAGCGGGCGCGCTGTCCAGCGCGCTGGCCGCCAGAGTCGCGCCGTGACGGGGACGGTCGGTCCAGACCATGACGGTGACCTGCAGCGACCGCGCCGCGCTCGGGGGGTCCGAGCAGCCGGGAGATGGGCTCCCGCCACCAGTGTCCCAGGATCCGGCGGCAGACCGGGCGCGGCCTATCCGCCTCCCCGGCAAGCCATCGCTTGACCTGACGCTCCGAAACGTGGGTCTTGTCCTCCCCGCACTCGATCGCCGCGGCCCGAAACCGAGTGACGAACTCGAAGATGGACAGATGCGTGAGCTGTACGTGCTGTTCTAGCCGTGTTCGCGGTGCTGGCGCAGCCATCGATCTCCCCATCCCGGCGGTTAGCCGAGACGGTAGCCGAACTGCGCACCAGGTGTGATCAGTCGTCCCCGCAACGTCACCGCAACGGCCTCCCACTGGCCTCTCGCCGCCGCCACCGCAACAACGAGGGTTGCCCCAGCAAAACCCACTGCTGATGAAGCCACCATCCGCAACGACAGGGGGTCTTGCCTTGTGAACACCCGGACGCTGGATCACCCAGTCGCCTGGAGACAGTCGAAGATGACTTCTTTCGCGGCCAGCGCCATGTTTGCTTGTGTTCGACAAGGGAGGCCGATCCGATTCCAGTGGAAGATGACGTGATGGGCGGTTACAGCGCGAATTCCCCGCGTCAGCAGTCCTTCGTCTGACAGAGTTTTGAGGGTTTCCCCGGCTTGCTCAAATGCTGTCAGCCAGTCGGTAGCGAATTCCAGTGTCCCACCTGGCCGCGCAACACGACGAAATCACTCGACTCCGCGCCGACAACGCCAACCCGGGCAAGGTCCGCGACCTCACGCCGATGCGCGGCCGACCCGGGCACAATCGATAGGCATCAGTGACTAGTGTACCTAAATACGATCAAGTTTACGTGTCTTACCTGCATCGGTGCAGCTCAAGGCCCTGTTTGTCGATCTTCAGAGCGTAAAGCACTACACATTTAGCTACAGTGGGCATATTGGATCTAGGCGGCGCCGGCTTGTGTGGCGATTTTGATCGTGATGACCGGGTGATAGCCGAGGGCGTCAGCGACCACGGGTGCTGGCATGTCGAGATTGGGGTGCTGTCCAGGTTCTTGCTGCCCTGCATCAAGCCAGTCACGTCATCCATGAGGACAAAGCTGACTATCGACGGTGAACGACTTAGGGACGATTCCCCGCAATTGCTCAGTCCTGGCCGCCATGTGTTCTATCCGATCAATGATACAAGCCCCCGGATCCGGCGTGGGATTCAGTTCCCGGAAAGCAGCTACTAGGGTCGCATATCTGATCGATCGAGGCCAGTCAGGCATTTTTGTGCCGCTGTGCGGATGTTGGCCAGGACAGCCGACCACACCGCCTGCTGGCCGGGGTCGGGTATCGGGAAGTAGGGGGCGGCCCAACCAGACGTTCCCACCGCTGGGGCATCAGCACCCGATCGGTTAGACTGCCCGGGTAGATGCCACCGACACCTGGGAACCCCAGCCCGGAGTGCCCCTGCCCCCGGTGCAGAGGGCCAAAGCTGACGCCATCCTGGCCGAGCTGGTCTCCGAACGCGGCGCACCTGCTCTGGAGCACTACCGTCGGGTCTACCGCAACATCAGCGTGGCCTGGCCCGGTGACGACGAAATCCGACGCCTCTACCCGGTAGCTAACGCCGCGTTCGCCGGGTGATCGGCGGGAAAGTCGTCGACCCCAGCGCCCTAGCGATCCCAAAAGATCATCTTAGGCTGGTAGTGGCATGCAGTAGGGCTATTTGGTATGACCGTTTGCTAGTGTTGGCGGATGGCCACTACCGAGAAGATTAGCTTGAGTCTCGACACCGGAGCGGTGTTCCTAGCCCGCCGCGCCGCCGAGATCGACGGGCTGTCCCTGTCGGCGTGGATGTCGCGACTAGTGCACCGCCACGCGTGGGAGTCCCAGCGACCCAGGCTCACCGCCGAGCAACAGCGCCAGGCCGACCAACAGACCACCGCCGACGACGAGCGGGAGGCAGCAGCGCACGAGGAGTACCGGCGGCGGCGTGCGGCGGGGTGAGTTGTGGCGCAGCCCGTCGTCTATCCGGGACCGGGTGGTGCTGCTGGTCACCTCGCAGACCCTGATCGACCAGGGCATCACGATGCTCTACGCGGTGGAAGCCGACGTTGAGGATCCCGGGCCGTTGTTGCTGACCATCCCGGTACTCGTCGCTGGCGAGCAGCGCTGGCTCAACGTTCAGCGTGGCCTGACCCGGGTCTACCGGGGCACCCTCACCGAGTCCTACGGCATGGCCGCACCGGCTGTACTGGAGCAACTAGACGCACTCCTGCGCGTCGCACTCGATCTGTGACCGGCACTGTCCTGCAACGCCCGAAGTACCAGACCTCCGCGCTCGCGCTGGATCTGTACGACCAGATCCACAGCTTCACCCGCGGATCGGCGTACCCCGCGCTGCCCGGAGCGGACAGGTGAGCGCCTCAGTCACGGTCGGGCTGCTGCACCCCGGCCGGATGGGTGCCGCCATCGCCGTGCAGATCATGACCAACGGCCACACCGTCCTGTGGTGCCCCGACGGCCGCAGCCCGGCCACCCACCACCGGGCCAAGGAGGCGGGACTGCGGCCGGTCCCGCTCGGTCAGCTACTCGCGGACAGCGAGATCGTCTTGTCGATCTGCCCGCCTGCCGTGGCCGAACAGATCGCCACCGAGGTCGCCGAGATCGGGTACGGCGGCAGCTACGTCGAGGCGAACGCGATCAGCCCCGCACATATGCAGAGGATCACCACCCGGCTCACCGCAGCGGGTACGGTCGCCATCGACGGATGCATCTTCGGGCCACCACCGGGCGGACAACCGCCAGCACGGCTCTACCTCGCCGGAGACCCGGCTGTGAGCCGTCGGGTCGCGGACCTGTTTACCGGCTCGTTGGCTGAACCGGTCCTTCTCGGGCAGCACCCAGGCCAGGCCAGCGCGCTGAAGATGGCCTTCACTTCCTTCCAGAAAACCAGCCGCATCGCCACCGCCACCGTCCTGCAGCAAGCGTGGGGCAACATGGTTGGCCCGTGGTGGGGCATCGTACCCCACCGACCGTCGCCGATCCTGCGCTAGCGGCTCCTCGTGCCGAGCCGGACGTGCAGGCGGTCGGCGAGTGCCCGCAGGCACGGCGACGGGCGACCTCAGGTCATCAGCTCACCAACGAGCACGCGCGGCAGCTGTTGGTGCGCAATCCACTTTATCTATGCTCGCCGTTGCTGCTCCTTGCGGCGGCGGACGGCGCGGATTTCGTCGTCGACGGTCTTCTGCGACATCGCTAATGGTGACGTCAGATATTGGAACTGGATGCCCCCGCTGACACAGGCCCGACGCTGGCAAGCGACAGACGAGCGAGGGCGTTGGCTCACGCGCATCCCGCGGTTGGGGAATGCGAGCGTTCCGTCGGTAAAAGCGAGTATTGGTTGCGCTGTCATGTGGATGTGCGTGCACGAGGATGCGCATCCAAGCAATCCGACGTCGTGGCATGGTCAGGTAGGCTGGATGGTGGGGCCGATGTGGGTGATGAGGTGGGCGTGGGTCATGGCGACCACGGGTGGCAGTCGCAGGACGTAGCGGCATAGCGTGAGACCGAGCAGCTGAGTGACGATCAGGATCGCCGCGCGGGTGGCATCGGGGCGGCGCTACGGTCATGCCAACGTTAATCTACTGCCAACAGATCGCTGACCCGCCAGAATGCATCGGTTCACCAACGGCCCCCACCAGGTCCGGCTCTGGGATCTGGGTTTGCGCGTCGGTGAGCGCGCGGGCTGCGAGTACGACCTCACCAATTCGGGGCGCCATGACCCGCGGGGCGAGGCGAATGGCTGGCGACCAGACATCACAGCCCTAGACCAGTTTCGAACGGTCTCCTTAACGACACCCCGTATTCCGGCCGACCCCGTACAGCGGTGGGACTCGCCGGCACCGGTCGTCGTGGGCGGAACGGGAACTCAGGGGTTGGCCAGAAACTTCGCGATCGTGGCGCGCGCGGCGGGCAGGTCGGCCGGGTCCTTCCACCGTTCGACGAGCGTGGCGCCCGGCACCGTCGACGCCAGCAGCCGTGACGCGCTGCGCGGGTGGGGCAGGTCGTCGCCCTGCAGCACGAGCAGTGGTGCGGTGATCGTCGCGAGGAACGACTCCGGGACGCTGAACAGCACGTCCTCGCCGCCGTACAGGCTTTCCCGATACGCGGCCCACTCGGCTGGGCCGGCCTCGGGGTGCTGCGGCGCGAGTTCAGCCGCCCACTCGTCGAAGCGCTCGCGGAACGCCTCGCGGTTGCCGTCGAGACCGATGGGCTGCAGTACGACCGCTCGGGTCACCCGCTGCGGCTTGGCCTGCAGCAGGCCGAGCACGAATGGCCCGCCGATACACATGCCGGCGACGTGGAACCGGTCCACGCCGAGGTGGTCGAGCAGGGCGAGGTGGTCGGCCGTGTAGGTCGCCCAGCTCTCCGTGCCGGTCACGGGAGCGGTAGACGCACCGGCGTTGCGCTGGTCCATCACGATCACGCGGTGGGTTGTGGCGAGCTCGGCGATGGGGTTCCACGGCGTCCGCTCCCAGAACGCGGCCGCTGACCGCATCCCGCCGGGAGCAAGGACTAATACCGGGAAGCCGGACCCATGCTCGGAGTAGTGGATGCGCGCGTCACCGAGCTCGAGGATCGCCACCCCTGTATTCAACTACGGATCAATCCGGCATCAGCAACCGCGGGTACGCCGTGCGACGTAGACAACGTTTCCCGCGCAGCCGTCGAAGACGTCGGCAGCGAGGAGCAGCTGATTGACCTGATCGGCGGTCGTGGTATCGAGTTCACCGAGCTCGGCGCGCCGATGTGGGCGACAAGCCGAGCCATGATCGCCTCGCCACGCTCGGCATCGGTGGCACCCGGGCTGGGCAGGTGCGGGCTGGATGAGCCTTGGTGCCCCGCGCGATGCGCGGCGACCACCACCAGACAATGATGGTGACATCGACCAAGCACTGGAGAAGTTGGCGGCGCTGGTCGCACCGCTTGGCCAGGAGGTGTTGGATCGGCTGGCGCGGGTGGAGGTCACCTCCGAGGTCATCGCCCGGCACCGAGCGAGACGCTTCGAGGGGGCCGCCCGGGTGGCGGATCTGTGTTGTGGCATCGGTGGAGATCTCCTCGCCTTGGCGGGCCGCCGCGACGTCCTCGCGGTCGATCGTGACCCGCTGCACCTGCGGATGGCGACCCTCAACGCCGACGCCTACGGGGTAGCTGACGGGGTTCACCGCCGTGCACGGTGATGTTCGCGACGTGGACCTGAGCGGCATGGACGCCGTGTTCATCGACCCTGCTCGACGTGCGGGGGGCCACCGGATGCGCGCCGGGGACAGCGAGCCGCCGCTGTCGTGGTCGACCAGCCTGGTGGACCGGGTCGAGACTGTCGGGATCAAGGCGGCCCCGGGGATCGCCCACGAGGAGATTCCGGCCGGTTGGGAGGTGGAGTTCATCGCCGACCGGCGTGACCTCAAGGAGGCAACGTTGTGGTCACCAGCCCTGGCAGCGGGCACCAGCCGGGCCACGATCCTGCCGGAAGGCCACGTACTCGTACCGCTGCCCGGTGACGAGGTGGAGCACCGAGGTCCCGGTGCGTTCCTGCTTGACCCGAACCCGGCCGTCACCCGCGCCGGCCTCGTCGAGGATCTAGCGCGCGGTCTCGGGGCGTGGAAGATCGATCCACGGATCGCGTTCCTGTCCAGCGACGAACCGCTGCGCACTCCGTTCGCGCGCACCTTGCGCATGCTCGACTCCGGGCCCTGGGACCAGAAAGCCCTGGCGCCGCAGCTGCGGGCCCTCGACATCGGCGCAGTAGACATCCGCCGCCGTGGCTTGGCCGGCAATGTCGAGGACCTGCACCGGCAGCTCAAGCTCCGCGGCACCCGACGCGCCACGCTCGTCATGACCCGCGTCAACGACCGCCCGTGGGCGTTGATCTGCGTCGACGCGTGACCCTGGCAGGTCAGCCGGCAAGCACACCCGCGACGGCGGCGGCGTGCAGCGCGTGGCGCCAGTGCCGCAGCTCGGGCAGCCCGGCGCCGGCCCACCCGGCGGTGTCCAGCACCGAGTTCGCCGGGCGCGGGGCGGTCCGGGGGAACTCCGCAGTGTGGCAGGGCTGTACCCGCTCCGGATCGGCGCCGACCTCGGCGAACACCGCCCGCGCCAGCCCGAACCACGTCGTCGCTCCGTGGTTGGCGCAGTGCAGCACGCCCACCGGCACCCGGTCGGCGGCGAGCGCGAGCGCGATCAGGCCCTCGGCGAGGTCCGCCGCCCAGGTCGGGTTGCCGTACTGGTCGTTGACCACCCGGACGGTCTCGCGCCCTCGAGCCAAGGCCGCCATGGTGCGGACGAAGTTGCCGCCGTGGGCGCCGTAGAGCCACGCGGTCCGCACCACGTGCGCCGACACCCCCCCGGACGCCGCCCCAGACGACACTGAGGACAGCACCGCCCGCTCCCCCGCCAGCTTGGTTCGGCCGTACACGGTGCGCGGCGCCGTCGGGTCGTCCACCCGGTTGGGCCCGGCGCCCTCGCCCGCGAAGACGTAGTCGGTCGAGACGTGCACCAGATGCGCCCGGTGCGCGGCGCAGGCCCGGGCCAGGTTCGCCGGACCCTGCGCATTGACCGCGTGGGCCCGCGCGGCACCCTCCCGCTCAGCGGCGTCCACCGCAGTGTAGGCCGCCGCGTTGACCACCACCAGTCGGGAGCCCCCGCCCGCCGACCCTGCCGACGCGACCGCGTCGCAGACCGCCACGGGATCGGTGATGTCGAGCTCGGCCGAGCCCGGCGCGCAGATCCGGGGGATCCCGGCGCGAGTGGCCGCGGCCACCAGATCCCGGCCGAGCTGCCCCTGTGCACCGGTGACCAGCAGCGACAACGCGGTCATGTCGTCTTCAACGGCTCCCACCAGTCCCGATGCTCGGCATACCAGCGCACCGTGTCGGCCAGTCCCTGGGCGAAGTCCCGCTCCGGGGCGTAGCCGAGCTGGGTACGGATCTTCGTCCAGTCCACCGAGTAGCGGCGGTCGTGGGCCTTGCGGTCAGCCACTGGCTGGACGTGCGACCAGTCCGCGCCCAGGGCGTCCAGCAGCAGGCCGGTGAGCTCGGTGTTGGTCAGCTCGGTGCCACCGCCGATGTTGTAGATCTCACCAGCCCGACCGTGCTGGAGCACCAGCGCGACGGCGCGGCAGTGGTCCTCGACGTGCACCCAGTCCCGCACGTTGAGCCCATCACCGTACAGCGGCACCGCCAGCCCGTCGAGCAGGTTGGTGACGAACAGCGGGATGACCTTCTCCGGGTACTGGTAGGGCCCATAGTTGTTGGAGCAGCGGGTGATCCGCACGTCCATGCCGTGGGTCCGGGCATACGCCCGGGCAAGCAGGTCGGCACTCGCCTTGGACGCCGAATAGGGCGAGCTCGGTTCCAGCAGGTGGTTCTCCAACCACGAGCCCGACTCGATCGACCCGTAGACCTCATCCGTGGAGATGTGCACGAACCGCGACACTCGAGCGTCCAGCGCGGCCTGCAGCAGGATCTGAGTGCCCACCACGTTGGTCACCACAAAGGGGTCGGCACCCAGGATCGAGCGGTCCACATGCGACTCCGCAGCGAAGTGCACCACCGCATCGACGCCGACCATCAGGTCAGCCACCAGCGACTCATCGGTGATGTCGCCCTTGACGAAGTGCAGCGCCGGGTGGGTCGCGACCGGCGCCAGGTTCGCCTCGTTGCCGGCGTAGGTCAGCTTGTCCAGCACTACCACCTGCGCGCCGGCCAGAGTGGGCTCAGCCCCCTGCAGCACCCGCCGCACGAACGTCGACCCGATGAACCCCGCACCACCGGTGACCAGCAGTCGCATCGGCGCACCCTCCTCACTCTGGCTCACTCTGGCCGGCAGCAGGCGAGTGTGCCACGGCAACCTGACCATGAGCTCACACGTCTACGTAAGACAGCCGCCACACCCGTCGCAGGCAGGAGGGCATCCGTGGACGAGAGGAGCCGCCATGCCGGATCCCGCCCGTCGCGCAGGCGTCACACGGCCACACCATCGCGGCCGTCCACACCGTCCAGGCGAGGTCACCACTATGGGTTACAACTCGCCAAGCTGGCACTCGCGCTGGTCTCGGCGCTGGTGCTCACCCTCACCGGGTATGGGTGGTCGACCTTCCGGAACCTCCACCAAGGCTTGAGCACCACGAAGGTGATCGGGCCGGTCATTGCGGACAAAGCCACCGACATCCTGCTGGTGGGCCTGGACAGCCGGACCGACGCGCATGACAACCCGCTGCCCCCCGAGGCGCTGGCCCGGCTGCGCGCGGGAAGCAACGACGGTGAGCTCACCGACACCATGATCCTGGTCCGGATCCCGGACGATGGCCGGCGCGCGGTAGCGATCTCGCTGCCCCGGGACCTGTACGTGGAGCTGCCTGACGGGTACGGCAAGCACAAACTCAACTCCGCGTTCGCCCGCGGGAAGAACGCCACCGAGCAACGGCTCGTAGCGCTTGGCGCCGACCTGGCGACGGTACGCACCGAGTCTGTCGCCGCTGGCCGAAAGCTGCTGCTGGAGGCCGTCAAGGACCTCACCGGGGTCAGCATCGACCACTACGCGGAAATCAACCTGCTCGGCTTCTCGCTGCTCACCGAGGCCGTCGGCGGAGTTGAGGTGTGCCTGCGGGCACCGGTTCACGACAAGTTCTCCGGCGCGAACTTCCCGGCTGGCCCACAGCTGATCTCGGGGCCGGACGCGTTGGCGTTCGTCCGCCAGCGCCACGGTTTGCCCCGCGGTGACCTCGATCGCATCGTGCGCCAGCAGGCGTACCTGGCCTCGCTGGCCAACAAGGTGCTCACCGCGGGGACGCTGGCCAACCCTAGCCGGATCAATCAGCTGATCAACGCGACCCAGCAGTCGCTGGTGCTCGACGACGACTTCGATGTGCTCGACTTCGCCGCTCGGATGCAGGGCCTTGCCGCCGGCAACATGGTGTTCGAGACCGTTCCGGTGCTGGGCGACGCCGACAGCGAGTCCGACGGCGCGGTGCTCGAGGTCGACCCGGAGGCAGTGCGGGCCTTCGCCGCGCAAGCCGTCGAGGCCCCGTCCCCGACGGGCTCCCAGCACGGCATCCCAGCCAAAGCAGCGGTTACCGTCGAGGTGTTCAACGCCTCGGCCGTGACCGGGCTGGCCAGATCGGTCTCCGACCAGCTGACCGGGCGAGGTTTCCTGCCGGGCAGTGTCGGCAACGCCCCCGCCCGGGCCACCAGTGTGGTGCGCTACCCGACTGGCGGCCCGACTAACGGTGAGGACGCCGGCCGCCTAGTGGCCGACACGCTGGGCGGCCTGCCGGTCGAGGAGGACTCCCAGTTGAGCCCCGGTACCGTGCAGGTCTACCTCGGCAAGGATTACTCCGGGCCGGGCAAACCGCGAAACGCGGGCGCGGTGCCACAGCGGGTAGCGACCTCGACCGCTACCACCCTCGGGCGGCCGATCCGGCAGGCCGAGCGCGCCGGTAACACCTCCACCGCACCATCGGCGGTCTCAACACGACCGCCGATGGTGGGTGGCAAGGTGCCCTGCGTCTCCTGACCCGACGTTAAGCTATGAAGCCGATGACCATCACCGACCAAGTGCTCGGCCCGCTGCTGCTCGCTGACCCGGCCCGACCGCGAATCACCCACTACGACGACGCCACCGGTAGCCGGGTCGAGTTGTCCGGCGCCACGCTGGCCAACTGGGCGGCCAAGACCGCGAACTGGTTGCGCGACGAGCTCGACGTCCAACCCGGCGACACGGTCGCGGTGTTGCTGCCGCCGCACTGGCAGACCGCCGGGGCGCTGCTGGGCGCCTGGTGGTGCGGCGCGACAGTCATCACCGATTCCTCGGCCGGCGCGCAGGTTACGCTGTGCGGCGTTGATCGAATCGCCGACGCCGTCGGCTCAGACGAGGTGGCAGCGCTGGGGCTGGACGCGCTGGGCATGGGCATCGCGGTGCTGCCGCCGGGGGTTCGGGACTTCGCCAGCGAGATCCGGGTGCACGGCGACACCTTCACCCCCGGCGGCGCAGGACCCGACACCGAGACGCTCCGCACCGCCGCCCGGACCCGAATCGCAAAGCTGGGCCTGACCGCTGGTGATCGCCTGCTGTGCACCACAAGCTGGGACGGGACAGTGCCGGGTGAGGTGCTGCTCGCGGTGCTAGCCGCTGACGCGTCCCTGGTGCAGTGCACCGGCACCGATCCCGCCGCACTACCCGCCCGCCGCGCCGCTGAGCGGGCGACCATCACCCTCACCTGACTTCCCGCATTCAGCAGGCTCAGCGGGGTAAAGGGCGTGCTGAATCCGTGATGCCATCACGAGTGCCACCCGACGCCGCAAGGGAGAGCTCGATGCGCCCCACCGTCCGTAGCCGCCGGCTCGGCGCCCAGCTGCGCGGCTACCGAGAGGAAGCCCACCTCGACCAGACCAGGGTGGCGGGTACGATCGGGATCAAGCAGGCGCAGATGTCCAGCATCGAGAATGGCCGGACGAAGATCAGCGCAGAGAAGCTGGCCACCCTGGTGGAGGCATTGCGGATCCCAGCCGAGGTCGCGGCGAGGATGGAGGACCTGCGCGCCCGCGCCCACATCCCCGGTTGGTGGCAGGACTACGGCGACATCCTCTCCGAGCCGATCCAGGCGTTAGCCGAGTACGCCGACGAAGAACGAGCAGCCGCCGAGGAGGAGTCCCACACAGCGACCGCATCGACCGTGTTCTCCGTGCGCCTCCAGCCCGCTGTCTATGAAGCTCTCAAGATTGCCGCTAGCCGGGCACATCTGACTCCGTCCGCGCTGATCCGGCAGTGGGTGACCGAACGCGTCGAAGCGACAGACAACGAAACCGACCTGGCCACCGCAGTCGCGACACTGCGCCGCGACGTCGAGCGGGTCGCTTCCCTCGTAAGGCCCGCCTGAAGAATAGTGAGGCCTGTCGGCTGGTCAGCGGCGCGGCGGGCATCACCGTGGGCGCAGGCCATCGAGCAGCCGGGCCGGGCAGATCTGAACCGGGAACGGCTGTTGCGCGATGAAGACCTCCTCGCCGGTCACCTTCGCGATCAGCTGGTAACTGCCCTGCTCGTCGAGCTCGTGCACCTCGAGGGCACCCGGCTGGACCGGGTTGAGCAACCAGTACGAGGGCACCCCCAGCCGCTCGTAGTGCGCTTTCTTGGTGTTGCGGTCATGAAGCTGCGTGCTGCGGGACAGTGTCTCCGCCACCAACACCGCCACCAACACCGGCGCCACGGGTAGGCACGCCTCGGTGAGGTCGGCGTAACGCGCCACCAGCACGTCGGGCTGCACCTCATTGGTGAGTGCGGTTCGCAGCGCGAACGGCGCTAGCAGCACGCGCAGCTGCGGCGGGCACGCCGCGTGCAGCCCACGGTAGAGCGCCGCTGACATCTCCTGATGTGACCAGCCCGGCGCCGGGGTCACCAGCAGCATCCCGTCGATGATCTCGTAGCGCCGGCCGTCATCGGGCATCGCCTCCAGGTCGTGCACCGTGAACGGGCGACCCTCAGCGAGTCCGATCGGTTCGGTCATGGCCGTCATGGTCCCCCTCCTTCCCCTTCGGGACCAGTGTGCCAGGCAGCACCGACACTTCTGGTAGACCTGGGACCCGGCTCGGACAGCTCAATCCCTGATCCAATCTCCAAGATCGAAAGCGGCTGCGAGTCGTTCGTAGTCCTGGACCGCCTGCGGCTCGGAGGGCGATGCCCAGCGGTTCGCGTTCGGACGTGGGTGCGGCGATCAACTCGTCGAGTAGTAGCACTCCCAGCGGGAGTTCGGGGTGGGAGGCCGCGAGGAGGAGGTGCGCCGTGGCGCGAACACCCACGTCGAGGTCGGACGACGCGCGCTCCTGCAGGAAAGACTGCACCTCAGCGCTGAGTTCAATGGTGGCGGCCTCACGGGGCGCTGCAGTCGGAGATGGCCAACGCCACAGTGACTCCCCCAGCTACGTCCGGTGGGCGCCAGCCAGCAGCATCAGGAACCGTGCCCGTACCTCAGGATCGTCGTCTTCGCGGGAGCGACGCCGCAACAGCGCGTCGTGCGCCCCCGGCTCACGTCCCATGACCAACTCGGCGGCGTGACTGCGGACGTGGCCTGTGGGGTCAGCCTCCACCGCGCGCAACAGAGTCGGGCGTGCCTTAACGATGCCGTCGGGAACTTCGACCAGCACGTCGAGGGCGCGCAAGCGAACCTCAGATTCGTCGTCGTGCTCGGCGATTCGGCGTATCGCGGTAAAGGCTTTGTCGTTGTCGTGCCCAGCCAGCAGTGAAAGCGCCGCTTTACGCACCATTTTCGCCGGATCGTGCTCTGCAAGTATTCGCAGGAGGGTGGCCGCTCGCGGGTCGGCCTGGTGGTCCAGCAGTGGGAGCGCGGCTGCGCGTACCTCCTCTGCTTGATCGCGTACGGCCTGTTGGACGAGTTCACGGCTGCGCTCGACGCTTGGCTCGATTCGAGTGAGAGCGCGCAGCACTGCTGCGCGGATCGGTGCGGCCACATCGGAGCCGAGGATCCCGTCCAACTCAGCGGTGACAACCGGGTCCACTGCAACCGAGCCGAGCCGCTCGATTGCGGCGATGACCTGGCCCTGCGGGAGTTTCCCACCAATGCGTATCAAGATTAGCCAAACGTGCAGCGGGATCGGCTCGATAAGCACGTCGGGAAAAGGCTCGCCCGGCTGGAAACCGATAAGGCCACCCGGCTCCTGCGCGCTTACTGCGGTGAGGTTGGCTCGCGCCTCGTCCAGGCCGGCCGCATAGCTGAACGGCGGGCCGTCGCACCATGCCTGGCGGTAGGCTTCGCGCGCGGCCTGGGCAGCCGCCTCGGTGTCACCGGCCGCTCGCTCGACGCGGCTGAGCGCATTCAGCGCATCGGCCCGCCGCAGCCGCAGCTCCGCGCGCTCAGCCAGCTCCACGGCATCCTGAGCGTGGCCCCGGGCCTCGGGCAGCCGATTCCCACGCAGGTGCCGCTCGGCCAGTTGCGTCAGCGCGACAATCTCCAGCTCACCGAGCCCGGCCTGCCGCGCGTCGACCAAGGCGCCGCTGAGCAGCTCACCAGCCCGGTCCTCGTCACCCACCTGACCCGTTACCGCGCCATGCAGCAACGCAGCGCACACGCGCAGGAGCGCGTCGCGCTTGCGGGCTGATGCGAGGCTGCCCAACCGGTTGGCGAACGTCTGCGTGGTCACGACATCGCCCCGACGCAGTGCGGCCCAACCGAGTTCGTACAGAAAGAAGTAGTAGCCGAAGGGTTCATCGTCGGTCTCGACGTGGTAGTCCCCGAGCCATGCGGCACCCTCCTCCGATAAGCCCCGATGAAGCAGCACTGAGCCCAGCGCCGTCATGGCGTCGCCGGTTATGTACTCAGCGAGATCAGGTTGTGCCAGTGCGGCGCGAGCACAACGTTCAGCCTCCGCAAGGCAGCCGTGCTGGCACAGCGCCATCGACTGGAAACCGAGCTTGCCAGCAACAAGATTCTCAGCCAACTGCCCAGGAGGGAACAGGTCGTAGCTGTCAAGCGCGCGGACCGGGTCGCCAGCGAATTGGTAGCCAACCCCCATCAGAACGCAAACGTATGCCGCCTTATCAAGATCCTCGCTGGCTGTCTTCTGCGGCCAGTCCGGGTCCGCGATGACGGCGCGAGCCAACTCGGCCAGGTACCGATAACCGCCGAGCCACATCAGGGAATCGAAGATCCGGGTTCCGAGCAGTGTGCTGGCGTCTTTCAGCTGGCCGAGGCGGACGAGCGTGTGGTACAGCTCGATCGTGTTTGAAAGATCATCGAAGCTGACCACAGCTGTGTCATCCACCTCGGGGGCCTCTCCCAGGTGATCCGCCAGACACAGGTCGATGCCGTGACGGGCGTCCTGGTCAAGCGAGGACCAGACCACCCCGCGCACCACAGGATGCAGGTCGTAGCGGTTGCTCACCCGGTCCCACCCGAGCAGGCCGCGATCCTCCAAGTCGGTGAGGACCCGGTCCAGCTCAACCGGGGTGGCGCAGGGCTGATCGTCACCGACCAGCAACGCGGCCAGCGTCAGGAAGACCGTCGGCCACCGGAAGGCGGCGACGGTGTGCAGTACCCGCAGTTCCTGCTCGGTAAGCCCGCCGAGCGCGTACTCCAGCACATGCGCCTTGCGCTGCACCAAAGGCAGCGAGAATGGGTCAAACCCCGGGTTGGCCAGCCGCCAAGCAACGAAATCACGCGGTGCCGGGCGGAACCGGGCAACCTCACCAGCGAGTGCCCGGATGAGCAGCGGGTAGTTGCCGAAGGTCGCGAACAGCTTGATGAGCTCGGCCTGGCTGCCAGTGACACCCAAGGCACCCCACAGGCTAACCGCGTCAGTATCGGTCAGCCCTTCAAGGAAATAGGCCTGCGCGCCGGGCACAGGTTCGGTGGTAACTGTCTGCAGGTCACGCGGGAACAGCCGGCTCGTGAGAAGGACCCGGCTGGATCGCAGCCCGGCCAGTCGGCGCAGGAATACCCCGGTGCGCGGGTCCACGGTGATCCGCAGCCGGGACTGGCCGGTGAAGGACGCGGCCGCGCTCGGTGGCAGACCCATTGCCCCGGCCACCCGATGCGCGGTCTGCTCGTCGAGGTCGTCGTCGGCGAGTCGGGAGGCATCGGAGCGGCTGTAGGCGAGCAGGAGCCGTTCGACGCCGTCCAACACGACGAGGTACGGGTCGCGGTCGAGGATGCCGAGCAGTTCCTCCTCGCGCTCCGGTGCCCGCAGTGTCCGCAGTTCCTCCACCGACCGGCCGGTGACATAGCCGAGGGTGCGCAGCACGAAGTTGTCGAATCGGGCATCGGTCTCATAGAAGCTCCACCACACCCGTCCGGCGAGCGTCGGCAGCTGCTGGGGCGCGATGTCGTGGAACCATTTCCAGGCGAGCGCGCTCTTGCCCATCCCGCCGATCGCGAGCAGCGCGAGTACCCGGGCTCGATGCACGTCCTTCCCTGGGTCCGACACCCAGTCGGTGAGCAGGTCGAGCTCCCGCTGCCGACCCACCACCTCGGTCGTCTGCAGCAGCGTGTAGGGGCCGACCACGAAAGGAGCCGGCGGCGGGTCCGGGCGGCGGGCGTGCTGCGTTGACGCACTGCGCGGTGGCAGCCGCTGGCGAATGTCCGCCAATCCGTCGATGAGCAAGGAACGGAGATCCTCCGGCGAGGAGAAGTAGCTGGGGCCACGGCGCATTACCTCCTCGCGCAGCCCCTGCACTCGGTCACCTGCCGCATCGCGATCGATGTCGATCTCGGTGAAGAGGTGCTGCGGGCTGGTCAGGAACGCCAGAATCGGGATGCCCCGCTCGATCGCCCGATCCAGCTCCAGGTGGGTATAGGACTTCTCATAGCCACCCGGGATCTCTCCGTAGCGCAGCCCCAACACCAGCACGTAGACGTCGGCCCCATCCACCAGGTCCAAGGACTGGCGCACCGCGCCGTCCGGGCTGGGCGCCAGGTCCTCCATCATGTCGGGGAAGAAGCCCTGCCGACGACATGCTTCCATCGCCTGCTTGCGGTGGTCACGCATGTCCTTGGTCGTGCTGCTGATCATCGCCCGGTACAGCTCGGTCATCCACCCTCCTCGCTGATGCCAGCAGTGCAACCCCAGAGCAGGGCACAAGTATCTCCTGACAGCTGAAAGGGGTGGTGGCAGTGACCACCTACCACGTCCGTGTGGAACGTGGTGACCGGTACTGGCTGGTCCACGTGGTCGAGCTGGATCGGTAGACTCAGGCTCGCACGCTGCGTGACGTCGAGCCGATGGCGCGAGATCTCGTCGCGACGATGGCTGGCGCAGCGCCCGATTCCTCTGACCTGACCACTGACATCGCACTACCTGACGAGGTCACCAGCTCGCTGCCGTCGTCCTCGATACCGCATCGTGCGAAGAGGCCCGGGACACGATGTCCGGCTTGCACGTAGTCACCATCGGATCCCCTGTCCCGTAGCGGCGCACGGTCGTTGAGGTGGGCCGAGAGTCTGCGGCCGGCTACTGCCCGGGGGTGGTCCCGCCCGTGTCTGGGCACAGGGCGTTGCTGCGCCACGATCGCTCGATGCCTGCCACAGCACGTACCGATGTCACTGTCAGTGAGATCCGGGGAAGGACTGTCGCAACGTGCGGAGTTGCCACAGACGGCAACTTCTCGCCCCAAGTTGCCGTCTGTGGCAACTCCGCAACGGATCCCCCCACCTCCCCGTGGGGCGGCAGGGGCGGAGGAGTGTCAAGGGACACGCGGAGCTGAACAGTGGCGGACGTGCGACCTGAGCAGTGGCGCCTGTTCATCGTGGCGCTGAGCGTCGATGGTCACGAGCGCGGGTTGCTCACTGCCCTGACACGGTGCATGCCCACGGCGGCGCAGCGGCAGCACGCCTCAACGGGTACGGCTGCGGATCGCGCCGTAGATACCGGTGGCGACGAACAGCACGATCCCCACGATCGCCAACCACAGCAGCGTCTTGATGGCAAACCCGACGATGACGAGCGCAAGCCAGATGAGCAGCAGTGCGATGATCAGGCCCATAATGGTATTCCTCTCACCAGGGTAGAACCCCTTCACGATAGAAGAGCGGTCCTCAGTTAGCCCGTCATACTACATACCGTCACCGCCTCGACACACAGCGAAACCCCAATAGTCCATCACGATAATTTCAACGCGCCCGGTCGGGGATCCGGAAAGGTAGTCATTGAGACGTGGGTTAATTGTCTCCGCGTAGCCACTGGCCCGCAGGGCGACTGCGCTGGAGAAAGTGATGTAAAGATCCTTGCGGTCACCACGTTTCGCCTTCTCTATATGCGACACGATGAGGTCGTACTTGTCGTCAGGATCGTTGTGATGATCTTCGATATGATATACCGGAGGCACCGCACTCCTGGGTTTTCCGTCCACGTCTTCACTACTTCTCGTGATAGCGTTATCCAGCCAGTAGGTAACATCGAATCCCGCATCTCGGCCGCTCTGAAACCTTCGCAGCAAGACGATTTTACCGCGAACGTCTCCTAATGTCGTTTCGGACGTGAACGTCGGTGCGATAGTCACCGAAAACGAGCTGTCGAAGCGGCCTTCTTCGTCGACTAACATCAAGGCCATTGCGCTGGACAACCCGGCCCGAGCCACCCGGACTGCGTTGTCCGGGAAAAACCGCGCGATCGATGTCGGCCGGGTGACTATCGATGACCGCGCCGAGGAGCACGTGTTCCTGGTGATGGCCGGGGTGGGCTTCGACGCGGCAATCATGGCCGGCGCGCCCCACGAGTTGAAAGCCCGGCTGGGCACGCTGGCGTATTTCGTCTCCGGAATGCGCGCGCTGAGTGCTCCCAGGGCCCCGATCACCCTCGCTGTGGATGGCCGGATCGAGCCGCCCCGTCGGGTCCGCACGGTGGCAGCATCATCATCAGCAGCACGGAGGCTCCACAGCAGTGCCAACTCGACGGCGATCCGGTGGGCGAAGTGCGAGACTTGCAGATGCGCGCTGACCGGGGCGCTCTGCTGGTGCGCGTCTAGAGCATCGCTGGCGTCAAACGAGTGCCCAGGGTACCCGCGATACCCTCCTGCCCGGGCAGAGGTTGGGGAGATTCGGTGGGAACTATGCGGCGCGTGTTGATGGTGCTTGTCGTGGCGGTGTTGCTTGCCGCGTGCTCGGGAAGATCCACCGGGCCGTTTGGCGCAAGCGCTCACCCGCGTCCGCAGGCGCAGGTCAGCGTGCTGCCGGGGGACAAGGCCACGAACGTCAGCCCCACGCTGCCCGTCTCGGTGCGGGTCACCGGGGGCGTGCTGCTTGCCGTGGCGCTGGTCAACCCGGACGGCAGGGCCGTGGCCGGCACCCTGAGCGCAGACCGGCGCAGCTGGATCAGCGCGGAACCACTGGGCTACGGGAAAACCTACACCTGGAGCGGCAGCGCCGCCGGCCTTGATCGTCTTCCGGTCCCGGTCGCTGGCTCGTTTACCACCGTCACGCCTGCGCGGCAACTCCATGCCACACTGAACACCGGCGACGGCGACACCGTCGGCATCGCCGCCCCGATTATCCTGCAGTTCGACGGCCACGTGTCCGACAAGGCCGCTGTGGAGCGTGCGCTGCAGGTGCAAGCGTCCGTGCCCACCGTGGGATCGTGGGCCTGGCTACCCGACGACAACGGCGGCTCCCGGGCGCACTACCGGCCCAGGGACTATTGGCAGCCCGGCACCCACGTCAGCGTCACCGCCACGCTCTACGGCGTGGCCTTGGGCCGAGGCTCCTACGGCAAGGAAGACATCAGCACAAAGCTCATCATCGGTCGCGCCCAGATCGTCAAGGCCGACGTCAACAGCCACCGCCTGATCGTCATCCGGGACGGCCAGGAAGTGATGAACTTCCCGGCCAGCTACGGGCTGTCCTCAGACCCGCAACGCAACACGACCAACGGCATCCACGTGGTGATGAACAAGTCTCAGAAAGTACTGATGTCCAACCCCGCCTACGGTTACGTCAACATTCCCGAGTTTTGGGCGGTACGGATCTCCAATAACGGCGAGTTCATCCACGCCAATCCGGAGACCACTGGCGTGCAAGGCTCCTCGAACGTCACCCACGGCTGCGTGAACCTGTCCACGGCGAACGCTGAAGAATACTTCGGCAGCGCGGTCTTCGGAGACCCCGTCGAGGTCACCGGCAGCCCCACCCCGCTGACCGGAGCCGACGGCGACATCTACGACTGGACCGTGCCATGGGAGAACTGGCAAGCGATGTCAGCCCTGCACTCCTGAACATCCCCCGGTTCCACCCCGATTTCGCGGCGGCCTGCCAGCATGGAAGGTATGGAGTACGCACTCGAGGAGCTTGCCGCTGCCCACGGTGTCGCGACCTGGTACCGAGACGCGCAGCGCCGGCGGGTCGACGTCGACCGCGACGTGGTGCGTCGGGTGCTCGGGCTGCTCGGCGTCAGTGCGGACACCTCGGCGCAGATCCAAGACGCGCTGGTCGCGGCCCGGCAACCTGGGCTGCCGGGCACCGTGGTGCTGCGCCAGGGACAGTGCCACACGATTCGGGATCCCGGCGTGCTCACCGATGAACACGGCACCGAAATGCCGGTCAGCGGGGTGCTCCCAGCCAGCCTCGCGCCCGGCTGGTACTCGCTGACCCGCGGCGAGCAGCGCACCACCCTGCTGGTGGCTCCCGCCCCGTTGCCCGAGCCGCCGCGTACCTGGGGCTGGATGCTACAGCTCTACGCCCTGCGCTCGGCTAGGTCATGGGGCATCGGGGACTTCGCCGACCTGCGGGAATTCATCAGGTGGACAGCCACCGCGCACGGCAACGGTGCCGTGCTGGTCAATCCGCTGCACGCGGTGACCCCGACCTGCCCGGTGCAGCCCTCGCCGTACAGCCCGTCCAGCCGGCGCTTCGTCAACCCGCTCTATCTGCGGATCACGGACATCGACGCCTACCACCGAGCCGACCCAACGGTACGGGCCGAGGTGGACGCCTTGTGGGTCGGCTCGACCGGCGAGCGGATCGATCACGACGCCGTCTGGCGAGCCAAGCTGGCAGCTTTGGAGCTGCTGTGGCGGGCCCAAGGCGCCCCACACCCGGTGATGACCGACGGCTTGCGCGACTTCGCGACGTTCTGCGCGCTCTCGCAGCGGCACGGCCCGCGCTGGTCGCGCTGGCCCAGCGAGCTGCGGCACCCGGCGACGGCGAGCGCGGACCCGCACGAGGTGGCGTTTCACGCCTGGGTGCAGCAGCAGTGCGACGAGCAGCTGGCCGCCGCGAGGGATGCCGCCAGGGGGATGGCCATCGGGGTGGTGCACGACCTCGCCGTCGGGGTGGACCCGCAGGGCGCCGACGCCTGGGCACTGCAGGACGTGCTCGCCATCGGGGTCACCGTCGGCGCCCCGCCGGACACGTTCAACCAGCAGGGCCAGAACTGGGGGCTGCCGCCGTGGCGCCCGGACCGGCTGGCCGCCACTGGGTACGCCGCATACCGAGACATGCTGCGCGCCGTGCTCGCGCATGCCGATGGGCTGCGCATCGACCACGTCGCCGGCCTGTGGCGGCTGTGGTGGGTGCCGCCCGGGGCGTCCCCGGACCAAGGCACCTATGTGCGCTACGACGCCGCAGCGATGGTCACGGCGCTGGCGCTGGAGGCGCACCGGGCCGGCGCGGTGGTGATCGGCGAGGACCTGGGCACCGTGGAGCCGGAGGTCACCGAGACGCTGGCGGCACAGCGGATGCTGGGCTGCACGGTACTGTGGTTCGCCCGCGACGAGCAGGCCCCCGGCGCGCCGCTACTGGCTCCGCAGCGCTGGCCGCAACACGCGGCAGCCAGCATCTCCACCCACGACCTGCCCACCGCGGTCGGCTTTCTGCGCGGCGAGCACGTGCGGGCGCGCGCTGCGCTGGGGCTGCTGAACGACGACGCCGCCGAGTGGGTCCAGGCACACGCCGAACGCGCGGAGCTGATCAGTCTGCTGCGCGCCGAAGGCCTGCTGGGTGCCGAGAACCTGGACGCCCAGGCCCTGGACGCCGAGGACGAAGAGGAGATCGTGGTGGCGATGCACGCGCTGCTGGCCCGCACGCCCTGCCGGCTGCTCCTGGCTTCCCCTTACGATGTGGTGGGCGAGATGCGCCAACCCAACCTGCCCGGCACCGTCGACGAGTACCCCAACTGGCGGCTGCCGCTGCCGGTGACCCTGGAGCAGCTGCAGCGCGATCCGCGAGTCGAGCGAGTGGTCGCGACGCTCAGCGCTGGCATCAAACGAGCCTGGCCAGGTTGACGGCTTCTCCGGTGTAGCTGAACTCGTCCGGCGGGACGCCTCTCGGTGAGTTCATCCACCCGCCACGGTCTCGGGGCCTGGAGTGCAGATCGACATAGCAACCGTAGTCGATGGCGAACCCGTCATAGAGCGTACCCGGATTTTTCGGGTCCACGATGCCGCGTCGCAACAGGTGCAGCAGGCGCGCGTCGAAGAGTTCGTCGATCGTCTCGTGCCGCACGGTCATTTGGTCAAGCAGGAAGGTGCGGGAGCGGCGCCGGCCCACCACCTCGTCGACCAGCAGCCGCAACATCTGGCGGGCCGGCTCGTTCGCCTTGATCGCGGTCTGCTTGTCACGCAGGTACCAGTCCCGGGCCGCCCGGCGCACGTCCGACAGGCCGATCAGCTCGTCGTGGGCGTGCTGTGCGGCCAGCGCGGCAATGTTGATCGCGTCCCGTGGCGCGCCCTCCGCCGCCCGCACCAGCTCAGGAAAAATGTTGCGTTGGAAGGTGGCCTCGATGAAGCTGTCCGGATCCAGCGGCGGCTGGTAGATCATGGTGGACAGTTGCACGCTGGTGTGGTTGTGGAACAGCTGCCCGAAGAACTCTTGGGCGCGGCTGTGGACATTGTCGAAGATCATGAAATCGTCGAGGCTGACCGCGGAGGCCGCGTCGGCGCCGACCTCAATCCCGACGTAGTCCCCGCTTGGCGAGGGCTGGCTGAACCGGGACCGATGCTCGATCGTCGCAATCTTGACCGTGACACCCGCAATCGGGAGGACACTGCGGCGCAGCAGGTCCGCCAGCAGGGGCTGGAGGTCGAGCGGGACGCTGCTCCACTCATCCAGCAGTAACCACAACCGCGCGCCGCCCAACGCGCTGGTGATGCCGCGCAGCGCCCTGCTGAGCGGCCCGAAAACCACGTGGTGCCGCTCGATTCCGGTGCGCCGCAACCGGCTCTCGGCCGTAGTCGAGCGGCGCTGTGTCGCCGATAACTTGACATTCGGCGACACGGCCAACTCGATGCCAGCCCTGGACTCGGCGCAGCCACCGAGGGTGGTCTCCTGCTCCACCTCACCGACGACCTGGACCGCGGTCGCCGCCTCCGCTAGCTCGCCCAGCGCCAGGGTATTCTGATCGCCGATCGCACCGTCGATAGCCACCGCGAGCAACTCGTTCTGGATCGCCTCGAGCGCGTCCACCAGTAGCTGGGTTCCGCGCACCGTCAGGCTCAGGTTACTGTCGGCGTAGAGGCCCCCGGCTGAGCCGATGGTGCGCAGGTCCACGTACACCGCCACATCACCGGTACGCTCGATGAGGTCGCTCAGGTAGAGCAGGGCGTGGGTCTTCCCCGTTCCCCTGCGCCCGTACAGGATCTGATGGTCTGTCGAGTGCAGCATGGCGGAGAACGACCCTAATCGTGTGAACTTCGCCGTCGGGACCGGAGAACCGGGTCTCCGTCGAGTTGCCTGACGCGGACCCGGTCCCCCGTGAGTAGGGCGAGGCTGGCCAGGTACCCCGGACCAGGCGCCAGGGAGAAGACCTGGGTCCGGCGAGCCTGCGCACCCGTCCAGGCAAGGACGGCCGGCGGTGTGTCCGGGGCGCTCATGACGATGTCGATCAGCGGTCGGCTCAGTCCGTCGCCGGTGGCCTTGAGCAGTGCTTCCTTGCGTGTCCAGTAGGTGAGCAGCGCCGCTGACCGGTCACTCGCCGGCAACCGGTGCAGCTCGCGGCGCTCAGGCTCGGCGAGGGCGACGGCGGCGACCCCCTCGACGTCAGACAACATCCGGATCTGCTCCACATCGACCCCGACCGGCGCCATCGTCGTGATCGCGACGACGACGCGGCCTCCGGAGTGGGAGAGCGAGAACTCCAGATCGCGGTGCTCGCCGAGCAGGCGGGGCTTCCCGTGCAGCTGACCGCATCGGCAGACATCAGGGCGCAGCTCAAGGGCAGCCGGATCGGTGCCGATGCGGTCGGCAAGGACAAGCCGGGTCAACGCATGGGCGGCCACGTATCGGGACTTGTCCGCAGCGAGTCGGAACCGCTCGAACCGGGCCTGCTCAGCATCGTCGAGCAACGCCAGCAGGCGCTCGTCGGCCGACGAGGTGTGCGCCCACCACACCTCGCAGACACCGGACTCGATCACTACCCCATCATCCAGCGGAGCAGGGTGCCGGCGACACCGGCCCTGGCTCGGCTGTAGCGGTAGCCGTTCACGGCTCGCTCTCCGGTGCCGCTCGGTGAGCACCGGCCGATCGTGGCGTGTACTTGGCCCCGGCTCGACCCGTGCTCACCGAACCGCGGCGTGAGAGCGGTGCGGCATACCTGTCTGGTCGGCGACAGTCGCCGGCACCACGAACCAATGAACGGGGCACATCATGGCATACCCGGTGGGAACCACTACGTGCGTGCTCGACGTCGAGCCGCAGGTCTGGGATCTCCACGCCACGGTCACCGCTGTGTACTTCGACAAGACGGACCCCGACGAGCCGATCGGGATCATCCACGCGAACCAAACTCTCGTGGTCAAGGTCACGATCGTCTTGAGCGGCAAGAGCCTCCACTACCTCTGTGACACAGAGCTCTGTGTGTGTCTGGCCTACGATGCGTGCGGAATCGACGTTGAAGGCCAGATCTGCAAGACGATCAAGCTTGAGGGCGAGTACGACCCCTGCAACACAGGCACCTTCGTCTTCAAGTTCGAGATCCCCCCCAACACACTGACCGCCGGGGACTGCGGAACGCAGTACGACATCTGCCTCACCATCAGTTCGAAGGACTGCTGCGGCGATTTCGGCTTCCTCTTCGGCTGCTGCAAGGACTTCGACATCTGTGTGCTGCCCCCGACGACCGAGCCCCCTGGAGAATAGCCGGGGCAGGACGCCTAATACGGCAGCCGCACTATGTGATCTCGATCAGTGGCCGACAGGGCATGATCACTGTTTGGGTGCGTGAGACGACAAAGATTGTCGCTGAACGCACCCAAACAGTGATCATGGTGTCTGAGGTGCGGCCTGCGGTCCCGCTGACGATGTCACCACACACGCAACCGAGCATGCGACGACCAGCGACACCCGGCCGGGCGTGCTCACCCCTCGAGCGATGGAGGTCGACAGGTGCCCGACGAACCTGCGACACCAAGTACCTGGGGACAGCCGCCCGGCCGAGACGGTCGCGAGGACGACTCGTCGAGCGAGCGGTGGCGGCAGCACGCCGGTTTCTCGGTTTTCTTCGATTCTCGCACCGACGACGCCGGCAAGCCGATCTGGCGGATCCGCCTCTACCACGAGGAGACCGGCGACGAGACGACCGTGCGGGGCGGCGCTCTCCTCGACTGGGTCCGGTGGATCATCGACCGGGTGGGGCCGGTTGCGGACCTGCCCGAAGTGGGCGGCTCAGGAACCGGCACCGTGGTGATCGAGATCAAGATTGTGTTCGGGGCGCGGGCGCCGTGACCGGGCTCAGGACTCGGGGCACGGTCACGGCGCGCCCCGGATCTCGTGGTAGAGCCGGAGGGTCTCGGCGGAGGGACGAACGCCCAGTTCCTGGGCGAGCGCCTGCGCGCAGGACTTGAAGACACCCAGCGCCAGCGACGAGTGGCCCATCTCGACGTAACATCGCATCTCGATCCGCGCGCTGTCCTCGTTCCAGGGATCCTTACCCAGGACACGATCGAGCACAGCGACCGCGCGGCGATGCTCGCCACGCATGACGTGCAGCTCGGCGAGTTGGTTGCAGAGAACAATGTAGCGGGCGCGCAGGCGGTTGCGTTCGACCGTCGCCCAGTCGGCCCCGATCGCGTCGGACAGGAAGTCGCCGTGATAGAGGGCCGCAGCCTCCCGGCATAACTCAAAAGCCTCGTCGAGGCGATTGTCGGCCTGGCTGTGGTCAGCTGCGGAAACGAGCCGGTCGAACTCCTCGGAGTCGACCCAGACGGGCATAGCAGGGTCCAACCGATACGAGCCGTCAACACACATGATGTGGGTTCGTCCGGGATCGGCCTCACGCAAGGTGTTTCGGAGGTCATAGACTCCCTGGTGCAGCCTACGCCGCCCCCGGTCGATCGGGATCTCCGGCCAGATGGCATCGATCAGGGTCTCGCGGCACACCGCGGACCGGCGGTTCAGCACGAGGAACTGGATAATCGATAGAGCGCGCCGGCCGTGCCATTCGCGCACCGGTTGCCCATTGAGGTCCAGTTCGAAACCGCCCAGCATGCGCACCGCGAGTCCGGCCCGGTGCGCGCCGCCCAACGCCAGCCGAGACCCCGCGCACCGCTGGGTCCCCTGACCGCAGGTCCGCTGAGCGCGACCGACGGGCGGCGGGATCACCGCTATCTGATCGGAGAGCTTGTTCACCAGCTCCAGCACCGAGTGTAACCGGTCTCGGGCGCGCAGCTCGCCCGACGCGGCACACTCGTGCTCCTGCTCATGGTGTCGCAAGCAGGTGACTGAGCGCTGCCATTCGTCGAGCGCTCGCTGGCCGGCAGCGACCACGCTGGACAGCGTGTCATCGGAGCTCTCCCGCGCTCTCGACTCCAGCCCGGCGAGCATCTCACGGAGGGCATCCAGTTGTAGCCCACCGCCAACGAATTCATCGAGTTCGGCTGTCGTGTTAGCCGGCTCGCCGCCAGTAGCATTCGCATCACTCTTGGTAGGAATGCTCCCACCTCCAGGTCCACCCTATGGCCCTCTTGCAAAAGAGACCGACCGGACCAAAGTTGATACCTCAAATCCTTTCTGGCTGTTGCGCGAAACGCTACGGCCGCGTGCCCGAACTCCCGCGCGTAACGTAGCGGTCACTAAAGTGGCCCGAAGGTTGCCGTACGCGTACGGATGACTACGTCCTGGCACCAACGCGGCATGGGCTCAGCCCCTCACCAGCAGCCCCTCATCAGCATCGTGAATAACCGACAATCTCGGTAGGGCTATCCCTACGCTGGGAGGTGGGGCTTTCTCGGCCCGGTCGGGGGAATGCACCATCGCTGCGGCCAGCCGGCGTGACGCACTCTTTTCCCAGAGACAGTAGCGGATTCGACAACGGCGCGAGAAACGCTACTCGTAGCACCTGAGGAGAAGTCGTGACCACGCTACTGGACGTTGCCCGTCCGCCGATCCGGACAACAAGAATAACCACCCAGCCAGAGTCGGCGCCACCTGCGGTGGAGTCATTCTCGACGCCGAGAATCCGCACCCTGCCGGAGTATTTCGAGCGGACGTGTGACCGAACTCCGAGCGCTGTCGCGGTGGTTTGTCAGGCGGCACGGTTGACGTACGCCGAGCTCGACCGTCGGGCGAACCGGTTGGCGCACCTGCTCCAGGCGCGTGGCGTGCGGGCGGGTGCTCCGGTGGGGATCCTGCTCGAGCGCTCGATCGACACCTATGTCGCGATTGTGGGCGTGCTCAAGGCGGGTGCCGCCTACGTTCCGCTCGACCTGTCGTTTCCCGACGAACGGCTGGCCTACATCGCGCACGACGCCGGGCTGCATGATCTGGTGACGACCTCGGCATCGCGCGAGCGCACCCGGGGCCTGCCGTGCCGGGTGCTGGAGCTCGACACCTCGGCCCCCGACCTGGCGGTCCAGCCCGAGCACCGCCCCAGCGTTGCGCTCGACCCGGCAACGCAGAGCTACATCATCTACACCTCCGGCTCGACCGGCAAGCCCAAGGGTGTGGCCGTCTCGCACGCCAGCATCGTCAACTTCCTCCGGGTAGCCACCCCGATCTACGGCGTGACCAGCACCGACCGGGTCTACCAGGGAATGTCGATCAGTTTCGACTTCCATCTCGAGGAGATGTGGCCGGCGTGGGTCGCCGGGGCCACGCTGATCGCTGGGCCGACCGACTCCCGCCGGGTCGGCCAGGGACTCGTCGATTTCCTGACCGAGCACGACGTCACGGTGTTCTGCAGCGTCCCGACGATGCTGACGACCCTGGAGTCCGACCTGCCATCGGTGCGCTGCCTGCTGATGAGCGGCGAGGCGATGCCGCCCGATCTGGTGCGCCGGTTCTCCCGCCCTGGCCGGCGGATCCTGAACTGCTACGGCCCGACCGAGACGACGGTGTCGGCAAGCTGCACCGAATTGTTCCCGGACCGGCCGGTGACCCTCGGTGTGCCGTTCCCGACTTACCTGTTCGCCATCCTTGATGAGCAGCTGCGGCCGGTCGAGCCGGGTGGTGTCGGCGAGATCTGCATCGGCGGCCCCGGTGTCGCCATCGGCTATCTCAACCGTCCTGAGCTCACCGCCGAGCGGTTCGTGCCCAACCCGATCGCCCGGGACCGCGCCGCAGCGCCGCGGCTCTACCGGTCCGGCGATCTTGGCCGGCTGACCCCGACGGGGGAGTACGAGTACCTCGGCCGCATCGACACTCAGGTCAAGATCCGGGGCTACCGCATCGAGCTGGGCGAGATCGAGCAGGTCCTCCGCGAGGACCCCGCCGTCGAGACCGCGGTCGTCAACCCCGTGGAGCGCGACGGCGTCCTCCAGGACCTGGTCGGCTACGTCACACTGCGCGATAACGCTTGCCACAACGATGACAGCGGAAACACCGAGCTGCGCGAGCGGCTGCACGCGTCGCTGCGGCGCCGCCTGCCCGCGTACATGATCCCCTCGTTCATCGAGGTGCTCGAGGAGTTCCCACTGCTGGCCGCCGACAAGGTGAACCGGGCCGCCCTACCGCCGCCAGTGTCGGCACCGCTGGGTTGCGTCGCCGGGCCGCACGTCGCCCCGGCGACGCCACTGGAGGTCGGGCTGGCGCAAGCGTGGAGCCAGGTCCTGGGCATCGGCGAGGTCTCGGTGGAGGATGACTTCTTCTGCGACCTGGGCGGCCATTCGCTGACCGCCGCCCGCCTGATCTCCGCACTGCGCCAGCAACCCGGGCACCAGGGCCTGGCCATGGGTGATCTGTACGCCCATCCCACGATCCGGAGCCTGGCCAGGTTCATCGACAACGAGCTCACCACACTCGCGGACCCGGTGCCGTCCCAGCGGCCAGCACCGCGACGACACTCGACCCTGCGGGTGTGGCGCTGTGGTGTCGCTCAGCTCGGGCTGCTCTACGGGTGGCTGTTGGCGTTGGGCACGCCGCCGCTGGTGCTGCTGACCGCGATCCTGCTCCGGCTGGGTGTCCCGGTCGCGGGCTTCGGGGCGGACAACGCGCTGACGACGGTGTCCGGCGTCGCGCTGGCCGGGCTCGGCGGTCTGTGGATCGTCTGGTTCCTCATGACGCTGTTCCTGCTTCCGGTGCTGGGCGCCCGCCTGGTCATGCACGGGGTGCGCTCCGGCTGGTACCCGCTGTGGGGTGTCACCTACCTGCGGTTTTGGTTCTCCGGCAAGGTCGCCGGCCTGGCTCCGGTGCGGATACTGACCGGAACGCCCCTGCTCGCGCCATACCTACGGATGCTGGGCGCGCGAGTGGGGCGGGACTGCCACGTGTCTGGGCGGGTCGAGCTGCCAACGTTCGTCCAGATCGGTGCCGGCGCGAGCATCGGCTACGGGGCTCGGGTGCAGCCCTTTGTCGTGCAGGACGGCTGGTTGCGCCTGGATGGCGTGCGGATCGGTGCAGGCAGCTTCGTGGGGACCAACAGTGTGGTGCTGGCCGGCGCGCAGGTCGGTGACCAGGCCTCGGTGGGCGAGCAGTCGCTGGTGCACGCGGATTGCCGCATCCCGGCGGGCGAACACTGGGCGGGATCGCCGATCACTCGCGCCCAAGCCGCGCCTGCGCTGCTGGAGGCGATGGCCGAGCGCGCTGAGACCCGCCGCCCGTCGGTTGCGGTGCTGATCGGTTACGTCGCCGGCACCCTGGCGCTGATGCTGCTACCCGCACTGATCGCGATCCCCAGCGCGGTTGTGCTGGCCTACGCCACGGTGGCCGACGGCCTGGCTTGGGGAATGCTGAGCGCCTTGCTGGCCGGGCCACTGTTCGTGCTGGTCAGCTGTCTGACATTAATCATCGTGAAGCGGTCTGTGGGGCCGTTGGCGAACCCGGGCATCTATTCTGGGCGCGGCTGGTTTGCGCTGCGCAAGTGGCTGAGCATCAACGTAGTCACCCTGAGTATGACGCTGACCCGCACGCTCTACTGCACCCTGTACGTGCTGCCGTTCCTGCGCGGGCTGGGTATCCGGATGGGCCGCTGGTGCGAGGTCGCCACCCCCAGCTTCATCGACCCCGACATGACCATCCTGGGCAACCAGTGCTTCCTGGCCGGCGGAATCACCACAGCGCCGCCCGTGTTCCACCGGGGCTGTATCTCCGTCACCCAGGCTGAGCTGGCGCGGCGCAGCTTCGTGGGCAACATGGCGCTGGTGCCTGGCTCCTGCCGGTTGGGCGAGAACAGCCTGCTCGGCGTGCTGTCCGTGGCACCGTCCCGGCCGGCCGATCCCGAGACCACCTGGCTCGGCTCGCCGGCGATCTTCCTGCCGCGCCGGCAGGCCAGCCAGAGCTTCCCCGACGAGCTGACCTACACCCCCAGCCGCAGGCTGGTCCTCGGACGACTGATCGTCGAGCTCCTCCGGGTCACCCTGCCGGAGATCATCATGAGCGCCAGTGCGCTGGTGGGCCTCTACATCATGGTCACGCTGGCGGCTGCGCTGTCACCACTGGCCGTGCTCGCCGTGGCGCCGGCGCTGGGCCTGGGGCTGGGGCTAGCCGCCACCCTGCTGGTCGCCGCGCTGAAATGGCTGGTCATCGGCACCTACCGGCCTAGGACCGAGCCGTACTGGAGCCTGTGGGTCCGGCGGACCGAGCTGATCACCGGGCTGTTTGAGGCCGTGGCTGAGCCCGTGCTGCTGAACCGCCTGACCGGCACTCCGTGGTTGGCTCCGCTGCTGCGCGTGTTCGGCGTCCGGGTCGGCCGGCGGACCTGGCTCGGCTCCACCGGTGGCACCGAGTTCGACCTGGTACAGATCGGCGACGACGCGACGATCGGCGAGGGCACCTCGGTGCAGACCCACCTGTTCGAGGACCGGGTCATGAAGATGTCCCGGGTCAGCGTCGCCGCCGGGGCATCGGTGGGCACCTCCGCTGTCGTCCTCTACGACGCCGAGGTCGGCGCGAGCGGCTCACTGGACACGCTCTCACTCGCGATGAAGGGCGAGATCCTGCCAGCGCGCAGCCACTGGCGTGGGATTCCAGCCCGCCAGACCGCCTGATATTTCCATCCCCGCCACGGAGGCACGTCATGATGAAGTTCAACCGGCGAGATTTCGCCGCCGAGTACGACGCATTCCACAACAACACGGCGAACGGGGTTCCCTTCTCCACGCTCAAGTTCTCCATCATGCACGGCAACGGAAACATCATCATGGTCGTGGACGAGGCGCTCAGTGACATCTCCGCGCAGCATGTGGACAGCGCCCTCGCCCGGGAGATCTGCCAGTCATACCGGGCGATCCGGGTGGACGGAATCGCGTTCGTCAGGACAACCCGTAACCGGGTCCGCGCCCGGGTCAGGATGACATATTTCGAGTGGGACGGCACCCATTCACAAATGTGTGGAAACGCGCTGCGATGCGTGACCCGGTATTGCGCGGAGCAGGGATACATCGCCACGGACGAGGACTTCATCGGCACCGATGACGGCGAGAAGTGGGTGTCAACGGCCGGCGGCCGGATCCGGGTCGGGCTCGGCGCCGGGCGGGAGTTCCAGAAGGTCGCGCAGGACCGGTACTTCGTCTTCAGCGGCCTACCGCACCTCGTGCTCCTCGTCGAGGACCTGCCCAGCGTGGACGTGCGCAGCGCCGGCCGGCCGCTGAGGTACCACGACGAGCTGTGCCGGCGGCTGAACCACCCGGAAGGGCTGCATGTCGACTTCATCCAGCGCAACCGCAACGGAATCAGTGTCCGGACTTACGAGGTCGGTGTGGAGGACGAGACGCTCGCCTGTGGCACCGGAGTGGCGGGATCCGCCTTTGTCGCCCACCAGGTCTGGGGGCTGCCCTTCCCGATCCGCGTCCAGGTCCGAGGCGGCGAGATGACCGTCGAGCACAACGAGCACGGACTGCTGATCAGCGGGGTGACCGGCTACCTGTTCAGCAACATCGAGACGGCCAGCGCCGCAACCTACGCAGCGTGACAAATACCCAGCACGACAAAGGCGGGGACATGATGAGTGCCAGTTCATTACCGGCGGGGCCCGGGCGGGTGATCGGGGTGGACGTGGCGCGCGGGCTCGCGCTAATGGGCATGATGGCGGTGCACGTCTTCGACCTCTTCGACGCACATGGGGCCCCCACGGTCGCGACCACGGTCGCTGGGGGACGGTCCGCGACCACGTTCGTCCTGGTCGCGGGGGTCAGCCTGGCATTCATCAGCGGTGGGCAGCGCCCGGTCGAGGGCCGGGCCCGCACCGCAGCCACCGCCGGCATCGTGGTGCGGGCGGTGCTGATCGGAGCGATCGGCCTGCTGATCGGCCACGCCACCGGGGCCACCGAGATCGAAGTGATCCTCCCCTACTACGCCGTGCTCTTCCTGCTCGCCATCCCGTTGCTCGGGCTGCGCCCGCGCACCCTGGCCCTGGTCGCTGCCACCGTGATCGCCGTGGCGCCCGTGGTGGTACTGGTCCTCCTCGACGCCGAAGGTCCTCTCTTGCGCGGAGCGGACAACGCGACCTTCGGCACCCTGGTCCACCACCCCTCCGAGCTCATCAACGGGCTGCTCGTCACCGGCTACTACCCCGCGCTGACCTACCTCGCCTACCTGTGCGCCGGTCTCGCGCTGGGCAGGTTGGACCTGTCCTCGCGCCGGATCGCCCTCTGGCTGCTCGGCGGTGGTCTCGGCCTGGCGCTCACCGCGCGACTGGTATCAACCGTGTTGCTGTTCCCGCTAGGCGGGCTACACCACCTGCAGGGCGTGGATCCGTCGGACGCTGCCCAGATGGCCCCCAACGTCCTGCTGTGGGATCCCGATCCGAGCTCGTCGTGGTGGTACCTCGCGCTCCCGGCGCCGCACTCGAGCACACCCGTCGACCTGGTCCACACGCTGGGCTCGGCGATGGCGGTGCTCGGTGGCGCACTGCTGGTGTCCCGGGTCGTGGTGCTCGCTCGGGTGCTGCGGCCACTGGCCGCGGCGGGAGCCATGACGCTGACCCTCTACTGCGGGCACCTGCTGGTGCTCGGAACCGGGGTACTCGCCGACGAGCCCGAGACGATGTACGTCCTGCTGGTCGTCGGCGCGCTCGCCTTCGGGGTCGCCTGGCAACGCTGGCTAGGGCAGGGCCCGCTCGAGCGGCTGGTCGCCATCGCGGCGAATCGAGCCCGCCGAGCCGTCATGACCCGCCCACAACAGGCGGATTCGTGAGGTGTCAGTGAGCGGCATCATCGGGCACCCACCTCGGTGGCGTCGGAACCTGTCTGCGTTTCGATCGCGAACAGCTCACCCAGCCTCGCTCGCGTGACACCCAGCAAATCGGCCAGCTTCGGCCACAGCCACGGCAACGGTTCGTTCTCGCCACTCTCCCACCGAACGATGGTGGAGCGGTCAACATGAAGTCGGTAGGCCAGCTCCTCCTGGGTGAAGCCAGCGGCCTTCCGGGCTCTCACCAAGAGCACGCGCTTGCGGCCTATCACGACGTGCAACCTCTCGACGGGAATGGTCACGCAGCAGGCTGAGCATACTGAACCGGCCCGATATTCCGCCGGCATGTCCACCATGCTCGTTGGCGGTCAAGGGAACGACCCGGCACGCCACCACCCGGCCTCGGGTATCCACCCGGGCCTCTGACCAGGACTCAGCGGGCACCACTGAGCGGACGTAGCTCGTCTCCCAGTTCGCGCACGGGCGGATAAGTGGGCCAGACATCCCGCATCCGGGTGTGGGCGTGGTGCAGTGCGTGGGCGAGTTGTGTCGATTTGGTGGTGCGACACACGGCCAGTGCCTGACGGGCCTGGGCGACGGCGCGCTCAGCCTGCCCGGCGACGGCGAGCTTGTCGGCCTGCCCGAGTGTCCGGTCGACCGCAGCGGGATCGCTGGTCATCGCCCAGCCACGGGCCTCCTGGTGGGCGTTGTAGGCCTGCTGGCCGACAAACACCCGCAGGTCACGGCGGGCACCACGGGACAACGCAATCGTCCCTCGCGGGTCGTCCAACATCCACGCCAGATGGCCCTTGTAGGACAGCGCCAGCGACGTCAGGTCCGGGTCGTCGATCTCCACCCCGAGTGCGAGCGCCGCGTCATATTCGGCCCGAGCTTGCTTGGTGTGCCCGGTCGCGACGAGCAACCACCCCAGGTACTGATGCAGCTCCCCGGCCAGGGAGCCGACCTGATCGCGGATCGGGTCGCGGGCATCGGCGAGCAAGCTTCGGGCCAGCGCCCGGTTGCTGCGAACACCGGGCAGCACGGCGGCGGACCCCATCTGGTCCTCCAGGTGGCGGGTGGCGGTGAGCACGTCAGCGAGCGCGCGGACCGTGGCGGCGTCGACCCGCCCAGGGTGACGCGCGCCGCGGCGGCGACATCGGCCAACGACAGACCTGCCTGATCACGCAGCGCGGCCAACCGCTCGGCGAAGCCCGCCCGCCCGCCATTGTCCATGCCTACTGTCTCCCGTCCGGCGTCGTCTCACGGCGAGGTGACACCCAGAGGGTTCCACCCATCTCGCCCAGCCGCGAGGGTAGTCACGTGATCACTGACATCGCCGCGCTGGTGTCCACTGAGCCGAGGTGGACGCCGAAACGTCTTCCACTCAGTCTCAGCGCCGCTCCTGCCCCGGCTGCGCCCTCCTCCGACGGTCCTAATGACCCGGCACTGTCAACGCCGGGTGGAGGGCAGCGCGGTTCAGGTGCTCAACGAGGTCCTGACCTGGGAGCCCTCACCGTGACCACGCATTCCGAGCATCCGGTTGACAACTCTGAGAAGAACCGCGCGTGAAACACAGAACTCGCACGAGCAAGAAAAATAGAGGACTGGTCGCCAGGCGCATTACCTATACGAGCACCAAGCGTCCGCATGATCGGCACCGAGAATTAATAGTGGGCGTTCCTCGCACTGGTCTCCGTAAGGCGATCCCCGCGACGTGTGGGCTGCACCGGGGCCCGATCGGTTTCGCCAACCTCATGCTGAGCAAGCAAGGCGACTCGGTGGTGCTCGATCCCCATGTCACGGGCGAATTCCTGATCACCATCGACGAGGAGAGCGCCAAGACGCTACGCGACCTCCTGACGCACTGGCGCGGAGCCTCAGTGACGTCGCTGCCCACCTGGTGTGGCGCGACACGGGCCGCTGTCCGCTCTGACGCTCAACCGCTGCGCCCCCACCTCCCCCGCAGAGGAGGTGGGGGATCTGTTGTGGAGTTGCCACAGGCGGCAACTTGGGGCGAGAAGTTGCCGCCTGTGGCAACTCCACACAGCGCGACAGTCCTTCCCCAGGCCTCACCTACAGTGACATCAACACCTAGCGTGGCAGACATCGGTTCGCTTCGTCGGTGGCGAAACCGAGGGCCGCCGATGAATATAAGATCGCAGTTTTCTTCAACTATAAAAAAACAACTAGGAGGCGCTTCGATAATGACTGGAATTCTATTGCTACACAGCTGGGATTAGCGGAAGTATCCAGTGTTCAAATCCAAGAATCAGTGGCAAAATCGACCAGAATTGGTAGCGAAACTGCGGAAAACTACGATGTCGATTGTCCGAGCTTGCCGAGTTTTAGTCTTAATGATGCACATCGCACGGGGTCTTGGACTCTAGGATGACTACGCGGATTGGCTGCAAGGAGAGATCATCGAACACCGTTATGATGCGGCTATCGGCTACTCTTTCGGGTGCGCTGTAGCGACCCACTGGCAGTACCTTCATCGAAACACATCAGTACCATTGGCGCTTTTACCACCCGCGATCTCCAGAGCCTACAGAAAGCCTCCGAACAAAATTGTCGCCACTGTTGCTAGCATGTTGAAGCTCCTCAGAATGGAGCAAGTAATTAATTTTCTGCGCCAGCTGTACCTGACTCGTGTGGTCAAGAACCCCAACGTGATACATGGCACGCCTTTTTGCGATCAACATATTCAAATATGGTTGAGCAGCTGCGCGCTCTCCAGCCGGGCGTCATGGGCCAGGGCGATGGGCATGAGCCGCGCATCGCCGAACTTCTGGATCTCGACCCCGTGTAGCACCAGTACCAGTCCTCACCGGGCTCGAACGACTGGATGAGCGGATGGGCGGTGCCGCGGAAGTGGCCGGTGGCGTGCCGGTGCGGCGGCGAATCGCAGCAGCCGACGTGCCCCCAGGTCGCGCAGCGGCGCAGGTGGACCCACCACGAACCGATCCGAAGGCACTCCAGGCAGCCGTCGCTGCTCGGTGGGGCGGGCTCGATGGCATCAAGGTGACGGCACTGGTTCATCACGTCTGCTCCTGAGTGTCGCGGTGCGTCAAGGTGCATGGGACATCGTCCTGGCAGGCCAGGGCCGCCCCAGGTGTCGGAATTTCCCACCTACCACGACGGTTGACACTCTGGTACCCCGCCCCGTGACAGTTGGCGGCCGGGGCCAAGATAATGGAGAATGTGGATTGACGGTGACGTGCATCGAGTGCGGCGACGAACTGCTTGGTGAACGCGCAGAACTCGGCTACCAGTACTGCACGAAAAAGCAGTGTCAGGAAAAACACCATCAGAGTTTGACGATCACCACGATAGGAGTCAACAAGAGCGCTGACACCTTCATCGTCGGCGATCCGGAAGAGATCAGGAGGCGAGCAGAGGCTGGCGAGTTCGGTAAGAAGGACAGCGGACTCGGGGTTGACTACCGATCAACACACACCGGCACGGAAAGACCGTCCCCAGCGCGGATGCCGAGTGGCCCAGTAACCCGAAAAGCACTCCCGCCACGACCGTGGAGCCGAGAGCAAGAAAAGATCGTGCGGTTATACAACGGCATGGGGCTGACTCCTCGCCAGATCGTGGAACGGGCCCGCGAGAACACCCCACAGCTGGAGATCACCGAAAGCCTGGTCACTAAGATCATTTGCTCGCCGCCCCAGCGGTAACGCCGTTCTTGGGACGCAAGGCGGCGACGCCCAAACCTTCACCACCAGGATCGGCCCTGTCCTCTTGCGAGAGTGACCACGTGAAGCGGGCGTTACGCTGGCGATGCAGCTCCCCCAGCGAAGAAGGTGATCACCTGTGGTTGATCAGCGTGATACGCGACGGCTGGGTGAGCGGTTGGCGGAGCTGCGA
>JBOHFR010000039.1:0-53517 GCA_050699715.1 Pseudonocardiaceae bacterium
AGGCCGGCCGAGCAGCTCTCCTGTCGAACTCGGCGCACTGAGAGCACACGAGATCATGATCGCCCCTCTCGTTCAGTGATCTATGGGCATCTATCTGCCGAAACAGGACTTTGCCGGGGCCCTGGCTTCCTAGCTGACGCAGCGTCGCTACGTCGCGAGTTCCCGGCCCACCGCGCTCGATCCACAAGATCGTCGACTCGCTACAACCCGTGGCCGCACCCAGTTGACGTTGGCTCAGTCCCTGAGCCCGCCGGACAAGGCGGATGACCTCGCCGGCTGCGGCGGCCTCTCGAACTGCTCGTGATGGGCACGCTGGATACATCGTCACCCCCAACTGTAGATGCCAACGCGTTGATCGAGTGGCGCCAGCATGCAAGACGTGGGTAAGTCGATGCGGGATGTGGTTGACGGGTTGAGGTCGTGATCGAACGAGAGCAATCTTCACCGCGCGAAGACAACTTGCAGTGCCAATGTGACCTTGCGTAAACTTGTTGCACGACCGGTCCGGCAAGTGTGAACGTGCATCAGACCAGCCACTGCCTGCGGTGTGAGGTGCTGCGTTCCCGTTTGGCCCACGAGCTGGATTTCCACGGCCAATCGCCCTCAGGCGCGTGTTATGGGCCCCGCCCTCCCCACTGCGGGCTCAACCTCAGTCCCCCAGGGGCAAGCCCACAGCGTACCCCACTCTGCTGCGTGTTCACCCGCTCCGCGTTAGCCTGCCCACTGGCACCTTCACCGCAGGCCCAACTGAGGAGACGGATCTTGACTTCAACACCATCAACCGGTCTGACAGTTCGTAGTGAAAGCGTCCAGAAACTCTACACTGACTATTTCGGTGGCCGATACAGTGTCAACCGTCGGTATCAGCGCAAGCTCGTTTGGACTGTCGAAGAGAAGCGAGCGCTCATCGATTCAATCGTGCGTGATCTACCGATTCCTTTGGTTCTTGTCGCTGAGATTGCCAGCCCAAGCGGGACTGGATATGAGCTTATCGACGGAATGCAGAGGCTCAACGCGATCTTCATCTTTTATTGAGAACGAATTTCATCTCAACGGATCTTTCTTCGACCTTGAGGCGCTCGCCGACACCAAGGACCAGCGAGACTGCGGTGACCTAACGCAGCTTGAGCCCAAGCTGTAATTCGCGGCAAGAAGCTAAAGGAATATTTTGACTGGATTTCAGACAAAATTTCTGGCTCGAATCTGGCTCGAACCTGCAGGAAAACCTACGCTCTCGAGTTGCTTCGTCGATAAGTATCGTCAACTATCATGGACGCGCAGTCACACTTGTGAAGATCAGTTGTCCTGAAGGTCCATTTTTCTATGAAGGCGCCATTTATGAGAGGAGCAGATCTGGCACTGTCATGGTCCCCCGGGGTGATCATTATCGCCGGATCTACCGAAGGTTCGTGTAATGCAAAATTCCAGCCCTAACGATGTGAATCGCTACGGCTCGCAGGTCCCCTTCTGGCGGGTCGGGTGGTGATCAGTTGCCTGCTCTGGCTCGGCCAGCTAGGAGCTACTCCTCAATTGCATCTCTATGCGGGTGGTGACTCCGGCTGTGCCGCGCGGCGCACCGCTCAACGTAGGCGGGTAGCTGGGTCAAGGCGAACCGCCGGGCGTCCCATGTGCTCGGGCAAGCCTCCGCCTCGTCGACCCATACATACGCTAAGCTGTCTTGTCCGCTGAGGAGGGCCACCTGTCGCAGTTCATATCGACAGTCCTCGAAGTTATCGAGCAGGCGCCATTCATCACCACTTAGCCCTGTCAGCAGGCGACCGTGAGCGATCACTCCGGGAGCCTCGACCAGACCCGGATAACTTCGGTTCTCCAGTGCGGCGACTCGCCAACCGGCGGCGCTAGCCGGTTGGCTTTGTGGCACTCGCCCTAGAAGCGCGCGCAGCACCTCCGGGAAAAGGAGGGTGCCGTAGGTGAAGAGAGCCATCGGTCCTAACGGTAGAAAACGATCCAGCCTGCTAGCGGGAGCTGGCGATACGCTGCGGTGACTAATCACATCCTTCAAGATCGACCTCCTTGGGTGGGTAGTTATTCGCACACGTACTAGGAACGGCGCGCGAAGACGTCGGCTGACCTCGACATCAATACAATGATTTCACCATGCACTCATAGAGTGGCACCTCCGGTGCACGGCGAACCACGCCGATGATACTCCATCCCCACTTGAGATAAGCGGACTTTGCCGCGAAATTGTTGGGTAGCACAAGCAATCCTGCTCTCCGTTCGTTGCGATGCAACAGGAATTCGTCGTGCATCGAGCGTGCGACTCCCATCCTTCTCCATGGTATCTTAACTAGAATTTCTGGGATCACCACGGTGCGGCTTCCATCTTCACAAGTGTAGCCGTCCGGCAGGCTAGCTAGCATTTTCTCAGACCACTCTACGGCACCCCACCAACTCATTTCAGGCAAGAGTGCATGACCATATATGTAGCCAATTTCCCGCCCTTCAAATCTCGCTACCAGAAGTTCAAAACGTGGTTGTTCCAAAGCTATCAAGTACCTTTGACGAAAAGCGCTCTCAGAAAAGAACGGATGGTTCTCAAATAGTGGTTCACTGTAAATTTCAGCGTGAATCTCCGTGGCGATCTCGAACAATTCTCCTGCCGTTTCGCTCGTATAGCGAGCGAGATTTAGTCCAAACACACCCGGTTGCCCCTGTCTGCTATTTGCGTCCCTACACTGTCGAGAAACTCGCTAGCCGTCGACGTGCTGGAATACCTTTGGAGATCTTCGCAGAACCTTTGAAATTGATTTACGACACGCGCGGACGACAGGCTTAAGGCCGCAATTAGCACCATGTTGCCGATCGCGCACGCCTGTTCAATTTCCCGTCTAAGAAGCAGTTCGCGCATGTAGGAAATTGCAGAAGAAGAGCGATCTCTAGTGAATTTTTCAAGGTTTCTGGCCCCCTTCTGGAGTAAGTCATCTGCTTCTGCAACCCTGCCCAGATCCATCAGGCACACACCTGTGAGAGATGCTAACTCCTCCTCGTTCAGATATCCAATCCAGTTCGGATCCTCGTCCTGCGGGCCAGCGTCGAAGTAGCTTGTTGACATGGCGAGCGCCGCGTCACACGCAGGGCCTGCTTTCAGGCTCGCCAGGCCCCGTGCCTCATGCAGCGCAAAAACTGCGCACACGCGAGGAGTCGCCCAGGGGCCGGCGTGGCACTGAGCGGCCTCAGCGAACTTCACTGCGTCTTTAGGGTGCCCAAGAGCGTTAGCCTGGATGCTCATATTCGAAAGAGCGTGCGCTGTTATCTCGTCATGCCCTGATACCTTGCCGAGTACAAAAGCTTCGGTGTATAAGCGGCGGGCCAGTTGCTGAAGACCGGAATCATAGGCGATCCAGCCGGCTTGAATCAACATCCCACCGGTCGCAATCTCAAGCCGCGTGCCCACCTCTTTACTGTACTCAGATTTCTCCAGCAAGACTTGTGCCGCCCTTGCGCCATTAATGGCTTGACGTAAAAATGTGCCACCACCTTGACTGTGATCGAGAGAGTTGATCCGCTGAGTCAGGCGCTCGGTCCGTTCGACGTGTCGCATTCCGATTCTCCTTGGCCGTTCGCCGCTGGCCGAGTATGACACTTCCGATAACAACCACGTCTCTTCTCGCTCGCCCAGGAGACCGCCGAAACCAAGGGAAAGATCCGGAAAGTCTTGCTTAGATGCAGGACCGCTCGCGTCATCTTTGACTTGAGGCTGAATTGTCGCAGAGACGAGTTCCCACCCTAGAGGTGTTCGTGTCCATCTACGAACAAATCCGAGCTCCGACGCGGGCTTGTCGAACACTCGCTCTAACAGGACTCGATATTTTTCTTGTGGCCAAACGACGTCTCCGTTCTCCCACCTTCTGACCACCCGAACGTCGCAGACCGTTTGATTGTCACCCTGCCTGGCCGCCTCCTCCGTCAGGCGATCCGCCAGGTCCTGCTGGCTATATTCCTGCAGCTCACGCAATAACCCAAGTATCAGATTAGGAATCCGTAAACGCGGAGGCGTCAACGGTGTCGCCACATTACCCCCTTTCCTGGCACCGCCATGAGAATGCCCAAATAGCCGTTTGTATCGTAGACGCCTGACAGTAGCCTGGCACGGAGAGACCACCGAGGGGACCCCGCGCGGCCCCAAGTATGTCCTCTGAGCTGTCCTCGTTTTTGAGCCTCGTTCGCGGTCCACTGAGGTCATGTTGCTGCTCACCGCGCGGAGGTGTCTCGGCGGAGCACTCCCAGAGTGGCGATGGAATCACGGTGCGGGCTCGTCCGCGAGCGGCGTGGCCATGGTGGGCGCGCGGCTGCGGATGGCCGTCTCGGGCACTCTTCCACCGCGGCTGAGGGCGATCGTGCACGCCCGACCTGCTGGTTCGTGTCTCCCAAGTCAGGCGGCTCGGTTCCCCTGCCCTCGCTGTCGTCGGTGCTGTCCGAGCCTGGCAGACGGTGGCGGGGTGACACCAATGTTCTGCGGTGGCCTCTGCTGGTTACCAGAGTTTTTAACGTCGGGTAAGCCGTCTGGCCTGTTCCTCACCGGCCGGGTCGCACGGCGCTGCGGCCGGGAAGTCAGGGGGGAGGCGTGATGCCGGGCAGACACCGTTTCCGTCGTCTTGCCATGCTGCGGGAGATCCTGGGCCGGCACGTCCGATCGCCCGTTACCCCTGTGCCGGCGGGCACTGTGGTGTTGACTGATGGGGTGACCTGCATCGCGCACCGGGTCACCAGGGAGGCCTTCCTCGCGGGCTGCCGCGCGGGAAATCGCTACGTCGCCCTGTGTGGTGTGCGGGTGCTTCCGCTGACCCTCACCGCCCCAGCGCGTGTCCACTGCCCAGTGTGCGAACGGGGTGGCTGAACATGGCCTGGTACCTGCGCTCAATCGGTGATCAGGACACCTACCGTGGCACGCTGCGCGTGCCCCGTGAGTAGCGTTTAGTGCGATAGCTCGCAATGCCACTCACGGGGCACGCGTAGCGTGCCACCATGACGGTGCTGGTCGTCGACTTTGGTGCGCAGTACGCGCAGCTGATCGCTCGGCGGGTCCGCGAAGCGCAGGTGTACTCCGAGGTCGTGCCACACACCGCGCCGGTGGCGGAGATCCTGGACCGCAAGCCGGCGGCGATCGTGCTCTCCGGTGGCCCGGCCAGCGTGTACGCCCACGGTGCCCCCCGCGTCGCCCCGGCGCTGTTCGCGGCCGGGGTGCCAGTGTTGGGCATCTGTTACGGCTTCCAGGCGATGGCCGACGCGCTGGGCGGTGCCGTGCGCAGAACGGGCACCCGGGAGTACGGGCGCACCGAGCTGCAGGTGCTTGACGGTGGTGGCGTGCTGCACCGGGAGCTGCCGGGGCGCTCTTCGGTGTGGATGAGCCACGGCGACGCCGTTACCGCCGCCCCGGAAGGGTTCACGGTCACCGCGCGGTCGGCAGGCGCCCCGGTGGCGGCGTTCGAGGACATCGGGCGGCGCCTCGTCGGGGTGCAATACCACCCGGAGGTGGTGCATTCCCCGCACGGCCAGGAGGTGCTGCGCCGGTTCCTGCATGAGGTCGCCGGCATCCGGCCGAGCTGGACCACCACAGGCGTCATCGCTGAGACGGTGGCTGCGATCCAGACTCAGACTCAAGGCGGCGCCGTGATCTGCGGCCTGTCCGGCGGGGTGGACTCCTCGGTTGCCGCCGCGCTGGTACACCGGGCCGTCGGAGACGCTCTGACCTGCGTGTTCGTCGACCACGGGCTGTTGCGGGCCGGCGAGCGGACTCAAGTGGAACGGGATTACGTGGCCGCCACGGGAGTCCGGCTGGTCACCATCGACGCCCGGAACCGGTTTATGGACGCGCTGGCCACGGTGGTGGATCCCGAGCGCAAGCGAAAGATCATCGGCCGGGAGTTCATCCGGGTCTTCGAGGCCGCCGCCCGTGATCTGCGGGCCGAAGCGGGCCGGCACGGTGAGGAGATCCGTTTCCTGGTCCAGGGCACCCTGTACCCGGACGTGGTGGAGTCCGGTGGTGGATCGGGAACCGCGAGCATCAAGAGCCACCACAACGTCGGCGGTCTGCCCGAGGACTTGACCTTCGAGCTGGTCGAGCCGCTGCGGGCGCTGTTCAAGGACGAGGTGCGCCGGGTGGGGCTGGAGCTGGGGCTGCCGGAGACGATCGTGCACCGCCAGCCGTTCCCAGGACCCGGCCTGGCGATCCGGATCATCGGCGAGGTCACCGCCACGCGCTTGGAGATACTGCGCGCTGCGGACGCGATCGCCCGTGCGGAGCTCACCGCGGCCGGGATGGACCGTGACATCTGGCAGTGCCCGGTGGTGCTGCTGGCGCAGGTGCGCAGCGTCGGCGTGCAGGGCGATGAGCGAACCTACGGGCATCCGGTGGTGCTGCGCCCGGTGTCCAGCGAGGACGCCATGACTGCGGACTGGTCCCGGGTGCCCTATGACGTGTTGGCCCGCATCTCCAGCCGGATCACCAACGAGGTACCCGAGATCAACCGGGTGGTGCTCGATGTGACGAGCAAGCCCCCCGGCACCATCGAATGGGAATAACCGATGAGTGGGCCGGCGTCTTCTTCGGCACCGTCAGTGGCGACAACAAGTAGTGTGTTGTTGGCAGGGGGTAGTTTTGCGCATATGTGCCGATGACTCGCGTGAGGGCGCAGGGTGACCTGTTGGGAGAGGCGAGCATGACCGCGCTCGACTTCGAGCTGGAGATCAGCTCGGGTAGCGGTCACACCTACCCGGTGGCGGCGCGCGCGCCGGGCGGGGAGGCCACTACCGCCATGCGCCTACCTCTAAGTTCCGCCGAGCTTGACCACCACCTCACCGTGGTCAGGGACAAAGTGTTGGCATCCTCGGCGGTGCTGCGTGGCGCGCCCACCGCCGACGAGCGGCCGGTGCGGGAGTTTGGTCAGTGGTTGTTCGAGGCGCTGGTCGCCGATGATGTGCGGAGCTTGTACGTGGCCAGCAGGCAGCGCGCTCGGGAGAACGACTGTGCGCTGCGGCTGGTGCTGCGGGTGCGTCCGCCGGAGCTGGCCCGGCTGCCGTGGGAGTTCTTGTTCGATCCCGGCCAGCAGGACTACCTGGGTTTGAGCATGCCGTTGGTGCGCTACCCCGAGGTGTTGGCACCTCGGCAGCCGCTGGAGGTCGCCCTGCCGCTGCGGATCCTGGGCATGGTGGCCCGCCCGGGTGATCAGCACGCGTTGGAGGTCGGCGAGGAGCAGCGGCGGCTGCATACCGCGCTGGAGGGCCTGACGCGCGAGGGTTTGGTGGAGCTGTCCTGGGTGGCTGGGCAGACCTACAACGCTCTGCAGGACACCCTGGACCAGGGTCCCTGGCACGTCTTCCACTTCGTGGGGCACGGCGGGTATAACCGGGACACTGAGGAGGGCACCCTGGCGTTGGCCGATCATACGGGCCGTACCCGTCGGGTCGGTGCTGACGATCTCAGCCGGCTCCTCGCCGAGCACCACACGTTGCGACTGGTGGTGCTCAATGCCTGCGACACCGGGCGAGGGAGCGCCTTGGACGCGTTCTCCAGCACGGCCGGGGCGCTGGTGCGCCGGTGGATCCCGGCGGTGGTGGCGATGCAGTTCGAGATCTCCGACCCGGCCGCGATCGTGTTCGCCCAGTCGTTCTACGAGAGCGTGGCCAAACGGCGGCCGGTGGATGACAGCGTCATGCGCGCGCGGCGCGCATTGCGGCTGGACAACAACGACACCCTGGAGTGGGGCACGCCGGTGCTGTATCTGCGCGCGCCCGAGGGGCGCATCTTCGGCAGTTCCGGCCCCCTGCTACCGCAGCCCCGCCCGCCCCAGGACACGACCAGCGCGCGGGAAGTGGAAACCCTCTACGACCGGGCGCTGGCCGCGTTCTGGACCGAGCGTTGGGATCAGGCCGTCATCCTGCTGCAACAGGTCCTCTTCTACCGTCCCCAGCACCATCCCGACGTTGCCGTCAAGTTGGAGCAGGCCCAGCACCAACAACAGCTGGCCACCCGTTACGCCCAGGCGTGCGCGGCCGCTGAGGCCTTGGACTGGGACGAGGCCGTCACGATGTTCACGATGGTCATCGAGGCCGATCCCGCCTACCGGGAGGTCCGCCAGCGGTTGGATAACGCCCGCCGCCGCCAGCAGATCGCCGGTTGGCAGGCCGAGGCTCGCCGGTTGCATCGGGCCGAGCAGTGGGTGGCAGTGGTCAATATCGGTGAGCGGCTGCACAGCGTGGACCCAGCCGCCGCGGACCCCGACGGGCTGGTGAGTTCGGCGCGGGCCCAGCTTGCCACCACGGAACGGGCGGTGCAGATCGCCTCGCAGTACCGCCGCGGGCTGTACCTGCTCTACGCCGGGAAGTGGCAGCAGGCGATTGAGGTGCTGGAGCGGCTGGACCCCACCCATCTGGACACCGCGGCTCTGCTAGCCCGGGCCCGCCGGGAGCTCCCCGCCCCGACGCCGTCACCGCACTCGCTCACCATCGTCCAGCACCCCACAGTGGTGCGGATCCTGCGTCACCGCAAGGCGGTCAACGCGGTGGCGTTCAGCCCGGACGGCCACCGGCTGGCCACCGCCGCCGCCGACAAGAACGTGCGGATCTGGGATGCCGCCAGCGGGCAGGAATGTCTCCGCCTCGTGCACAAGGGCGTGCGATTCAACGCGCGTGGGCGCCTGCCGAAGGTATCCGGGCGGGCCGTGGCGTTCTGTCCGCACGGGCGCTGGCTGGCCACCGCCAGCGACGACGATACCGCTCGGATCTGGGACGTCGGCAGCGGATCGCAACTTGCCACGTTTACGCACGACAATGTGGTGGTCGGGGTGGCGTTCAGTCCGGATGGGCGTTGGCTGGCCACGGCTAGTGAGGATCACACCGCTCGGGTGTGGGACGTTGGCAGTGGCCGGCGGCTTGCCACGCTCACTCACGACAGTGTGGTGGTGGGGGTGGTGTTTAGTCCGGATGGGCATTGGCTGGCGACCGCCAGTGGGGACCACACCGCCGGGATCTGGGACGTCGGCAGCGGGCAGCCCCGCACCAAGGTCACCCATGGCAAGCCGGTACGTGGGGTGGTGTTTAGCCCGGATGGGCGTTGGCTGGCCACGGCTAGTGAGGATCACGCTGCTCGGGTGTGGGACGTTGGCAGTGGTCGGCGGCGTACCACGCTCACTCACGACGGTGTGGTGGTGGGGGTGGCGTTCAGTCCGGATGGGCGTTGGCTGGCGACTGCTAGTGAGGATCACGCTGCTCGGGTGTGGGACGTTGGCAGTGGTCGGCAGCTTGCCACGCTCACTCACGACGGTGTGGTGGTGGGGGTGGCGTTCAGCCCAGACGGGCATCGGCTGGCCACCGCCAGCCGGGGGAAGGCTGCGCTGATCTGGGCATTGGATAGGGAAAGCGGCGATGGGTGACTCGGATCCGCTGACGGCGGAGGTTCTCGTCACTGCCGAGGTGTCAACCGAACAGCAACAGGCGATCGTCGAAGCCTTCCACGCTCTCGACGTTGCCCCGCGCACCCGGATGGTTCCCACCCGCCGCGGTCTGGAACAACTGCAGTGGCTGGTGCTTGCCACGCTGCCGCTACACGCCCTGCTCAGCGGTCTCGGGTCCGCCGCCGCCGCGGATGTCGCCCAGGGTCTCAAACACCTGGTCGACCGGGTCCTGGGAGCTGCGCGCAAGACGGCGACAACCCCGCAGGTGCTCGTGTTACAGGATGCCGCGACTCGGTTGCAGGTGGTGCTGGAGGCCGATTTGCCGGCGCAGGCGTACCAGGCGCTGGTCGCGCTTGACCTTTCAGCGTTTCGGCAGGGGCCGGTGCACTACGACCGCCAGCGTGGCACGTGGCGCTCGGAGCTCGACGAGTGGCAGCAGGCTCAGGCGAAGGATTCCGAACCGGCGTAGCCCAGACGCCATCACCGCCGCACTCGCCCACCATCGCCCGTCGCACCCCGGCCCACGCGGGCTGTGGCGCGCGGGGTGAACGGCACAGAGAAAGGATGATCCCGTTGTTCATCATCTCGCTCACGTATGTGGCTCCACTTGAGCGGTTGGACGAGCTCATGCCAGAGCACGTAGCGTTCCTCGACCGTTATTATGCCGAGGGTACCTTCCTGGTCTCGGGGCGTAAGGTGCCGAGGACCGGGGGTGTCATCCTGGCTCGCGGGGGTTCCCGAGAAGAGATTGTCAAGATCATCGAAAATGATCCGTTCCGCCGTGAGGGGGTAGCGGAGTATGACGTCATCGAGTTCATCGCTACCCGCACCTCGGGGGCCCTCGTGGATTATCGGGAGAAACTGCCGTGATCAGGTCCTGAGTGGCTGCCTTAGCCACGTTGATCACCTTTTGTGTGCGGTCAACGACAGTATGCGTCGTTGACCGCACACAAAAGGTGATCTTAGTGTCTGGACTACGGCGTGTTGAGCGGTTTTTCCCGCACGCGCCGTTGGGGTGCTAGTAGCTCTGAGCGCGTTTTCCCTATCACGGTACGATCAATAACTCCGGGTAGGGCTGCCGATAATCATCGATCCGGTAGCTGTATCATCGCTGGATGCAGTCGATCATGACCTGGTGATGAATTATCCGGGAAAGCTCGACTATAAAGTATCGACCGTTCTCCTAATGTTACCTGAGGCGACATGAAACTTTGCCTCTCATTGATTTAGGCTGCCCTAACTTGAAAACTTAGGCTGCCCTAACTTGCAGAAATTCTGGACAATTAACGGAGCGGCTATGGAGAGACGTCGAGCGATCTTCTGGGCTGGTTCAATCGCACTGACGGGGTGTGCCAGCGCGCTCGCGCTGGGCTCGATCATCGGAGGATTCGGCCTCGGTTCATCGCTGGCACGACAAACGCAGGTGGACACCCCCGGGCCGGTGCTGGGAGCCGTGCGAGCCCAGGTCGACTCGATGGTGTGGTGGTACGTGGCCCGCGCGTCCGGTCTCATCGCCTGGGTTGTGCTCGGGGCCTCGGTGGTGGGTGGCCTGTTGCTGGCCACGCGGCTCATTCGGGGAGGCCCGCGCGCGTGGACACAGCGACTCCACGAGTTTCTCGGGGCGCTCGCTGTGGTCTTTACCGCGATGCACCTGGTCTCCGTGTTCGCCTCCGACCAGCTGCGGATCGGCTTGCGAGAGCTGCTCGTCCCTTTCGCCAGGCCGAGCAATCCGGTGGCCCAGGGTTGCGGCGTGCTGGCTTTTTACCTGCTCACCGCAGTCGCGCTGACGTCCTGGGCGCGAGCGTTACTGCCCTGGCGATGGTGGCGCCGCCTGCACCTGTTGGCGTTTCCCCTGTTCGGCCTTGTCTGTGCACACGCCGTGCTGGCCGGTAGCGATATTAATCACCCGATCTTGCGCTGGGCGAGCCTTGTGGTGGGGGTGGGGATCCTGTTTCTGCTGGCGCTGCGCCTTCTCACAGCGCGAAGCCTTTTCGCGGCGCGAGCAACGACAGTGGTGGCCGCAGGTCCGCGTGAGACCGAGATTCCCGTACCCCGCGCGCCGCGATTGCGGGTCGCGCACCCTGCTGCGGCACCCACCACTGCGGGGACTGGGATGCGACTGCTCATCGGCCAGACGACGTGGGAGGCCGATAACGTCGTGTCGTTGCGCCTGTATTCTCCTGACGGCGCACCACTACCAGATTGGGAGCCGGGGGCGCATATCGAGCTGGCCTTACCCTCAGGCCGGCGCCGGCAGTACTCGCTGTGCGGCGAGGTGCACAGCACCGATTCCTACCGTATCGCGATTCTGCAGGTTCCCGGCGGGCGTGGTGGGTCGGTGGAGGTGCACACCAACACCCGGGCCGGCCAGCTGATCACCGTGCAAGGGCCGCACAACCATTTCCCGCTGGTGCCCAGCCCAGCTTACTTGTTCATCGCCGGCGGGATCGGGATCACCGCCCTGCTGGCGATGGCGACTCGGGTGGCCGCCGAGGGTGGCGAGTGGAACCTCGTCTACGCCGGGCGACGCCGCGCCAGCATGGCCTTCCTCGACGAGGTCCGCGCGCTGGGCCCCGATCGGGTTGACATCATTCCCGCCGACGAACGCGGCCGGCCCAATCTAAACGCGATCATCCGTGCCGCGTCGCCGGGAACCACTGTCTACTGCTGCGGCCCGGACCGGATGATGCGTGCGGTGCGGGAGCGGGTCACCACCAGGGGGGACCTGCGCCTGCACAGTGAGCCGTTCAGCGGAACCGGGCCGCTCACCGGCACCGCCACTGGCACCGAAACCGCGCTCTGCGTTGAGCTGCGCCGCACGGGGCGCGTCATCACCGTGCCCGCCGACCGCACCGTCCTGCAGGCGATCCGCGACGTCGTTCCCACCGTCTCGGCGGGGTGTGAACAGGGTGTGTGTGGCGCGTGCCGCGCCATGGTCCTCGCCGGCGAGCCTGACCACCGCGACGAGCTGCTCAGCAACGCTGAGCGCGCCGCCGGCGCGATGCTGATCTGCGTCTCCCGCGCCCGCAGCGAGCGGCTCACCCTCGACCTGTAAGCGGTACGGCAGTTGCCGGCCAGACGATCGCCGTCCCCGTCGCCCGGACTCGGACCCGGTCACCGGTTCGCAGTTCCTGGTTGCCCCCCTGGTTGCTGGTGATGCGAGCCGTCAGAGCTGTCGCGTCAGTGAGGGTGAGCTCAGCGATGCTGTCGTGCCCGTGGTAATCGAGGGTGCCGATGGTGGCGGGCACCCCGCCGTCACCCTGGTCCGTGCTCAAGCGCAGCTGCTCGGGCCGCACGAGGACGGTTGCCCCACCGTCCGGCAGCGAGGTCGCGTCGGGCAGCGCCAGAGCGCCGAGGACGCAGTGGGCTGTGCCGGCGATGATGACGGCGGGCAGCAGGTTCGCCTGGCCGAGGTAGTGGGCGGTGGCGGGGTTGGCTGGGGAGTAGTAGAGCTGGAATGGGCTGCCTTCGGCGAGCACTCGACCGTGATCGAGGATGACAATCCGCCCGGCCAGGCAGAGCGCCTCGTCCTGGTCGTGGGTGACGATGATGGCGGGGGTCTTGGTCTCGGCGAGCACGCGGGCGACGTCCCGACGCAGGCTGACCCGCAGGCTGGCATCGAGCGAGGAGAACGGCTCGTCGAGCAGGACGAGCCGGGGTCGGATGGCCAGTGCCCGGGCCAGGGCGACGCGTTGCTGCTGGCCACCGGAGAGCTGGTGGGGATAGCGGTCGCTCAGGCCGGTGAGGCCCACCAGCTCGATCAGCTCGCCGATCTGGTGCCGGTCCCGGCTGGGCAGGCCGAAGCTGATGTTGCGGGCCACGCTCAGGTGCGGGAAGAGGTCGCCGCCTTGAGGAACGTAGCCGATGCCGCGGTGCTCGGGGCGGACCTGGGTGCGCTGGTCGTCCACGACCTGTTCGCCGACGGTGATGGTTCCCGCATCGGCGCGGTCGAAGCCGGCGATCAGGCGCAGTAGGGTGGTCTTGCCGCTTCCTGATGGCCCGAGGATCGCGGTGACGGCGGTGTCGGCGACGGTCAGGGTGACCTCGCGCAGGACCGGTGTCCGCGCGTAGGACTTGGACACCGCACGTAGCTCAACGGCACTCATGAGGCACCTTCCGAGATCGTGAGCCGGCCCCGGCGCTCGTGGTCGAACCGGCGCTCGTGGTCGAACCGGCGCTCGTGGTCGAACCACAGCCCGAGCAGCGCTCCGGGCACCGCGGCGATGGCGATGATGACCATGGCGTACGGGGCGGCGGCACTGTAGGCGGCCTCGCTCTGGTAGGCCCAGAACTGGGTGGCGAGGGTCTGCACCCCGGTCGGTGCCAGGACCAGGGTGGCGGTGAGCTCGGTGGCCGCAGTGAGGAACACCAGGCACAACCCGGCCAGCAGGCCTGGCGCGATCAGGGGCAGCGTCACCCGAGCGAACACCGTTGCCGGGCTGCGGCCCAGGGAGCGGCCGACATCGGCCAGCCGGGGTGGTGCTTGGACGACGGATGCCGTGACGCAGACCAGGGCGAGCGGGAAGTGCAGGATCGCGTAGGCGGCTACCAGCAGTGGGCTGGTTTGGTAGAGCGGGTAGGCGTAGCGGATGGCAAAGAAGACCAGGCTGAGCGCGATGACGACGCCGGGCAGTGACTGGGTGAGGTAGGTGCTGCGCTCGATCACTCGGCGAGTGCTGGACGGCCGGCGCACGGCCATGATCGCGACCGGCAGCGCGAGCGTGACCGCCACCAGGGCACCGAGGGCGCTGTAGACGAGGGTGGACCAGGTGGCCTGGCTGAGCGTGGCCGCGGCCGGCAGGGTGGTGTGCACGCTGCGTCGCATCCAGTAAATCAAGGTGCCGATGGGCACCCCGACCGCGAGGCCGACCAGGACCGTCACGGTGCCCAGCGCCGGCACCGTCGCATAGCCCAGACGCCCTCGACGCGCGACGCGGGCGGCGTGCGGACCGGTGCGGCTGACCTTCCCTCGGCGGCCGATGAACGACTCGCCGGTGAGCACCAGCAGCCCGAGTGCGACCAGCGGCACCGCCAGGGCGCCGGCGGCGGGCTGGTCGAACTGGAACTCGGTGAAGATCTCGGTGGTGAAGGTCTGGAAGTGCACGATCTCGAAGGTCCCGTACTCGGAGAGCAGGGTGAGCACGACGATGAGGCAGCCACCGACCAGGGCGGGGCGGATCTGCGGGACGGTGACCCGGAGGAAGGTGGCTGCCCGGCCGATGCCGAGGCTGCGGGCGGCCTCTTCCAGACCCGGGTCGGCGCGCCGGAGCGCGGCGGCGACCGGCAGCAGAACCAGAGGATAAGTGGTGAGCGTCATCACCAGCGCGGCGGCTCGCAGCCCGATGAGGCTGGGGTCAAGGGAGTGCCAGGCGTAGCCGACGACGAAGTCCGGGATGGCGACGGGGAGCACGAGCAGCACCGTCCACACCCGCCGCCACGGCAGCGTGGTGCGCTCGGTGCACCACGCCGCCGCGGTGCCGATGAGCCCGGCCAGCGTGGTGACTACGACCGCGAGCTCAACGGTGTTGATCAACAGTTGTTGGGAGTAGGCCCGGAACAACACCCGGTGGATCTCGGTCCAGCCGGCCTGCTGGGCGTCGAGGCCGACCAGGACCAGCGGTGCCAGCAGCGCGAGCGCGATCACGACGCTCAACGTGACGAGCCAGCGCGGACCGCCGCGCGCTCGAGGGACCGGATGCGGCAGTGCGGGTAGGACGGTGCTGACCATGGCTTGTCTCTGGCTTGTCTCTGGCTTGTCTCTGGCTTGTCTCTGGCCTGTCGCTAGATGAGCTGTGCTTGTTGTAGCAGCGTTTTCGCGTCCTCACCGGTACCGAGCTCGGTGACCGAGAAGGAGTTCGGCGCGTACTGGTCGAACGGGGGCAGCGCCGGGTTCGCGGCGACGTGGCCGGCGATCGGGTACTCGAAGCTGTCGCTGTGGGCCAGGATCGTCTGCCCGGCGGTACTGGCGAGGAACGCGAGGAACTTCTGGGCCGCCGCCTGGTGCGTGCTGGACGCGAGCACCCCGGCCCCGGAGACGTTCAGCAGATAGCCGGGGTCGTGCGGAGCGAGCTGCTCCAATGCGGCATGGACGGCGGAGCGGCCGACCTCGGCCTGGAGCCGGTAGAAGTAGTAGTGGTTGATGATGCTGAGCTGGCTGCTGCCCTGGCTGACGTCACTGACGACCGTCTCGTTGTCCGGGGCGCTGCCCTTCGCCTCGGTGTTCGCCTTGAGCCCCTGCAACCAGGCTAGCGCCTTCGCGTTGCCGTAGGTCTTGGCCACCGAGCTGACGACGGGCCAGAAGTCAGTCTCCGACGGTGCCAGTTCAAGCTTGCCTTTCCACTGGGGATCGGCCAGGTCCAGCACCGACTTCGGCAGCTGGGCGTCGGTGAGCTTGTCGGTGTTGTAGATCAGTGCCGACACCCGCGCGGACACGCCGACCCAGTCACCGCTCGCGCCGCTGTCGGCGGCCGGGACCTGCTGCAGCGTCGTGGGGTCAACCTTGGCGAGCAGCTGTTTGCGGTCGAGCTGTTCGAGCCACGGAGAGTTCTCGGTGTAGAACACATCGGCCGGGGACTTGTCGCCTTCCTGCTCGATCTGCGCGGTCAGCACGTCCTCGCCACCGTGTCGCGAGGTGACTGTGATTCCGGTCTGCGCGGTGAACGCCGTGATCAGCGCGTTGGTGGTCTGTTCGTGCTGCGCGCTGTAGAGGGTAATCGTCTCCCCCGAGCCAGCGCTGGCCTTCGCGCTGCAGCCAGCCGCGACGAGAGTGGCGATCGTCAATACGGCCAGCAACGGAAGGGGCGGCGTGCCCCGGCGGGTCTTCATACTGGATCTCCTCGTCAATGGCGGGGTGGTGAGGTTTAGCTGGCGAGCAGGGTCTGACCGATCCAGTCACCGGGCTTGGCAGCACCCGGCGGGATGGCGAAGATCGCGCTGGCGGTGTGCGTGGTGAACTGGTTGAGCGCGTCGGTGACCGCGAGCTGGCTGAAGATGGGCACGAACCCGGCCCGGGGGTCTTTCTGGTACGCCAGGAACAGCAGCCCGGCGTCGTACTCCAGTGCTTGGCGCCACGGCGGCCAACGCTCGGTGAACGGCGTGGTGCCGTTGTTGAAGGAGAACGCGCGGCGCACGATCACCATGCCCTTGTTCGACGCCGGCGCGGCGAGGCGCACGTGGGCTTCGCTCGGGATCAGCAGGTTGCCGTGCGCGTCTGTGGCGGACAGGTCGAGCGCGTCGAACTCATCCTGGTGCCCGAGCGGCGCGCCGCTGGCCTTGTGCCGGCCGATGACCCGTTCCTGCAGGCTGGGCGCCAGCCTGTCCCAGTGCTCTAGCGCGATCCGGATTCGTCGGTACACCAGGTAGCTGCCGCCACTCATCCACGCGGGTCCCTCAGCGCCAACCCACAGGGTGGCGTCCAGGTCCTCGGGTGGGTGGGCGTTGGAGTTCATCGTGCCGTCTTTGAACCCCATCAGGTTGCGGGGGGTGCCGCCGGTGTTGCTGGGCGAGTACCCCAGCTGGGTCCAGCGCAGCGTGGCCACGTCGGGTGCGATCCGGGCGACGGCGCGCACCGCGTGGAAGGCCACCTGCGAATCGTCCGCGCAGGCCTGCAGGAACAGGTCCCCACCTGAGTCACCGGCCGCCAGCTCGTCGCCGGGGAACCTGGGCAGGTCCACCAGCGCCGCCGGACGCTGGGCGGCCAGCCCGTACCGGTCCGTGCCGCCCGCGCTGAACAACCCGGGGCCGAACCCGATCGTGATCGTCAACCGGGCTGGTCCGAGACCGGTCGCCTCGGCGGAATCGGCGGTGGTCGAGACGTTGGTGGCGTCGGCGTAGGCATTCTGATTTGCTGCGGCGGGCGGGGCGTAGATCGGTATGTTGGGTGCTTGCCCCTGCGCCAGAGTCCCGGCCAACGAGGTCCACGCTTTCAGCAGCGTCACGAGCTCGGCGCGGTTGGTTCCGGTCAGGTCGAAGGCCGCCAGCACCGTGTGTTGCTGAGTGTCGGTGACGATCCCACTCTGGTGTGCACCCCAGAATGGTTCAGTCTGCTCCCGGGCCGCCGAGCCCGCGCTCGTGACGCCCTCAACGATGAGCCCACCAACCACGCCGCCGCCGACGACACCAGCACCACCGAGCAGCCAACCCCGCCGGCTCACCCCACGGCGCTGCTCGGGGCCCTGCTCGGGGCCGGTCATGAGTGCAGCAGCGCGAGCGTGTTCAGGTCGTCCTTGACCAGCAGGACACCCTTGCCGTCGGCGCTGATCGCGATGTCGAACAGGTCGCCGTTGCCGGGCGGGTCCTGTCCGACGTCTTGGATCGCGTAATACTCCCCGACCTGCTTACCATCCGGGGTGATCTCGACGATCTTGCCGTTGGTCGCGTTCGCTGCCAGCAGGTCCCCATTCGGGGCGAGCGCCAGGCCCAGCGGGTTGGCCAGCTGCCCACCCGTGCTCAGCGTCGTCCCCACACCAGCGGAGCTGTCGCGAGTCTCCGCGTCAGGGATCGCGGCGATCCGGTTGCCCACGTTGTCGGCCACATACAGCGTCCCTGACGGTGCCAGCGCGAGCCCGGTCGGGCCCTTCACGAACGCGGCCGCATCACCGCTCTCCGGCAGGCCACTGGCGACCTCGGTTTCCGCCAGGACGGCGGGGGGAGCCGACGCTGATTCCGACAGGGTCAGCCGCACCACGTCACCCTGATTGACCTGCTTCGTGCCGGCGGCGACGACACCGGGCAGCGTGTTCGCCACGAACAGGGTCGCGCTGGTGCCATGGTCGTCCAGCGTGGCGTCCCAGGGCCCATTCAGGTAGGGGGCGGTGATCGTGCTGGTGAGCTTGCCCTGCGGCGAGAGCACGAGCAGGCATCCGGGCCCCGCCGTGGCGATCTTGCCATCGGTGCTCGGGGTACTGCCCACGATCACCCAGCCGGTGTCCATCACGACCATCGCGGTGGTCATCCCGACCCCGCCCGGGCAGCCGGGCACCGTCTGCGGCAACTGAGCGAACACCGATACCGTGCCGCTCGGGTGCAGGTCGACGACCGTCGTCCCGGTGCCCTGGTTGTTGGACTTGTTGTTGAAGTTGTCCACGAGCACGTCGCCGGTCGACATCGTCCCCACCGTGCGCTGCACAACCCAGATCGCATACGGGTTCACGTCCCCGTTGGCCGGTGTGGTCGACGCCAGCTCAGACACCTGCGTCTTGCCCGCCAGGAACGACCCCGGCGCTGGAGTCAGGCTCGTCGCCGCGTCCCGGTCCGCCTGGGTGAACTGCTGGGCCACATACGAGTCGGCCTGGCTCGGACCCACCGACGTCGAGTAGCCCGGCGACGAGCCGCATCCCGTCACGCCAAGCACCCACACCGCCAACACCGGCAGGACAACGCCCCGTACCGTCCGACCCCGGATTCTCGACACCATCGGCGAGCTCCTCACACACAGTAGGTGAGTGGTACTATCACCCACAAGGATGAAAACTGAAGAGAGCCTCACCTAAATTAGGGCGTTTTGTCAACAGTTTCGCGGAGTTTTGTCTGCTTCGTCGCATCATGTGGGTGTGACGGACTCACCGAGACGCTCGCAAAGGACTACCGGACTGGACGACAGTGACGCCATACCGATAATCTCGACGGTATGGCGCCACGAGAGCGGACCACCAAGAAGATCACTGTCACGCTGCCGATCGAGGATGCCGAGGCTGTGGAACGCCTGGCTGAGTCGGGCCAGGTCGAGTCCGTCAGCCGATACGTCACCGAGGCCGTGGCCTTCCGCCGCGCCCGTGAGGACGGCCTGGCCGTGCTGGCGCGCCGGTTCGGCAAGCCACCGGACTACGCCCTGGAATGGGCCCGCACCCTCATCGCGCGCCGCCTCGGGTCGCCCGGACCCACCGCGTGAGCGAGGCCTTCGGTGGCTGGGTGCTGGACCACCACGCGCTGGCCGCCTGGGCCCGGGTCGAGCCCTATGCCCAGTCCCTGGTCTGGTCGGCGATGGAGGTGGGCATGGCGGTGGCCGTGCCGGTCGCGGCATTGCCGCTGGCCTACGCCGCCACCCGCGAGTCTGCCCACGACGTCCTGCGCGCGCTGCTGGAGCTCCCGGTGACGCTGCGCGACCCGCTCACCGAGGCCGACGCCCCCGAACTGGGTCGCATCCTCGCCGGCGCCGCCGACCCGGGCAAGCTGGGCGCCGACGCCCTGGCCTTGGCCTGCGTCGTGCAGTCCGCCCGCCGCCGGGGCTGGCCGGTGCTCACCGGAAGCGCCGCCGCGCTGCGATCTCTCGACCCCGACCTAAAAACCGACGAACTGCCGTAACCAGCATCAGATCGACGATCCGGTCGCAGAGATCGGTGGCTCCGGGACCGGTGTGCCGCTTAACATGGATCAGCAGGTCATTGATTTGATCATGTTGAGGAACGCGCCGGCCGCGTCCTTGCTGACCACCAGCGTGGGCCGCGCGTCCTCGGGTAGCGCGGCCTGCTTGGTGTCGCGGTAGCCGACCGTGTCGCCGGCCCATCCCGTCTCCACGCACATCGCGTTGTTTGCGCTGTACGGGGACTTGCGCCAGTTGTCGATCACTGGATCTCCTTTCGCACCGTGGCGATGAGCGCCCGCGACCGCTTCGGGGTGAGCGCCAGGTGACGAAGATGGTTCATCACCTTCTCATAATCCTCCACGGCGTCCGGGCTGTCGTAGTAGTAGGCGGATCGCCGGGTCTCCTCGTACGCCACCCGCCAGTCATCCTCGAATCGAAGCAGGCAGAACGCGCCCGTGAGCGCCGGATGCACCGCCACGTCGCGCGGGATCACCTGGATGTTGACGTTGGGTCGTTCGGTCATCTCCAGCAGGTGATCAAGCTGGCCGGCCATGACGGCCGGGTCGCCCACCGGCCGGCGCAGCGCCTGCTCCTCGGTGAAGCACCACAGCTCGACGGGGCTTGCCGCGCGGGTGATGGCGGATTGCCGGCGCAGCCGCAGCGCCACGCTGTCCTCGATGTTGACGCCCAGGGTGATCGAGGCATGATAGGTGATCAACTCACGGGCGTACGCCTCGGTCTGCAACAACCCGGTGATCAGCAGGGATTCGAAGACCTCGACCCCGCTGGCGACCGCCTCCAGCCCGATGAACAGCTCGAAGTCGCTCATCGATGAGGAGGACTCGACGTGCTGGTGAATGGTGCTCTGCTGGTCTGGCTTGAGCTTGGCCACAGCCAGCAGCTCCAGCATCAGCGGTATCCGGTCGGGTCGGCCGAAGAAGCCCATGAGGATCTCCAGCGCGGGCTGCGACGGAAGGTTCTTCCCGCTGACCAGGTGGGTGAACCCGACGCGCGAGACACCCAGCCGTGCCCCGGCCTGGGCGTGGGTCTTCCCGGCCCGCTCGCACAGCCGGTCCAGCTCGTACCGGAGCACCCGGCGAGCGACCTGGGGGCCAAAGGTCACCTGCACGTCGTCGTCCCTTCACTGTGTCGCATCAGTTACCCGTTCCTCATAGACATGGAAACATGAAGTACTGTATCATGAAGTAACGCGTTCCTCTTGATACCGAGAGAACGCGTTACTTGAGGCACCGATTAGCCTGCCAGACGCGGGAGGAGGTCCCTGTGACGACTGCACCGGGCGCCCTCCGCCTGCCCCCATCGATAAGGAGAGATGCACCGTGAGTGTCCGCAGCACGCTGATGACCAGCCAGGGGCGCAGCGACATGGTGCTGTTCGTGAATGCGGCCGTGGAGGACGGAGTGGAGATCGCTTTGCTCACGGGGCAGCTGCCGGAGACCGAGATCGTCTCGATCCTGTTCGGTGACGAGCGGATCGTGCTGGAGTTCTCCGACGTGGACAGCCTGGAACGGCTGCGAGACCTCGCCGATGAGGGCGCGCGGCAACTGCACGCGGCGATCGAGGCGAACGCCCGAGCGGACGCCGCCGAGCGCGACGCGACGGCGCCGGTCACGAAAAAGCCGCAGTAGGTGCCCCCGGGGCGGCTCGCACAGCATCTACTCGCACAGCATCTACACGCACAGCATCTACACGGAGCGCATCCGCCGTGAGCTGCTGGTTTCCGTCACGGTCGCGGTGGAGCGGCGGCGTCGCCGGTCTGGTGGTGATGCCGGGTGACACCCGTATCCGGGCAGGCTCGGCCGCGTAGCCGAGAAGATCTAGATATCTGGGGGCGGCGTGGGTGCGCGCAGGTCGTGGCGGCGGTACGTACGTCTTCCGCGTCGATGTCCAAGCCGGAGGCGCTGATGGGCGGCGCTGTGCCCCCCGAGCGCGTGACGCCGCCACCTTGCTTGGTTGAGCCGGAACTCCCGTAGCAGCCACATCACCCGCGACTCCAAGCACTCTGCGGGCTGCTGCTCCAAAAGCGCTCATCATGGCGCGCCCGGCACGGCCCCATCACCTGCTATCAGGGGTATCAGGCAGTACTCTGGCGCGGTGTCAACCACCCCCCGAGCTAACTTCGACTCCTCGGCCAAACGCCACATGGCCGACGCGGAACTGCTAGACGAGCACTCCCGGCCCGCCAACGCAGACCACCTCGCAGGCTTTGCCGCCGAGTGCGCACTCAAGGCCCTGATCGCGGGTTTCCTTGGGGGTCGTATCAACCAGAACGGCCTCGTTGTGCATCCGGATACCGGCACGCCTATCAAGAAACACGTCAACTCCCTGTGGCCGGAGATGTCGACCATCGTGCGGAACAGGCCCGTGAACGCACTCATGCCGCTGCTCACCTCGAACCCGTTCGCGGGCTGGAAGGTCGACGAGCGCTATTGCGACGGGTCGCACCTGACGCCAGCCACGGTGGCCGACCACATCTTCGCCGCGCGGACCGTGGTCGGAATCCTCGAACAGGCGCGCCTCGACGGGATGCTGGCGTGACCATCCGCTTCGACGAAGCGTGGCGTGGCGCGCTGGAGATCGCCAACATAGCCGCCAAGGACCTCGACACCGATGTGACCGTCATCCGAGACCTGCTCGGCCGGTCGTCGATGGTGGTCGACCTCCCCGACAACGACCCGAGGATCCCGGGCCTGCAAGAACGCCTGCACGCGTCGTGTGACCCATTCGTCGGTCAGGAGCCCGTCCTGTTGGTCCGCACGCTTTTCGCACCAGGTCAGATCCTCGACTCGCCGGACCGGCACCTGGTTCCAAGCTTCATCGCCGACTCCGGGCGCGTGAGCGTCATCGAGCGTGGCACGGTCGGGGCCGACTGGCTCAGGACTGCCCAGGAACCGACGGTCACGCGCGTGACCCTTTACGGCTTCAAGGGGGGTGTCGGCCGCTCCACGGCCACCTTCATCCTGGCCCGTCACTTGGCCCGCTTGGGCAAGTCAGTCCTGGTGGTCGACCTTGACCTGGAGTCCCCGGGCGTCAGTTCGCTGCTTCATTCCGACCTCCAGTACGCCGACCACGGCATCGTGGACCATCTGGTCGAGTCGGCTGTCGGGAACCAGGCCGACCTCGACCTGATTATGAGGAGCGATTCCATCGGCGAGTTGCACGGAAACGGCGAGGTGTGGCTGGTTTCGGCGGGCGGCCGACCGCGTGACGGCTACTCCTACCTCGACAAGCTCAACCGCGCCTATTTCGATCTGCCGCCCACGCCGGACAGCGAAGCGGTGACCTTCGGCCAGAGACTCGCTAACGCCATCGCCGCCTGCGAAGCTCAAGTTGCCAGACGGAGCAGGCAACCGGACGTCGTCCTGCTGGACAGCCGGGCAGGCATCCACGATGTGGCCGCAGTGGCCATCACCCAGCTGAGCACCCTGGCCCTGTTGTTCGCAACCGATAACCCGCAGACCTGGCAAGGATACCAAACACTGTTCAACCAGTGGCGGACCAGCCTGGACGCCGAGACCCGGAACCGCATCCGGAACCGGATCAAGATGGTCGCCGCCATGGTCCCGTCGAACCAGGCTGAGGTATACCTGAGCAGCTTCGCCGACAACGCCCAGGCATGCTTCGCCGCCACGCTCTACGACAACGAAGAGGGGAGCGTGGATCTGGATGCCTTCAACTTCGCCTCCGAGGACCCGTCAGCCCCCCACTACCCGTTGTCCATCTCCCATAGCTCGGACCTCGTCGGCCTCGACCCGAGCCGTAACAGCTCTTGGGCGAGCACAGACCTGGTCGAGGCGGCGTACCGGGAATTTGTCGACACGGTCTCAGCCATGCTCGAAGAAGGTGCCTGACATGCTGACGGCCGTTGAATACCGGGAACTGCTTGGCGCGGCGCTGCCTGCAGTCGTCGACGCGGACACCTTCGATCCGAACCGGCAGACGTTGTTCACCCCATCGGGTCACCGCAACGCACTCGACCCCGACGCGACAATCGTCTGCGGTGGGCGCGGTGTCGGTAAGACCGTGTGGTTCACAGCACTACAAGATAACTTACTCCGCGAGATCGCCGCGAAGTCCTACCGACTGGACGTGTTGGACCGCGTCGACACCCTGGCGGGCTTCGGCGCGAATCTGAGCAAGCAGTACCCCAACCCCCGCAGGCTGCAATCCCTGGTGGACAGGTTCCGGCCGTCGGACATCTGGACCGCCGTGGCACTGTTCGGATTCGGCATCCCAGAAGAGTTGGCCACGTTGGAGGACTGGCCGGAGCGGGTGCAATGGGTTGTCACCAACCCCGGCAAGGTCGAAGACGCGCTCCTGGCCGTGGACGAACAGGCAGGCCGAGGCAACCGGATCAAACTGCTCTTGTTTGACGCGATGGACCGCCTGCACAGCAATCGCCTGATCGCTGACCAACTCGCGAGGGGAATCTTCGAACTGGCCCTCAACCTGCGCACGAGCACCCGGAACCTGCGGGTGAAGTTGTTCATCCGGTACGACATGTTCGACACCGCCAAGCTCGACTTCGCCGACGCGTCGAAGCTGATCGCCAACGTCACCGACCTGCGCTGGACGGAAACGAGCCTGTACGCGCTGCTGTTCCACTACATGAGCAACGTCTCCTCGGAACACAGCGAAAGGTTCACATCGGAGACCGGTTGGACGGACCGCTTCAGTGGTAACAAGGACAAGCAGCGAGAAATCTTCGAACGCATCGCCAGTAAGTACATGGGAACCGACCACCGCAAGGGTTTCACCTACACTTGGTTGCCGAACCACCTGGCCGACGGCAGGAATCAGGTGAGCCCGCGAAGTTTCCTCAGCGCGCTGTGGCGTGCGACCCAGCGGACCGAAGAAGCTTTCTCGGGCCATACCTACGCACTGCACTGGGACGCGATTCGCCAAGGAGTGCAACACGCCTCCGGGATCCGCGTGCAGGAGGTCCAGGAGGACACACCTTGGGTGTCCAACGCGATCGAACCGCTGCGTGGCACCCAGGTGCCCATCGAGAAGGACGAGGTCATTCGGCGGTGGAAAGAAGCCAAATTGAATACTGAGTTGTCGACGCAGCGGGCGAAGACCAGCGAGCTGCCGGAGGACGATTCCGAAGACCAGCAGATATTCGCTACTGGCCCGCTCTACACCGACTACGAAGGCCTCATTTCGGAGCTGATCAACCTCGGGGTCATGACCATCCGCACCAACAAGAAGCTGGATCTGCCGGATGTCTACCGCATCGGGTTCAACATTGGGCGCAAGGGCGGCGTTCCACGCGTCAAGCAGCAATAGTGCGTACGGCCTGAATGTTGGTCACAGTGCGCTTTGTCATCGTGACGGTGCAGGTCACGGCCCAGGCTGAGTGGCGGGGAGCGGAAGGGGGAGGCTCCTGATAAGACAGCAGTCTACCAAGATCCGAGGCCCCAACCGGGAGCCTTGTCCATGTCTTCCCCTGCGGCGATTCCTCTATCCAACCGCGCCCTCGTCCGACTAGGCGACCTGATCCGCAGCCACCGCGTCCAGCGCCGATCCCGGTGGTGGCGGCGCGACCCCGGCCGCCAAGCGCTGCTCGTGCTGGCCTACCTGCGCAACGGCGACACCTACGCCCGTCTGGCCGCCGGATTCGGCATCGCCGTCAGTAGCGCCTGACGGTACGTCCACGAGCCGGTGGACCTCTTGGCGGACCTGGGTGACGACGTACACACTGCGGGAGGACATGCTGTTACGATCGCAGAAGCTTGGCACACTGGGCAGGGACTCGAACTCGCTCCCGGTGTCGAGCAGGCTCCGGCGGTAGGCGAAGAAGTCCCTGGTCATGCAGACCGCCCGAGGGGCAGGACGTGAACCGAGGGGGCGGCGCACGCCGACACACGTCCAACTCACGCATGAGTGGGGCCCCACCGACGGACTTCGGAGAGTTGTTGGTGGGCCTTATTTTGTCAGGTGCGCCGGCAGGGACTCGAACCCCGAACCCGCTTGTTAAGGGATGATACCGAAAACCACCTTATTCGCTGGTGGAGTGGCCTTGTTTGGTTCGGATACTGTCGCATCGTGTCGTGCGGTGTCGGACTTCTCGGGCGCGGACATGCCGCATTCTGTCGCGCTTCGGAAGGACCGTCGAGGGCTTGTCCCGGTGACGGCGGTGACGATGCCCCGGCCCGGCAACGTGCAGGCCAGGACACCTGGAGTGCTGTCCAGGTCAGATGATGTCTCGCCGGGGCGGCCCGCTCGCTGGGCTTGAGCTGCGGCCAGGCCGCCTCCGTCGGGGTGGCGGTGGTCCTGGGGTTGGTCGTGTTCGGCTACGGCATGGTCGGCTCCTACGTGACGGTCTCCGAACTCGCAGCCCGTCGAGGTGTGCCGCTGGCCGCGTTCGTCTCGGCAGGCATCGACGGCGGCCTGCCGATGAGGAACGTGATCTGGAACGGAGCATCCCGAGGTTCGGGAACTGATCGCGGAGCACTGTGTCGCCATAGCCGATTGAAACCGCCAGGTGATTGAGGGTCAGAAAGGTGGTAAAGAAATGACCCAGGCCCCCCAGCAGCGCCCTTATGGCCTGCGGATGAAGGATCGAGCCAGTTTGTTTCGAAGCCTTGCTCCGATCCTGCTTCCCGATGAACGAGACCCCAAACAGCTTGTTGACCTGATTCTCGAAACATCGGCGGAGGAAGTGGAGCGGCTGATCCAGCAGCGCGATGACCTCACGATCGTACCCGAGGATGAGCTGGCGTGGCTGATGATCTGCGCCGTTTACAAGGGAACTCCGGGCATGTTGCGGCTCGCGACCGCATGCGCCGACAGTCGCATCGCGGCGGAGTTTCTGGCGACCTTCTTTGCGCTCTCGCATATGCGTCCCTGGCGTGCGACTGTCTATCGCATAGCAATCGTCTTTAGTCTCTTTGGTCCGGATAGCCAGCGTTATTTTCAGTCATTAATTGACCGGATAATTGTGCAGCCACCAGAGACTGAATGGGAGCTCCACGCCTTGGGTGCGGCGGTCGAAGGAGGTGTCGATGCAGTAGTTGCGGCATTTCACGACAGAGCTGCCGGACTTGGTTTGCCGCCAGACCGAGTGGCGAGCTTTAGCCGTTGTCTCGACTAGCGTTAGTCACAGCGAAGCGCTGGTAAAATGTCAGGTGGCGCTGCGCGGCGGCTGACCAGGTGTGGCGGGCGGCAAGGGCGCGGCCGGTCTTTCGGGCAGCGGTGTCTCGTGTGGTGAGCCCGGCGCTTAGCTGCTCCGCCAGCTCTGCCGGCCCGTCGGCGAAGCGGGCGACCCCGGTGAAGATCTCCCGGAACACCGGCAGGTTCGTCACGACCAGCGGGATCCCGGCGGCCAGTGCCTCCATCGCGGCCAGCCCGAAGCCTTCCTTGGTGGACGGGAAGGCGAAAACCCCCGCAGCGGCCACCAGCGCGGGCAGCACGTCGTGCTCCACCGGGCCGAGCACCACAGGCTCGACCCCAAGCTCCGCAGCACGGCGCTCCCAGCGGGCCCGATAGTCCCGATAGTCGAACAGGGTCTCCCCTCCGGCAATCACCAGTCGCACGCCGGGCATCCGCGCACGCAGCAGAGCGTAGGCCTCGAGCAGTTCCAGTGATCCTTTGCGGGGCTCGATGCCGCCGACGGTGAGCACGTACCGGCCCAGGCGCGATCGCCACGCAGCCCGGGCGGCGGCGCCGGCCGGGCCGGCCGCGCGGGTGAACCGGTGCGCGTCCACGCCGTTCGGGATGACCGTGGCCGTAATCCCCCAACCGGCGCGCAGCTCACCAGCGACCGCCGCGGACACGCAGATGTGGGCATGCGGTGCCACGATGGCGCGCTCGTGACAGGCGGCCAGCTCGGGGGTGGTGAAGTGGTCGATGTGGTGCACGGTGCGCACGCACCGGGGGGCGGCGTTGGCGCTGATGCAGTCCTGGGCGTGCACCACGTCGTAGCCGCTGGGGTCGAAGGCATCCCTCAGTACCTGGATGGACCGCAGGATGCGAGGTCCGAACTCCTCCTCGGCGACGTCGGAAAACGGGGTGATCCGCAGTTCCACCCGGGGGTCGACGGGCCGGAAGAACGCGCGATCCCCGCCGCGACCCAGCGACCACACTGTCACCCACTGGCCCGCCTCGGCGAGCGCCTCGGCCAGCGCGAGCGTGTGCACCACGCTGCCGCGCGGTTTGGTCGAGTAAGTGAGCAGCGCGATCCTCATCAGCCGACCCGGTAGACGCTGGGCTTGCGCTCATCGAGGTGCCGCAGGACCCGACGAGCCTTGGCGATCTCGGCCGCGACGTCCAGCTCGGCCATCGCGATACCGGCCTTGGCCCAGGTGCGGGCCAGGATCTCCCCGCCGGGGCCGACCACCTTCGCCTGCCCGAGGAAGCGCAACTCGCCCAACATCCCGGTCTGGTTGGAGGAGACCAGGACGACCTGGTTCTCCGCCGCTCTGGCTTGGTCGTAGAGGTCGAACAGCCGGGCTTGGCGGTCCTGGGCCATCCGGGGCGCGCGGTTGGTGAGGCTGGTCGGCCACGCGGACAGGCAGGTCAGCAGCTCCGCTCCGTCGAGGGTGAGGGTGCGGGCCGATTCCGGGAATGTCTTGTCATAATCGATCAGCATGCCGATCCGTCCCACCGGGGTGTCGAAAGCGGAGAAACGCTCACCCGCCGCATACGCGATCGATTCCCCGGCTGGTTGGTGCACCTTGCGATAGCGGCCCAGCACCCCGTCGCCATGCACGCACAGCGCGGTGTTGTAGCACCGGTCCTCCGCAGCTTCGCGGAAACCGAAGCACACCACCATCTCCGCCGCCAGCGCCACGACCTTGCGGATGTACGGGTCATCGAGCGCCAGCACGGGTGGAAACCCGGTCGGATCGGGCTGGCGCAGGTCGGTGAGGTAGCCGCCGAGAGCGGCATCGGGCAGCACCAGCAGAGATATCCCGGACCGGCGAGCATGCTCGATCAGCGTGGCGATTCGCCGCAGGTCAAAGTCAAGATCACGGCCGAACTTCGCGGCGACGGCGCCGATTCGGATCGCGGTCATCTCAGCAACCAGCATAAGCATGTGGCCGGCGGTCGCGCAGGTGGGCCATCGACCGGCGGGCTTCCTTCAGTGCCGCTGGGACGTCCAGCTCGGCGATCGCCAGGCCGGCCTGCACGCCCGTGTCGGCCAGGATCTCACCACCGGGATCGACGACCTTGGCGCTGGCCACGAATCGTAGCGACCCGAACTCACCGGACTGGTTGGCGGAGAGCCAGACGATCTGGTTCTCCAGTGCCCGGGCCCGGTCGAACAGGTCGAACCGGCGCTTCCAGCGGTCCTGCTCCAGATCCGGCGCCGCCTTGGTGCGGCTGGCCGGCCACGCCGACAGGCATAGCACGACCTCAGCCCCGTCCAGCGCCAGCGCTCGGGCCGACTCGGGGAACGCCTTGTCGTAGCAGATCATCATGCCGAGCCGGCCTACCGGGGTATCGAAGGCGGCGAAACCGCTGCCCGCCGCGTAACTGGCGTCCTCGCGAAGCGGCTGGTGCACCTTGCGGTGCTGGCCCAGCACCCCGTCCCCGGTCACGCAGATGGCGCTGTTGAACAGCTGACCCGAGCATGACTCGCAGTAGCCGGCAGCGACGACCATTTCCCCAGCGAGCCGAGCCAATCGGCGGATCTCCGGCCCGTCCGGGGACAGTGGTGGCGGCGGCCCCGCCGCGCCGGTGAGGTCGGTCAGGTATCCGCCCAAGGCGGCCTCGGGCAGCGCGAGCAGGCGCACCCCCTGGGCCCGGGCGGTGTCGATGAGGTACTCGATCCGGGCGAAGTCGGCTTCCAAATCCCGGTCGAAGGGCGCCGCCGCGGCGGCCATCCGTAGCGGGTTCATGCCGCTCCCAAGCCCGTCACACCAGCAGTGATCACCTCAGTCAGCTCCCCGTCCGGCCAGCGCAGCGCCACGCCGTGGCCGGCCACCAGCTCACCGCAGCACGCACTGACCGCCGGGGACGCCGGTGGCGCCGGGCGATCCGCCGGCTCGGCGGTGAGCATCCCGAACCCGGGAAAGCAGGTGAACCAGTCACCGACGGTGGCCTGGGCCGGCCTGGGCACCGCGGCGACGTCGAGCACGGCCCGGCAGCCGCTGGCCTCGGCGAGCATGCCTAGGGTGCCGGCCAACCCCGCCATCGAGACGTCCTTGGCGGCGGCCGGCCGGGCCGCCGCCACCGAGCCGAGCATCGCGCGCAGCTCGGGCGCCCGGCGCCACGAGGTGGAGTCCCACTGCTGACCGGCATACCCAGGCCGCCACCCACCTGTGGTGTCCACCGTGAGCCGGATGCGGTGCCCGGGACGGCCACCACCGCCCCGGATCGGATCCGCCGTGCGGCCCAACGCGGTCACCGACAGCGCGGCGGGCACCCCGAGCTGGGTGTGGCCCCCGAGCACCGGCACGTCATAGGCTTCGCTGGCGCGGCGCAACCCGGCCAGCACCCGGCTGGCGAACGAGCGGTCGCGAGCACCCAGCGCGTCAAGCAGGCCGACCGGTGTGGCGCCCATGGCGGCCAGGTCGTTGACGTTGACCAGCACGGAGCACCACCCGGCCCATTCCGGGTCCCGTTCCACCATCGCCGGCAGGATCGCGTCGCACGCGGCCACCAGGTCGCTGCCGGGCACCGGCGCGCCATCGTCACCGAGGTAACCAGCTCCGCCCGGCGCGAGCCCGCGCAGTAACCCGCCGAGCGCGGCCTTGGTGGCGGCGACCTGCGCGGCGATCCGGCCGATCGGCCAGCGCATCAGCAGGTGTGGGGTCGCGGCCACGGTCACCGGGCGCACCGGGATCCAACCGAGCCGGGTGAAGAACACCTCGTGGCGGGCCTGCACCGTGGCGTCGAAGCGCAGCACCCCGGCGCGCTCCGCGTGCGCGCAGGCGGCCTGGACCAGGGCGGCGCCGACGCCCCGGGTGGGGCAGTCCGGGTCCACCACGAGCCGGCCGCCGAGCCACCACCCCAGGTCGGGGCCGTCGTTGACCGGGCCGGCCCGCACGCCGCCGAGCACGGTGCCCCCGGGGTCGCGGGCGATCAGGACCAGGGTGCGCGGGTCGGCATCGCGGTCGTCCCGGTCGTGATCGGTGAACAAGCCCTGCTGGTGCACGAACACCCGGGTTCGCAGCCGGTGGTAGGTCGCCCGGGTCGCCGGGTCCTCGGCGGGCTCGATCCGGATGTCCGGTGGGCGGGCCGGGCCGCCGAGCAGCGCCTCGCCCAGACTGCTGGCGCTGCGGTACGCCACGGTGTGCACGCCTCACGCCCCCGCTGCGGACAGCGCCCCGCACGCGCCGCACGCCGCACAGCCAGCCCGCTGGTCAGCGCCGATCATGCCGGCCGCGCGCAGCATCACGGCGACCCGTTCGGTGACGTCACCGACCAGTTCGGCGGGTGGCGCGCCGATGCCGTCACGACGGGCCAGCGTGCCGGCCATCGGGCGGAAGGGCACCACGAACGGGTAGACGCCCCGCTCGATCAACCGTCTCGCCCCGGTGACCAGCTCGTCGGGGTCCTCACCCAGCCCCACCAGCAGGTAGGTGGACACCCGGTTGCGGCCGAACACCCGCACGGCCTCGTCCCAGGCCGCCTCGTACTCGGCCATCGGCACCGATCCCTTGCCGGGCATCCACCGCCGGCGCACCTCGTCGTCGAGGGACTCGACGTGGATCCCGATCGCGGTCACACCCGCCTGCCTTAAGTCCGTGAGGACGGTGAGGTCAGCCGGTGGCTCTATCTGCACCTGGATGGGCAGCTCGGGCACCGCTGTCAGGACCGCCCGCACGCAGCGAGCGAGGTGGCGGGCGCCGCGGTCTGGGCCGGTGGTGGTGCCGGTCGTCATCACCATCTGCCGGATCCCGTCCAGCGCGACCGCCGCTGCCGCCACCTCGGCCAGCTGGGCCGGAGTCTTGACGGCGATGGTGGCGCCGGCTCGCAGCGACTCCTCGATCGTGCAGAACCGGCAGCGCTGGTCCTCGGCGTACCGCATGCAGGTCTGGACCACCGTGGTGGCCAGCACGTCGGCGCCGTGCAGGCGGGCGATCTGCTCGTAGGGCACGCCCTCGGCGGTGGCCAGGTCGTAGAACCGGGGCCGCGCGACGAGTTCTAATGACAGCCCGGTGTCCAGCTCACCGAGGAGAATCCGGCCGTCCCGCAGGTGGTAGGGACTGTCCGGGTTACGGGGCAGTGCGGCGTTGGCACCGTCGACGAGCACGTGACCGTCATCGCTGGGGCCGGCCCCCTCCGGACGGCGGACCGGCGCGTCCATCCGCACCCCGCGCAAGGCGATGTCAACCCGAGTAGCCAGTTTCTCGGTGTCGATGTCAACGCGCACTACCGCCTCCTCAGAACATATAGGTGGAATTGACGATCGCGCCTTTACGCGTGTAGTGGATCAATGCGTCCTGCACGTCGAGGGGATGGGTCGGGATGACGCCCTCGAGCAGGTCCTCCTCGCGCGCGCCGTGCAGCGAAAGACCGAAACGGCAGCAATACACCTTGCCGCCTTCTTTGAGGAACGTCTTCAGCGAGTCGTTGATGTTGTGCTCGCCAGGAAACGCCGAGTTCCCGGTGGTGGGGAAACCGCGAGTGGCCAGGCAGTTCAGCGATCCCGGGCCGTAGAAATAGATTGCCGACTCGAAGCCCTTACGCAGCGCCCGGGTGGCCTGCAGAATCGCCACGAAACTGACCGAGGACTCGTGCGCGATCCCGTGCACGAGCGTGAAGTACGTTTCGCCCTCCTCGGCCTGGTAGTCCGGAAAGACTTTGGTGCCCCCATAGATGCTCGATCCTTCGGGAAGGGACGGGTGCGGGATCTCGTCCAGGCTTTGCTTCTCGACCTCAGTCAGATCTGTCATGTGATGCCTCCTCATCTCATCAGGTGGACTTATCCGTAAAGCTCCTCGAAGGTGTTGTTAAACACCCGTTTGGCGAGCTCGCCGTCGCCGGTGGCCGCGCGCAGCTTCGCCAGCTCACCGGCGAAATCTCCCCAGGGCTGGTCGCTGGCGAACAGGACTCGGTCATGGCCCACCCCGCGCCGGTCGATCTCGCGGACCAGCCAGCGGGGAGCGAATCCGATGGACCAGGACAGGTCGGTGTAGACCCGTTTGCCGGCGGTGATCCAGTCGAAGAACCGTCCCCCGGCCAACTTGATGTGCCCGCTCATTCCGCCACCGAAGTGCACCAGGTGGATCGCGACGGTGTCACCGTAGGAGTCGACGAGGTGACCGACCTCGTCGATGTCCGAGCTCCCGCCGGGCGAGGTGTGCACATGCACCACGAGATCGTGTCGCCGGGCGACGTCGAAGATCTCGTCGAGCTGTGGCGCGCACGACTGGTCAGTTACCTGGCCACCGAGCAGGAAACTCATTTTCAGCGCCCGCACTCCGGGCTCACCGGCCAGTGCCAGGGCCTTCGCCGTCCGGTCGGCGTCGGCGGGCTTGGGCGAGACCCACAGCGCTGCCCTGATCCGGTCGTCGGCCTGGGCCGCCTCCACGACCAGCTCGTTGAACGAGAAGGCGATGTCCGGGTCCGGCACGCCGTAATTCGGGATGACCAGTGCCCGCTCGGTGCCCTCGGCGTCCAGATCCGAGATCAGTTGGGTGATGGTGGCCCGCGCGGTCGTATCGGGATTGACTGCGGGGCCACCGTAGAACGGGAATGCCGGCAGTACTCCCAGGTGCCGGTGCGCATCGCGGATACGCATGGCGTCACGCCACCGTGCGGGGGGCGACCCAGTCGTCGTCCCGGGGATAGGTGCTGGTTGAGGTGCCGGCGATCCATCGGAACAGGTGTTCGGAGGTAGTCGCTCCGGTGTGCGCCCGGGTGGTGATGCGCTCGGCCAGGTACGCGGCGTCGCCGGCCACCCCGGACAGTCGGCCCGAGCCCCAGGTGTGCTGCCAGGGTAGCCCGAGGAAATACAGGCCCGGGCTGCTGGTGACGCCCCGATCATGCGTCGGGTACCCACGGCCATCGAACACCGGAACCTCGATCCACCGATCGTCGCGACCGAACCCGGTGCTCCAGATCACCGAAGTGATCCCGGTGCCGTCAAGATCCAGTTGGATGGTCTCTCGCTCGGGTGTCCACACCGGGGCGTAGCGCGGCTCGGGCGCGGCGTCGATACCCAGGGCTTCGAGGTAGCTGTCAATGGAGTCCTTGATGCTCTCCGACACCGCGTCGGCATGATCCAGGTTCTGCTTCAGGTCTGGGGCGAACCGCAACCTGGCCCCGGACACCGCGACCAGGCGCCCGTAGAGCCGCATGCCGTCGCGGGCGAAGGCCCGCAGGTCGATGTCCCGGCCGCCGCCGCGCCCGGTGACGTAATGGTTCGCCCGGAAGCGCACCGCGTCCACATCGGCGAACTCCTCGACCGCCTTGCGGTAGTACCCCATCGCGTTCAGCCAGGCCACTACGTCGCGGCCGCGGTAGAACCGGGCCACTCGGGGGGCGCTACCCACCGCGAGATGCACCTGACGGCCGGCCAGGTGCAGGTCCTCGGCGATCTGGCAGCCAGACTGGCCGGTACCGACCACCAGCACCTCGCCACGGGGAAGCTGGTCGGGGCCGCGGTAGCGCGAGGAGTGGATCTGCGTCAGCTCCTCGGGCAGCCGGTCGGCCAGCCGGGGGATCAGCGGCACCTGGTAGGGCCCGGTGGCCAGCACGACCTGATCCGCGATCAGCTCGCCGCGGCTGGTACCGACCAGGTACCGGCCCTGGCGATCGCGGCGCAGCCGGGTGACCGCGACTGTCTCGACGACCGGTGGGTCGAAGGATTTCGCGTATTCTTCGATATAGCGCGCAATCTCGTCGCGCACCATGAAACCGTCTGGATCATCCCCGGCATACGGGAAGCCCGGCAGTTGGCATTGCCAGTTCGGGGTGACCAGGCAGAATGAGTCCCACCGCCGATCGCGCCACTCGTGACCGACCCGATCGCGCTCCAGCACGAGGTGTTCGACGCCGCGTTGGGTGAGGCAGTAGCTCATCGACAGGCCGGCCTGCCCGCCGCCAACGACCACCACTGGACGATGCATGCCCTCAAGGTCGCTGTCCTCTATTGAGGTCCTCGCGCTCAGGGTCATGACTCGAATCCCTCCCCAGTAAGTGCCTGTGGGCGGCCTTAACCTGTGCACTTCTAGTACAGGGGTAGATTATTTCCGATGTGTTGCATCCGGAACATAGGCGTGTTGCAATAAACGCCGAATGTAACAGAATTGTGACGAGAGTCGTGGGGCTGCTTCCGACCAAGACATTGCTAGCCGGGACCGTGCGGGCGGCACGGTGGTAGGAAAGAAGCCATGACAGGACGTCCAGTAGTAGGATTGTGAGCATGGTCATCGCGAAGGTGTCGGTGAGTGTTGATGCCGAGCTGCTCGCCGAGGCCCGCGAGCTGGCGGGGCGGCGCGGGCTCTCCGCGCTGATCAACGATGCGCTGCGGGTCAGGCTCCAGCATGCGCGGGTCGGTCGGCTCCTCGAGGAGATGGACGAGGAGTTCGGACCGGTCCCCGCCGCAATCGAGGAGGAGGTCCGCAGGACGTGGCCAGCAGCCGGTCGCTCCCGCAGCGCCTGATTCTCGATTCCGGCGCGGTCATCGGCTGGTCCCGAGGTGACGCGCGGATCCGGGCCGTTCTTCGCCAGGCCCTCGCGCGGCACCTTAAGTTGCGCGTACCCGTCGTGGTGCTGGCTGAGACTCTCCGCGGCGGCCCATGTGACGCACCCGTGAACCGGGTACTCAAGGCCGTCGGCGCCGCACCGACGACGCCCACCACCGCCCGGGACGCTGGTCAGCTGCTCGGGCGAACCGGCGGCAGTAACACCGCCGACGCTCTCGTCGCCGCCGCGGCACTGGCAATACCGGGTTCCACGATCCTGACCAGTGACCCGGATGGCCTGCGGACGCTGCTCGCCGATCAGCCGAGTATCGAGGTGCGAGCGGTCTGAGGGTGCCGGCTGGGATCCAGAGGGCTGGTCCAGACGACTCTAAGCAAGTAACACACACTGTGGAGGGTCGGAAGTCGCCTGACGTCCGCATTTTGCGGACGTCAGGCAGCCGCCGGAGTGGTTCCAAGACGTCACAGCGCGTGGTGTCAAATGCCACCGAGAAATGCGACCGCTAGCCAGTGGTGGCGGAAGCGGAGGGATTCGAACCCCCGGTCCCTCTCAGGACTCTCGCTTTCAAGGTCCGGGACACGCCGATCAGCGGTGACCGCCGGAGCGGTATGGGCAGCTAACCCGTCTAGTGCGGTCGCCCGCGACCGTCGCCGATCACGAGCGAACGCCACCACAAATGCAACCACCTCCGGTCTCTCCCCGGCTCAGCCCCGCTCTGGCGCGTGTTGAGCCGCCTGCACTGGACTACACCGCTACGGAGGATCAACGGTGTCCTCGCACCAGTCGGGGGCGCAGACGGCAACCTGGGGCGAGGTACCCATCGGCGTGTTGGCCGACCTGCCGCCGCGTCTTGGTCAGTACCTCTCGGAGGCTTGGGGCACGAACGGCGAGGCTGACAATCGGGCTCCGCACTGTAGAAACGGAAGTCGTTTCGGCTTCCATTCGAGACGGCGGGCGGTGCTGAAGACGTTCCCGCACGGTCCCGAACAGGTAACTGAGCAGGACGGGCTGTTGTGGTTGATCGTGGCGAATTACGGGCAGGGCGGGTGATAGGGCAGGTCCGGCGACACGTACTGCGCCCACTTCGCGGGGGTGAGGGTGTTCGGGGTGGTGGCGCAGATCCGCTGGATCGCTTGGTCCACGTTCATCCCCCATAACCGAACGGTGTGGTCTTCGCTGCCGCTGGCCAGCGTGTGCCCATCCGGGCTGAACGCCACCGCGAGGACGGTGTCGGTGTGGCCGGTCAGGGGTTGGCCCAGCGGTGCGGGGTGGGCCGGGTCGGTCACGTTCCACAACCGCACGGTCTGATCGGTGCTGCCGCTGGCCAGCGTGTGCCCATCCGGGCTGAACGCCACCGCGAGGACGGCGTTGGTGTGGCCGGTCAGGGGTGGGCCCAGGGGTGTGGGGTGGGTCGGGTCGGTCACGTTCCACAACCGCACGGTGTTGTCGTAGCTGCCGGTGGCCAGGGTGTGCCCGTCCGGGCTGAACGCCACCGCGCCGACATTGTTGGTGTGGCCGGTCAAGGGTTGGCCCAGCGGCGTGGGGTGGGCCGGGTCGGTGACGTTCCACAACCGCACGGTCTGATCGGTGCTGCCGCTGGCCAGACTGTGCCCATCTGGACTGAACGCCACCGTGGTGACCCAGTTGGTATGGCCGGTCAAGGGTTGGCCCAGCGGCGTGGGGTGGGCCGGGTCGGCCACGTTCCACAACCGCACGGTCCGGTCGGAGCTGCCGCTGGCCACTGTGTGCCCATCAGGACTGAACGCCACTGAGTTGACCGCATCAGTGTGGCCAGCCATCGGGGTAGACAAGGCGGCGCTACCCATAGTGATCAGGGTCGTGCGGAGGTCCGGAGTCGATCGCATGCGGTAGGCGGTGAGGTCGAGTTGCGCTGCGAGGGAGACGTCAGTGGCGCGTAGTTGGTCAGCTTGCGCGGTGATCTGGTTGAAGATCGCGTTGTCACGCTGCGTCTGTGCGGTGCTGCGTTGTTGGAAGGCGAATATCGACGCGATGAGCGCAAGCACCAGCAGGGTCGAGAGCACGGTGGTGGTGCGGGTGCGGCGACGCCGTTCGCGTTCTTGGGTGATCCGGACGCGCTGGGTGGTGGCGTCGAGGAACTCCCTGGCCTCCTCATCGAGCTCGACGATGGGTGGTGCAGCGGGATTGCTGTGACCGTCGTCGCCGGCCATCCCCAAGGTGGTGAGGGTGGCGGTGAGCCGCTTGTCGTCCCAGAGGTAATGCTCGGCCCGGCCCGCGCTGTTCCATTCGGCGGACGCTTGTTCCACTGCCCGCGCGGTGCGTAGGGCGGCGGTGATGTCGGCGGTGGCGGTGTCCAGGGGGCGCCACCAGGTGAACAGGGCTTCATGAGCCATGGTGAGCCAGGCGTGGCCGTCGTCGGTGTCGCTGAGCAGCAGGCGGCGCTCCCCGAAGACTCCCAGCGCGACGCGCAGCGGCTCGGGCAGGCTGGTGAGCTTGATCCGCCGCCGGCCGCGGCGGCCAGTCTCATCCACGGTGACCAGGCGAGTGAGTCCGGCTAGCACCTCGCGGTCGGTCAGGCCGCTGGCCTGGACTGCCTCGGCGAGCGCGGCGTCGGCATGCTGGGTCAACGCACCCCGGACACCGCCGAGGTCGTGGTAGCGGGACAGCGCCACCGTGCCTCCGACGGGCAGGCCCTCGGCTAGCTGGCGCAGGGTGAAGGCGAGCAGTGGCAGGGCCTCTCCGCTGTCGGTGTCGGCGACCAGCTGGGTTGCCAGGCCGTCATCGAGGCGCAGTCTGGCCGCTTTGGCGGGTTGTTCGATGACCTCGCGCAGCGCCTCCCGGTCCAGCGGGGCCAGCACATAGGCCTCGATCGGCACCCCGGCCAGTGTGGGGAGATCCCGCAGGTCATCGAGGAACTCCGAGCGCATCGCCGCGACCACCCGCACCGGGCCAGCGACCGCCTCGCTCAGCAACAGAGCGAATCGCGCCACGGCGTCCGGGGGCGTCCGGGTGAACAACTCCTCAGCCTGGTCGACCATGACCACCAACCGCCGAGGGTGCGTACCCGGACCGGCAACCAGCAGATCATCGACCACCCGCCGCAAGCCATCAGTGTCGGCGTCGAGCCGGCCACGGACATCGCTGGCCGACCAGTCCAGCCCCCGACGGTGAGCTGTGATCGCCAGCACCCGGGCCAGCTCAGGCAGCGGATCGATTCCCGGCACCAGCGACGGCACCACCAGCCATTCCGGGTCCCCGTTGAGCAGCGGGGTTACCCCAGCGTTGAGCAGGGAGGACTTCCCACAGCCGGAGGGCCCGACAATGGCCAGTAGCCCTCCGGTGCTACCCATGGCGCGCAGCCGCTTACCGACCTCGCTGGCCTCCGCCGAGCGACCGAAAAAGACCTGACTGAGCGCTGCTGTGAAGGGCTCCAGCCCGGGGAAGGGATTGTTACCCTCCCGCCACGTACGCCCGCCGTCTTCCAGCAGTCCCACCGCGTGGAGCACTCGGTGGCGGGCTTGCTGGGGATCGGCCAGGTAGTCCACGTACTGCAGGCGCTGCATCAGCGGGTGCACCACGCCGGTCTCAGCTCGTAACGGTATGAGCTGGCAACCCCCCCTGATCGCGAACCCCAGCTCCACTGAGCACCAGTTCGATACCAGAAACGACGACGTCACTACCCCGATCACCGCGTCGGCATCGCGCAGCTCGCGGTACAGGCGCTGCTCCCAGTCCTCACCGACGCTGATTCCGTCGCGAAGGTCGTGGTCGAGGAACGGCTTGTGGCCGGCTTCCCCCAGCCAACGCGACACCTCGTCGGCGATCACCCGGTCCGGATTGGCATAGCTGATGAAGACGCGAGCCACGATCACCCCCGGTCCGATGTCTCTTAGACAGTGGACGATACGTCCGACCCCTCAGACGACTCCCAGATCGGACAGGCTCGGCCACCCGCAGAAAACCTACATATAGCCAGACTGCCATACGAGCTGCCCAGCCCCGGTCAGGCAGGGATCTTCGTTGTGACGCGAAAACCGTTAGATTCGGGTCGTGGCGATCTGTCGGGCCATCCGGGCTAGCTCCTGGGTGTCGGTGCCGGGTCGGGCTTCCAGGGCGATGGCCAGTGGTGTCAGCCAGTCCCGGCGGGCGGCGACGGATTGCAGGGTGCTCACCTTCTCGATGGCCTGGTGGGCCAGTGTCAGTCCCCGGGGCTCGCCCGTCCGTATGTGTATCTCGGCGAGGAGGAGCTGGGCTACTGTGTGGCCCCGGCGGTAGTGGCCCTCACCGTAGGCGCGTACCGCGCTGGTGGCGAAGGGCTCGGCGGTGTCGAGCTGGCTAGGTTGAGCTGGATCCCGGCTGTCGCACGATCCATGCCCCCGCTTTCGAAGGCATCGTGGGGTGCCCACTCGTCGTGTGCCTCGGCGAGGTAGCGGGTGGCCTGGTCGGTGCCTTTCATGAGGGCGTAGGCGGTTGCGGAGTTCAGGTTCAGCCGCGCGCTGAGGGTCGGTAGTCGGGGGTCGTCGGCGCGCGGGGTTGCCGGTGTGGGCTTGCTGTGCTGGAATCCGCTGAGGTGGAACTGTCCGAGCTGGAATAGCTTGAGGGCGTCGTTGGGGTGCCCGTTGCGGACCAGTGTCGCCCTGGCGTGCCAGGCGGCGTTGGCGATCCCGTAGGTGTCTCCGGCCTCATGGGCCAGCCGCAGGGCGCGGGTGAAGTAGCCCGTCCGCCCGTCCCGTCCAGCCTGGCGTTATAGCAGGCCCCATCCCGCCTCAGTGTGTAATTCCGCCAGCGCGGCGGCCAGCTGTACCTTGACCGCATCCGCGGCGGGTACCCGCATCCACCGGGTGTAAAGCGTCGCGGCGGCGCCGAACACCTCGGCCTGCCCGCCGTAGTACCGCGCCACCCCCCGCAGCCGCTCGGTGACCGCCCGCACGGTGTGCACATGGGAGACATGTCCAGCCGCGAGAGCAGCGGCTCGCCAGTCGGCAGGGCCAGCTCGGTCAGGGCGGGAAAGGCCTGGCCCAGGGTGGCATCCATGCTCGGGGTACCCCGAGCTCGTCGGTGATGCGCTCAAGCACCCGGACGTCGCGCACCTGGCGGTCTTTGAGGATCTCGCACACCTCCGACTGGGACTGCCCGGTCAACAGCGCGATCCGACGCTGACTCACGTCCAGGCGCCTGAGCAGCCGGTAGACGGTGCCGATATCGCGGGCGGCCAGCGCGGCGCGCATCTCGTCACCGTCAAAGAACTCGGGCTCACGGGGACCCACCAGTGATCACCTCTCTGTCAGCACGACGCCGGTACCCGCAAGGCGGCAGCTACCAGGTCATCAGGTGCTCCGCTCGCACGCCGGGCAGTGGAAGCGGGCGGGGGCGGTGAGGCTCGTGGGGAGCACCTGAGCACCGCACAGAGCGACGTAGCGGCCTCCGGCGCGGCGACCCGCGGCGAAGGCCTCCGCGGTAACGCGGTGCGCGATACCGGTCGGCCCGTCGGCGAACCCGATCGTGCACCCCGGGGCGGGGGTGACGGGTCTTCGGGCGCGAGGGCCCCGGCCCAGGATCTCTCGCAGTGCGGCGATAAGCCGGTCACGGTGTTTGCCTGCCATAGCGCCTCGCTCCGGTAACGGCGTTCGCCCGGTGGTGGGGACCTCGCCCGGCGGCGGTCAGGGGGTGGATGGCACCGCCGGGCGAGGCGACGGGGGGTGGTGAGGAGGGGTGCGGTGCCCCTTTCAGAGGTGTCGGGTGGGGAGGTGGAGCGGCGGCGGGCGCCGGGGGACCACGCCGGGCAGCTGGTCGGCAATTTGGTGCCACACGATGCAGGGAAAGGGGCGGCGGCGCCATCGATAGCGGGGGCAGGCGTAGCATTGACCTGCTGGCGTGGGCCGGTGCTCGGCCAGGACCCGCCGCAGTGTGGTGATGGTCTCGGGGCGGCAGCCGGCTCCTTCCAGCTCGGTGAGCTTGTCCCACACCGAGCGAGCGCACTGACGGGCGTGGGGATGCTCGGCCAACCAGGTCCGAGTCCGGGCCGACAGATCCAGCGCCGCCTCCATCCCGAGCACCACGGGGGTAGATGCCACCGGGTCGATCCCGCGCGGGGTGTCCCGGGCCGTGGACATCAGCCACCACCCGGCGTGTCGAGCACGCGCACGCGGTGGGGCCGGGGCGCCCGGACAGGCCCCGGATAGCCGCGCCGGGTCACCGGAGCCACTCGGTCCACTTGTCGCGGAGCACACCGGCGCTGTCCTCGTCGAGGGTGATCACGCAGGCGCCGGTGACTTGCGGGTCCAGCTTGATCGTCCCACCGCGCATGCTCACGACGACATCGGCGGATTTCGCTGGTCCCCCGTCCAGCGCACAGCTGGCGGGGATCACCCTGCGACGCTCGCCCGCGCGCTGCGTCAGGGGTAGGTCAGTGGAGCCCTCGGACATGGTTGACGACGATGCCGCGTCGAGGGCACGCCAGCTTTGCGCCCTGCCAAGATCACGGTGATAGCGCCCGAACGGGTTATGCGGACAGACCAGCCCGATAAACCATCCCGCGTAATTCGCGGCCTAGCGCGTCATCCCGCGCCCGCGTGACCAGCTCAGAGAGCAGACGGCGCGCATCCGGCTGACGGCGCATCCTGTCAGGGCTGATCTTCTCGGCCGCCCGCAGCGAGATCACCGCCTCATCACGACGACGGACCTGCGACAGTGCATGCGCCCGGTTGACGTGGTAGTTCACCCGGCGCTTGGGCGGCAGCGCCGTCACGTCAACCGCGGCGGACAGCTCGGCGGCGCGCCCGTGATCCCCCATTTCCAGCGCCACGCTCATCCGCCACAGGCCGACATTCGCGGGCCCGAAGCTCATGTAGTGTGCATTGCCGTCCCCGGTGTGCTGCGCCAGCTCGGCGGCCACCTCCAGCGGCGCTTCGACGTCGCCGGGGCGGGAGTCCGACGCGGCGAGCAGAGACCGGGTCAGCGACAGCTGCCCGGTGAGCTGGTCGTCGCCCGTCTCCGGTGTGGCATCGAGCAGCTGCCCGGCGAGTGCGAATCCACCGGTCCCCAGCAGGTGGTTAGCGAGCCCGAACGTCGTCACCCCGAGCGCCACCGCTTCATCGAGGCGCTGCGCGGCGTCGCGGCCCATGCACGCCGCCTGCCAGGCCAGGTCCTCACCCGGCACATGCACCGCCAACAGCCAGCTCTGCACCGCCATCGGATACAGCAGCGCCGCGATACGCAGCAGCTCGGCGTCCTCGCGGCCGGCGTCGATCGAGGTGTGCAGATCCCGGATCAGTGCGGGCAGCATGGCCCCGACTTCCGCCTGCCGACACGCCTGGTTGGCGGCCAGCGCGGTCTCGGCGCGAACCCGCAGCTGCTCCAGCGGCTGCACCTGCCCGCCGGGTAGGCCGAGCGCGACGGCTTGCATCGCCTCCCGGATCCCACCGATGGCCGACTCAGTAGCGGGATCGGCGGGCAATGGTGAGGTGCCCAGGTCGAACAGCTCGCTCGGGGAGACCTCCAGGGCGTTGGCCAGAGCCACGATCCGCGAGCGCCGGTTCAGCGCGCGCTTGCCGGTCTCCAGCTGCGACAGGTAGCTCTCGGAGATCCCGGCGAGCCCAGCGATCACCAAAAGTGTCTTGCCCCGGGCCTCGCGGATCTCGCGCAGCCGCGCACCGACCGTTTGTGGGCCTTGATCCATCGTCGCACCTTCATCCACCGGAGGACTCTCTCGCCGCTGCCCCGCGGCATTGGTGAGGATACGAACTCCAGGCTACGTGCCTAGCGTCCAGCAGGTCCTACAGCCGGTCGTAACGCCGCTGCGTCGCCGACTTGGCCGAGACCGCCGCAGCTGGGGACGTGCCGTAGCCTGGTGCTGGCGACTCGACACGCGGCAGAGCGGGGGCTGAGCCGACGGAGGGGGCCGGGGTCCGCGCCTCAGCGAGCGGGCGGGGACCGCTCCGTGGCGCTTTGGTGATCAGCCTGTGGCAGTTTCGTGGTGGGGTGAGTGACAACCGCTGCGTACGGGTGCGGACTCCCGGGGATGTGTCAGGGCGGCGATGCCCAGCCGTGTGCCGGTCACCGCAGTGCCTAAATTGCTTTGAGAGCTTGGATTTGACTGCGATCTCCGCTCAGGCGTTCGCTAAACAGACAACATGTATCGAGTCGAAGACCAAGATCGAAGATCTGATCTTCCGCCCGACGTACGACGTGGTCCCCGCTGACACGGACGTCGGCGCGGGGCTGGAGATCGACGAAGGGACCCGGGTCCTCCGGCGGGAATGGGAACTGGTGGATCCCGTGACCGGACGGCGGGAAGCCTGGAGCGTGTCCCACATCCCCGAGACATACATCCGCGACAACCCGGCCTTGAGTGACCCAGCCAACGAACCCTGGCCCGGCGGAACACAGCACCAACTCTCCACAGTGGGCATCGAGATCATGACAATCATCGACCAAGTCACGGCCCACATGCCATCAACTGTCATAGCCCAGCTGTGGGACCTCCACCCCGGTGTGCCCATGCTGCGTTGTCGGCGAATCTCCATAGATCAGCACGGACGGCGCGTGGAAATCTCAGACGCCGAATACCCCGCAGACCGTACCCGCCTGGACTTCATCACCCCGCTCACCCCATGGGACCCAATCTGAACGATCATTGGTTCACGCCCAGATACGGCGATAACCCATATCAGAAGTCACGGCCGTTCAGCTGCTCGGACCGGAACTCCCAGCTTGCCAGCTCGGCGCGGTGGTGGGCCTGAGTCCACATGCTTCCAGCTGGGCGTCGAGTGTTGTGACGGCATGGGTGCCCTCCCAGGGTTGCATCAGAGCCCGGACGGCGTGGAGTCTTGCGGTGAGCCGTGGGGAGAGGCTGGCGAAGCCGGCCGCGTCACCGAGTACCCGCGCGGCTTCGGTGATTTCCTGAGAGACTACGAGCGCATTGCCGAGTTTCACTTCACAATGTGCGTAGTAGTGCACATAGGGGGTGTGATCGTACCGTGCTAGGGCCTTGGTGGCGGCTTCAACGGCTTGTCTGGGTTTGCCCAATAATATGAGAAAATCGCTACGATCACCGTCCAGAGTTCCCTCGTGCAGCCAGTATGCCAGTGACTCAGGGGCGCCCGCGGTTTGGCGCGCCGGACCCGTCACTGACCTCGGTGTCGGGATGGCGGTGGTGTGCGAGTTAGTTGACCGGCTGGCAATGATCACGCTGTTGGATGCAGCGATCGGGCGGATCAAGGCCCGCTGTCGGGGGTTCACCGGTGGTGAGCTGTTGGTCAGGTTGGCGACCGCGCAGCTGGCCCGGGAGGACTTCTTGGTCGGGCTCGACCACCAACGCGCCGATGTGGCCGGTCGGGTACTCGCCGCCTACTCGCGGAATCAGGTCTGAGGGCTGACAGCCGATCTCCGCACGAGGAGATGAGCACCGTGCATGGTCCCCGTCTTCGCAGCGTGTGGGGGTCGGAAGGCTTGAGACGTCAGGTATCGGACCCTGCCAAGTCTGACCTGCGTACGCTTCGCTCTCTGGATCGGTTGGTGGGAGGGTGGATGCTGGAGTAGTGGAGGGCAAACCTCCTACTGGCAGTACCGAAGATTTACACCATCACCAGCATGATCGATCTCGCTCCCGGCGCTGACGACGACTACCAATTGGAGAGCAATGATGGCTACGAGGTCTTCATTTTTGACGTGCGGATTCCTCGGCGGAACGTGAACAAGGCACGGTTCCAGCTTCGCTACCAGCGCAGCGTTGTTCTAGCTCGTCTGTGCCACAGCGCACCGCACACTAATCCGGACGGAGAATTTGTCGAGTCACCACATTTTCACACTTACCGGGAAGGGTTCGACGACAAGTGTGCCGAATCGCTCGAAGGTGTCCGTAGCGTGATCGATTCACTTGAGGTATTCTGTAGGAGAGTGAACTTACCTCTTCCATCGTTCCAGGGAGGTCCGCAGTGAGCGTCGAAGCCGATCTAGTCCTGGGCTCGTACTCGAAGTGGCTGAAAAGCGCGTCCAAGGTAGAGATGCTGGAAAACGGAGTGACCGAGCTCACGACGCCGTTTCTAGACCGTCACAACGATCACTTGCAGATCTACGCTGAAAAACGATCTCCCGATCTTTTTCTTCTGACCGATGATGGCTATATCGTGGCCGAACTGAAGTCGAGCGGAGTAGACAGCCGAGGGCCGAGGCGGGAGGAGCTGCTGGGACGCCTCTTGGCTGGTCACGGCGTTACACTCCGGGAGTCGGAGCTCCAGATTGAGGCCAGCGCCAGCAACCTGGGCCAGCGGATTCATAGCCTGGTGCAGGCGATGATCAGCGTAGACGACATGTTCATGCTGGCACAGCCGGCGGTTCAGGGAATCTTCACGGAAGACGTCAGCAAGTTCCTGGATGATCACGATGTGCGTTACACGCCTCAAGTTAAGTTCAGTGGCCGTAGCGGCTTAGACCATCTGATAGATTTCGTTATTCCCAAGTCGAAATCTGCTCCCGAAAGAGTGCTGCAAGTGCTTAACACTCCACGTCGGGATCGTGTTGACAGCCTTTTGTTCGCTGTTGGTGACACGAAGCCATCCCGGGGTGACGACGTCGCATACTACGCTCTGGTGAACGATTCACGGCGCAAGGTGCAGCCGGAGATCCTGCACGCCCTGGCCGAGTATTCGGTGAAGGCTCGTGCTTGGTCTGACCGAGATGAGCTCGTTGGCCAGTTGGCGGCCTGACGAGCGGAGAGGGCGAAGGCGTGGTTCAGAAAGCAAGCCCGCACCTAGCCCACCGGCCGACGGCCGGAACGCCGCAGCTCTTGACCTGGCAGTCCGCTGGCCCGGCAGGGAGTGCAGGACGAGCAGCCTCATCAGCGGTTAGGCGCTTACGAGGTGGCCGTCCCCTGTGAGACTTGCGAGTGGAAGCGGTTACTTGAGCGAGCAGGAGTGCCGGAACGCCGGTTGCACGACGCCCGGCATACGGCCGCCACGGTGCTGCTTGGAGTGCCGGATCGGGCGGTGATGGACGTCATGGAGTGGGCGCAGGTCTCGAGAGCGGGAAAAACTGGGGGAGGCAGCGCTCACCGGGGGAGCGTGTTCGCTGTGGCGTGTAGCTGGTTGGCCCTCAATGTTCTCCAGTTCGCGGTGGGCGGCCTTGCCCGCCGACATGGAACTCCCAGCTCAGCGCTGTCTCCCCCGGTTTTTCCCGGTCGCCTCAACGGCATTGTCAACTTGGTCGTGCGGCGTGGTGGCTGGGATGATCGACGGCACCACGGCGACCATCAACCCAACCCCTCCTCACTGAGATCAACCCACCGATCATCCCAGCCACAGACGGCCTCACCAAGTTGACAACGCCCCCCAGCTCCACCCGTTGCCCGTCCGGTGTGATCATGAAGCACCACTGGGTGATCGGTGGTCGGCCGGCGTGATCCCACCGGTGGTAGGCAGCGGTGACTTCATCGAAGAGTCGGCGCGGCCCGAACTGGTACACCGGCCAGCGGCGCAAACCGGGCTGGTAGTCAAAGCGCGCCCAGGACCGGGAGCCTGGGTCGAGGAACCACACGGACCAGCGGTCGTCATCACCGGTGGGGGGCTCGTACTCCCAGTGGCAGCTGGGGACCTGAAGCCCGATCGCGAAGGGCGCGTCGTCGTCGTTGCACAGGTGGGATGCGTGCAGGTCAGTGTCACTGCGCTCGGGGGTGTCCGTGTCGCGCACGAGGTTGGTGATCGCGGCGCGGCGAATCCGCTGGTCGCGGAGTTCCATGAAGGAGATGGTGGTGTTGACCAGACCCCCGGTGGCGGTGGCGTCGGCATCGACGGTCAGCGACAGCAGCCCGGCGGGGTCATAGGCGCTGCCCCAGGGGGTGAGCACCAGTCCACCAGGCCGGGTCTGTGCCACCCATGCGTAGGGCACCCGGGGCGCGGCGGCTGTGGACAGCACCCGATCAAATGGCGCCTCCGCCGGGTAGCCCCGGGCGCCGTCACCGGTGATCACTCTCACGTCGCCGTACCCGGCGGTGGCCAGCGCGGCCCGGGCCCGCGCCGCCAGCGTCGGGTCGATCTCGATGGTGGTCACGTTGTGGGCGCCGAGCCGGTGGGCCAGCAACGCGGCCGTGTAACCGGTGCCGGTACCGATCTCCAGTACCTGCATCCCCGGCTCAACTCGGCCGGCGTCGAGCATCAGGGCAACGATGTCCGGGCGCGAGGCCGAGCTGGTCGCCACCCGACCCCGCCCCTCGGGCCTGGCCGGGGCGCCGTCGTCGACCTGGGTGACCACGTAGCGGGGCCCATAGGCCCGCCGCAGCCACTCCTGCGGCTCCTCGACGCGGCGCAGCGGCACCAGATCGTCCCCGGCATAGCGCCAGATCACCTCGGGGATGAACACCTCCCGGGGTACCGCCAGAAACGCTGCTCGCCACTGCTCAGATAGCACCCCCTGCTCGGCCAGGCCGTCCACCAGCCCGGTCCACAACGGCGCCGCCGTCGCGGTCACTTCTCTTCGCCCTTGTCATCCCTGTCGTCTTGATTGTCCTTGTCGGCGGGCTTCCCATGCTTGCCACCGGGATCCTCACCCGGAATCGGCCCAGGTTTGTACCCGTTTCCGGTGTACTTGTCTTTATCGTCTTGCTTCTCGTGTCTGCTCACGTCGTTCCCCTTCCGGTCCGGCAGCCAGTGGCCACACAGCCGCACACCGTGGCTGTACCACGACGCAGCCAGCGGCGCCAGGGTGAACGTCCCTAGCGCCGACCTGGCCGAGCCTTCGCCACCGGGCAAGTTTCAGGGCATTGTCAACTTGGACCCGCTAGGCGGCCGGTGATCACACCCCCAGATCGGGTAGTGACCAGATACGGGTAATAGCGACATAGTCGCTGGTCAGAGGCTTTTGATTGCCCGGCCAGGATGGGGTCTAGGGTGCTCCGGGCCACACTGTCTTGGTGCAGGTGGTGGCTGAGTGACTCTTGTTTATCGCCCGGCGTACCCGCGGCTGCCGCTACTCGCTGGCCCGATTACACGTATCTGGTCGCTACCCGAGGTAGCGGCACTTGAGCGCAGCTTGTTCGGTCGGGAAGTGTCCACTGGCTCGCACGGCGCGTCGGTAGTGGGCGTTGAGTGACTCGATCGCGTTGGTCGAACAGGTGATCTTGCGGATCTCGACGTCATAGTCGAGGAATCCTATAGACTTTCACTGTCCTGATACTCAATGCTGTGTATGGGTGGTAGATCGCTGGCAGGGGGTTGCTGTGCGGGTTGCAAGGCGAGTTCTGCTGTGTGTTGCGGTGTTGTGCTGGTGTTGGTTTCTCCGGGATTGGATCATGCTTACAGTCCGGCAGTGGTGGCGCAGGAGGCACTAAGTACGAGGTGTTCTCAAGCGTTTCTGCTGTTGCCTGACCGGTGTGTACACCGGATGAGCAGAACCCCGGATGTCACCTACGACACGATCGATCAGACGATCTGTGTGCCGTGGTGGGTGTGACTTTTAGAGCTATCTGGCGGTGAATCTTCAGCGATAAATGGTGCAGCGCCTCAAGGTCATCAAGCGGTGCTGCCGTGCCGTATGCGGATCCTTCAGCGGGACGTGAAGCGCCGGACGTAGCGTCGCTGCCAGGGGGTCTCCGCCGCATGTCGGAGCACCCGCCCGCATCCCCCGACCGCGAAGACGTGTGCCGTCTGGCAACTCCACGACACCTGGACTCGTCTCCCACGGCATCCCGACATTCTGGCTGAACCCGCTCGTCCCCATAGACGAACCTTGGGTCTCGCGGTCGCCTCCGCCGGCCACGCCGCCCGGGTCCGTCGTGCATCAGGACGTCGGGAAACAATCGTTCACGAGACATCTCCGCGGCCAGCCGTTTCCGCAGGTGAAGTGTGTAACGCGTGTCGTGTCCTCGGCTACGTCACGTTCTCGGGTGTTCGCGATACGGTCCAGCCGTGCGGATCGGTGTGGCTTGGGTGTCCACTCGTGACCAGCATCTTGAGGCTCAGCAGGACGCGCTGCGGGCGGGCGGCTGTGAGCGGGTGTTCACCGATAAAGCATCGGGCACGCTGGCCCGGCGCCCCGGCCTGGACAAGGCACTGTTGATCTTGCGGGAGGGCGACCAGCTGGTGGTGACCAAGCTCGACCGGCTTGGTCGATTGTTGGAGCATTTGATTGAGCTGTCCGGGGATCTGCAGTCCCGTGGGCTGGATCTGGTGGTGCTGGATCAGGGCATCGACACCTCCACCGCGGTCGGCAGATTGTTCTTTTCGATCATCGGGGCGATCGCGGAATTCGAGCACGCCCTGATGTCCGAGCGGACGATGGACGGGCTGGCCGCGGCGCGGGCGCGGGGCCGCACCGGTGGGCAAAAGCCGAAGCTGGGGCCATGCCAGGTGAGGCTGGCCCGGGAAATGTATGAGGAAACCGGCGACGACGGTAAACGCCGCTACACCGTCGCGCAGATCGCCGCCGAGTTCGGCGTCACCCGCCCCACCATCTACCGCCACCTGGGCAAGACCACGCACGCGGCACCGTCGTGACCGACCAGTCCCCGCCCTCGGCGCGGTTGGTCAAGCTGACCGACGCGCAGCGGGAACTGGCGATGACCCGCTGGGCGCTGTTGCGCCCGCACCTCGACGACGAGGTCGCGCTGGCCGTGGTCGCGCGTCAGGCGGGGGTGCCGCTGCGCACCGTCCAGCGATGGCTGGCCTGCTACCGGGAATCCGGGCTAGCGGGGTTGGCGCGCCGACCCCGCTCCGATCGCGGGCAGCGCACAGTGCCCGACCAGCTCGTGACATTGATCGAGGGGATGGCGTTGCGGCGACCGCCGCCGAGCGCCGCGACCATTCACCGCCAGGTAATCGAGGTGGCCACTGGGCAAGGCTGGCCCGTGCCCTCATACAGCACGGCGCACGCCATTGTCGCTGGGCTCGATCCCGGGTTGCGGATGCTGGCGCTGGAGGGCACCAAGCGCTACCAGGAGGTGTTCGATCTGGTGTACCGACGCCAAGCCGCGGGACGCTGCGTGCATCGTACTGATGCACGACTTCATCGCTTCCCGTCCTGAGCTGTGGCACGAGGATATCGGCGAGTGAGAACAGCGGGGTCCAGGAGTTCCCTGGGTGATCACCGCTCTCCTCGCTCAGCAATGGCGGGCTTCTGGCCAGCGGGCACTACTCTATTGAGGTGGACCCCTATTGAGGTGGACCCCTATTGAGGTGGACCCCTATTGAGGTGGACGGAGTCCGATGAAGGCGCATGTTTCGTCCCAGCATTGCTGACAGGTGGGCCACAGCCGTTCGCTGTCGCCGTCGGCGCCTCGCGGGTGGCTGACGCCGCACAGGCACCGCATTGGTGCACCTACTCGAACGTTGCGATCATCCCGGTCGATGGCGTGGCGCTGCCCAGCAAGTGGGAACCAGACAAACGGCCGATCGGAGTCGGGCACTGGCACCTCCATTCCTTGTACCTGACCGGTGTGGCAGTGCTACTAGGGACACGCGGTGCTACCAGAGACAACGCAGTGGTGGCACCTGGCGCCGGGGGGTTGGGGTGAGCACGCAGGTAAGCAGCCGTTGCTTTGCCCGCGTCCGCCGCGTCACGGGCGTTGTCGCGGCAGCTCGGCACCAGGTGCACGGCCTACTGTGGCAGGTGTGACGAGAGTGCTGGTAGGGGGTGGCCTTGCGTCAGGCTGCCGGGCTGGCACCCTTATCTTGTCGCCGCTCTAAGGTTAAGGGCCATGACGGTCGATGCGGTCACTGTGGGGGGTTTGACGGCTGATCGGGTGAATCTGGAGGCCTTGCGGCGTACTCTCGGTGCGCATCTGGCCACGTACCGTAGGGCGGCCGGGGTCTCGCAACCTGAACTGAGTCAGGCCATCGGCCGGACCCGGAGCACGGTGTCGAAGATCGAACACGGCACGCGCGGGATGCCCGGGACGCTGTGGAAGATCACCGACGAGGTGTGTCGCGCTGAGGGTGCCTTGGTGAGCGAGCACAGTGCGCTGGCGCGGGCCGAACAGGACTATCGTGGTCGGTGGCGGGCCCACCAGCGCCAGGCGCGGCAAGCGGCGGCGCAGGCTGACGTCGACGCCCTGCGGGCTTCGCCCACGTCGCCGCCCGCCGCGCGGGCGGCGACGTGGGCGTGGACGGTGAGCTAGCTGAGGAGCTCATGCGGGAGGTGGTCACGATATTGGCGCGGTCCGTGGGGCGTCGCCAGGCGATACGGCTGGCTAGTTGGGCACTGTCCCCGTGGGTCTGTCTGATCTGGACACTGACGAGCGCACCCGGGTAGCGCAGGCTCTGGGCTCTCCGCGCCGGGTTGACGCCCGTGTCGTGAACAACCTGGCGACCACGCTGGCCCATTGCAAGCGTCAGGAAGACACGCTCGGCCCCTGTGAGGTACTCGATACCGTCGTCTCACAGCAGCGGATCGTGCGCCATCTCCTCAAGGGCGGCTGCCCGGAGGGGTTACGCCAGTCGCTGAGTCTCGTGAACAGCAATATGGCAACCACCATCGGTAGTTACCTGATCCAGATGGGCCAGCCCGACGCGGCCCAGCGCTACCTCAAGCATGGCCGCCGATCCGGTCACGACGCTCGCAACCCGGCGTGCGCCGCCCACGCGGCAGTCTGGACAAGCTATGCGGCGTTCCTGCGTGGTGACACTTGCACCGTTCTGGACACGGCCGCCGGTGCGCGCAGCCTGGCCGCGCGCACCGATGACGCTCAACTCAAGGCCTTCGCTGAGCAGATGGCCGCCGGCGCCTACGCGCTCGATGGCCAACACGGGCCGTGTATGGCCGCCTGTGCACGGGCTGAGGAGTTCCTCGCCAGGGGAACCGCGAATTCCCCCGAGTCGCTGGCGTACTGGGTGCACGAGGGCACGTTAGACAGTCAACGCAGCATCTTCCTCTGCCGGCTGGGCAAACCACAAGACGCCGTCAAAGCCGCAACCAACGCCCTAGCACGGCACGATCGCACCCCCTATGTGCACGACTACGCACACTGTGAAGTACGACTGGGCAACGCGCTGGTGCTCTCCAAGGAAATCACCGAGGCCGCGCGGGTGCTCGGTGACGCGGCCAGCCTCTCCCCGCGACTCACTGCGGAACTCCACGCCACTCGAGCCCTCATGCAACCCTGGGAAAGCACTCCAGCCGTCACAACACTCGACGCCCAGCTGGAGGCATACGGACTCGCTGCGCCGGGCTAGAGCTGAACCCCCTCAATGACACAGACCTCCTGAAGTAGGTCATGAACGTCGATCGATATGGCGCTCGCTGACGGCGAGCCACCAGCTGCCCGTCGCCCCCTGTGCATCCACCAGCTTGTGTGGCATGCACACCCATGACCCCGCCAACCGGGCGCCGCCTCAGCAGGCAATGAGGCAGGCGCGGGCGAACAACGTCGCGCCCGCAGGCGGTGGTGGCCCCCATCAGGACGGCACTACGGTCATGATCACGGTTTCGGTGCCGAAAGTGACACGACATGTCACCTGAGGCACCCAAACCGTGATCTTGAGTCCCAGGCCGGCCTTCGCGGGCCTATGATATCCACAAGATTTTCCTGCGAACGCCTCACGGGTGCCCCAGGTCAGAACTTGATCAAGAAACTACTTCAGGAGGTCTGTGACATGGCGGCTGGTGGTTGTGCGGTCGCGCCAGCGTGGAGCGCTGCCATGGCGGCCGAGATGGGTTGGTCGGTGTGGTTTTCATAGTAACTGTATGCGGGGCTGGGGTTGATCTCGAAATGGCACTGAAACTGCAGCCGCCCGTCCTGGCCGTGAGCCACCGTGGGTGTACTTCTTCTCGCCGGACTACCTCATCCCGTAGCGCGCCTGTTACTGTACGTCCTCGCCGATCAGATCTTCCCGCCGGTACTCGAATCCCTTGAGGGTTTACCGAAGTGGCGGGGGTACGGTGACGTTCTATCTGATAATCTTGACCTGGAGCGATGCCCGAGTATGACGAGACCCTCCCGATTGTGATGGTGTGCTTGTCCATAATGCTGTCTCCTTCGCGGGTGGACCGAGACACCACACTGGACACCCAACAACCTGAAAATTCCCGTTCATGCCTCAGACCTCCTGGAGTAGCTTCTTGATCAAGCTCTGACCTGGGGTGCCCGTGAGGCGTTCGCAGGAAAATCTTGTGAATATCTTAGGCCCGCGAAAGACCGGGTGGTGCCCGTGAGGCGCGTGTTGCAGTAGGTACTAGCCGAGGGAGGTTGGGGACTCATGATCACTGTTT
>JBOHFR010000040.1:0-15444 GCA_050699715.1 Pseudonocardiaceae bacterium
GTGACACGACGTGTCACTTTCGGCACCCAAACAGTGATCATGACCGTGGTGCCGCCCTGATGGGGGCCACCACTGCCTGCGGGCGGGACGTTGCTCGCCCGCGCCGTGAGGCAGCGCCCGGTTGGTGGGGTCATGGGTGTGCGCACCACCCGAGCTGGTGGTGCGCAGGCGGGGCGATGGGCAGCTGGTGGCTCACCGCCTACGAGCGCCGTATCGATCGACGTTCATGACCTAACTTCAGGAGGTCTGAGTCTGCAGGTGGCGGTGCTGGAGCAACGCCTTGAGCACGATGGGATTAGCGTTCAACGAGTTGACCTCCTTCGTCGCGAAACGAGACGAAACTACCACGCCTGGGAGACCAAGCGAGACCAGATAAGGTAGAGAAGCGTGAGAGGAGACGATCGTGGAAGGTTCCCCCTATCAAGAAGGGAGCCATGATGGACTTGACAGCGGGCTGCGGGTGATCGCTCCTCACATTCCGTGGACAGTACGACGCTAGTTGTCCTGCTCGCAGGGCAGGTGGGGCGGAAGCGGGTATCCCGTCGCGTCGGCGGGCTCGTCCTGAAGTGGGCCAGGAGCAGGCGTGGAGGTGGAGCGCCGGACGGCTGCACGGCCTCGACGCCTGCGCCTGGCCCGCTACGCCTCCGGCGCTGACGGGACGGGATGCCCGCGCCCCCTGGCGACCCACCGCTATCCGGGGCTGGTTGTGGAGCCATCCCGGAGCGAGGCCCGCCTCAGGCAATGGTATTGTTCTCGTTCGATTGTCCTCTCCGGCGCCTCTCCGCATCCGCGTGGCTGGGAGTGTCTTTGTGTGCCGATGAGGTGCGGCTACGCGCCGGTGTGGATCGCCCCGTGCGGATTGGTCGTGTCGTTTTCGCTGACGGTTTGTTGACGATGTTCACCGGTGGGGCGGCTGAGAGGGGGTGAGGGGCCTGTGAATGGCGGGTGTGGGCGAGCGCCCTCGTCGGCGGGTGCGAGGTGGGCAGGCGAGTGGCCTTGATGCTGGGGAGGTGGCCTGGGGCGATCTGGGGGATTGGATACCCGGTTCTCGCGACTCGTGGTGGTTGTGGCCTTTCTGGTGTACCCGCGCGGGTGAGGATTGGTATGTGGCAGGTGGCGGGCTCGTATGTTCGATTGTGAGATCGAGATCAGTGGTGAGGCCGGCTGTTATCGGGTGGCCGCTCGCTCGGCCGCTGGTGAGACTGGTGCGGTGCCGGTGGTGTTTCCGTTTGATGACCAGGCGTTGGGTCGCCAGCAGCAGGCATTGGAGTTGGCGTTGTTGCGCTCGGTGGCCCCCCTCCGGCGGCTCACCTCCGTTGATGAGCGGCTCGCGCGGGAGTTCGGCCAGCGGTTGTTTGAGTTCGCGTTCCCATCTGAGGTTCGGACGCATCTGAGCCTGGGCCGTCAGCGGGCCGCCCAGGAGCGCACTCAGGTGCGGGTGAGGTTGCGGGTCGGGCCTCCGGAGCTGGCTGTGTTGCCGTGGGAGTTCCTCTACGACCCGGGCCGGGATGACTACGTGTGTCTGAGTACCCCGCTCGTGCGCTATCTCGACGTGATGGAACCCCGCCACCTACTGACGGTGGTCCCGCCGCTGCGGATCTTGGGTATGGTCGCCCACCCTCACGACCTGGACTCGCTCAATGTTGAGCACGAACAGCGTCGGCTACGCCAAGCCCTCGCCAAGTTGGAGGGATCGGGGCGGGTGCGGCTGAGTTGGGCCGAAGGCCAAACTTGGCGGGATTTGCGGGAAGCCCTGGACCAAAACCAGTGTCACGTCCTGCATTTCATCGGGCACGGCGGGTTTGACCGGGAGCGCGGCGAGGGCCTGCTCGCCCTGGCCAGCGAGGACGGTGGGACACACCGACTCGGTGCGGGTGACCTCGCGTTATTGCTGGCCGAGCACCACTCGCTGCGGCTGGTGGTGCTCAACTCGTGTGATTCGGCCCGGGGCAGCGCCGCTGAGGTGTTCTCCAGCACGGCCGCAGTGTTGATGCGCCGGGGCATCCCCGCCGTGGTGGCGATGCAGTACGAGATCTCCGATGAGGCCGCGATCACCTTCGCCCGAGACTTCTACACCGCCATCGCCGCCCAGCACCCGGTGGAACAAGCCGTCACCCGGGCCCGGCTCGCGATCAAGCTCACCCGCCGCGACACCCTCGAATGGGCCACCCCGGTGCTCTACCTCCGATCCCCCACCGGAGCGCTCTTCGACCTCACCAACACCCCACCCACCCCACACGCCCCGCTACCTGATCCACCCACGCTCCCACCGCTGAAGCCAAACCACCCGGAAACCACGCAACCAGAACCCCCGCACCAACCCGACGCTCCTGCCCAGGAACCCGATGAGGAACCCGACGCGGCGTTCACCCTCGGGACCCTGCTCGCGGAGCAGGGGGATGTGACTGGGGCTCAGGCGGCCTTCCAACGGGCCATCGACTCCAACCACACCCAGTGGGCACCGAAGGCGGTGTACGCCCTCGCGTCACTGTTGATGGAGCAGGAAGATCTGGCTGGGGCCCGGGCGGCCATCCAGCGGGCCATCGACTCCGGCCAGACCGAGGCGGCACCGATGGCAACGGCCTTCCTCGGGATCCTGCTGGCGGATCAGGGGGATGTGACTGGGGCCCGGGCGGCCTACCAGCGGGCCATCGACTCCGGCCAGACCGAGGCGGCACCGATGGCGGCGTGCGCCCTCGGTGATTTGTTGAAGGAGCAGGGGGATGTGGTCGGGGCTCGGGCGGCCTACCAGCGGGCCATCGACTCCGGCCACGCCGATTGGGCACCGATCGCGGCGCGCACCCTCGGTGATTTGCTGAAGGAGCAGGGGGATGTGGCTGGGGCTCAGGCGGCCTATCAACGAGTCATCGACTCCGGCGACGCCACGTGGGCACCGAAGGCGGCGATCGACCTCGGCGGTTTGCTGAAGGAGCAGGGGGATGTGGTCGGGGCCCGGGCGGCCTACCAGCGGGCCATCGACTCCGGCGACGCCACATGGGCACCGAGCGCGGCGTACCACCTCGGTGATTTGCTGAAGGAGCAGGGGGATGTGGCTGGGGCTCAGGTGGCCTATCAGCGAGCCATCGACTCCGGCCACACCACGTGGTGGGCAACGATCGCGGCGTGCCACCTCGGTGATTTGCTGAAGGAGCAGGGGGATGTGGCTGGGGCTCGGGCGGCCTACCAGCGAGCCATCGACTCCGGCCACGCCAATTGGGCACCGAACGCGGCGTACCGCCTCGGTGATTTGTTGAAGGAGCAGGGGGATGTGGCTGGGGCTCGAGTGGCTTATCAGCGGGCCATCGACTCCGGCGACGCCACATGGGCACCGATCGCGGCGCGGAGTCTGCGGCGGCTTCGGTGGTGGAAAGGATGGTTTGGCTGAGAGGTTGTCGTGGATGCCGGGGATCTCAAACCCAATGACGTTAACCTTTGCCGGGCCCGTTACCTTGTCGCGTGGCGGTGGCGAGGTGTTCTGTGTACCTAAACCCTGGAGCCGCTGTGATTCTTTCCGCTGAGGTGCTCGTCACCACCAAGCTGTCCGCTGAGGAAGTGGCATGGCTGTCCAGTGACTTCGAGGAGATCGGGTTGACCACCGAGGTGCGCGAGGTGTCGCCCCGGCGGTCGCTCGACCTCGCCTGGGTGATCCTCGCCGTTCTGCCGTGGCGGCCGTTTGTCGACAAGCTGGTCCAGGAGTTCGCCTCCGACGCCCACGAACGCCTCAAGATCGTCGCGATTCGGATTTTCGACCGTTGGCGATGGTCACCGGGAACAGAGCAACGGCTGCTCGTGCTGCAGGACACCCTGACCGGCGTCCAGGTCGTGCTTGAGCCGGACCTGCCCCCGGAGAGTTATCGACAGCTTCTCGGCTTCGACTTCTCCTCCATCCAACGGGGCCCCCTGCGGTACGACCAGCACCACAAGCAGTGGCGCGCGGAGCTGGTCGACGCCACTACAACGACCCCTCCCCCGACCACCCCGTAGAGATCCCCAAGGGGACTGGGACCCGCTGGAGTGGAGTACAAGGATCATTACCGTGCCCTGGGGCGGGGATGGTTCTCGGGGACGCCAGAAGACGGGTCAGACGCCGGTATCACTGTGGGCCTTCGGACCGTGATCATCGGCCGCTCTCGGTCACGGAGTACCCGGTTGCGACACGGCTCCTACACGCAGGTACGAGAACGACTGGAGTAGAAGCCATCCCGTGTCCGCCCGAGACGGCGCGTGGCTCGGCGTTCGGTCGGCTGGGCCGGATCAGCGCCGCATATGCCGCCACAGGGCCTGCGCCTCTCGTCCTGGCCGCTGATCTCGCCACGGTGGCGGTGCCAAGGCCGGCCGTAGGCCAAGCCCGCAGCGGCCTTAACAGCACCGCCGCGACATTGACATAGACGATCCCGTGCACGAGTGAGGAGCTGGCCTACCACCTGGCGCGCCCGCGGGTTCAACCTGGGGCTTGCGTAACGTGCGGCCGGGACTACCGCGCCCGCATCGGCGTAGCCGGCGCGCTTGATCCCATAGAGGTAGATTCGGCAACCAAACGTGACGACCACGTTGACCTGCCGGAGCACTGACCGCGCGGCGCCGAGCAGTTCGACCGTGGTGGCGAGCCGGTCGAAATAGGTGAGATGAGTGGCGCGGGTGTCCGCTCATTCCATGCCGCACTCCGTGGACCGGGCCGCCGGGAGCTCAAGGTATGGGGGCAAAGCTCACCCGACGGCCGGACGAGATTTATTCGCCTCGACTCGCCCCGTGGAGGGGCGTCTGCTCACACCTTGCTTGCGGCGGGTTTCACAGGTCGGGCATATCTGGTCCCGGTCTTGCGGGTAGCCAGGCAGGCTTACCCGGTCGTAGGGAAGCGGTAGCGGCGTAAATCGCACTCCGCAGGAGGCGGCCACCGTGCGCTCAACGCCCAGCTCGCCCTCGTGTGTGTCCTGGTCACCCATGGACCGCAAATACCAGGTCACGGGGCTCCTCTCAAGATCGCCTCGGGCATCTGGGAGTCGGTCACGGGGCACCTCCCGTCCAGCGCAGGCACGACAGGCACATCCAGCCGGGCGCCTCGTCATAGAGGGTGGCGGCCCCGCGCAGCTGGTGCCCGCAGCGGGCGACGTACACCCCATGGGGATGGTCGGTGTCCTCGTCAACGGCGTGGGCGCGCCAGTCCACCGAGGACACGCCCCAACGCGGGACGGCACGCAAGTACCCCTCGCGCGTACCGGGCACGATGGCCAAGTCGCCGCTCATCCGAGCCGCTCCCCGAGAACATCGAACAGAACCGTCCCGGCAGCCTCATCGAAGATGATCTCGTTACCCCGCTTCTCCCCCACCAAGTTCGTGAACCTCCCGGATCCCTTGTGCACCACGCGGGCGGGGGGAATCGCCCCGTAGTTGGCGCGGGAAACCCGCGCGGTCGCGCCCTCAGCCATGATTTGGCCCTTCCTCTCGAACGGTGGTGGGGTCGTGTCCCGCTCACTCATCGGTCCCTGCGCCACACCACACCGGCGACACACTCGCCGGCTACCACCAGCCCCGCCGCAGCCATCCCCGTCACAGGGCACCGCTGAATACCAGTTCGTGGCGCCCGGCTCTCCGGCTTCACGTTATACGTAACAATCTTGCTCAACAAGCATAATCCTAGGCCGGTGTCCTCACGGAAGGCAGGATCGGGCATACTTGAGAGGTCAGAGGTGATGTATAGGAGGGCACGACGTGAAGCTGGACATGCTGGCGAAGGACACGAGCAGCGGGGAGCAGGGCTGCCCGAGCTGCTACCTCGGTGACGACGCGATGGCCTACGTGCAGGCCGAGGAAGCCCAATCCGAGGTTTACGACGCCGCGGTGAATCTTCTGCCTGGGGAGAAGATCGTGCGGATCGCTCCGCAGGTGATCCTCGACGCGGCCGCCCAGCTCCGGGCGCGTGCGTAGGCATGCTCACCCCGGGAGCCCCAGAGTTCTCGGCGTGGTTCCACCGGTTCCGCCGCTCCTGCTTCAGGCTGGAGACCTTGCAGCGCTACGGGGCCTCCGGTGAGGACGACTCGATCACGGCGTTCCTGGCTGGGCACACACCGCACCCGCACCCCGGCAAGCGGGAGTGGATGGCACTGGTAGCCGCCGCCGTGGGTGAGGGTCGCACCATGCAACGCGTGCATGTCGTGACACAGCCGCTCAGCTCCTACATCCACTTCGAGGTAGCGTGGAGTTACGCCTACAACGTCGCCGCTGGTGAGGACATACGCATAGTCGAACTCGCCGAGGGTCAGCCGTGGCCCCCAGGGCTACCCAAGGGGGACTTCTGGTTGTTTGACGACGCTGAGCTGTTCGATATGCGCTACACCGACGACGGCACCTGGCTCGGCGTCGAACACGCCGATGCACACGCCGCGCTGCGGGCATGCCAGGTGAGAGCCGCAGCGTTGCGGGAAGCTCAGCCGTGGGCGACATACGTCAGCGACCGACCCGAGCTGGCCCGACGGGTGCCCACCGTGCAGTGGCAGAGCTAGACCCCCGCCGCGCGCGCCTCGCGGCATCGTTGAAACAGCTGAGGAAATCGGCGGGGTTGTCCCAGGACGAGGTGGCCACCCGAGCCGGATGGGTGCAGCCGAAGGTTTCGCGACTGGAGACCGGCGCACAGACACCCGTCGAGCAGGACATCCGTACCTGGGCTGCACACACCTACGCTTCCACCGAGCAGACCGAAGCGCTGCTGGACATGCTCTCAGCCACCCACATGACCTACGTACCGACCGCGGACTTGCTGCGCCGTGGTGAACTCGCACGCCGGCAAGCGCACCTTGGCGCGATGGAAGCGGCGGCCACCCGCATCGGCGAGTACCAACCCGCGCTCCTCCCGGGTCTTGTGCAGATTCCGAACTACGGCCGCGCCCTGCTTGACCTACCGGGCAGCACCAGGTCCCGGGGTGCATCCGACGCGGTACTGGATGGGATCATCGCGGGCCGGCGCAGGCGCCAGGAGTTACTCCTGGAGCCAGGGCGACGTTGGCAGTTCGTGTTCGGTGAGACCGCGTTGTGGTCACCGCCGGGCGCCGTGGAGGTACAGGCGGCACAATTGGATCACCTGGTGGCGATGAGCGAGCTACCGAATGTTGAGCTGGGGGTCATTCCCCTGCGCTCCCCGATGGTGATCATACCGGTGTCCGGGTTCCGGGTACTCGATAACGAGCTGGTGTTCGTGGAGTCGTTGGCCGGGGAGCAGGTGCTAGAGGGCGAGCAGATCACACCGATCCTCCAAGCGTTCGAAACGCTCCGCCGGGCGGCTATCACCGGCCCTGACGCTGTGGCCTTGATCCATCGGGTCGCGGCCGGGTTGCGGGGGTGAACACATGGCGGCGAGCCACCCAGACCTGCCCAGCGGCGAACGTCTGATTTTCTGCCTCTGGCTACAGGAACCAGGCATGCCGGCCGGTTCCTGACGTTATCGGCGTAAGGCGGACACGATGTGGTCTCGCAGGGCGCCGGTAGCACCGTGGTCCCTGCTGGTGGTGAGTGTGGATGCCAGGGTTAAGAGCCGTTGCCTGGCAATGCTGGTCCCGGTTAGCACCGTGACATCAACCGCGTCTCCGACAAGAGCATTCGCGCGGTCGAAGTCTTTCGTACGGACTGCAAGGGTTGTGAGATCGGCGAGCGCGATTGTTGACCGCCACGCTGCGTGAGTCGGATACGAGCATCTGCGCCGCCACGACTTGAGACACACCGGCCTGACGTGGATGGCCGATGCCGGAGTCCCCGTGCACGTCCTGCGAAAGATCGCCGGCCACGGGTCGCTCACCACAATACAGCGCTACCTGCACCCCGACGCCACTTCGATCGCGGCCGCAGGCGACTCGTTGACAGCCTTCCTCACTGCCGGCCGGTCCCCAAATGGTCCCCAACTGCGCGTGGTCCCCAACCCAAAAAAATCAACAAAAAACATGAAAAAGGCCCGCTGACGTGGTGTTTTGCCCAACATCAGCGGGCCCCGCGTTGGTCGGGACGACAGGATTTGAACCTGCGACCCCTTGACCCCCAGTCAAGTGCGCTACCAAGCTGCGCCACGTCCCGGCCATGCCCTCTCGGGCGCCTGCACAGTCTAGCGTAGCCGGCACGGCTACCGAAGTGCCACCGCGTCGTTGAGCAGCCGATGCAGCGCTTCGGCGGAGGGCACGCCCTCCAGCCGCCGCCCATCGACGAGGAACGTGGGCACGGCGGTGATCTCCAGATCCCGCGCTCGGCGAAGCGCCTGCTGGTGTGTCTGAGCGTAGCGACCGGAGTCCAGCGCCGCGCGGAAATCATCGGCGTCGAGCCCGAGCTCCTCGGCGACGCCGGTCAGGACCTCCGGGCACCCGATGTCGCGCTGCCTGACGAAGAATGTCCAGAACATCCGCTCCGTGTAGCGCCGCCCAAGACCATGCTCCTCGGCATACGCGAAGCCCTCGAAGGCGAGCCGGCTGGAGGGCTGCGGCGACACCCGGGGCGCCACGATCGGGACGCCCATCCGCTCAGCCATCGGATATACCACCTGCTGCCACGCCGACTGCAGGTCATCGTCCTCGGGCCTCGGCGCCGACGTGGGTTCCGGTCGCAGCTCGAAGGGTCGCCAGGCGATCTGCACATCACAGCCCTCGACGGCGTCCGCCAGCGGTTGCTCAGCGAGGTAGCAGAACGGGCAGACGAAGTCAAAGAACACCTCGATCGTGGTGGGCACACCGCACCTTTCAGTCGCGTCCTGGTCCGCCTTCCACCTTGCTCCTCTGCGCGCGCCCCGGTCCACAGTCGTGACCGACATCTCTGTCATCGAGAACATCCGGAGGCATGGTGCGGCATGGTCACGCCGTCGTGCGCGACATCTCCACGCCTGAATCGGGGCGGTGCCGCCGCGCGGTGCGCCCAACGAGGTCCAGCGACAGCTTGGACCGGATGTGCGCGGGCGTCAAGTACCGGGTCAGCGGCGAGTATCGCCTGATGGAAGCTGCGCAACCGAGGTGAGGGCTCAAGACCGAGCTCCTCATTGAGCACCCGGCGAATCTGGTGGTAGACCTCGAGCGCCTAAGCGGGTCGTTCCGAGCGGTAGAGAGCGACCATGAATTGCGCGTGCAGGTTCTCGTGCAGGGGGATGCTCGCCCGCCAGTTGGCTCAGCTCGCTGAGCAGCTCGTGGTGCCGCCCAAGCCGGAGGTCGGCTTCGATGCGCTGTTCGAGCATCGTCAGCCGGAACTCCTCAATGCCGGTCAGCCGCAAGCGCAGTATCGGTCCGGCCTGCACGTCGACCAGCGCAGGTCCGCGCCAGAGGTCCAACGCCTGGCGGAAGAGCGCGGCCGTCGCCTCGATGGCGTTGCTCTCCAGCGCCTCGCGCCCCAAGTTGCCCAGCCGCCGCGCCTCGTGCAGGTCGAGTTTTCCCTGCTAGACAGTGAACAGGTACCCGCGATCCATGGTCACCAGCAATCTGTGCATGGATGTGCAACAGGTCCGTGGCGGATCACCCAGTCCCTTCCGCAATTGCATCACGTAGGTCTGCAGTGTCGCCATCGCGCTGGTAGGCGGAGTGTTGCCCCACAGCTCCTCGATGCACTCCGAGACGGAACAACCTGGTTGGCATTGAGCAGCAACAAGGCCAGTAGTTGGCGTTGCTTCGGCGCGGATGGCACCTTCAGCACGCCATCTTGCCGGACCGTCAACGTCCCTAACAACCCGAATTCCACCGACTTGACCCTTCGTTGAATTCGAAAACATGTCAATGCCGACGCGGCATTGCGCCTCCGTCTCCGCCTCCAACGATACGGACAAAACCGGCCTTGGGATCATAGAGTGAACGCACCACCGGGTGGCTCGGGGATGACACCGTCCACGATGCCCGCGGCCAGCAACTGCCGCGCGTCCAGGCGCAGTGCCGCCGCGTCCCTCGGTGCCGACGTCAGGTCGTTCCACAGGATGGCCGCGCACCCCTCCGGGCTGATCACCGAGTAGATCCCGTTGGCGCAGATCAGCACCTAGTCCGCGACCGCGAGGGCCAACGCGCCGTAGCCCGCTGGGGTGGGCATGCCGTAGTTGCGCGCGGTCAACTAGGCGGGCGTGTGCCCCTCCTGGTGGCCGATGACGACGACGCCGGTGGGCTCGGTCTCCCTCGCCGAGGTATGCCGCGAGCCAATCGACAGCCAGGATGACGTCGGTCAGTGTCGCGAACGACGCGGCGACCCCGCCGTAGGTCGGGTCGGTGACCAGCGAGATGGTCACGATGGCTGCCCGGTCAAGCTGGCCCAGCGCCTGACTCGTCTTGACCATCTGCATCAGCGACAGCGCGCCCTCCTGCATGCGCGCGCCACCGGAAGCGGTGACGAGCAGCAGCGAGGTGCATTCCCGCAAAGCCGCCTCAGCCGCCACCGTGATGAGCTCACCCGGGATCTCGGTACTCGTGCTGAGCCGCCCATTCGCCAGCTGGGCCACCCAGCCCCACGAGCACAGCGCGCTGTCCACCTCACCGGTCACGACCAGGCGGATCCCCTTGCGGACCTGCCTGCTTGCTTGGGCGATCGCGTCCAGACCACCCCGCCTGGTCGCTGACCACGACCCCACTGGGGCCGCGCATCCCGTGCCTGATCGAGATCTGACCCGTGTTGACCGCGTAAAACCAGGCGAATGACTGGTAGGCACTAACATCGTCGCTGCCCTTGCTCCAGAGCTTCTCCAACTCGCGCTGCCCGAACTCGAAACCGCCGGATGCGCTGGCCGTGACCACGCCCATGCCGAACTCAGGCAGCTCGCCGGGCTCGACCCGGGCGTCCGCCAGCGCCCAGTCCGCCGACACATCGCATTCCTCCCCACCGCCGCGCCATCGCCGCTGTCAGGTCTTGGCCTGGTTAAACGCTGGCATCACCCAATAGAGGCACGCTGCAGTCTGACCCGAAGCGGCGAGTAGCGTCGCGACACGGGCCGTGCAAGGGCGCAACCAGGACTCCAGTCGGCCTCCACGCTGGATCTGCCCACTGTTGCGACACTGCCCATCGACCGGGGTTCAATCGACGGGGTTCAATCGACGGGGTTCAATCGACTGGGTTCAATCGACTGGGTTCAATCGACTGGCGCTGAGAGAGGAGGGTGAGGCCGTTGCGGCTAGACGGAAGGGTTGCTGTCATCACCGGTGGTACCCGAGGCATCGGCAGGTGTATCGCGGAGGCGTTCCTTGCCGAGGGAGCCCAGGTGCTCTGCGCGGGCCGGACAGAGCCCGACCCGGCATTACTACCCCGCAATGATGGCGTGCGGGCGTCCTTCCACCCGGTGGACGTGCGGGATCCCGACTCGGTGCGGACGTTGCTGCGCGACGCGTTCGACCGGTTCGGCAAACTCGACATCGTCGTTGCCAATGCCGGGGTGAGCAGGCCTGGCCCGGTGGCCGCGCTCTCCGCCGAGCAGTGGTCGCAGGTCATCACCACCAACGTGCACGGCGTGTTTCACTGCATCCAGGCGGCCGTGCCGTATCTAGAGCGCAGTGGCGGCGGCCGAATCCTAACCATGTCCTCCGCGCTGGCCACCCGCGTCATGCCCGGTGTCGCCGCCTACAGCGCCTCGAAGGCAGCAGTGGAGATGATCACCAGGATAGCCGCAGTCGAGCTGGCCGCCAAGGGGATCACGGTGAACTGCTTGGCACCGGGCATCATCGACGAGGGCATGGGACGGCAGATCATCGCCAACGAGCGGATGTGGCAGCGCTACCAGCCGAAGCTCGCCTCAGGTCGCGCCGGACGCGGCGCGGAAGTATCCAGTGCCGCAGTGTTCCTCGCCAGCGACGAGGCGTCCTACGTCAACGGGCACGTGCTGGAGGTCAACGGCGGTCTCCACTGGTGATACGCCGCTCCCGGACTCGGACGGAGATGCGCACCGGGCTGCCGGTGAAGCCGAAAGTCTCCCGGAGCCGCCGCTCCAGGAACCGGAGGTACCCGGCCTCGAGGAAACCACTGGTGAACAGCACGAAGGTGGGCGGCCGGGTGCCGGCCTGGGTGGCGAAGAGCACCTTGGGTGCCCGGCCACCGCGCACCGGCGGTGGCGTCGCCGCGATCACCTCGGACAGCCACGCGTTGAGCTGCCCGGTGGGCACTCGCCAGTCCCAGGATTCCAGGGCGGTGCGCAGGAACGGGGCCAGCTTGCCGACCGATCGTCCGGTGTACGCCGAGATGTTCACCCGCTCCGCCCAGCGCACCCGGGCCAGATCGCGGTCCAGTTCCCGGGTCAGCTCGTGACGCCGGTCCTCGTCAACCAGGTCCCACTTGTTGAAGGCCAGCACCAGCGCTCGCCCGGACTCCATCACCGAGGTGATCACTCGCTGGTCCTGCTCGGTGATCGGCTCGCTGGCGTCGATGAGGACTACCACCACCTCAGCGGCCTCGATCGCCGCCCGGGTGCGCAGCGAGGCGAAGTACTCGGTGCCACTCGCGGTCCGCACCCGCTTACGCAGGCCGGCGGTGTCCACGAACCGCCACATCTCACCGTCGAGCTCCACCAGCGAGTCCACTGGGTCCACCGTGGTACCGGCGACCTCGTGCACCACCGACCGCTGCTCGCCCACCAATCGATTGAGCAGGCTCGACTTGCCCACATTGGGCTTGCCGACCAACGCGACTCGGTGTGGTCCACCGGTGCGAGCGGCGAGGTCCCTCGGCGCGGAGGGCAACATCTCCAGTATGGCGTCGAGTAGATCGCCGGTGCCCCGACCGTGCAACCCGCTCACCGGATGCGGCTCGCCTAGCCCCAGCGACCACAGTGCCGCAGTGTCGGCGACCGCCCGCTCGTCATCCACCTTGGTCGCGGCCAGCAGCACCGGAGTGGACGAGCGGCGCAGCACTCGGGCCACCGCCTCCTCCGCCGCAGTGGCTCCCACCGTGGCGTCGACCACCAGCAGAACCGCGTCCGCAGTGCGCATCGCCAGCTCCGCCTGCCCGGCCACCTCGGCCTGCAGGCCACGCGCGTCGGGCTGCCATCCTCCGGTGTCCACCACGGTGAACCGGCGTCCATTCCACAACGCGTCGTAGGCCACCCGGTCCCTGGTCACCCCTGGCACGTCCTGCACCACCGCCTCGCGACGTCCCAGGATCCGGTTGACCAGCGTGGACTTGCCCACGTTGGGGCGGCCCACCACGGCGAGCACCGGCTGCTCGAGCGCCACATCCGCGCCGGCCGCCACCCCGTCGGCGTCATCGCGCGCCGCCCATTGCGCCTCGTCGGAGGAGATCTCCTCGCCTGGCGCCAGACTGCTCATCGCGCTCCCTCCGGTCGCGCCGCACCTGGCCGGCCCAGGCAGCGGATCCCATCCAGCTCGGTGACCAGTGTGGCCAACCGGTCGCGCATGTCGTTGGTCGCCGCAGCCAATACCGCTCGGCCCTGACCCGAGGGCACCGCGAACGGCTCGCCGACCAGGACATCAACCCGCGGCCGGAACCGCCGATTGCTCCTCGCGGGTCGGCGAGTCCCTCGGATCGCCACTGGCAGCATCCGCGCCCCCCCGGTCCGGGCCAGCCACGCGGCACCGTGCTGGGCGCTGGCCACATCGCCCCCGCCGCGGGTACCTTCCGGGAACACGATCACCACCCCGCCATGGCGCAGCAGCCGGACGGCGGCGAGCAGCGGCGCGCGATCAACCTCGCCTCGGCGCACCGCCAACTGCCCTATCCGGGGCAATACCCAGCCCAGTGGCCCTCGGAACATCTCCTGCTTGACCAGGAACGAACTGCGCCGTCCCACCAGCCCGTACAACAGCGGACCGTCGACCATCGCACTGTGGTTGGCCACCACCACGATGGGCCCGGTCGCAGGGATCCGCTCCCGATGCTGGACCCGCAGGCGGTAACTGACGTGGAAGCACCAAGTCCCGATCCAGCGGGTGAAGCCCTGCAACCACGGCCAGGTGCCCGGTGGCAGCCCAGATCTCACGTTTGGCCCCGAGCTGCCTGCACGACCAGCCCACGCGCGACGGCCAGCTCGTGCAGCTTACCCAGCACGGCATCGACGTCCAGCGCGGTGGTATCCAGCTCGACGGCGTCGGCGGCGGCGCACATCGGCGAGGTAGCCCGGCTGGAATCGAACCGGTCCCGGCGTTCGACGGCGCGGCGGACCGCTGCCAGGTCATCAACACCATCCTGAGCCGCTCGGCGCGCCGCCCGCGCTGCCGTAGCGGCGGTGAGAAAGACCTTCAACGGGGCGTCAGGTACCACCACGGTGCCGATATCGCGTCCTTCCACCACGATTCCGCCGCCGACGGCGGCGACGGCGGCGATAATCCGGCGCTGCGCAGCGACGAGCAGCTCACGCACCGGGGACGCGGCGGCGACTGGGCTGACCGCAGCAGTCACCGCCGAGCCACGGATCTCCCGGGAGACGTCCTCGCCGTCCAACAGCACCCGGGAGAGATCAGGGTCAGTGCCCACCTCAATGTGGCACCGCGCCACCACCTCAGACACCGCGGCAGGCTCGGCGGGGTCAACGCCCACTCGCAGGACGCCGAGCGCGGCGGCTCGATACATCGCACCGGTATCCAGGTATCGGGCGCCCAGCGACGCCGCCAGCCGGCGGGCCACGGTGGACTTCCCGGTGCCGGCAGGCCCGTCCACCGCCACGACGCCACGCAATTCCATCGCCTTGCCGCACTACCGGCCGGCCGCGCGATTGAGGAAGCCTACCTCGGGCCGGGACAGCACCCGAACCGCGCCGGGGCGCTGCTCCCCCAGGCGAACGTCGGCGATCGCGGTACGCACCAACCGCGCCACCGGGTGCCCGACCTCCGCGAGCAGCCGGCGCACGATGTGCTTGCGCCCCTCGTGCAGCACCACCTCCACCAGAGCTTTGCCGGGCAGAGCCTGCACGACCCGGAATCCCTCGACTACCACCGGGCCGTCATCGAACTCCACTCCGGCGCGCAAGGTCCGGCCCAGCGACCGAGGTACCGGGCCAGGCACCTCGGCCAGGTAAGTCTTGAGCACTCGGTAGGAAGGGTGCATCAACCGGTGCGCAAGCTCCCCGTCGTTGGTGAGCAGCAGCAGACCTTCGGTGTCCGCGTCGAGGCGCCCGACGTGGAACAGGCGTTGGGCCCGGTCGGCCACGTAGTCACCGACACAGGGCCGGCCGCGGTCATCGGACATCGTGGAGTGCACGCCGCAGGGCTTGTTCAGCACCAGGTACTCCAGTCCGGAGCGCAGTTCCAAGCGCATGCCATCGACATGGATGACCGCGTGCTCGGGGTCGACCCGCACCCCCATCTCGCGCACCACGGCCCCGTCCACCTGGACCCGGCCACGGGCGATCATCTCCTCGGCGGCACGCCGGGAGGCCACCCCGGCCTGCGCGAGCACCTTGTGTAGCCGGGGCAGCGCGGCCACCACATCACATTGGGTCATCGCCTGAGATTGGGTCATCGCTTCAGAGGGGTACATCGTCACAGGGGTACATCGTCACAGGGGTACATCGTC
>JBOHFR010000040.1:15544-52194 GCA_050699715.1 Pseudonocardiaceae bacterium
AGGGGTACATCGTCACAGGGGTACATCGTCACAGGGGTACATCGTCGATAGTGTCGATGTCTGGCAGCAACGGGGCAATCGGGGGTAGGTCCTCCAACGAGCAGAGCCCGAGCCGCTCCAGGAACAGCTCCGTCGTACTGTACAGCACACCGTGGGTCTCCGGGTCGGTCCCGACCTCCTCGATCAGACCGCGGGCCAGCAGCGTGCGCATCACCCCGTCGACGTTCACCCCGCGCACCACGGCGACCCGCGAGCGGGTGACCGGCTGACGATAGGCGACCACCGCCAGGGTCTCCAGGGCAGCGCGGGTGAGCCTGGCACGCTGCCCGTCCAGCAACAACCGCTCCACGAACGGTGCGTACACATCGCGGGTGTGCAACCGCCACCCCTGCCCCACCTGGCGCAGGTCGATACCGCGTCCGGCGCCAGCGTAGCCATCCCGCAACCGTTGCAGCGCCGTGAGCACCCGCGTCACCGGTTGACCCAGTGCGCTGGCCAGGACGTCCTCGCCGGCCGGGGAGTCCACCACCAGCAGCAACGCTTCCAGGGCCGCATCAAGATCATTATCGCCGAGCAGCGCCGGCAGTGTCTCAGTCCCAGCTGGTGGCTCCATGAGCGCGGTCTCGTTCACCGGTAATCCTCATCTTCTTTCCCATCCTGATCCGACCCATCCTGATCCGACGCGGCTGCGGCGGTGCTCTGCCCAAGATCATCCGACGCAGGGTCACCCGTCCACCGAACACACAACTCGCCCAGCGGGTCGGGCTGGTCGAAGACCACCATCGCGGCACGGTACAGATCCAGCAACGCCAGGAAGCGGGCGACCACCTCTCTGGTGTGCGCACAGTCGGCGACCAGGCTGGCGAAACTCGCCTGGCCATCGCGGGCCAGCCGGCGACGAAGCACAGCGGCGTGCTCATGCACCGACACTCGGGGGGTGTGCAGATGCTCCAGCGACACCGACGGCGGCGACGGTTTGGGCCGAAACACCGCAGCCGCGATCTCGGCGAACCGAGCAGCGTCGACGCCGAGCAACACCTCGGGCAGCAAACCGGCAAACCGCTCCTCTAGCGCCACCGATCGCGGATAACGGCGCAGCGCCGCCGATTCGAGCTCGGCGAACAGCCGCGCGACCTGCTTGTAGGCCCGGTACTGCAGCAGCCGCGCGAAGAGCAGATCCCGCGCCTCGAGCAGCACGAGATCAGCTTCATCCTCGACGTCGGCGCAGGGCAGTAACCGGGCCGCCTTGAGGTCCAGCAGGGTCGCCGCGACGACCAGGAACTCGGTAGTCTCGTCCAGGTCGAAAGACTCGCCCAGCACCCGGAGGTGGGCGATGAACTCGTCAGTCACCTGGTGCAGGGCCACCTCGGTCACATCCATCCGCTGCTGCGAGATGAGCTGCAGCAGCAGGTCAAACGGGCCCTCGAAGTTCGCCAACCGCACCGTGAAGCGGCCGGATGTCGCAGGGGCGGCAGGATCCGGTGACTCAACCCCACACGCAGGCCTCATCGCGCGATCACCTCGCGAGCCAGTGCACGGTAAGCCATCGCGCCGGAGGATCTCGGTGCCCACCGAGTGATCGGCTCGCCAGCGACGGTGGTCTCCGGGAACCGGACCGTCCGGCCGATCACGGCATCGAACACGGTGTCGCCGAAAGCCTCCACCACGCGAGCCATCACCTCGCGGGCGTGCAAGGTGCGAGGATCATACATCGTGGCCAGAATGCCGGTGATTGTCAGTTTCGGGTTGAGCCGCTCGCGTACCTTGTCGATGGTGTCTATCAGCAGCGCCACCCCGCGCAGGCTGAAGTACTCGCACTCCAGCGGAATCAGCACGCCGTCCGCACAGGTCAACGCATTGATGGTGAGCAGGCCCAACGACGGCTGGCAGTCCACCAGGATGAAGTCATAGCGCGGCAGCAGCGGCAGCAAGGCTCGACCCAGCGCCTGCTCCCGACCCACCTCAGTGACTAATTGCACTTCCGCGGCCGACAGGTCGATGTTACTGGGCAGCAGGTCCATGCCCGGCACCGAGGTCGGCCGCAGGACCTCGTCCACGGGAACGCCCTGCTCCATGATCAGGTTGTAAATGGTGCGGTCAGGGTGATGTGCGGCCACCCCGAGCCCGACCGAGAGCGCGCCCTGCGGGTCGAAATCAACCAGCAGGACCCGGCGGCCGTACTCGGTGAGCGCGGCCCCGAGGTTGATCGTCGAGGTGGTCTTGCCGACGCCGCCCTTCTGGTTGCAGATCGCCACCACCCGGGCCGGCCCGGGCCGATCCACGGGAGGTGGCTGCGGCACCGCGCAGGTAGACATGGAAGCTGATACCCCCTTCCCCACGCGGCCCGATCCCCAGGGAGCCTATTCCTTAACCCCGTGCCCTCGGATGGGCGGTCGCGTAGACCTCACGCAGGTTGTCCACTGTCACCAGGGTGTAGACCTGCGTCGTGGTCACCGAGGCATGCCCGAGTAGCTCCTGCACCACCCGCACGTCCGCGCCGCCCTCCAACAGGTGGGTGGCGAAGGAATGCCGCAGGGTGTGCGGTGATACCGCAGCGGCGATCTCGGTTTGCGCTGCGGCATCCCGCAGCACCGCCCAGGCGCTCTGCCGGGACAACCGGGCACCCCGGGCGTTGAGGAACACTGCGGCAATGCCCCGCCCTCGCGTGGCGAGCGCGGGGCGCCCGCGCACCAGGTAAGAGTCCAGCGCGGCCAGCGCCGGCCGGCCTACCGGCACCAGCCGCTGCTTGCCACCCTTGCCGCGCAGCAGCACGGTGCGAGCCGGGGCATCGACGTCGTCCCGGTCCAGCCCGACCGCTTCGGAGATCCGCGCGCCGGTGGAATACAGCAATTCCAGCAGCGCCCGGTCGCGCAGGCAACGGGGTCCCCCGTCGGCGGGGAACACCTCGAGCAAGCCCAGCACCTCGTGCACCCCGAGGGCCTTGGGCAGCCGTTTCGGCGGGCTCGGGGGGTGCACGTCGGCTGCGACGTCGGCTGGCACCACTGCCTCCCGGAGCGCAAACCGGTGCAGCCCGCGGGCCGCAACCAGCGCCCGGGCCGCGGAGGACGGCGCCAGCGGCCGATAGCCACCGGCTCCATCCCGCAGCACCGCGAGGAACCCGCACACCTGCTCCTCGCGCACCGCGGCGAGCTCCGCGACCCCAGTCGATGCCAGGTAGGCGCCGTAGCGGCGCAGGTCGCGGGCGTAGGAGTCCAGGGTGTTGGCCGACGTGCCACGTTCCACCGCGAGGTGGTCCAAGTAGCTAGAGATCACCGCAGCCAGCGCCGGAGGCAGCCCGCCATCAGGCCGGGCGACGCCCGGTGCGGCAGCGTCAAGCAGTGCGGCAGCGTCGATCAGCGAGCTCACCCGAGTGCCTCGGCCAGCGGCAGGTACTCGCGGTCGTGCGCCCTGGCGACCTCGGCGAGCACCACCGAGCCCCGCACCACGTTGACCCCTCGGGCCAGCGCCGGATCGTCCCGCACCGCTTGGCGTAGTCCCTTGTCGGCCAGCGCGCAGATGTAGGGCAGCGTGACGTTGGTCAGCGCATAGGTGGAGGTGTGCGGTACCGCGCCCGGCATGTTCGCCACGCAGTAGAACACCGAGTCGCGCACAGTGAAAGTGGGGTCGGCGTGCGTCGTCGGCCGCGAGTCAGCGAAGCAGCCACCCTGATCGATGGCGATGTCCACCAGAACCGATCCCGGGCGCATCCGGCCGACTAGGTCGTGACTGACCAGGGTGGGCGCCTTGGCGCCGGGCACCAGCACAGCTCCGATCACCAGATCCGCCCACACGCACGCTTTTTCCACCTCATAAGCGTTCGACGCAATGGTCTGCAGGTGGCCCCGATACCCAAAATCGATCTCCCGTAGCCGGTTGATGTTGGTATCCAGCACCACCACCTCGGCCTGCATGCCCAGGGCGATAGTGGCCGCGTTCATTCCCGCCACCCCGGCCCCAAGCACCACAACCTTGCCGGCGGGCACTCCGGAGACACCGCCGAGCAGCACCCCACGCCCGCCCTGCATGCGTTCCAAGCAGTGCGCCCCCACCTGGGGGGCCATCCGCCCGGCGACCTCGCTCATCGGCGCCAGCAGGGGCAGCGAGCCGTCGGGCAGTTGCACGGTCTCGTAACCGATAGCGTCGATCCCGGCGTCGATCAGCGCATCCGTGCACTGCGCCGACGCGGCCAGGTGTAAGTAAGTGAACAGGATCTGGCCCTTGCGCATCCGGTGGTACTCCTGCGGCACCGGCTCCTTCACCTTGAGCACCAGCTCGGCCTGCGCCCACACGTCGTCGGGCCCATCCACGATACGGGCGCCGGCAGCCAGGTAGGCCTCGTCGGGGAATGCGCAGCCGACCCCGCCGCCCCGTTCCACCAGCAGCTCATGCCCACGGCGGGTCAGCTCGAGCACGCCTGCGGGCGTGAGCGCGACCCGGTACTCGTGGATCTTCAACTCACGCGGAACACCGATCTTCACCTCGGCGTGCCTCCTGAAAACTCCTGCGGCGCCCTCACCGCGGTTCCACCGGCAGCTCGACCGGCAGCCGGTCCGCGGCCCGGTAGTTCAGCGCCGCCGCGACGAAAGCGACGAACAGCGGATTGGGGCGGGTGGGCCGGCTAGTGAGCTCGGGGTGGGCCTGAGTGCCGACGAAAAACGGGTGAGTACTCACGGGTAGCTCAACAAACTCGATCAGATGGCCATCCGGGGACGTCCCACTGATCACCAAACCCGCAGCGGCGAGCTTGTCCCGGTAGGCGTTGTTCACCTCATAGCGGTGCCGGTGCCGCTCACGGACCTCGATGGCGCCGTACGCCCGGGCCACCACCGAGCCCACCTGGAGCGACGCGGGATAACTACCGAGGCGCATCGTCCCACCCATGTCACGCTGCCCTGCCACGACGGCGGTCTGGTCGGCCATAGTGGAGATCACCGCGTGCGCAGTCGCGGCATCAAACTCCGTCGAGCCAGCGCCGTCGAGCCCAGCCAGGTTCCGGGCGGTCTCAATCACCATGCACTGCAGGCCCAGGCACAAACCCAACGCGGGGATCCCCCGAACACGGGCGTGGTGAATGGCCCCGATCTTGCCCTCGATCCCGCGCACCCCGAACCCACCGGGCACCAGCACCCCGTCCACCTCCGCCAGTGCGGCCGCCGCACCCGCCGGGGTCTCGCAGGTGTCTGAGGGCACCCAGCGAATCTCGACCTTGGCCCGGTGCGCGAAACCCCCGGCGCGCAGCGCCTCGGTCACCGACAGGTAAGCGTCGGGCAAATCGACGTACTTGCCCACCAGAGCGATCCGCACCACCTCGCTCGGAGCGTGCACCCGATCCAGCAAATCTCCCCACTGCGTCCAGTCCACATCGCGGAAGGGCAGCCCAAGCCGGCACACCACGTAGGCATCAAGGCCCTCGGAGTGCAGCACCTTAGGGATGTCGTAGATGGACGGCGAGTCCGGCGCCGCGACCACCCCATCGATGTCCACATCCGACATGAGAGCGATCTTGCGCTTCAGCCCGTCTGGAATCTCCCGGTCCGCGCGGCAGACCAGGGCGTCGGGCTGGATGCCGATGTTGCGCAGGGTGGCCACGGAGTGCTGGGTCGGCTTGGTCTTCAGCTCCCCGGATGGGGCAAGGTAGGGCACCAGGGAGACGTGCAGGAAAAAGCAGTTTTCCCGGCCGACGTCGTGACGCACCTGGCGAGCCGCCTCCAGAAACGGCAGCGACTCGATGTCCCCCACCGTCCCGCCGATCTCGGTGATCACCACATCCGGTGGGTGGTCGTCGTCTTCCGGATCCGACATGGCCAGGATCCGCGACTTGATCTCGTCGGTGATGTGCGGGATCACCTGCACGGTATCGCCGAGGTATTCCCCGCGTCGCTCTTTGGCGATCACCGCCGAGTAGATCTGGCCAGTGGTGACGTTGGCCTTGCGGCCGAGGTTGCGGTCCAAAAATCGCTCATAGTGTCCGATATCCAGGTCGGTCTCCGCGCCATCCTCGGTGACGAATACCTCACCATGTTGGAAAGGATTCATCGTGCCCGGGTCGACGTTGAGATAGGGGTCCAGCTTCTGCATCGTCACCCGCAACCTGCGGGCGCTCAGCAGCTGGCCCAGGCTGGAAGCGGTGAGTCCCTTGCCCAGCGAGGAGGCGACGCCCCCCGTGACGAACAGGTACCTGGTGGGACGGGCGGGCTTGACCAAGACCTTCTCCCGTGGTCCGGACCGGTCCTTCGACGTGGTGACCGGTTACGCTGCAGCTGGCGGGATACCGCCGACCACGGAAGCTCACCGTAACATTGCCAGCGGTGGTATCGAGACACCGCCTCGCGGTCAGCCCTGGGCGGTCAGCCTTGGATGGGGGGAGCCACGGCCTGGGCGTTGCCGCCGGTACCGTAGCGCCCGGCTCGGCCTTGGGCCTGCTCGGCCAGCGCCAGGACCGTCACCACCCGCCCAGCCGCGGTGCTGACGTCGTCAACGGTGGACAGCACAGCAGCCGCCGCAGTGTCTGCCCGGACTACGCCTATCGGACCGTTGCCCTCGGCGGACCCGGGCCTACCCGCAAGGACAGCGCCAGCGCCAGCGCGATCAAGCTGGGTAGCGAACCGGGCCAGGACCCCGGACCGGTCCCCGCTACCGTTGCCGCGACCCGCGCCGCCGGTGAGCACGACCACAAGCTGAGCCGGCAATACCTGCGGACCGACCCGGACAAAACCACCGTCGCCGAGTCCAGCGAGCACGGCAGTAGTCTCGGCGGGGGTGGCCTGGGCTTTCCCGTTGTGCGGGTTGATCAGCAGTAGGGCACCAAGCAGCCCACCGGCCAGCGTTCCGGCGTCCGACGCGGTGGGCAGTCGAAGCCCAGCCGGCAGCAAACGGGTGCACAGCTCACTGAGTTGGTCGGAGCGGGAGGGATCGGTGAACGCCTCAGTGAGCTGCAGCTCACCAGTGACGGCGGCACCAGCGCTGGTCAGCAACCCGGTCAGCGCATCCCGGTCGGCCGGATTGGCGTCTGCGGTGGTGACGAGCACCACGGTGCGACCACGCAGTACGCCACTCACGACACGGGGACCGACCGCCACGCCAAAAGTGTCGGCATCGGCCAATCGAGCCCGCAGCCCGTTGCGCTCGGCCTGCAGATCGCTCACCTGGCGGCCCAGCTCGTCCCGGTTGGAGCTGAGCCCGGACAGCAGCCGGCCGCTGATCGCGGTGGACCCCAGCACCACTCCGAGCGCCAAGGCCAAAAAGACGGCGGCGATGGAGATCACGTGGTACCGCAGTGAGATCACAGTCTATCCCCACCCCTTGACCCAGGAGACGATGTCATTCCAGATATCGGTCACCAGGACGCCGTAGGCGCCACCGACATGGGAAACCAGCAGCGCCGCAGCAAGCGCAGCAAGCGCGGCGAGCACGATGAGCAGCGCAGCGGGCGCCGATACCCGGCTTCGATACAGGAGGGCGGCGGCATGACCGTCGACAAGCTTGCTGCCCAGCCTCAGCCGGGTGAGAAACGTTGACGGATTGGACCCCGACCGCCCCCGATCCAGAAACTCGTGCAGGGTGGCCTGAAACCCGACGGCGATCACGAGTTCGGCGCCGTGCGCCTCAGCCAGCAGCAGAGCGAGATCCTCCGGATTGCTCACCGCAGGGAAGGTCACCGCGCCGATCCCTAAGTCCTGGATCCGCTCCAGGCCCCGGGCGAAGCCGTCGGGCTGGGCGGGCACGACGACCTCGTCAGCCGATTTGAGGGTGTCCGTGTTGACCTGGTAGGGGTCGCCGACGATGAGGTGCGGTCGATGCCCAGCGGCGCGCAGCGCGTCGGCACCCGCCTCGACGCCGATCAGTACCGGGTGGTACTCCCGGATGAAGTGCTTGAGCGCGGCCAGCTCGGCGGTGTGGTTGTAGCCGGCGGCGACGACCAGCACCTGCCGGCCGCGGATCGGGACCTCGATATCGGGCACGCCCACCCGATCGATGATCAGGGCACGCTCGTGCCGAAGGAATTCGATGGTGTTCGCCGAAAACGCCTCAAGCGCAGCGGACAGCCCGGACTTGGCCTCGATCATCAGATCAGCAATCGAGTTGGCAGTTTGCTCGACGCCGTGAGCAACCTCGTTGTCCCCGACGTACACCTGACCCTCGTGCAGCCTCAGCCGGCTGCCATCCTTGATCCGCAACACCTTGGCACCGACCCCGTCAACCAGCACAATGCCCGCAGCGACGAGGATCTCGGGACCCAGGTTCGGGAATCGGCCGGAGATCGACGGTGCGGCGTTAACCACCCCGGCCACCCCCGCGGCCACCAGCGCATCGGCGGTTCTGCGGTCCAGATCGACCTGGTCGAACACCGCGATGTCGCCGCGACCGACCCGCCGCGCCAGCGCCTCGGCATGTCGGTCCACCCGAGCCAGCCCGATCAGCCCGGGTAGCTCACGGCCGGACCGGCTGAGCAAGCCGGAGATTCTCATGCTGGCGATGGTCGCAAAAGCCGCGTCCCTGGTCGGGGAGGCGCGCCGGGACTAAAGCCCGGGAGTGGTATTCAGCTCTATAACACTGTTTCGCACTCACGAGTTTTGCGTCTTTTGCGTGCTTTGTCCCTCGTAGCGGACAAGAGCAGCTCTTCGGCGTGTGCCCGTCCGGTGTCGGTGTCGTCCCGTCCAGCCAGCATCCGGGCCAGCTCACCGACCCTGGCCGCCTCATCGAGCTCCCGAACCCCGCTTCGGGTCAACCCGGTGGCGTAAGTCGCCTTGTCGACCACCAGGTGTCGATCGGCATAGGCGGCGACCTGGGCCAGGTGGGTAACCACCACGACCTGGTGGCTGCGGGCAAGCTGGGCCAGACGCCGCCCGATCTCTACCGCGGCCCGCCCACCCACCCCAGCGTCGACCTCGTCGAAGACCATCGTGGGTACCGGGTCCGCGTCGGCCAGCACCACCTCCAGCGCCAGCATCACCCGAGACAGCTCCCCGCCAGAGGCGCCCTTGTGCACCGGCAGCGACCCGGCGTCGGGATGCGCCGACAGCCGCAGCTCCACCTCATCGACGCCCTCCGGGCCGGCCCGAAGCCGCGTCCCACCGACCGTGAGCGCCGCATCGTCGCCGTCGGCGGCCAGGATCGGGGAGACCGACACGGACAGCTGCGCCTGGCCCATCGCCAACCCGGCGAGCTCAACGGTGACGGCATTCCCGAGCTCCCGAGCAGCCGCGGTCCTGGCCACGGTGAGCGCGGTGGCGTGCCGAGCCAGCTCGGTGGCCAGTTGGTCGCGCCGGCTCACCAACGCGGCGATGGCTTCCTCTGAGGTGTCCAAGCCGGCCAGGCGCTGGTGGGCCTGCTGCGCCCAGGCCAGCACACCGTCGACGTCTGCACCGTACTTACGAGTCAGCCGCTTGAGATCGGCTTGGCGCCCCAGCACCTGCTCCAACCGGGCCGGATCGGCGTCGAGCGTCTCGAGGTAGCCGCTGAGCTCGGCGGCGACGTCACCCAACACCGCAGCGGCCTCTCCCAGGCGTTCCCCGAGCGCCCGCAGCTCAGGGTCGCTCTCCCCCTGGAGCCGACGGCGAGCCTGCCCAACCAAGTCGATCGCACTCGGCTGGTCCCGATCGCCCTCCGGTGCGCCGCACACCGCAGATTGCGCGAGGGCGGCGGTCTCCCGGAGCTGGTCGACGTCAGCTAGCCGCCGAGCCTCGGCCAGAAGCGCGGAGTCCTCCCCTGGTTGCGGGTCGACAGCGGTGATCTCGGCGAGACTGTGGCCGAGCAGATCGGCTTCCCTGGCTAGTTCCCGGGAATTCTCCCGCCGGGTCGCCAACTCAGCGCTGCAGCGCAGCCACTGCTCCCGAATCCCCCGGTAAGTGCTCAGCGCCCCGGACACCACATCGCCGGCGAAGCGGTCCAGCACAGCCCGCTGCTCGCCGGTGCGCAGCAGCCGCAGCTGATCGTTCTGACCGTGGACGGCGAGCATGCCCTCGGCCAGCTCAGCCAGCACTCCGGCCGGGACCGAGCGACCACCCAGATGGGCCCGGGAACGGCCGTCCGGGGTGAGGGTGCGGCTGGCGATCAGACTGCCGTCCTCATCGATGCGGGCACCCACCTCGCTGGCCAGTTCCGCAGCTAGGCTGCCCTCCGGTGGCCGGAAGCGGCCCTCCACGATGGCCCGGTCGGCGCCGCGCCGGACCCGGGAGGCGTCAGCCCGTCCGCCGGCGAGCAGCTGCAGGCCGGTCACCACCATGGTCTTGCCCGCGCCAGTCTCACCGGTCACCACGGTCAGGCCGGGGTGCAGGTCCAGGGTGGCCTCGTCGATCACACCGAGGCCCTCAATGCGCATCTCGGTGAGCACGGGCCGCACCTTAGCGCGCCCGGCGGGGCAGCCCGCCCCTCAGCCCGCCCCTCAGCCCGTCCTTCAGCCCAGCGGTGAGCCCGGTCGGGGACCGCGCCAGCCCTGCACCGGCAGCTCGAACTTCCGCACCAGCCGATCGGTAAACGAGCGATCGTGCAGGCGCACCAGCCGGATCGGGGTGACGCCACGGACCACCTCGATCCGGGCACCCGCCGGCAGCGCAAAGGTCCGGCGCCCATCGCAGCAGAGCACCGCAGCGTGCCCCTGGGGATCGGTCTCCACCGCGACCACTGAGTCCGGCGACACCACTAGCGGGCGGGCGAACAGCGCATGCGCGTTGCTGGGGACCACGACGAGCGCGTCGACGTCCGGCCACACGATGGGTCCACCCGCAGAGAAGGCATAAGCGGTGGACCCGGTGGGGGTGGCGCAGAGCACACCATCGCAGCCGAACCCGGAAACCGGCCTGCGGTCCACCTCCAGCACCACCTCGAGGACCCGCTCCCGCCTGCTCTTCTCGACGCTGGCCTCGTTGAGCGCCCAGGTGCGGGCCAGTGTGGACCCGTTGAGACTGGCGGTGACGTCGACGGTCATCCGCTCGTCAACGAGGTAGTCGCCGTCGACGATGGCGCGCACGGCCTGATCGAGGGAGTCGAGATCGGCCTCAGCAAGGAAGCCGACCCGGCCAAGGTTCACCCCCAGCAGCGGAACGCCGCACGGCCGCGCCAGATCGGCGGCGCGCAACAGGGTGCCATCGCCGCCGAGAACCACCACGAGATCCGCGCCCTCGGCGGCTTGCGGCCCGGTAGGCACCTCATGCTCACGCAGCGCGGGATTCAGGCGTGCGGTCTCCTTGGCGAGCACCCGCAGCCCGATCCCCGCCTTGGCCAGCCGGTGCGCGACCTGCTCGGCGGTGCGCAGGTTCTCCGGGCGCCCAGCGTGCAACACCAGCAAGACCTCACGATCACCCCTCATTGCGGTCCTTTCCGCACGGCGGCGTGCACCAACTCCTCGACCGGACGCGGCGGATCGGCCACACCATGGCGCAGCCACAAGAAGTATTCGACGTTGCCGGACGGTCCTGGCAGTGGGCTGGCGGTGGCGTCGAGGAGGCAGAGCCCGAGGTTGGCCGCCACCGCTAGCACATCGAGCATGGCCTGCGCGCGCAGCAACGGGTCCCGGACCACGCCGCCAGCGCCCAAGCGTTCACGACCAACCTCGAACTGGGGTTTGACCATGGGGAGCAGGTCGCCCTGCGGCCTGGTGCATCCGACTAAGGCGGGCAGCACCAGGCGCAGGGAGATGAACGACAGGTCAGCCACGGTCAGATCGACGACACCACCGATGGTCTCAGGGCGCAGCGTCCGCACGTTCGTGCGATCATGCATCTGGACCCGTTCGTCAGTGCGCAAAGGCCAAGCCAGTTGTCCGTAACCGACATCGACCGCGACCACTTCTCGGGCTCCGCGATGCAGCAGCACGTCGGTGAAACCACCGGTAGAGGCACCAGCGTCCAGACAGCGCTGACCCGCCACGGTCGGTCCTCCGGCGATGAGGCCATCCAGCGCGCCGAGAAGTTTTCGGGCGCCCCGCGATGCCCAGTTGGGTTCATTCTCCTTCGCCCGAACCAGCAACGGAGTGTCTGCGTCTACGCCGGTGGCCGACTTCGTGGCCGTTACCCCACCGACCCGGACCCGGCGCTGCGCGACGAGCTCGGCGGCGTGATCACGGGATCGGGCCAGACCGCGCCGCACCAGCTCCGCATCCAGCCGGGCTCTGCGCCCCATCTCAACCTCCGGGCCGCCTAAACCTCGTCGATACCGGACAGGGCCGCAGTCAGCGAGTTGTGCACGGCGCTGAACCGCGCCACGTGATCCGCAGTAGGAAGCTCGTCGAGATCCTCTAGTCCAGCGAGCGCGTCGGTGATGCTAGCAGGGGTAGGTGAAGGCAGCATCGAGTCAGCGCCATCCAAGCTACCGAAAGACTCAGCCAAGGCCCACCATATCCAACACCGTGGCGGCAGCGGCGTCATACGCGTACACCTGCACTGGGCCGGTGTGCTCGACCCACCAGGCGGCGCACAGCGCCCGTACCGCGTCAAGAGGGTCGCCAACGGACCCATCGCTGCGCAGGAGAGAACCGTCACCGTACAACAGCAGGCCGCTATCGATCAACTCGACGCTCCAGCCGGGCCGCGCCTGGATCCGGGTCTGCTCCAGGGACCCGCGCAACACCCGAAGGTCAGCGCCGAGGTGACCGGGGCGCTGCTCTGGTGGGGCCGCAAGCAGCGTGCTGACGTCCGCGACTCCGGACAACACCAGCAGCGAGTTCAGCCCAGCGGCCCGAGCCCCGGCAATGTCAGTGTCTAGCCGGTCGCCGACCACCAGAGGTTGTCGGGCGCCAATGCGGTCCACGGCCATATCGAGCAGCGGACGCGCTGGCTTGCCCGCTACGGTGGGCTCCCGGTCGGTGGCGGCCCGCAACGCCGCCACCATCGCGCCGTTGCCGGGCAACAGGCCCCGCTCGGTGGGCAACGTAAGGTCAACGTTGCACGCGACCCATACCGCGCCATCGCGGATCGCTAGGCACGCTTCCGCCAGCCGGACCCACCCTGTCTCCGGAGAGTGGCCTTGGACAACTGCGACCGGCGATTGCGACACCGCGAACACCGGCCGGAGCCCCACCGACTGCACCTCGGCAATCAGCGCTTCAGCGCCGACAACCAGGACAGCGCTACCAGCTGGAAGCTGGGCTGCCAGCAAAGCCGCCGCAACCTGAGCGCTGGTGACGACTTCCTCCGCAGCGGTACGGACACCCAGCGCGGTGAGCTGCTTGGCGACTTCGTCGGGCGCCCGCGATGCGTTGTTGGTGATGAACTGCACCGCCCGTCCGGCTTGGCGCCACTCATTGATCACATCCAGCGCCTCCGGCACCGCCTCGGCTCCCCGAATCACAGTGCCATCCAAGTCGAGCAGCACCGCATCGTAGCCGTCCAGCGACGCGCTCACTCGGATTCCGGCCGCTCACTGAGCTCGACCGCGCGCTCGGCCGCGTCTGTCACTTCCTCAACATCGACCTCAGCAGCCGCCAAGAACCAGCTGATCGCGTCCTGCTCACGACCAGCGGCAAGCAAGTTGTCCGCGTAGGCGTAGCGCAGTCTGGCCCGCCACAGCTCTTCCCCTGCGGTATCCAGATCCGGACCCTGCAGCGCAACCACCGCAGCATCGAACTGACCGAGGTCACGCCGTGCCCCAGCGGCCACAATCCGCAGCTCGACTGCCTCATCAGTGCCGAGCTGCGCAGCCTCTGGACTTCGCGCGATCTCCAGAGCACGCTCCGGCCGTCCCAACGCGCGCTCACAGTCAGCGAGAACCGCCAGACGACCGGGATCACAACCGAGTCGACGCGCGGCACGCAACTCAGCTAACGCCTCCGACCATTCCCCGGCGTGATAGGCGGCAAGCCCTGCGGCCTCCCGAACGCAAGGGACCCGGCCAGCCTTGCTGCGCGCCAACCGAGCGTGCGCAAGAGCCAGCTGCGGGTCTTCGTCTAGCAGACGCGCCACCATGACCAAATGACTCCCGACAAATTCGGCCAAACCTTTCGAGAGAGTAAGCAGTTCCTTGCGCACTTCCCGGTCCAACTCACTGGCATCCACGTCTGCGGGAAGGTCCGGGCGCGATAAATCAGATTCCGGCAGAGGTGTGGGCCCACGCTGGGCCGGCGCCCGGCTGCGGTCCTGAGTCAGACCGCGCTGAGCCACCACCCGATTACTAACGGTACGCTGCTTAGCCATGCGTTGCGGCTTGACCATGCGTTGACCTGCGACGGGAGCTACGGCGACTTGGTTAGCGTCCCCGGTCGGATTGGGTCCGGCTGACACGGTCGCGGGTCCTCTCGTCGATCACAAAGATGAAGGAGCCTTAAGGGGTGTTGTGGCCTTCTATTGTGTTGGGGTGGTGTTTCGGCGGTGTCCTACTCTCCCACACCCTGGCGGGTGCAGTACCATCGGCGCTGGAGGGCTTAGCTTCCGGGTTCGGGATGGGTCCGGGCGTTTCCCCTCCGCTATGGCCGCCGTAACTTGTGTGGAGTTGTGTGGCCGGGTTGGTGTCCGGGCCGTGCTCCGGGAGCTGCACAGTGGATGCGTTGCGTGTGTTGTGGCTAAGTCCTCGGCCTATTAGTACCGGTCAGCTGCGCACCTTGCGGTGTTTCCACTTCCGGCCTATCAACCCAGTGGTCTAGCTGGGGGCCTTAACCCACGAAGGGGTGGGAGACCTCATCTTGGAACGAGCTTCCCGCTTAGATGCTTTCAGCGGTTATCCCTTCCGAACGTAGCTAACCAGCCGTGCCCCTGGCGGGACAACTGGCACACCAGAGGTTCGTCCGTCCCGGTCCTCTCGTACTAGGGACAGCTTTCCTCAAGTCTCCTGCGCGCGCGGCGGATAGGGACCGAACTGTCTCACGACGTTCTAAACCCAGCTCGCGTACCGCTTTAATGGGCGAACAGCCCAACCCTTGGGACCTACTCCAGCCCCAGGATGCGACGAGCCGACATCGAGGTGCCAAACCATCCCGTCGATATGGACTCTTGGGGAAGATCAGCCTGTTATCCCCGGGGTACCTTTTATCCGTTGAGCGACACCGCTTCCACAAGCCGATGCCGGATCACTAGTCCCGACTTTCGTCCCTGCTCGACATGTCTGTCTCACAGTCAAGCTCCCTTGTGCACTTGCACTCGACACCTGATTGCCAACCAGGCTGAGGGAACCTTTGGGCGCCTCCGTTACTTTTTGGGAGGCAACCGCCCCAGTTAAACTACCCACCAGGCACTGTCCCTGATCCGGATCACGGACCGAGGTTAGACATCCAGTTCGACCAGAGTGGTATTTCAACGATGACTCCACCGTCACTGGCGTGACCGCTTCATAGTCTCCCACCTATCCTACACAAGCCGAACCGAACACCAATACCAAGCTGTAGTAAAGGTCCCGGGGTCTTTCCGTCCTGCCGCGCGTAACGAGCATCTTTACTCGTAGTGCAATTTCGCCGAGTCTGTGGTTGAGACAGTGGAGAAGTCGTTACGCCATTCGTGCAGGTCGGAACTTACCCGACAAGGAATTTCGCTACCTTAGGATGGTTATAGTTACCACCGCCGTTTACTGGCGCTTAAGTTCTGAGCTTTGCCCGTGAAGGCTAACCCGTCCCCTTAACGTTCCAGCACCGGGCAGGCGTCAGTCCGTATACATCGTCTTACGACTTCGCACGGACCTGTGTTTTTAGTAAACAGTCGCTTCTCCCTGGTCTCTGCGGCCGAACCACGCTAGCCCGCGAAGGGCTTCACGCAACTCGGCCCCCCTTCTCCCGAAGTTACGGGGGCATTTTGCCGAGTTCCTTAACCACAGTTATCTCGATCGCCTTGGTATTCTCTACCTGACCACCTGTGTCGGTTTGGGGTACGGGCCGCATGAGAACTCGCTAGAGGCTTTTCTCGGCAGCATGGGATCACCCTACTTCGCCTCAATCGGCTATGCGTCAGGTCTCACCATTACCGCCACGGATTTGCCTATGGCGGCTGGCTACACCCTTACACCAGTTCTACCACTCACTGGCGGGGCTGCCCTCCTGCGTCACCCCATCGCTTGGCTACTATCGGTTCGGGTCCCACGCTCGCCACCGCCCACCCCCGAAGGGGCAGAGAAGTGGTCCGGGTGGTTAGCATCACCGACCTCACCAGGGACGCGCTCATGCGGGTACGGGAATATCAACCCGTTGTCCATCGACTACGCCTGTCGGCCTCGCCTTAGGTCCCGACTTACCCTGGGCGGATTAGCCTGGCCCAGGAACCCTTGGTCATTCGGCGGGGGAGTTTCTCACTCCCCTTTCGCTACTCATGCCTGCATTCTCACTCGTGCGGCGTCCACGGCTGGGTCACCCCGCCGCTTCACTCCCCGCACGACGCTCCCCTACCCGTCCACACGACTGCACACCCCCACGAATGAGGGTGCGGATCATTGTGTGAACGCCACGGCTTCGGTGGTGTGCTTGAGCCCCGCTACATTGTCGGCGCGGGATCACTTGACCAGTGAGCTATTACGCACTCTTTCAAGGATGGCTGCCTCCAAGCCAACCTCCTGGTTGTCTGTGCGACCCCACATCCTTTCCCACTTAGCACACGCTGAGGGACCTTAGCCGGTGGTCTGGGCTGTTTCCCTTTCGACTACGAAGCTTATCCCCCGCAGTCTCACTGCCACGCTCTTGGCTCACCGGCATTCGGAGTTTGGCTGATTTTGGTAGGCTTGTAGGCCCCCTAGACCATCCAGTGCTCTACCTCCGGTGAGAAGCACGCGACGCTGCACCTAAATGCATTTCGGGGAGAACCAGCTATCACGGAGTTTGATTGGCCTTTCACCCCTACCCACAGCTCATCCCCCAGGTTTTCAACCCTGGTGGGTTCGGGCCTCCACGCGGTCTTACCCGCGCTTCACCCTGGCCATGGGTAGATCACTCCGCTTCGGGTCTAGAGCACGCGACTAAAAACGCCCTATTCGGACTCGCTTTCGCTACGGCTACCCCACACGGGTTAACCTCGCCACGCACCGCTAACTCGCAGGCTCATTCTTCAAAAGGCACGCCGTCACTCCACAAGAGAGCTCCGACGGCTTGTAGGCACACGGTTTCAGGTACTATTTCACTCCCCTCCCGGGGTACTTTTCACCTTTCCCTCACGGTACTAATCCGCTATCGGTCATCAGGGAGTATTTAGGCTTAGCGGGTGGTCCCGCCAGATTCACAGCGAATTTCACGGGCTCGCTGCTACTTGGGATCCCCACCGGGAGGTGACGGGTTTTCGCGTACGGGAGTGTCACCCTCTACGCTAGCGCTTTCCAGACGCCTTCCGCTAACCACGCCACTTTGTCAACTCCCCGCCGGGTCGACAGCCCCAGCTGGTAGGTCCCACAACCCCACACTAGCAACGCCTGCCAGCTATCACACTAGTATGGTTTAGCCTCATCCGCTTTCGCTCGCCACTACTCACGGAATCACTGTTGTTTTCTTCTCCTGCGGGTACTGAGATGTTTCACTTCCCCGCGTTCCCTCCACCCACCCTATGTGTTCAGGTGAGGGTGACAGCACATGACTGCTGCCGGGTTTCCCCATTCGGACATCCTCGGATCTCAGCTCGGTTGGCAGCTCCCCGAGGCTTATCGCAGCCTCCCACGTCCTTCATCGGCTCCTGATGCCTAGGCATCCACCGTGTGCCCTTAGTAACTTGGCCACAAAGATGCTCGCATCCACTGTGCAGTTCTCAAAGTACGGACGGACCCGCCACCAAAACTCACCGCGAACCCACAACCACACCCCTCACTGGGGCCTGACCACGAGCCGTTCGGTGTGATGACTGCCAACCCACAACACTCTTCACCAAGGGCCACCCACCACAACACTGGGTGCTTGTTCCCTCAGGACCCAACAGTGTGCCGTGTCACCGATCAACGACCGGTTAACTACAATGTCAGCGTTCCACCCACATGAGCAACCACCCCAAAGATCACAACAACCCTCAGGCAGTGGCGTACGGCACCCATCACCCCACAGCGTGACAACAAACCCCGGGGGACAACAGATACCCTGTGCTCCTTAGAAAGGAGGTGATCCAGCCGCACCTTCCGGTACGGCTACCTTGTTACGACTTCGTCCCAATCGCCAGTCCCACCTTCGACGGCTCCCTCCCAAGGGTTGGGCCACCGGCTTCGGGTGTTACCGACTTTCGTGACGTGACGGGCGGTGTGTACAAGGCCCGGGAACGTATTCACCGCAGCGTTGCTGATCTGCGATTACTAGCGACTCCGACTTCACGGGGTCGAGTTGCAGACCCCGATCCGAACTGAGACCGGCTTTGTGAGATTCGCTCCACCTTACGGCTTCGCAGCCCTCTGTACCGGCCATTGTAGCATGTGTGAAGCCCTGGACATAAGGGGCATGATGACTTGACGTCGTCCCCACCTTCCTCCGAGTTGACCCCGGCAGTCTCCCATGAGTCCCCGGCCCAGTAACAAAGTCACTGGCCGCTGGCAACATAGGACAAGGGTTGCGCTCGTTGCGGGACTTAACCCAACATCTCACGACACGAGCTGACGACAGCCATGCACCACCTGTACACCGGCCTTGCGGAGGCCATGTCTCCACGGCTTTCCAGTGTATGTCAAACCCAGGTAAGGTTCTTCGCGTTGCATCGAATTAATCCACATGCTCCGCCGCTTGTGCGGGCCCCCGTCAATTCCTTTGAGTTTTAGCCTTGCGGCCGTACTCCCCAGGCGGGGCGCTTAATGCGTTAGCTGCGGCACGGAACCCGTGGAAGGGATCCCACACCTAGCGCCCAACGTTTACGGCGTGGACTACCAGGGTATCTAATCCTGTTCGCTCCCCACGCTTTCGCTCCTCAGCGTCAGTATCGGCCCAGAGACCCGCCTTCGCCACCGGTGTTCCTCCTGATATCTGCGCATTTCACCGCTACACCAGGAATTCCAGTCTCCCCTGCCGAACTCTAGCCTGCCCGTATCGACTGCAAGCTCAGGGTTGAGCCCCAAGTTTTCACAGCCGACGCGACAGGCCGCCTACGAGCTCTTTACGCCCAATAATTCCGGACAACGCTTGCACCCTACGTATTACCGCGGCTGCTGGCACGTAGTTGGCCGGTGCTTCTTCTGCCCCTACCGTCACTCTCGCTTCGTCAGGGCTGAAAGAGGTTTACAACCCGAAGGCCGTCATCCCCCACGCGGCGTCGCTGCGTCAGGCTTTCGCCCATTGCGCAAGATTCCCCACTGCTGCCTCCCGTAGGAGTCTGGGCCGTGTCTCAGTCCCAGTGTGGCCGGTCGCCCTCTCAGGCCGGCTACCCGTCGTCGCCTTGGTAGGCCATCACCCCACCAACAAGCTGATAGGCCGCGGGCCCATCCCTAGCCGCACAAGGCTTTCCACCCCACAACATGCGTCATAGAGTCATATCCGGTATTAGACCCAGTTTCCCAGGCTTATCCCAGAGCTAAGGGCAGGTCACCCACGTGTTACTCACCCGTTCGCCGCTCGTGTACCCCCGAAAGGGCCTTACCGCTCGACTTGCATGTGTTAAGCACGCCGCCAGCGTTCGTCCTGAGCCAGGATCAAACTCTCCATTGAATGCCTCAACAGAAAACAACACCCACCCCACAACACACCAAGGGCAAGCATCGCACTGATCACTAGCACAACACAAAAACCAACACAAAACAAACATGGCACTAACATTTCCGACACACTGTTGAGTTCTCAAAGAACAAACACACACCACCACAAACCACACTGTGCGAGTAACAAACCACACAGCGTGCCAAAAACACTGGTGATGAGCCGCAACTTGTGTGGCTCGCTCCAGGGCAACTTGTTCAGAGTACATAACCCTGGCAACGATGTCAACTCGCACGGCCCACTGTGCACCGCGCCCTTCTCGTGGACGACCACGAGGGGCTTCAACTCGGCGACAAGCTCCATGCTAGCGACCCCGCGCTGGCTTCCGGACGCTGCCACCGAGGTTACGGAGCAAACTCGGCCGATGTCAATCACCTTGCCACCCGCGAGTCACCCAGATTGGGCTGACCACAGCGGCCGTTACAGCTTAAGAAGCAGCAACCCCACCGTCCACCCAGGACACCGGCCCGGGATAGTGACCGTCTGTGACAGCTGAACGACACAGACGGTCACCACACAGCCTTTGTTGGGGTGGTGTTTCGGCGGTGTCCTACTCTCCCACACCCTGGCGGGTGCAGTACCATCGGCGCTGGAGGGCTTAGCTTCCGGGTTCGGGATGGGTCCGGGCGTTTCCCCTCCGCTATGGCCGCCGTAACTTGTGTGGAGTTGTGTGGCCGGGTTGGTGTCCGGGCCGTGCTCCGGGAGCTGCACAGTGGATGCGTTGCGTGTGTTGTGGCTAAGTCCTCGGCCTATTAGTACCGGTCAGCTGCGCACCTTGCGGTGTTTCCACTTCCGGCCTATCAACCCAGTGGTCTAGCTGGGGGCCTTAACCCACGAAGGGGTGGGAGACCTCATCTTGGAACGAGCTTCCCGCTTAGATGCTTTCAGCGGTTATCCCTTCCGAACGTAGCTAACCAGCCGTGCCCCTGGCGGGACAACTGGCACACCAGAGGTTCGTCCGTCCCGGTCCTCTCGTACTAGGGACAGCTTTCCTCAAGTCTCCTGCGCGCGCGGCGGATAGGGACCGAACTGTCTCACGACGTTCTAAACCCAGCTCGCGTACCGCTTTAATGGGCGAACAGCCCAACCCTTGGGACCTACTCCAGCCCCAGGATGCGACGAGCCGACATCGAGGTGCCAAACCATCCCGTCGATATGGACTCTTGGGGAAGATCAGCCTGTTATCCCCGGGGTACCTTTTATCCGTTGAGCGACACCGCTTCCACAAGCCGATGCCGGATCACTAGTCCCGACTTTCGTCCCTGCTCGACATGTCTGTCTCACAGTCAAGCTCCCTTGTGCACTTGCACTCGACACCTGATTGCCAACCAGGCTGAGGGAACCTTTGGGCGCCTCCGTTACTTTTTGGGAGGCAACCGCCCCAGTTAAACTACCCACCAGGCACTGTCCCTGATCCGGATCACGGACCGAGGTTAGACATCCAGTTCGACCAGAGTGGTATTTCAACGATGACTCCACCGTCACTGGCGTGACCGCTTCATAGTCTCCCACCTATCCTACACAAGCCGAACCGAACACCAATACCAAGCTGTAGTAAAGGTCCCGGGGTCTTTCCGTCCTGCCGCGCGTAACGAGCATCTTTACTCGTAGTGCAATTTCGCCGAGTCTGTGGTTGAGACAGTGGAGAAGTCGTTACGCCATTCGTGCAGGTCGGAACTTACCCGACAAGGAATTTCGCTACCTTAGGATGGTTATAGTTACCACCGCCGTTTACTGGCGCTTAAGTTCTGAGCTTTGCCCGTGAAGGCTAACCCGTCCCCTTAACGTTCCAGCACCGGGCAGGCGTCAGTCCGTATACATCGTCTTACGACTTCGCACGGACCTGTGTTTTTAGTAAACAGTCGCTTCTCCCTGGTCTCTGCGGCCGAACCACGCTAGCCCGCGAAGGGCTTCACGCAACTCGGCCCCCCTTCTCCCGAAGTTACGGGGGCATTTTGCCGAGTTCCTTAACCACAGTTATCTCGATCGCCTTGGTATTCTCTACCTGACCACCTGTGTCGGTTTGGGGTACGGGCCGCATGAGAACTCGCTAGAGGCTTTTCTCGGCAGCATGGGATCACCCTACTTCGCCTCAATCGGCTATGCGTCAGGTCTCACCATTACCGCCACGGATTTGCCTATGGCGGCTGGCTACACCCTTACACCAGTTCTACCACTCACTGGCGGGGCTGCCCTCCTGCGTCACCCCATCGCTTGGCTACTATCGGTTCGGGTCCCACGCTCGCCACCGCCCACCCCCGAAGGGGCAGAGAAGTGGTCCGGGTGGTTAGCATCACCGACCTCACCAGGGACGCGCTCATGCGGGTACGGGAATATCAACCCGTTGTCCATCGACTACGCCTGTCGGCCTCGCCTTAGGTCCCGACTTACCCTGGGCGGATTAGCCTGGCCCAGGAACCCTTGGTCATTCGGCGGGGGAGTTTCTCACTCCCCTTTCGCTACTCATGCCTGCATTCTCACTCGTGCGGCGTCCACGGCTGGGTCACCCCGCCGCTTCACTCCCCGCACGACGCTCCCCTACCCGTCCACACGACTGCACACCCCCACGAATGAGGGTGCGGATCATTGTGTGAACGCCACGGCTTCGGTGGTGTGCTTGAGCCCCGCTACATTGTCGGCGCGGGATCACTTGACCAGTGAGCTATTACGCACTCTTTCAAGGATGGCTGCCTCCAAGCCAACCTCCTGGTTGTCTGTGCGACCCCACATCCTTTCCCACTTAGCACACGCTGAGGGACCTTAGCCGGTGGTCTGGGCTGTTTCCCTTTCGACTACGAAGCTTATCCCCCGCAGTCTCACTGCCACGCTCTTGGCTCACCGGCATTCGGAGTTTGGCTGATTTTGGTAGGCTTGTAGGCCCCCTAGACCATCCAGTGCTCTACCTCCGGTGAGAAGCACGCGACGCTGCACCTAAATGCATTTCGGGGAGAACCAGCTATCACGGAGTTTGATTGGCCTTTCACCCCTACCCACAGCTCATCCCCCAGGTTTTCAACCCTGGTGGGTTCGGGCCTCCACGCGGTCTTACCCGCGCTTCACCCTGGCCATGGGTAGATCACTCCGCTTCGGGTCTAGAGCACGCGACTAAAAACGCCCTATTCGGACTCGCTTTCGCTACGGCTACCCCACACGGGTTAACCTCGCCACGCACCGCTAACTCGCAGGCTCATTCTTCAAAAGGCACGCCGTCACTCCACAAGAGAGCTCCGACGGCTTGTAGGCACACGGTTTCAGGTACTATTTCACTCCCCTCCCGGGGTACTTTTCACCTTTCCCTCACGGTACTAATCCGCTATCGGTCATCAGGGAGTATTTAGGCTTAGCGGGTGGTCCCGCCAGATTCACAGCGAATTTCACGGGCTCGCTGCTACTTGGGATCCCCACCGGGAGGTGACGGGTTTTCGCGTACGGGAGTGTCACCCTCTACGCTAGCGCTTTCCAGACGCCTTCCGCTAACCACGCCACTTTGTCAACTCCCCGCCGGGTCGACAGCCCCAGCTGGTAGGTCCCACAACCCCACACTAGCAACGCCTGCCAGCTATCACACTAGTATGGTTTAGCCTCATCCGCTTTCGCTCGCCACTACTCACGGAATCACTGTTGTTTTCTTCTCCTGCGGGTACTGAGATGTTTCACTTCCCCGCGTTCCCTCCACCCACCCTATGTGTTCAGGTGAGGGTGACAGCACATGACTGCTGCCGGGTTTCCCCATTCGGACATCCTCGGATCTCAGCTCGGTTGGCAGCTCCCCGAGGCTTATCGCAGCCTCCCACGTCCTTCATCGGCTCCTGATGCCTAGGCATCCACCGTGTGCCCTTAGTAACTTGGCCACAAAGATGCTCGCATCCACTGTGCAGTTCTCAAAGTACGGACGGACCCGCCACCAAAACTCACCGCGAACCCACAACCACACCCCTCACTGGGGCCTGACCACGAGCCGTTCGGTGTGATGACTGCCAACCCACAACACTCTTCACCAAGGGCCACCCACCACAACACTGGGTGCTTGTTCCCTCAGGACCCAACAGTGTGCCGTGTCACCGATCAACGACCGGTTAACTACAATGTCAGCGTTCCACCCACATGAGCAACCACCCCAAAGATCACAACAACCCTCAGGCAGTGGCGTACGGCACCCATCACCCCACAGCGTGACAACAAACCCCGGGGGACAACAGATACCCTGTGCTCCTTAGAAAGGAGGTGATCCAGCCGCACCTTCCGGTACGGCTACCTTGTTACGACTTCGTCCCAATCGCCAGTCCCACCTTCGACGGCTCCCTCCCAAGGGTTGGGCCACCGGCTTCGGGTGTTACCGACTTTCGTGACGTGACGGGCGGTGTGTACAAGGCCCGGGAACGTATTCACCGCAGCGTTGCTGATCTGCGATTACTAGCGACTCCGACTTCACGGGGTCGAGTTGCAGACCCCGATCCGAACTGAGACCGGCTTTGTGAGATTCGCTCCACCTTACGGCTTCGCAGCCCTCTGTACCGGCCATTGTAGCATGTGTGAAGCCCTGGACATAAGGGGCATGATGACTTGACGTCGTCCCCACCTTCCTCCGAGTTGACCCCGGCAGTCTCCCATGAGTCCCCGGCCCAGTAACAAAGTCACTGGCCGCTGGCAACATAGGACAAGGGTTGCGCTCGTTGCGGGACTTAACCCAACATCTCACGACACGAGCTGACGACAGCCATGCACCACCTGTACACCGGCCTTGCGGAGGCCATGTCTCCACGGCTTTCCAGTGTATGTCAAACCCAGGTAAGGTTCTTCGCGTTGCATCGAATTAATCCACATGCTCCGCCGCTTGTGCGGGCCCCCGTCAATTCCTTTGAGTTTTAGCCTTGCGGCCGTACTCCCCAGGCGGGGCGCTTAATGCGTTAGCTGCGGCACGGAACCCGTGGAAGGGATCCCACACCTAGCGCCCAACGTTTACGGCGTGGACTACCAGGGTATCTAATCCTGTTCGCTCCCCACGCTTTCGCTCCTCAGCGTCAGTATCGGCCCAGAGACCCGCCTTCGCCACCGGTGTTCCTCCTGATATCTGCGCATTTCACCGCTACACCAGGAATTCCAGTCTCCCCTGCCGAACTCTAGCCTGCCCGTATCGACTGCAAGCTCAGGGTTGAGCCCCAAGTTTTCACAGCCGACGCGACAGGCCGCCTACGAGCTCTTTACGCCCAATAATTCCGGACAACGCTTGCACCCTACGTATTACCGCGGCTGCTGGCACGTAGTTGGCCGGTGCTTCTTCTGCCCCTACCGTCACTCTCGCTTCGTCAGGGCTGAAAGAGGTTTACAACCCGAAGGCCGTCATCCCCCACGCGGCGTCGCTGCGTCAGGCTTTCGCCCATTGCGCAAGATTCCCCACTGCTGCCTCCCGTAGGAGTCTGGGCCGTGTCTCAGTCCCAGTGTGGCCGGTCGCCCTCTCAGGCCGGCTACCCGTCGTCGCCTTGGTAGGCCATCACCCCACCAACAAGCTGATAGGCCGCGGGCCCATCCCTAGCCGCACAAGGCTTTCCACCCCACAACATGCGTCATAGAGTCATATCCGGTATTAGACCCAGTTTCCCAGGCTTATCCCAGAGCTAAGGGCAGGTCACCCACGTGTTACTCACCCGTTCGCCGCTCGTGTACCCCCGAAAGGGCCTTACCGCTCGACTTGCATGTGTTAAGCACGCCGCCAGCGTTCGTCCTGAGCCAGGATCAAACTCTCCATTGAATGCCTCAACAGAAAACAACACCCACCCCACAACACACCAAGGGCAAGCATCGCACTGATCACTAGCACAACACAAAAACCAACACAAAACAAACATGGCACTAACATTTCCGACACACTGTTGAGTTCTCAAAGAACAAACACACACCACCACAAACCACTATCACAGCGGCTCGATCCAGGATAACTTGCTTTAATCTACCCGGCCCCGCCATGACCAACCCCAAGAGGTTTGCCTTCGAGACCAGAGCTTATTAAGCTTGCCGTCTCATCGAGCTTACCAGCTCTCCGAGTCGTGCTCTCCTCGACCCTAGCCAGCCCCGCGACCCTGGCCTAACATCTCAGCACCATCTGGCTACCATCTCGCTGAGATGTTCGTCCGTTCTGCTGCGGGGCGAGGCAAAAGATACGGCCAGTGCACAGGAGAAGTCAAATCGGCGGGTCCGGGCAGGTACCGGGGCGGCCAGCGGGCCGCATCACGCCGGGGTCACGGCCGGGATCACGACCCGCGTACGCCGGTCGGTCACGCCGGTTCCCGGTGCCGACGGTAAGCCGACACCGCCGGAGCGCCGTCCACCCAAAACCGCCAAGGACGATCCCGGGCGGCGGCGACACCAACCCGTGGGCCGGTGCGCACCCGTTCGGCAGGCACTGGATCGCCGGGCAGTAGTCGCACCGGCGACATGGGGTCAGTGAGGTCCACGCCGTTGTGCTCGCGGCGTAACCCGAGCAACGTCGCCAGCCGGGCGGGGCCGCGAGCAAGCTCGGCGTCGGACCGCGCGGTGGGCCGGTGCAGCCGGGCGACGGCAAGGTCGGAGACGACCTCAGCGGCGCGCAGCAGCACCGCGCCGGGTTCCCCGTCGGGCAGGCAGGAGATGTTGGCGCAGAAGTGCATCCCGTAGACGAAATACACGTAGAGATGTCCGGGCGGGCCGAACATGACGGAGTTGCGGGCGGTGCGGCCACGGTAGGAGTGCGCCGCTGGATCGTCGGAACCGCGATAGGCCTCCAGCTCGACGAGGCGAACCACCACTTGACCCTCCGGTCTGTCCGCGACTAGCTGGGCGCCCAGCAGCAGCCGGGCAGCCGGCAGCACATCCACAGCGAGGTCCTCGCGGGCGAAGGCCCGCACCGTCACGACGTGATCCAGGCTCGGTGCCCGCTGACGGCATGCTGGGCGCGCTGTAGCTGCTCGGCAACGCGGGCGGGAGAGGTTCCGCCGTAGGCGTCGCGGGAGCCGATCGACCCGGCGACGTTGAGCACCCGGCGAACGTCGATGGTGAGCTCAGCGTGGACGGCGGCAAGCTCCATCGCCGACAGCTCCGCCAACCCCACCCCGTGGCATTCGGCCAGCCGCACGCACGCTCCGGCCGCCTGGTGCGCGGTGCGAAACGACACCCCCTGACGCACCAGCCACTCGGCAAGATCGGTAGCCAGCGTGAACCCGGCCGGGGCAAGCTCGGCGAGCCGTTCGGTCTGGAAGACCAGGGTGGCGACCATCCCGGCCATCGCGGGCAGCAACAGCTCAAGCTGGTCGACGGAGTCGAACAGCGGCTCCTTGTCCTCCTGCAGGTCCCGGTTGTAGGCCAGCGGCTGCGCCTTGAGCGTTGCCAGCAGACCGGTGAGGTTGCCGATCAGCCGGCCGGCCTTACCCCGGGCCAACTCGGCCACATCGGGGTTCTTCTTCTGCGGCATGATCGAGCTGCCCGTCGAGTAGGCGTCATCCAGGGCGACGTAACCGAACTCGGCGGTAGCCCAGAGGATGATCTCCTCGGCGATCCGGGACAGGTCGACGGCCAGCATCGCGAGCACGAACGCGGCTTCGGCGGCGAAGTCCCGCGACGCCGTGCCATCGATCGAGTTCTCTACCGGGGCCGTGAAGCCGAGTTCGGCGGCCACCGCCGCCGGGTCCAAGCCGAGCGACGAGCCGGCCAGCGCACCCGAGCCGTAGGGCGAGACGGCGGCTCGCGCATCCCAGTCCCGCAGCCGCTCGACGTCGCGCAGCAAGGCCTGCACGTGGGCCCCCAGGTGATGGGCGAGCAACACGGGTTGAGCGTGCTGCAAGTGGGTCCGGCCCGGCATGGGGGCATCGGGATGCGCCCACGCCTGCTCGAGCAGCGCGTCGATCACGTCCAGAGTGCCGGCGGCGACGCGGCGGGCAGCGTCGCGCAGCCACATTCGCAGGAGCGTCGCGACCTGGTCGTTGCGGGAGCGGCCGGCGCGCAGCCGGCCGCCGAGCTCCGGCCCGGCACGCTCGATCAGGCCACGCTCCAGCGCGGTGTGCACATCCTCGTCCTCAGGTACCGGGATGAACGCGCCGGAGTCGACGTCGGCGTCGAGGAGGTCCAGCGCGTCGAGCATCGCGGTCAGCTGACCGTCGTTGAGCAGCCCAGCGCCGTGCAGCACCCGGGCGTGCGCTCGGGAGCCACGAATGTCGTAGCGGGCCAGCCGCCAGTCAAAGTGCGTCGAGCTGCTCAGCGCCGCCAGCGCGTCAGCCGGTTTCTCGCTGAACCGGCCACCCCACAGTGCGGTCACGACGAGAGCCCCCGTAGGGTTGATAGCTCGACACTGCCCAGCAGGTCTCGCTGTGCGGCGATCTTCGAGGGAAGCCCCCACAGCTGGACAAACCCCTTGGCCAGGGACTGGTCGAAAGTGTCACCCGCGTCGTAGGTAGCGAGGTTGAAGTCATAGAGTGACTGCGGGCTACGCCGTCCGGTCACCGTGGCCCGGCCACCGGCCAGCTCGACCCGGATCTCGCCGGTCACGTGGCGCTGGGAATCGGCGATGAAAGCATCCAAGGCTCGCTTGAGCGGGGAGAACCAGAGCCCGTCGTAGACCAGCTCAGTCCAGCGCTGCTCGGCGGTGCGCTTGTACCTCGCCAGGTCGCGCTCGACAGTGACGTTCTCCAGCTCCTGGTGCGCGGTGATCAGGGCGATCGCTGCGGGCGCCTCGTAGATCTCCCGGCTCTTGATGCCGACCAGCCGATCCTCGACCATGTCCAGCCGGCCGACGCCGTGCGCCCCGGCCCGCGCGTTGAGCTGCTTGATCGCCTCCAACACCGTCACCGGGGCACCGTCGATCGCGACTGGCACACCAGACTCAAAAGTGATCACCAGCTCCTCCGGTGCCTTCCACGCGGTCGGATCGCTGGTGTAGGAGTAGACGTCCTTGGTCGGGGCGTTCCACAGGTCTTCGAGAAACCCGGTCTCGACCGCCCGGCCCCACAGGTTCTGGTCGATGGAGAACGGCGAGCGCTTGGTGACGTCGATCGGCAGATCGCGCTCCTCGGCGTAGATGATCGCCTTCTCCCGGGTCCACGCGTAGTCCCGGACCGGGGCGATCACCTGCAGGTCCGGGGCGAGCGCACCGATGCCGACTTCGAAGCGCACTTGATCGTTGCCCTTGCCGGTGCAGCCGTGCGCGACGGTGCAGGCACCGTGGTGCTTCGCGGCCGCCACCAGATGCTTGACGATCAGCGGTCGGGATAACGCTGATACCAGTGGGTAGCGGTCCATGTACAATGCGTTGGCTTGCAGCGCCGGCAAGCAGTATTGCTCGGCGTACTCGTCGCGGGCGTCGGTGACCATGGCCTCCACCGCACCGCAGGCGAGCGCCCGCTGGCGGATGGTCTCCAGGTCCTCGCCGCCCTGGCCGACATCGACCGCAACGGCGACGACCTCAGCTCCGGTCTTCTCGGCGATCCACCCGATCGCCACTGAGGTGTCCAGCCCACCGGAGTAGGCCAGCACCACCCGCTCAGTCATTCTTGCTCTCCTTTCGCTAACGCCTTGATCCGCTGTGCGAGCTGCGCCCCGGTAAGAGGTTCTCGGGCGACGACCGCAATGGTGTCATCGCCGGCGATGGTGCCGACGACATCAGCCAGCGCCGCTCGGTCCAGGGCACTGGCCACGAAGTGTGCCGCACCGGGCGGTGTGCGCAACACCGCGAGGTTCGCGCTGGCGTCGACGGAGACGAGTAGCTCGGCGAGCACTCGCGCGAGCCGGGCGGTGCCACCGGCCACCGCGCGCACCGGGCTGCCGTCCTCGGGGATGACATACACCGGCGCACCGCCGTCCACGCCGCGCAGCTTCACCGCGCCGAGCTCGTCGAGGTCCCGGGACAGCGTGGCCTGGGTGACCTCGATGCCCTGGGTAGCAAGCAGAGCGGCCAGCTCGGACTGGCTACGCACCGTGTGGTGAGTCACCAGGTCGACGACGCGAGCCTGGCGACCGGCCCGGGTGAGCGTCATGTCGCTACTGCACCCCGCCCAGGATCGCAGGCAGTGCGCTGAGGAACTCTCGCGCCTGCGCCTCGGTGAGCACCAGCGGCGGGGCGAGCCGGACCCGGTCCGGCACGACCGGGTTGACCAGGAAGCCGGCGTCTCGCGCGGCGGAGGCGAGCTGCGCGGAGACGGGCGAGGTCAACCCGATCCCGATGAGCAGGCCTGCCGCGCTGACCGAGCTGACGAGTGGGTGGCGCAGCGCCCTCACCTCGGCGGCGATCTCCTTACCAAGCCGGGCGACGTGGTCGAGCAACCCGTCCGCGACGATCGTCCGCAGCACGGCCAGCGCGGCGGCGCAGCAGACCGGGTTGCCACCGAGAGTGCTGCCGTGCTGACCCGGCTGCAACAGGTGCGCGGCAGCTCCGATGCCGATGCACGCGCCGATCGGGAGCCCTCCGCCGAGGCCCTTGGCGAGCGTCACGACGTCGGGAGTCACGCCCGCAGACTGATGGGCGAACCAGGTGCCGGTCCGGCCGATACCGGTCTGGACCTCATCGAGCACCAGCAGCGCCCCCCGCGCCGCGGTGATCTCCCGAGCGGCCTGCAGGTAGCCCTCGGGAGGGATCACCACGCCGTTCTCGCCTTGCACAGGCTCGAGGAACACAGCGGCAGTGTCCCCGTCGATCGCCGCCGCTAGGGCCCCGGGGTCGCCGTAGGGCACGAAGACCACCCCGGGGGGCATCGGTTCGAAGGGATCCCGCTTGGCGGGCTGCCCGGTCAGCGCGAGTGCCCCCATGGTGCGACCATGAAAAGCACCGTGCGCGGCGACCATCGTAGGCCGTCCAGTGCGCCGAGCGATCTTGAATGCGGCCTCATTGGCCTCCGCACCGGAGTTGCAGAACAGCACCCGTCCCGACCCGGTGGCGCCGAGGAGGTCCAGCAGGGTCTCGGCGAGCGTGATCGCCGGCTCGCTGAGGTACAGGTTGGAGACCTGCCCGAGGGTGCTGATCTGCTCGGTGACGGCGCGCACCACGGCCGGGTGAGCATGGCCCAACGCGTTCACCGCGACACCGCCAACCAGATCCAGGTAACGCCGGCCGTCGGTATCCCACACTTCGGCGCCAGCACCCCGGGCCAACGCCAATGGCGGCGTGCCATAGTTGGCCATCAACGCAGCCTGCCAGCGCCGCTGTAAATCCACAGTAGACATCAGGCCTCCTCTCCTAGGGGCAGCACCATCGTCCCCACCCCCTCAGTGGTGAACACCTCCAGCAGCACCGAATGCGCCACCCGGCCATCGATCACATGGGCCCGTGGCACTCCCCCCCGGACGGCGCGCAGGCAGGCCTCCATCTTCGGCACCATCCCGGCAGACAGTGCTGGTAACAACCCCTCCAGCCGGTCCACCGTTATCTGGGAGAGCAGGCTGGTCCGGTTCGGCCAGTCGGTGTAGAGCCCCTCGACATCGGTGAGCACGACAAGCTTCGCGGCGCCCAACGCGATGGCCAACGCCGCCGCAGCGGTATCGGCATTGATGTTGTGCACCACACCGTCGGCGTCCGGGGCCAATCCGGATACCACCGGGATACGCCCCGCGTTGACGATGTCGAGCACTGCCGCGGAATTCACCGCAACCACATCGCCGACCAGCCCCACGTCGACCTGCGCACCGTCCACGGTAGCGGTGCGCCGGGCGGCGGTGAACAGGTGCGCGTCCTCACCGGAGATGCCGACGGCAAACGGACCGTGCGCGTTGATCAGCCCGACCAGCTCCCGGCCCACCTGGCCGAACAGCACCATGCGCACCACGTCGATCGTCTCCGGGGTGGTGACGCGCAAGCCGCCGCGGAACTCCCCCGCGATGCCCAGCCGGTCCAGCATGGCGTTGATCTGTGGACCGCCGCCGTGCACCACGATGGGGCGTAGTCCGGCCAGCCGCAGAAAGACCATGTCCTGGGCGAAAGCCCGCTTGAGCTGATCATCCAGCATCGCGTTGCCGCCGTATTTGATCACGACAGTGGCCCCGTGGAAACGTTGCAACCAGGGCAGCGCCTCGGCCAGCACCTCGGCCTTCTGGGCGGCTGTATCAATGTTGCGGGTCATGAGGAGTAGACGCTGTTCTCCTCGACGTACCCGGGCGAGAGGTCAGTGGTGAGCACGGTGACCTGTCCCTCGCCGAGATGCAGATCGATCTCCACGGTGATCTCCCGGCCGGACAGGTCCGCCTTGGAGCGATCCGCCGCCACCGCGCCGTCCTGGCAGAGCAGCACTCCGTTGATCCGGATGTCCAGCGTGTCGGCCCGCACGGTGGCCGACGAGGCACCCGCCGCAGCGGCGATCCGGCCCCAGTTGGGATCAGATCCGAAGAAGGCGGTCTTGACCAGGTTGTCCCGGGCGACCATCCGGGCCACGGCGAGCGCGTCGGCGGCACCGGCCGCCCCACAGACAGTGATTGTGATCTCTTTGGTGACGCCCTCGGCGTCAGCCTGCAAGCTCTTGACCAACTCGTGGCACACCTGCGCCACCGCGGCGGCGAACTGCGCCCGGTCTGGCTCGACCCCCGCGGCGCCGGAGGCCAGCAGCAGCACGGTGTCGTTGGTCGAGCAGGTGCCGTCGATGTCCAGCCGCTCGAAGGTCTCGGCGCTGGCACAGCGCAACACAGCGTCCAGCATGGACTCCTCCACAACGGCGTCGGTAGTGAGCACGCAGAGCATGGTGGCCAGGCTGGGCGCAGTCATGCCGGCTCCCTTCGCGAACCCGCCCACCGTCCAACCCGGGCCGGCGACGGCGGCCTGTTTGGGACGGGTGTCGGTGGTGAGCACCGCGGTGGCCGCAGCCAGGCCAGCCTCCGGCGTGGCGGCCAATGCGGCCGTGGCGGTGTCGATTCCGGACAGCACCGCCTCCAGCGGCAGCCGCTCGCCGATCAGTCCAGTGGAGCACACGGCAACCTCGACCGCCCCACAGCCCAGCATCGTGGCGACCCGCTCGGCGGTGGCGTGGGTGTCCTGGAAACCGCCAGGGCCGGTGCAGGCGTTGGCTCCGCCGGAGTTCAGCACGACGGCCCGCAGCCGCCGCCCGGTGAGCACCTGCGCCGACCACAGCACCGGCGCCGCCTTGACCTGGTTGCGGGTGAACACCCCGGCGGCCGCCGTGGTCGGCCCGTCATTGACCACCAGGGCTAGATCCAGGGCTCCCCTGGCCTTGATGCCGGCGGGCACCCCGGCCGCCCGGAACCCGCCGGCTGCGGTGACGCTCATCGCGATGTCCTCCTCAGTTATGGAGCGATTCCCCAGGCTGGCAGGCCGGTGGTCTCGGGAAGTCCCAGCGCCAGGTTGAGGCACTGCAGCGCCGCTCCCGCGGTGCCTTTGGTGAGGTTGTCGACCGCACCGACCGCGACCAGCCGGCCAGCGTCGATGTCCACCGCTACCTGCAGCTGCACGGAGTTGGAACCCCGCACGGCTCCGCTGGCCGGCCAGCGGCCCGGCGCGAGCAGGTGCACGAACGGCTCCGCGGCGTATGCGGCGCGGTAGGCTTTGCGGGCCGTCTCGTCATCAATACCGTCGATGCCTGGGCGCAGCGCGGCGGTGCAGGCAGCCAGGATCCCGCGCGACATCGGCGCCAGCACCGGGGTGAAGGACACGGTGACCGGCTGGCCAGCGACGCCGGTGAGGTTCTGGATGATCTCCGGGAGGTGCCGGTGCGCGCCGGCCATCCCGTACACGCTGGCCGAGCCCAGCACTTCCGAGGCCAGCAGGTGGGGTTTGAGGGCGCGCCCGGCCCCCGACGTACCGGACATCGCGGTCACCACGACGTCAGGCGTGACAAGCCCGGCGGCCAGGGCCGGAGCCAGCGCGAGGCTGACCACCGTCGGGTAGCAGCCGGGCACCGCGACGCGGCGGGCACCGCGCAGCTTCTCCCGCGCGCCGGGCAGCTCAGGCAGCCCGTAGGGCCAGGTCCCGGGGTGGTCGCCGCCGTACCAGCGCCGCCAGGCCGCGGGATCCCCGAGCCGGTGGTCAGCACCGCAGTCAATCACCACGGTGTCCTCGGGTAGCTGGGCTGCCAGCGTCGCGGAATGGCCGTGGGGCAGGGCGAGGAACACCGCGTCGTGTCCGGCCAACCGCTGCGCGGTGGTATCGGACAAGATGCGCTCGGCCAGCGGGACGAGGTTCGGGTGATGCTCGCCAAGCCGGCTTCCCGCGTTGCCACCCGCCGTGAGCGCACCGATCTCGATCAGCGGGTGTCCGAGCATCAGGCGAAGAAGCTCGCCCCCCGCGTACCCGCTCGCCCCCGCCACCGCGACCCGCACCGACATGTGAATGATTATGCATTCTAGTGCAAGATCATTCAACATTCAGTCACCGCAGAGTGAGCCGCCAGAGCGAGGTGGTCTCCGCCGCGCGCGCCGCGCACAGCGGATCGGTGCGATCGCTCGCGCGGGGGTGCCTCGGCTTGGCGTCCAGCCGGCCGGCGACGTCCACACCGGACTCATCGAACAGGGTCAGCAGCTCCTCCCTCGTGCGCAGGCCCACGTGCTCAGCGAAGTCGGAGAGCACAAGCCACCCCTCGCCGCCCGGCTGGAGGTGACCGGCCAAGCCGCCAACGAAGGCCCGCAGCATCCGGCTGCCGGGGTCGTAGATCGCGTGCTCAAGTGGTGAACTGGGCTTCGCCGGGACCCATGGCGGGTTGCACACCGCCAACGCAACGCGGCCCTGGTCAGGGAAGAGGTCCGCTTCGATGACATCCACCCGACCGGTCAACCCCAGGCGGGTCACGTTCTCGCGGGCACAGGCCAACGCGCGCGGGTCCTGATCGGTCGCGACCACTCGGCCGACTCCCCTGCGGGCCAGCACGGCGGCCAGCACCCCAGTTCCCGTGCCGATGTCGTAGGCCCCGATGTTGTGGACTGAGTCCAGCGACGGCAGCGGTGCCTTGGCCACCAAGTCCACGTATTCGCCTCGAACCGGGGAGAACACGCCGTAGTGCGGATGAATGCGGGCATCCAGCGCCGGGATCGGGACCCCTTTCTCGCGCCACTCGCGGGCGCTGATGATGCCGAGCAGTTCCCGCAGCGAGAGCACGAACGGCTCATCCGTCGGGCACCCGGCCTCGACACAGGCCTGCCGAACATCCGGAGCCCGGCGCAGCGGGATGACGCACCCCGCATCGAAGGGCACCAGCAGCATGCCCAGCCTCCGCGCGCGCTGCGCCCGGGTCTGACGGTACTGATGAAAGGCGAGCTCAGGCGAGGGCACGGAGACCCGACGCTTGCGGTCCGCCCGACGCCCCATCGCTGCCAGCAGCTGACGGGCGTTCTGAAAGTCCCCTCGCCACAGGATCGCGGTGCCCGCACCTGCCAGGCGATAAGCGACATCGGCCTTGACCCGGTCGTCTGCGACAACCACCCGCGTGGGCAGCGGAGCTCCGCTTTCCGAACGCCACAACGCGGACCGGGTTTCCCCGCCCTCAATCAGTCCAGTCGAGGACAGCCCAAATGTGTCATCAGGCCCCTCCCAGGGCCCCGGCAAAGTCGTGAAACCGGGGCTGAACTGGGGTAATGGGCAGTCTCGACGGCTGTAGCTGGCGACTTCTGACGCGTCCTGAGGCGCTTGGACGTATGGGCTGGACTCGTAGGGCCAGATGAAGAAGGCTGGATGCGCCATGATTGATCACAACTTGGGGTTGGGACGGCGTGTCACCCTCATGGATGCAACGAAGCTCCGCTAAGACGAGCGATCCTCCAAGATCGATCCGTCTCGGGAGCTTCGTTGCACGCGCAGTCTGTCACACCCGGCCCATCCGCCCTCGACAACCCGCAGCCCGAGGACCCGATCGCATCCGGGGCCGCGGACCTCGGGCCTGCCGAGGGCAGTTGCCGTGACCTGCTCGACGCGCTGGCTGAGGTGGTTGATCCGCGCAAGCCCCGGGGGATCCGTCACCGGCTGGTGTCGATCCTGGCGTTGGCCGCGGCCGCGGTGGTCGCCGGGGCCCGGTCCTACGTCGCGGCCGGGCAATGGGCGTCCCACGCCCCGGTCGGGGTGTTGGGCGCGCTCGCGGTTCGGGTCGATCCCCGCACCGGGGTGTTCGTGGTGCCCTCCGAGTCGACCATCCGGCGTACCTTGCAGGCCTGCGACGGTGACCAGCTCGATGCGGTGCTCGGCGCCTGGCTTTACCCGAGGCTGCCCACCGACGAGGTGCTCACCGTCGACGGCAAGACACTGCGCGGCGCCAAAGCCGGTGACGGGCGCGCGGTGCACGTGCTGGCCGCCATGCTCGCCGGAACCCGCGCCGTGCTGGCCCAACGCGAGATCCCCCAGAAGACCAACGAGATCACCGCGTTCGCCCCGCTGCTCGACGGGCTGGACCTGACCGGCATGCTGGTCAGCGCGGACGCGCTGCACACCCAGCGAGCCCACGCCCGGTACCTGGTCGAGGACAAGCACGCGGACTACCTACTCACCGTCAAAGACAACCAACCCGGCCTGTTCGCGCAGCTCAACGCGCTGCCATGGACCGAAGCCCCCATCGCTCACACCGAGCACGACCGCGGACACGGCCGCGTCGAACGACGCACCATCCAGGTCCTGCCCGCCCCGGACACAATCACCTTCCCGCACGCCGCGCAGGCCTTCCTCATCGAACGCTACATCAGCGACCTGCACGACAACCCCATCTCCGCGGTCGCGGTGCTCGGCCTGACCAGCCGCCCCGCCACCCGCGCCGACCCCCAACAGATCGCCACCGCGCTACGCGGGCACTGGGCCATCGAGAACGGGCTGCATTACGCACCAGACGTCACCTTCGCCGAAGACGCCTCCCACGTTCGCACCCGCTCCGGCCCCCGAATCATGGCCTCGCTCCGCAACCTCGCCATCGCCGTCCTGCGACGAGCCGGCCACACCAACATCGCCCAAGGCCTCCGCTGGGCCAGCTACGACTTCAACCACCCACTGACACTGCTCGGCATCACCTGACTTTGCCGGGGCCCTGACCCTGTAACGAGGGTTATTCAGCCGGTCGTGTAGAAGTGCAGGCCGATTACGGTTGAGATGGTTGTTGCAAATGTTGCAATGGGGCGACGGTAGTCGGTGTGCATGATTCTCCAGGTCTTGAAGTTGGCGATTGTC
>JBOHFR010000041.1:0-51184 GCA_050699715.1 Pseudonocardiaceae bacterium
CCGCCTGCGGCAACTCCACAACAGATCCCCCCACCTCCCACGGTCGTTTCACGATCCGATAGGTGGGTCGTGGATCCGTCACCAGCCATGTCCGAGGTGATCCCGCCTGCGCCTGAGAGTCGGCCCACCCCAGAGCTGGCTAGCCCCCCGGCAGGGTCAGCCATGTGCGCCGACCACCGCAACCCCACATCCGATCTTGAAACGGCCATGACCCGTCACCGCACGGAGAAACACGGGAAGCATGTCACCCGAATACCGGAGGGCTGCAAGCCCCCAGCTGAGTGATAATAGGCCAAACGGGAGATCGCTGACGGAGAATTGGACAGACCGGGGGATAGCAATGGCCGCTCGTAAGAAAAATAATGACATATACTTATGGGGCGGCATTATTGCTATTGGATTCTATTTCATCACAAGCCACGAGTGGGCCAATCTGACAGTTTATCTTCCTATTGTTTTCTTCTTTTTGGCGTGGTTTTTCCTCTTGGCGATGCCGACTCGATGCCGTTTTCCCGGACGGAAAGGACCGTGCAGAAACAGATCCTACGGAACCATATTTGGCTGCCGGCAAGTCCATTGGTTGATGAAAGCCCGCGCCAAACTGGGAATCGGTCGGCAGGAAACCCCGCCATCTCCCGCGCGCGGTCGGCGGCAAGGAACTGGAGGCGCCGGATTCGAGACATATTCCCGCAGGAATGAAACGATACCTGACAAGGTTGAAGAAACTCGTAAAGACCGTATCATCCGTCGCCTTGGATTGCTGAGCACGTGCTGCGGCGTGGTGACATCGATTGGACACATCGTGAACTGGGTCGAAGCGGCCGCAAAATGGATCATATCCATGTTCGACTAAATTTTTCTCGCCATCGGCGCGAGAACTCAGGCGGCGTTGGGGTCTCAATCGCTACACAGCCCGAACCAACACGGCGTCCATACCCGCAGGGTTCCCGGCGCGGCGTCACCGAGTAGCCTCGCCTTACCTCATTACCGAGGTTCACGCCCCGGGGTCGCTCCCCGGAGCATCGGCAGGAGGCCCGGCATGGAGAGGGTTTTCGTGGACGTTGAGGACGCGCGCACGATCGGATGGCGGCTTCGTCATGTCCGTGATGATCGGGGTAAGTCGCTGCGGGTGGTCGCCGGGCTGGCTGGGATGGAACAAGTCGACCTTGAGCCGTATCGAGCGCGGTGCGCGTTCCCCGACGCTCACTGAGCTGGTCGCCCTCGCGGACGCGCTGCAAATCTCAATGTCGGAGCTAACCAGGCTTCCGGTGCCCGCACCGACTAACGGACATACCGATGAGTTGCCTGGGCTGGTCCGGGATCTGCACACCACGCTGGCGACCGGCGCTGACCATGGCGAGTTACTTGAGCTGGCCGTGTACCTGGAGCACCCCTTTCCCTACGGTCGCTCCCACCACTGGGTGGGGTTCGGCCAGGAGCTGCGCGAGCCGATGCCCATCCAGTCCGGGGTCACGGTGCCCTTGCAGCTCTCAGCTCGAACGCGAGCCTGGCTGGCCGACCGACCCCAGACCCGCAAGTTGGTCCGCGCAATCTGGGACGAACTCGCTGAGCTGGGGTTGCAGGGATTTTTCACCCGGCCACCCGTGGGGCCTGCGGGCGAGCAGAAGGCCGGACGGCACGCGGTTCGGACCTCACCGTGAGCGACGCGGTCACGCTCACCGGAGGCGCCTCAGTTCAGCATCGGGTCGGCCGGGTAGGTGGCCAGCAACGCCAGTGGCATGCCCTGGCGGCGCAAGATCCGACCCCATAGGTCAGTGTCAGGCCCGGCCAGCACATCGTCGGGCAATGCGGGCACCACCAGCCAGTCCCCGTGATCGATCTCACAGGCTAGCTGGCCTTGAACCCAACCGGCGTATCCGGCGAACACCCGCAGCCCGCGCAGGTGCGGAGCCATCAGATCCGGATCGGCATCCAGGTCGACCAGGGCCAGCGGTCCGCGTACCTTGATCATGCCTTCGGTGCACTCAGCGTCTACCCCGGCGGGTAGCGCAGCCACGCACAGCGCGGCGCGTTGGTGCAGCGGCCCGCCGACGTAGAGGGCGCTGGGCACTGTGGCGTGCGGCCCCCATAGCGGCAACACGTCGCGCACCGCCACATCGCTGGGCCGGTTGAGCACGACACCGACCGTGCCCAGGGTCCCGTGATCGATAATCAGTACGACGGTGCGACGAAAACGAGGATCCTGCAGTCCCGGGGTGGCGACCAGCGCCGATCCGGGTTCCACGGCGTCCACCGTCTTCTCCGGGCCCACGTTGTCAGTCACCGCGTCATCGTCTCGCATGCCGTGCAGGTCCCTACAAGCCACCCGACACCGCTAGCCTGCATGGTCGTGACTCCATCCCCAACAGTTGCTCCCACCAGTGTGACCGGCCGGCTCGGGATGCGCCGGCTGCTGGGCACCCCCGGATTCAGCCGGTTGCTGGCCTCCCGCTTCGCCGCGCAATGGGGCGACGGAGTATTTCAGGCCGGGTTGGGCAGCGCCGTGCTGTTCAACCCGGAGCGCCAAGCCACTCCGCTGGCGGTCGCGGCCGGGCTCACCGTGCTGCTGCTGCCGTACTCGCTGGTGGGACCCTTCACCGGGGCGCTGCTGGACCGCTGGGACCGCCGCCGGATCCTGGTCGTGGCGAACCTGCTGCGAGGCGTCCCGATCGTGCTGGCGGCGCTGGCGGTCGGGGTCGGGCTGGCGGGGGCGCCGTTGTATCTCGGAGCACTGCTGGTGACCGGGTTAAGCCGGTTCGTGCTGGCCGGGATGTCCGCAGGATTGCCGCACGTCGCACCACCATGCCACCTGGTTCAGGCCAACGCGCTGGCCGCCACCGTCGGCGCGGCAGTCACCGCCATCGGCGGGATGTGCGCGATCGGGCTGCGCGGCCTGATCGGGCCGGGCAACACCGGGTCGGCATGGGTGAGCGGCACCTCCGTGTTGGGCTCGCTGGTCGCGGCAGCGATCGCGGCTGGTTTTCAGCGCGGCCAGCTAGGTCCGGATTCCCTCGATGAGCCCGACCGCACAACCGAACGGGCAACCCGTGCGGTGGCCAGCGGGCTACGTGACGGCCTGACCACGGCGGCCCAGGTGCCCAGCGTCGCCGCAGGACTGGTGGCGCTCGTCGCGCACCGGCTGTCGTTGGGCATCGCGACCCTGGTGGCGCTGCTGCTCTACCGCAACTCCTTCACCTCCCACGGGCTACTTCGGGCGGGGCTGGCCGGAGTCTGCGAACTGCTCGCCGCCGGAGCGGCCGGATTGCTGCTCGCGGCGGTACTCACCCCGCCACTGGTGTCCCGCTTCGGCCGAGGGCGCACCGTTCGCGGGGCCCTGCTCACCGCCGGATCAGCGGTCCTCACGCTGGGCCTGCCGATGACCATGTCGACGACCCTGGCCGCCGTGTTCGTGGTGTCCACGGCCGGTCAGGTAGTGAAGCTGAGCCTGGACACCACAGTGCAGAGCGACGTTGCGGACACCATGCGCGGCCGAGTCTTCGCGCTCTATGACACCCTGTTCAACGTCAGCTACGTCCTCGCCATCACCATCGCCGCCACCGAAGTCCCCCCCACCGGCCGCGCCCCCGCACTGTTGCTCCTAGCCGCCGCCACCTACCTGCTCGCAGCTCTCCTCCACGCCCTCATCGCCCCCGCTTCGGCTGAATGTGCGGAAAGCGCCTCAGGTGAAGGGCCACGAGGGGCCAGACAGGGTGGCCATGAGCGGGATTTGGTGGGCTGACCAGGGGCTGATCGCCCAGGGGGCGGTAGTCGCCAGGGCCACCACGTCGTGCCAGGGCGCCCAGTGGCACTCCAGCACCTCGGCGGGGTCGGGTTGCGGGGGGCCCTCGACGGAGCCCACCAGCACCGGGCAGAACTCGTTTTCCACCACACCGTCGGGCGCCACCGCCCGGTAGCTGAAGTCGGGCAACACCACCGCGGAGCGGGTCAGCCGCAACCCCAGCTCGTCTCGGAGTCGCCGGGCCGCCGCCTGGTCGGATCGCTCACCAGGCAACGGATGCCCGCAGCAGGTGTTGGTCCACACCCCCGGCCAGGTCTGTTTGCTGGTGGCGCGCCGCGTCATCAGCACCCGGCCCCAGGCGTCGAAGACATAGCAGGAAAACGCCAGGTGCAGCGGCGTCGCGGCGTGATGAACTTGGGACTTGGGCAGCTGCCCGATTGGGCGACGATCCTCGTCGAGCAGGACAACCGGAGCGTCGTCAAGGTGCACAACCGCCCACCCTACCGCCAGCGCGGCCCAGATCAGTCAGTTGAATTCGGCACGAGGCTGCGGGCGGCGTCAAGGACGTGTTGGGCCGCGGCGGCGGGGTCGGCGAGGATGTCAGACTCCCACAGCCGGATCACGGTCCAGCCTTGCTCACGCAGTGTGGTGGTGACCTCACGATCGCGTCGCATGTTCGCTTCGATCTTCGCAACCCACCACTGCGTTCGAGTAGGAAAAAGCTCAGCGAGACTGGCCAGCCACGGCGCAGGTGGAGAACCGACCAGGAGTGTACGAACTATTCCTCGCGGACCAGCGGGTGTACGTCGGCAAGGCGAGTAGGTCGCTGCCGGCGCGGCTGCGCAACCACGCGCGCAAGCTCTCCGGTCGTACCGGCCTGTCACTGGCCACCGTCAGCTTCATCTGCCTGTATGTCGATGAGGATCTTGAAGCGGCGGCCCCGGAGACTCTGTTGATCAAGAAATATCGGGACGTGGGTGGGTCACCGTGGAACTCACGCCCGGCGCGTGGCGGGTCGAAGAACTCCTCGCCGAGGTTAAGACAAAGTTGCCCTACAACCTCCGCTACGAACGCGCCACCACCGGCGTGGTGCAGACGATCGGACCCGCCCACACCGCGCCACCCGCCAGCGATAAACCCTTGTTCACCGAAGAGCCAGCAGACGACGATGACCCCTGAGGTCACGAAGGACAGGAGTCGATCATGGGGTGGTACCTGAAGGTGCTTCGCCAGTACGCCGATTTCACCGGCCGCGCCCGGCGGAAGGAATACTGGATGTTTGTGCTGGTCAACGCGATCATCGGAGTGGTGCTCGCCATCCTCGACAGCGCGCTCTCGCTCCCCAGGGTGTTCACGGTCGGCCTGCTCTACCTGCTCTACTCGCTGACCGTGTTGCTGCCGAGCCTGGCCGTGGGCGTCCGCCGGCTGCACGACACTGGCCGCAGTGGCTGGTGGATGCTCATCAGCCTCATCCCGTTGATCGGCGGGATCGTGCTCATCGTGTTCTTCGCCATCGACGGCGAAGGACAGCCGAACGCCTACGGACCAAACCCGAAAACCATCCCAGGTGAGGCTGCCGTCCTCACCTAAACTGTGTCCCGTAGATCACCGAACATCTTGGGTGCGCCGAGTTCGACAGGGGGGCTGTTGGGAGGCCGCCCAGCGACTCTCCTGTCGAACTCGGCGACAGGAGAGTCGCGAGATCTTTTGAGATGTCGCTAGGCCTGGGCGATCAAGTGAGCCCGCCGGGTCTGTGGCCATGGAGCGTTGCAGGGGTTGCAAGCAATTGCCTGATCGTGTAGTTTGTGTCATCCCGTGCGGGGTGCATAATGCGTCCCATGTCCGGAAACTCCCACACGTCGATCCGATCCCGGCAGGTCGCCACTGAGTTGCGCACGATACGGGAGCAGGTGGGCCTGTCCGGCGCGGAAGTGGCCAAGCTCATGGGCATGTCACCCAGCAAGATCAGCCGGCTGGAGACTGGGATCACCGGCCTGCAGATCGAGGACGTCGCCGCGTTGCTGGGCCTGTACAAGGTGCCTGCCGCCACCCGTGACGAGCTGCTCGACCTGGTGCGGCGCTCGGAGGAGCGCGGCTGGTGGACCCGCCAACCCGGGCTGCCCAAGCTGTGGCGCAGCCTGATCGACTTCGAGGCCAAGGCCACCCGGGTGCAGAACTATGAGGCGCTGTTCGTACCGGGGCTGGTGCAGACCGCGGAGTACGCGCGGGCGGTCATCCAGGGCATCGCGCCCGCCATCACCCCAGCTGAGCTGGACAACCTGGTCGCCGCCCGGATGGCTCGCCAGGCACTGCTCACCCGGGCTGACGCCCCACAGTTCTGCGCGGTGGTCGATGAGGGGGCGCTGCGCCGGCCGATCGGCGAGCCCGGGGTGATGCGCCGGCAGCTGCAGCACTTGCTGGTCGTGGCCGGGCAACCGCACGTGATGCTGCGGGTGGTGCCGCTGGCCGCTGGCGCACATGCCGGGCTGCGCGGGTCGTTCGTGATCCTGGAGTTCGCCGAGGAGCCGGCGCTGGTGGCCGTGGAAAACCAAAGCATCGGGTTGTTCCTGGAGGAAGAGGTCGATCTGGCGTCCTACCGGCTGGCGCTGGGGACTATGCTGCAGGCATCCCTTGCACCCGCTGCAACGATTGAGCTGATCACCCAGATCGCCGCCGAGCTCGGCTGACCCGGTGGGCCGCATCGGCCGCACAACCCGATGGGAGAGGAGCCCGGGATGCCTGCGCTGGATCTGAGCGGCGCCCGCTGGCACAAGAGCAGCCACAGCAGCGACACTATGAACTGCGTCGAGGTGACCGTCGCCGGCCCGGTGGTCGCGCTGCGCGACTCCAAGAACCCCACCAGCGGCGTGCTGGCGCTGCCCCCACCCGCCTGGCGAGCTTTCACCACCGCGCTGCGCAAGGGCGCACTCGGCCACTAGCGCTGCAGCCGCACTAGGTGATCTCGATCAGTGGCCGACAGGATGCTGTTGTAGTACTAGCTCATCGGGAGGAGCATCAGATGGCCGCTACCGGAGCATTCGAGCTGCCCGAGGACCTCCTCCAGCAAGCCGTACGCGTTAGCCGTCGCCGAACTCAACAGGAGGTCGTCATCGAGGCGTTGCAGGAGTACATCCAGCACCACGAGGACGAGCGGCAACGCACCGCCGCCATCGAGGATGGCCTTGCCCTGCTGGTCAGCGGCGACCTGGACCACCCCGACCGGGACTCGGCGTGGCACTGACCTGCCTGCTCGACACCAGCGTGTGGAACCGACTAGACCGGGCACCCACCCTGGCTGCGGAGGTGACGACCTTGCTCCGCAGTAGCGAGGTCGGATACACCGACATCGAACGGCTCGAAGTACTGCGGTCGGCTCGGCATATCGACGACTACCGGCGCCTTGCCGTCATGTTCGCCGCACTTCCCAAGGTTGCCCTCACCGAAGCGGCGATACTGCGAGCTGGGCAAGTACAAGAACAGCTCGTACTACGAGGTCATCATCGAGGCGTAAAAATCCCCGACCTTCTGATCGCAGCCGCAGCCGAGGAAGCCGGAGTACAGGTACTGCATTACGATCACGACTATGACCTCATCTCCTCGATTACTGGCCAAGATACAGCCTGGGTGGTCGAAAAGGGCTCGGTGTCGTAGCAACATTTCTTAATCAACACTGTGACGGTTCTGTTTGGCAAACACTATTTACCTAGGAAGGTTCTCCTGAGCCCAGCGGCGCAGCTCGGCCTCGGCCTCCTCGCGGGAGAGTGGGCCCCGGTCCAAGCGCAGCTCCTTGAGATGCCGCCAAGCCTGGCCGACCAGCGGGCCCGGGGGCAACCCGAGCAGCTCCATGATGGCGTTGCCGTCGAGATCTGGGCGCACCGCAGCCAGGTCCTCCTCAGCGCGGATCCGCTCGATGCGCAGTTCCAGATCGTCATACGTGCGCTGCAGCGCCATCGCCTTGCGACGGTTGCGGGTCGTGCAGTCGGCCCGGACCAGCTTGTGCAGCTGCGGCAACAGCTTTCCAGCGTCGGTGACGTAGCGGCGCACCGCGGAGTCGGTCCACTCGCCGCCGCCGTAACCGTGAAACCGCAGGTGCAGGAACACCAGCGCGGCGACGTCCTCGATGACGTGGGTGGGGTACCGCAGGGCGCGCAACCGCTTGCGGACCAGCTTGGCGCCGACGACCTCGTGATGGTGAAAGCTCACCCCGCCAGCGGGCTCGTGCCGGCGGGTGGCCGGCTTGCCGATGTCGTGCAGCAACGCCGCCAGCCGCAGCACCAGGTCGGGCTCGCCGTCCTCCAGCGCGACCGCCTGCTGGAGCACCGTCAACGAATGGGTGTAGACGTCCTTGTGCTGATGGTGCTCGTCGATCTCCAGGCGCATCGCGGGCACCTCGGGCAGCACGTGCTCGGCCAGCCCGGTGTCCACCATCAGCTCGATACCGGCCCGAGGATCGGCCCCCAGCAGCAGCTTGGACAGCTCAGCGGACACCCGCTCGGCGGTGATCCGGCGGATCTCGCCGGCCATCGCGCCCAGCGCGGCCCGGACCCGAGGGGCAAGGGTGAAGCCAAGCTGGGAGACGAACCGGGCCGCGCGCAGCATCCGCAGCGGGTCGTCGGCGAACGACTCCTCCGGTGTCGCGGGGGTATCCAGCTCGCGGCGAGCCAGCGCGGTCATCCCGCCGTGCGGGTCGACGAACCGGCCATGGCCTTGCAGCGGCAACTGGACAGCCATCGCGTTCACGGTGAAATCACGCCGGGCCAGGTCGCCCTGCACGGTGTCGCCGAAGATGACGTCAGGGTTGCGGGACACCCGGTCGTAGCGGTCAGCCCGGTAGGTGGTGATCTCGCACTGAATGCCGGCCCGGGTCGCGCCGATGGTGCCGAAGGCGATCCCGGTGTCCCACACCGCGTCCGCCCAGCCCGCCAGAATCTCGGTGATGACCTCCGGACGCGCGTCGGTGGTGAAGTCCAGGTCGCCGCCCAGCCGGCCCAGGAGCGCGTCGCGCACACTGCCGCCCACCAGGTACAGCGAATGACCGGCCGCAGTGAACCGGGCGGCCAGCTCGTCAGCCAACGGCGCGACCCGGAACAGCTCCACAATGGCATTCTGCTGGGCGAGGGCGTTCTGGCGCGCGAGACTCACAGCGGGTACGCGATCTCCCAGCGCGGAAGGCGAAGACGACACAGCGCGCGAGCTTAACTCCTCCGCCGCCAGCCTTCGCCGATACCATCGGCAGCATGCCCTCGCGCTCCAGCAGGTCCAACCGTGACAAGGGCGCGCGCAAGGCACCTGGCCAGGCCAGCGGCAAAGGTCTGGCCCCTCAGATGCGCACGGTGGCGGAGACCTCAGCGGGTGGGCTGGTGGTGGATACTAAGACCGGGCGGGCCGCGGTGATCGGTCGGCTGGATCGGCGCGGCCGGCTGCTGTGGTCGCTGCCCAAGGGTCACGTCGAGCAGGGCGAGACCGTGGAGCAGGCGGCCGTGCGTGAGGTGGCCGAGGAGACCGGGATCGATAGCGCGGTGGTGGCCGCGCTGGGCAACATCGACTACTGGTTTGTCACCGAGGACCGCCGGGTGCACAAGACAGTGCACCACTTCCTGCTGCGCGCGGTGGGTGGAGAGTTATCCGATGCTGACGTCGAGGTCACCGAGGTGGCCTGGGTGCCGCTGGCTGACCTGCCGGCGCGGTTGGCCTACGCCGACGAGCGCCGCCTGGTCCAGCGCGCCGCCACGATGCTCACTGACTCCGTATGACAACCGGCATGCGGCCCCCCGCATGAGGCACTGGCTCGGCCGGGGCGCCGCAACCGTCCTGGTGGCGGTGCTGGGATTGCTGATGCCGACCGTCGCCGGCATCACCGGCACCGCCGCTGGGCAACCCGGGCAACCACAGCGGCCGAACGTGCTGGCTCGGCTTGAGCTGTCCGGTCTCTCACCTCGGGTGATCACCGTCACCAGCGCACCGGTGCTCCGAGTGAGCGGCCGAGTCGTCAACATCGGAGACCGGCCGATCACCGCACTCGGGGTCCGGTTGCAGCGCGACGAGCCGGTGGGCTCCGATGCGGTAGCGGCCCGGGCGCTGAAAGGACTCATCGAGGCACCCCACGTCACCCGGTTCCAACCGCTGCCAGGCGACCTCGCCGCTGGCCAGAGCAGGCCATTCCAGCTGGAGGTGCCCCTGCGCGGGGCCGAGCTGACGTCATTGCAGATCAACGAACCGGGCGTGTACCCGGTGCTGGTCACCCTGGGCGGCGAGTCGGACGGCGGCGGCCTCGCGCGGCTGGCGTCGGTCCCGTTGCTGTTACCGGTGCTCGGGATCCCCCCCGCCACCCCCGGCGACCCACCCGGACCGGTGCTGCGCCAGCCCCCGCAGCCAGCACCGCTGACCGTGCTGTGGCCCCTGGCGGCGCCGCCCGAGCGGCTACCGACCGGTCCCGGCGAGCCGATGCTGGTGCGCAGTGACCGCGCCGGAACGGATCCGCTGGCCGCCGAGATCGCTCCCGGTGGGCGGCTGGACGGCTTGCTCGGTGCGCTCGAGCAGATGGTGCCGCCAGGGTCACCGCTGGGTGCGGCGGTGTGCGTGGCGGTGGACCCGCTGCTGCTGGAGACCCTCGACGGGATGACCCACGGCTACCAGGTGGCCTACCCTGGCGAGATCAGCGCGGGCACCGGCGCGCGGGATGCCCGGAGCTGGCTTGATCGGCTGCGTGGCGCTGTCCAAGGTCGCTGCGTGCTGCCGCTGCCCTACGCTGATGCCGACCTGGTAGCGCTGTCCCGAGCCGGGCTCACGGACCTGGAGGCTCTGGCCACCAGCACCGGCGCGCGCCTGGTGAGCGAGCTACTCGGGGTGCAACCGCTGGCCGGGGTGAGCTGGCCGGCCGGCGAGATGCTCGACGAGCGCACCCTGGCCGACCTCACCGCACTCCAGACCCACGCCGTGCTGCTGGACCCCCGTGGCATCATCTCTCAGCAAGCACCCCAAAAAACACCCCAGCTGGCGGTCCCCCAACCGCCCGCCAGCAACATCGCCAGCGATGTGGTGAGCCTGGTCGGTAGCTCGTCAAGTACCGCCGTCCTGGGCGGTCGCAGCGCCGCCACCGTCGGTCTCCTCGTCGACCCGCTGCTGACCGGCGCACTGGCTCGCGTCGCCAGCCCACTGTCCGCCCAGGACGGGCTCGGCGCACTGGTATATCGGGCCGCCAGCGGCCGGCCCGTCCTGCTGGTCCCGCCGCGCCGCTGGCAAGCTTCGGGCACGGAGGTCACCGCGCTGTTGAGCACGGCCCGGCAGCTGCTGGAGGCCGGTTTCGTCACCCCTCGCGAGCTCTCAGCGCTGGCCACTATCCGTCCCGCTAGCGCCACCGGTGCCACCGTGGCGGTGAGTTACCCGCCGCAGGCCAGCGTCGAGGAGATCCCGCCACAGGTCACCGCAGTGCTGCAGCAGGATCGAGACGTCCTGCGCGACCTGCAGGTGGCCACCGTGCTGGATCCCGCCGCGAACCTCAGGCCGGCCGCCCTGCTCGACCCGCTGCGGCTCGGGCTGCTCCGTGGCGTGTCCAGCGCCTGGCGCGGGACGCCCCGGGCGGCCATGCTGGTCACCACGCAGGAGAGCGACCGGCTCAATGAGCTACGCCGGTCAGTGCGGATCGTGCAGTCACCCGGCCCCTACACCCTGGCGGCATCAGACTCCCCGCTGTTGATCACTGTGAGCAATGGGCTACCGGTCGGGATGCAGGTGGCGCTGGACCTGTCGGAAACCGCTGGGCTGCGCGCCGGTGGAGTCGGGCTGCAGCTGGTGCCGGCCCGCAGCACCCGGCAGCTGGTCATCCCGGCGAAGGTGAGCCGCGCCGGTCAGTTCAGCGTCGATGCCCGGCTGAGCACCCCGGGCGGCACTCCGCTGGGCGAGCCGAGCACCCTACAGCTGCGCTCCACCGCGTTCAGCACGGTGACCGTCGCGCTCACCGCAGGTGCCGGTGCCGCGCTGGTTTTGCTGGTGGCCCACGCCATCGTGCGCCGAGTACGCAGAACACAGCAAGCCGGCGATCAATCGACTGGCCCTGGAGAGCCGTAGGCTGGAGAATTGTCCAGAGCACCCAGGGCGTGAGCGAGCAACCCTGGTGTCCGCAAGAAGCCCAAGGAGGGTGACATCACGGTGACCGAGCCGACGGGAGGGCAGACACACCGGTCCCGCCCCCCGTGGCCGACTCCCGGGTGTGTTCTCGGGCCGGGTCGTTACCGCTTTCTGTCCGAGGTTGGCCACGACGACCACTACGCCGTGCGCCTGTGGCGAGGCCGTGACCTCGTGCTGGACCGTGACGTTGCGCTCACCGTGTTTATCGCCGCATCGCAGGAGCCCGCGGCGGCCGCGCTGATCCGCTCCGCCGTCGCGCGGGCGTTGCGCTCCGCTCGTCTGGAGACCGCAGGCGCCGTGCGGGTGCTGGATGTGTTGGAAACGGAGCGCAGGAACGACCCAGCCGGCCCGGCTGCGGTCGTTGTAGCCGAGTGGACACCGGGTTGTGCCCTGATCGACCTTCTGGATAGCGGGCCGCTGCCGCCAGCGGTGGCGGCCCGCGTGCTGGCGCCATTGGCAGGTGCGGTCGACGCCGCACACAGCGCAGGCCTGATCCTCGGCTGCGACCATCCGGAGCGGGTCCGGGTGAGTCCCGATCGGCAAGCCCGACTCGCCTTTCCCGGCCCGCACCCCACCACGGGGTCCCGGGATGACATTCGCGGCCTGGGCGCGATGCTGTACCTGCTGCTCACCGGGTGCTGGCCGCTGCCCGACGGGCCACCTGGCCTGCCGCCAGCGCCGATCGGGCCGGGCGGCTTGCCGATCAGCCCCACGACGCTGCGGCCCGAGGTGCCAGTGGAGCTGTCCACCCTGGCACTGCGCAGCATCTCCGGTCCCGGCACCGGCGGGGGCGTGCACACCGGAGCCGCCGTGCGCCACGTGCTCGAGCTCCACGCCTCGACCGCGGCGGACGACCTGTTCTCGGCCGGCACCAGCGGCGACCGGGTCCGCCCGACCGATCCGCGACGGGCGCAGCGCCAACGCCAGATCAAGTTTGGCGTGTCGATGACGGCGCTGGGCGCCGCCACCCTGGCGATCATCGGCTACGCCGGCCTGCAGGTGATCTCGGTGTTCACCGACACCGGGGGCGCGCCGCTGGTCGTCGCCACCGCCGCACCCGCCAGCAAGGCACCAGCGCCGTCGCCGGCGCTGTCCTCGCCGGTCCGGGCCAAGCGTTTGACGGTTTATGACCCCTCCCGGCTGGGCAGCCCGGACCACCAGAAGGACCTCGGCAATCTGCTGGACGGCAATCCGAACACGGGGTGGTCCACCGACTCCTACTTCCAACAGTTCCCCGTGTACAAAAAGGGGCTCGGCGTGATGCTGAGCTTCGAGGCACCCATCGCCGCGGCCTCAGTGACGGTGATATCGCCGATATCACCGATATCACCGATATCACCGATATCGGCGAGCCAGCCGGGCACCGTGCTCGAGATACGCACCGCGACGTCGCCGAACCCGCGACTAGCTGACACCACTCTGGTCGGCACCGCCACCCTCAGTGCAGTCAGCACCCAGATCCCGCTCCGGGCCGGGCCATCCACGCGATACCTGCTGGTGTGGATCACCAAACTGAGCGGCGTGGAAGGCCGCCACCAGTCCACGATCAACGAGATCCGGGTCCAACAGCGAGCCACCTGAGCCCGCGCTCAGTCCCGCGGCGGGTACCAATGGGTGGGCACCCTGCGCATCTCCCCGTCGCAGTCACACGGTTCAGTGTTCACCGTCCGTGACCTCGAAGAGCTCGAAGAGACGGGTAAGGCCGGCGCGGGTGGCGGGGAGACCGGCAAGGGATTCTGCATGGGTGCCACTGGCACCGGCTGGTGGGCCGCCGGGACGGGCTGCCGTTGCACCGCCACCCGACGATAAACAGTCGGGTGGGCGACGGGCTCCCGATCCACCGGCAGGGAGTGCGGGGCAGGGACATCCGCAGGCACCGGGTCAGGTTGAAGGTTGGGCGCAGGGGCGGGCTGAAGGTTGGGCGCAGGAGCGGCGACATCCGGATGCACCGCGATGGGCGGCAGGTCCGATGGCGGCGCAGACGCGGTGGTGAACACCCCGTTGAAAACCCCGGCGGACACACCCGACAGCACCAGGACCAACGCCGCACTCGCCACCAGGGCAATCACGGCGCTACGCAGACTGAGCACAAGCCCTCCCCAAACCTCGCACACTGAACGTACCTGCAAGAGTTAACGTGAAAAGACCACGATATGTTAGCCATCATCGTCACATCCGCGGGCCAGACACGATCCGATTCGGGTCAACGACGAAGATCGGTAAGGCTGTGGAGCCGTCCGTTGACGTCGACGATTGCCTGCTCGCGGGGCTGTGAGCTGAGCGGTGGGCCCAGCCCGTCCTCGCTGGGCCGCCAATGGATGGCGATGAAAAGATACGCTGCGGCGATGGCCACCACGAAGCGAGGTCCTCGCTGTGGCCGAGCCCAACGACGCAACAGTGTCTTCCGGGTCTTCCGGCCTCGCCGGGTTTATCCCACTCTCGCCCTCAGGTCGGGTCTGGAGCGTGTCCCATAGATCACCGAACGAGGGCTTGGGTGCCGACTCTTCGCGCGCCGAGTTCGACAGCATCTCCATTCCCCTCAACCACTGGCGAGGGCTTCCCTTTTCGCGGGGCGCGCGAAAAGGGAAGCCCTCGATGTCAGTGACTCACCACCACCGGCCGCGCTGCCTGCCACGGTCGTTGTCATGGCGCCGACGCCGGCCATTGTCGTTGCGCCGCCAATCCCAGGGTTGTGCTCCCATTTTTCTTTCCCTCCTCGTTGAGGAAACGCTCCGATGCGTTGTCCTCGCTGATTACTACAATACCCCGCCGATCGCCCGATCGTCTGGTATTCCCAGCAAACCTCCAGCTCACCCCCGGTATTCCCAGCAAACTTTCGGACGCCATGGGGAACCTGGCGGATTCTGACTGCCGGAGAAAGCGCGCTGGTTTTAGCTGACCGGACAGTCGTAACGGATCTCAGGGCCACTGACGTGGGGTTTCCTTACCCGACGGGCCGGCGCTCGGGCGCCTCGGTAGCGTCATCAGGGAACATCACGCGGGTTTGCGGGTGCTGGAGGTACGCGGGGATGGCTGAGCCGACGATCGGTGAGCGGATTCGGGCGCTGCGCAAACCCGCCTACACCCAGGACGATCTCGCGGCCGCCGCGCAGATCAGCGTGGACGTCATCCACAAGCTTGAGCAGGGCCGCCGGCACACCGCGTCCATCGGCACGCTGCAGCGCATCGCCCGCGCCCTGGACGCCGATATCGCCGCGCTGTTGGGCTCTTCCCGGCCGGTGTCGGGCACGGGGGAGGATCAGGCTCGGGTGGAGGCTATTCGTAATGCGTTGACCAGTGTTGATGACCTGCTGGGTGAGCTGGACGGTGCCGATGCCCCCGACCTGACCGAGTTCAGTCGCACCGTCACCTACGCCTGGGGGGCACGCATGGCGGGCCGGTTCGGGCCGCTGGTGGCGATGTTGCCCCGTCTGCGGGCCGAGCGGCTGACCTGGCCTCCCAGGTCCACCAGATCACGGCCGACATACTGCTGGGTCTTGGTGCGTCGGATCTTGGGCACGTGGCGGCCCGGGAGGCGCTGCGGTTGACCACCCGCACACAGGATCCGCTGCGGGCCGCCGCTACCCGCAGCACGCTCGGTCACGTGCTCATCCGCCAAGGCCGGTTCGTAGACGCCGAGCGGGTCTATGTGGCCACCGCAAAGAGTATGCAGCCCGAGGGGGATGCCAGCATCGCGCACCTGTCGGTGTATGGCGGGATATTGCTGGCTGGGGCGACCGCCGCCCGGCAGGGTCGTGCCGGGGCGGCCACTGAGTTGCTGGCCGAGACCACCGCAGTGGCGGAGCGCACCGGAGTGGACCGGACTGACTATGAGGTCGTGTTCGGACCCAACTGTGTGGTGATGCAGTCCGTGGACTGCTCCGTGGTCACCGAGGATTATGTGCGGGCCGCGGAGGTGGCCCGGACGATGCCGCTGGTCTCCCGCTCCCGCCATCTGCTTGACGTCGCGGACACTCAGCTACGCCTGGGCCATGATCGGGTCGCGGAGTCCACGCTGCTGGCGATGGAATCGTCACCGCCGCCACCGCTGGGCTTCGCGCCCTCGGCAACGCCGACGGAGGGCAACCTGCGTTTGGTCCACCACCAGCTGACCTCTGTCGCCACACTGCTCTGCCAAGCCAGGTTCCCCCACGCAGCGGTCGCCAACCGGCTGCTGGTCGAATGGAGTCAGCTGTCCCAGGTGGCTGGCTGGCCCACGACACGGGCGAGTACGGGTTGTCCCATGCGGGTGGCGTGGTCAGTTTTGGAGTTGGCGTACGCGGTCGAGTTGAACGGTGAATTCTTCGGCACGTCGTTGGCGCTGTTTCCACAGCACGGCTAGCCAGCGCAGTGCGCAGGTTCGTTGTGCCGCGTGGAAGCGTTGCCTGTTGTGGTGATCGACGCCGAGGTTGACTTCCAGGTCGTGCCAGGTGTCGTCGGGGATGGCGCGGGAGCTGATGTGCTCGATCTGGTCGGCAGCATCGAAGGCGATATCGCTGCGGCCGGAGAACTCGAAGTCGACACAGCGCACGGTATCGCCGTCGTGCAGCCAGTTCAGCAGGTTGGAGTCGCCGCGGGAGAAGACGGAGCGGGCCGGGGGGGCCAGGGTTTGCGCGTCGCTGCTGTTATGCCATCGGCGCAGCAGGGTGAGCATGTCACCGGTGTGCGGGTCATCGGCGTGTTCGGCGAGCTGTCGGGGCCATACGTCGGTCAGGCGCGTGATGTAATGCTCAGCGGTGTCGATCCGGTCCCACGTGGCCAGTGGCCCGCTCAGGGGGATGTCCTGCAGGGCCCGGGTGGTCTCCGCGAGTACCTTGAGGGCCCCTGGCATGTCGTCAGCGTCGAGCAGGGGAGAGCCGGGCAGCAGGCTCATGCCGATGGCGGGCTGGTCGGATGCCTCGTCAATCCATAAGGGGGCCGGTGCGTACTCGGCGCCGTGCCGGGCGAGCAGGGTCAGGGCGTGCCACTCACGCTGGACACGCCGCCGCTCGTCGACCTGGTAGACCTTGATGCAGATTCGGCCGTGCGGCCCAGTCCAGGAGTAGACGTCGTTGTTACGTCCACCGGTGAGAGGGCGCAGATCCCACACGTCGAGGGTTCGTTTCAGCTGCGCCGCGTTGGTCATGCGATTGCGGCGCAGCTCGGCGAGAAGCGCTGTGGGGGCTTGGGTGCGGTCCGTGGACAGCAGCTGCATCGGAGGCTTCCCTGGACGGTGAGTGACGCGGTGGACACGGGCTGTGCGGAACGCAGCTTAGGCGGGACCGCCGGCAACGTGTGGGAGGCCAGCGCACCGGCCGTTCGTGGTGTCTGTTCCAGCGAGATTGAGGCCGAGTTCGCGCAGCGCCAGGTGCACCGCTTGGTGCACCTCGGCGGGCTGCAGGGTTCCCACGTCCAGGACGGTGAGTTGCGGATCGCGTTGTGCGAGCTCGGTGTATGCCTCGTGCACCCACTGCAGGTAGGACCGTTGTTCAGACGTGGGTGCCCGCTGGTCGCGGTGGGATGCTCGGCGCAGCGCCTCGTTGACGGGCAGGCGCAGCCACAGCGCGTGCCCGGTTTGTTGACCGGTCAGCGCTGCCAGGGTTTGCGTCCAGCCAACGGCGAGGTCGATGTTGGCGCGGTGGTCACGGAGCAGGCCGGCTAGCGCATAGGACTGCATCGTGTGGATGCCGCGGTCCTCAATGACAACCTGGTCCTGGGGTGGGCGCAGGGCGGGGTCGAGGCGGGTGGCGACGATGTCGGCGCGGATGGCCGCTGCGAGGAGTGTGTCGGTGACGGCGTCGCCGTTGCGCAGGTAGGGGTCGCCGGAGGAGGCGAACAGCTCGATAAGCGTGGCGGCCACGGGGTCGGTGTCCAAGGTCGCTAGGTCCGGCAGGGTCACTGTCGGTAGTCCTCGGTGGGTGAGGCACGCGGTGAGCAGGGCGACTTGGGTGGATTTGCCCGCTCCGGGGAGTCCTTCGAAGCTGATCAGCATGGTTCGCTGTGCTGTCGGCGATCAGTGATGGCATGGTCGTCGCCTGTGTGCGGGGTCGATCGACTCACAGCAACCCCGGAAGCGACGACACCCGCAGGCTGTGCTCTGGTCGCGGCTTGCACGGCGGCGAGAACGTCGTTGCGCAGGGCGGGGGCCGCGGCGATGGTGAAGCGGGAGCTGGTGGTGTGCGGTGTGCCGTCGGCATCGAACAGAGCAGCTCCGGCTTGACGGGCGATCACCGCTCCGGCGGCCATGTCCCACGCACGATTGCCCAAGGTGATCGACGCGTCGAGCATACCACCGGCGACCCAGACCAGGTCCACGGCGGCCGAGCCGAGCATTCGCACGCGCTGCGCGCGCGGTGCGAGGTGGGCGTGCAAGGCCAGTGCGACTCGGTTACGCGCAGGGGCGTCCGGGCCGGTGCCGTAGTCCCCGATGGCCACGATCGAATCGGACAAGGCCATGGTACGCGCTGCGGTGATCGGCTGGCCGTTGCGCCACGCGCCGACGCCGTCGGCCGCCCAGTAGCGCTGCCCGAGGAAAGGTAGGGCGATGATGCCGAGTATGGCGTGTTGTTCGTGCACCAGGGCCAGGGAGATCCCGTTGAGCGGCACATCGCGCGCGAAGTTCGCGGTGCCGTCGATAGGGTCGAGCACCCAGCGAGTCGGTGTGTTTCCCCCGCCTTGCTCTTCACCGAAGAATCCGAACGCGGGAGTTGCCTTGGCCAGAAACTCGCAGATCATGCGCTCGACCGCGAGGTCGACGTCGGTGGTCATGTCGCGATCGCCCTTGGGGGTGACCAGTCGCGGTTGGTGGGTGCGGACGTGCGCTTCGGCCAGGTCCACCGCGTGGAGGGCGACGAGCGTCAGCGAGGTGAGGTCCGGGCTCATACGGTGGCCTGCCTGCTCGGCGGTCTGGCGGTGGCGCGAACCGGGCCGGTGTGCAGGGGATGGTGCAGGTACGCCAGCGCTTGGTTGGCGCATTCGGGCAGAGGTTGGGTGGTGTCCAGGCACAGTTTCGGCTCGGGGATCGGATCGGCGCTGGCCTTCAGCCGCCGGTACAGGTCGACGTCGCGGTTGGTCGCGGGGTGCCTGCCGCGGGCGATGTCCGCGCCCAGCCGCTGTTCGACGGTGCTGTCAGCGCAGACGCACTCGATGAGCCGCAACGGTTGCCGGACGCGGGTAGCGAACCGGCGCACCTGGGTGACCTGATAGGCGCGCGAGCAGGTGCGACCATCGAAGATGACCACGGAGCCGGGGGTGTGGCGCAGGTGCCAGGCGGCGGTCCGGAACATGGTGATCACGCAGAAGTCGTCCTGCTCGCGGGTGTAGAGCGTGTGCTGGGGACCGAACAGCGCTTGCCGGACGCGGTCTTTGTCCAGCAATAACACGCTGCCGTCCAGCAGGTGGACAAGTTCGGCGGCCAGCGAGCTTTTGCCGGTACCGGGCAGCCCGGCCAGCTGCACGATCACTGCGGCTCCCTCCCCACCGGGCCCACACTGGTGACACCGGCGCCCTGCGCTGACAACGGCATCGGCGGGAGCTGCGGCCAGATTCGCCGTAGTCGCGCCCATCCGGCCGCAGCCGCAGGCACGAGCGGCGCGGGGTCCCAGTGGGCAGCGGGGAGGTTCTCGCAGGCCCGGACCAGGCGCAGCGCGTCCGCGCAGATCGCCCATTGGGGTGTGTCGGCCTCCGTCAGTGTGGTCCGGTCGAGGCGGGTCAGGCAGTAGAGGAGCGCGTCGGGCGCCGCCAGGACCGGCAGCGGTTGGCCGTGACCGGGCAGTGGTTGCCAGATTCGTCGGCTCAGGATCTCCCGCACACCGTCCTCGCCGGGCGCGTGGTGCATTGACTGGGTCAGGTCGATGGTGATCCGTGGCACCAAGATGTCGTTGATGCGGCGGGTGAGAGTCGTGCCCACGGGTGAGCTGCTGTGGTACCCGAGGTCGGTGAGCACTGTTCGGACGACGGTGATGTGCTCGGGGGCGAGCAGGACGTCAAGATCGCTGAACTGCCGGGCGCCCCGGCCGCCGTAGAGGCTGGACTCCGCAGCGATGCCGTTCAACGCGGCCGCAGTGAGCCCGGCCTGGTCGACCGCGACCATGATCCGGGCGGTCTCGGTGCGGTAGATGCTGGTCTTGTACTGGTTGGCGCGCAGTGTGCCGACCAAAAAGCGGCTGATCGCGCGCGGGAGGTCGCGATCGAGCCCGGTAGTGACGAGCCGGTCGGCGAGCAGGCAGAGCACCTTGTGCAGGATCGCGCGCTCGATGAGGCCACCCAGACCAGCCCACGAGTCACGAACCGGCCAGTCAGGCAGGTGCGGCTGGTCGGGCGGCGGGGGCCAGCACAGGGCACGCAACACGGCGTCGCCGGCTGCAGCGGTGGGATCGGTGGAGGTTGTCACTGCCGTGGTGTTCCTGCCCGTGCTGGCGATCATGGGCCGGTGACCGGGGGGATATGGGCGAGCAGCTCGCTGATCCGGACGGCCAGTGCCGCCGGATCACCGTCGACCGGCATGCGGTAGCAGGGCACGGTCACAGCGAGGTCCTCGACGACCTGGCGGAGGTTCTCGGCGGTTTGCGCGTCGGGAGGGGTGCCGATCAGCCAGTGGTTGACGCGCGAGCTGGCGCCGGACGCGGGATCGAGCATGAACAGCCGAGTAGCGAGCAGCACATCGTGGGCCTCGGCCGCTGAAACGGCCGCAGGTGCGGCACTGTTGCCGCCGGAGCTGAGGTAGGGCCACAGCATCAGGCGCGGGCGGACTTCGGAGACGACCACGCCCCCAGCCAGCAGCCGGGCGAAGTCGGGAGGCTCGATGGCGACCTTGTCCGGGTGACGCCACCGCCGATGCGCCGGAAGGTCGCGCAGATCGGCGGGCACGAGATCGGCCAGGTCGGGCAGAGTCAGTAGGGTGCCGACGCCGACGCGGATGTGCATCGGCCAGGGGCGGCCGACGAGTTCGCCACCCTCCCGGCGCAGCAGCAGCCGATCGTTGGTGACGTAGTCGCCGCCGATCAGCCGCAGGCTGGTGACCAGAGTTGTGGTCTTGCCAGCGCCCTTATGCCCGGTGACCAGCACTCCACGCCCGCGATAGGAGAACGCTGCGGCGTGGGCGTAGACGGCGCCGGCAGCCAGCAGCTGCCCGGTCATGGCCTGACGCACCAGGCGGACCGCCCAGTACCGCGCCGGCTCCACACCGGTGCAGTATGCGGTGATGGTCGCGGTGGCGTGGTCGGCGTGGACGATCGTGGCGTGTTCGACCACCCAGTACGTCTGACCGCGGGAGGAGCTCAGCGCGAGCGCGTGCAGGCGAGGACCGGTCTCGCGCAGCGGTGCGTCGGTGAAGACCTCGGTCAGCACTGCGGTGTCCAGCACCGCAGCGGCATATACGGTGATGTCCCACCCAGCCCGGCCGGGCTGGGTGATGCGGTAGCCGTAGAGAGTGTCGATGGCTGCCTGCGTCACCTCCGCCTGATCGGCGCGGAAGCTTACCGATGCGTCGCCCTGCTGAAACCGAATGGCGTGCCACCGCTCGCACTGGGGGCTGGTGAGGTCATCAAGGATGGCGGCCAAGCGGTGGAGCATGGCGAGGACCTCCCGGCAGCTCGGGGTTCACCGTGGTGGTGACAGGTTGAACTGAGGTTCGTGGGCATGGGTCAGTGCCTGAGCCAGGAACTGCGCCAGCGCGGTGTCGGCGGCGTGCTGGTAGAACGCAGCGAGGCCCTCGGGTTCCAGCAGGCTGCGGGTCCAGTCCGGAGCGCTGACCCGGAGGATGGGCGAGTAGGTCAACAACTCTGCGGGGTCACCAGTGAGGGCAATACTGTCTCCCCTGCGGATGACCACGACCTTGACCCCTGCCCTGGAGTGGTATTTCAGCCGGTCATGCCCAGCGGCGTCGCGGCTGGTGCGCCCGTGGGCGAGGGTGTGAGCGTCGGTATAGATGTTGAACACGGCCGCCGGCCCGGCCAGCACCACGGTCAGATGCCATGCCCCGAACGGGATGACGGTGACGTCGCCAGGCCCGCACACCTGGTAGCGCAACCCGAGCTGCCCCGTGGCGTCGCATTCGCTGCTGAGCATGAGCACGCGACCACTGAGACACTGGAAAACTTCCAGCTGCACTGCGGTGTTCCAGTGCCCGATAGAACGCGCCAGTTCCCGGCTCCCCGGCAGCTCACCGCCCTGGTAGATCACCAGGTCCGCGAACCAGTAGTCGGTGCCTGCACTGCCCGTGAGGCAGTGAGCGTGGTGTTTGGCTCGCGGAGGCAGGACGTCGCGGTAGGCGCGGTACAGAACGGGGTTGTCGCCACGCGCCACGGCGGCGCGGGCGGCGGTGACATCGGCCAGGTGCGCTGAGGCAGCGCAGCCGTCCTCGGGAATTCCGCTCAGCAGATCGGACAGCCGCCTCGCGGTGTCCTCGCGCGCGATGCCATCGACAAGCAGGACACCGGCCGGGGACACCGACCATTCAGGCGGTGCGGTGGTGAGCCCGACGGCGGTCGGGTACGGCTCGCCACGGATGCCCAGAGAGATGATCATGCGGTGTACCTGCCCGGTTCGGGGGAGCGGGTCTGCGGGTCGGTGCACATCCGCAGCAGCGCCTCGGGCATCTGGTCGAGGTGAGTGATGTCGGGAGCCTGGGGCCGAGAGGGCTTCTCGCGGGGGTTGAAGAACAGCGCTTGGCACCCGGCGCCGAGCGCGCCGAGCACATCGGTGGTCCAGTCGTTGCCCACGTGCACGACCCGGTCGGGTGTGGTGGCACTGCGGCTGGCGACCGCGTGGAAGACCTCCGGGCGAGGCTTGGCCAGGCCGACGTCGCTGGAGAACACGGTGTCGTCGAAGATCCCGTCGAACCCGTGCTCCTGGAGGATCAGGCGCGAGACTGACGCCGGTGTGGCCAGGGTGTTGGAGGTCAGCACCAGCCGCCCGCCCGCGATCTTGGTCGCCCATAGTGCGGTGTGCGCGCCGGGCATGACGTCCGGGCACGCCCGCAGCACCGCATGGGTGTGCGGGATGAGCAGGACGTCGACCAGACGGTCGTCGGTGACGCCCATCGCCGCCATCATCGCGGAGACTTGATCACGAACCGAGGGTTGCTCTCCGCTGGTCCGCTGCCGTTGCAGCGTCTCGTGGAGCACGCCCAGCACAGCCTCGCGCACCGTCTGGGCTGGGACATGGTGGCCGAAGTCCTGCAGCACGGTGGCGAACTCGCGGAGTCGCCATTGCGTTTCGGCCTCACGGTCCCCGTAGGTGAGCAACGTGCCCCACAAGTCGACGCTGATCACCCAATCCTGTAGCGGCCCCACCACGCCAGCCCCGCTCACCGGAATCCTCCTACCCGGCCAGCCGAGGTCACCGGGACGTGACTGCGCAGCCACGTGGTGGTCGCTGCCGGGTCAGGGCTGCCCATGAGCAGTGATCCAGCGACCACGACGTCGGCTCCCGCACCTGCCAGCGCGGGCACCGTCTCGGAGCGAATCCCGCCATCGGCGAACACCACGACGTCCCTGCGCCCCGCAGCAGCCAGCACTCGGCGCAACGCCTTGATGCGGCCGGGGGCCGTCGGGTGAAGCGAGCTGCCCTTGGTGCCCAACGGGGTGCCGATCATCACCACGGCGTCGATAGCGTCAAGGTCGGCCGCCACGGTCTCAGGCGGGGTATCCAGCGTCAACGCCAACCCGGTGGCCTTGCCATAGCCCCGAATCCGGTGCAGGGTCTCGCCTACCTCGTCAGCCTCGGCGTGGACCGTGATCAGGTCCGCGCCGGCGCGAACGAACGGCTCGATAAGATCGACGGGCCGCTGCGCCATGAGATGTATGTGGAACGGGACGGTGGTGTGCGGTCGCAGTGCGGCGACCAGGTCGGGGAAGAACAACGGCTCGGGGATGAACCGGGTGTCGGAGGCGTCGATGTGGAACAGGTCGGCGTAAGGGGTCATGCGCTGGACCTCGGCGGCCAGCGCGCCCAGGTCCGCCGACCACAACGACACGTCGGTCGCCAGGCGCCCACCGGGCAGCTGATCAGCCAAGACAGACATGCGCAACTCCAACAGCAGACAAATGGCTTACGCGGCCGGGGCGAAGTACGGGTGGCAGTGCTCAACCGAGCTGACAAGCAGATCACGGACCTGCTTGTCGTCATCCTCGAACCGCGGGTACACCTCCAGCATCACCGGGACGCCACCCAGTCCTGCCGCGCCCAGGGTCTCCGCGAACCCGGCGACGTCGAAGGTGCCGCGTGAATTCGGCCAACCCCAGTGCGGGTCTCCGAGTCCGTCGGTGTTGTCCAGGTGCACCAGCCGGATGTCGGAACGCAGCTCATCGACCCAGTCCTGGACTCGGGCCGCCGGCCCGTGCAGGGGTTGGTAGACGGCGTGCCCGGTGTCCAGGGTGAGGCCGACACGACCGGCACCTCGGTCGGCCAGGTCCGTCAGTAGCCGCTGGCACTGGTCGATGGTGGAGGGGAACTCGCGAGCGATCGGAGTCGGCTCGATCAGAACATCGCTCAAACCAGCGCTGGTGGCCTCGCGGGAGATGATATCGACGGCGTCGATCAAGTCGCGGTAGCGCTGTTCACGAGCCGCCGGGTCGCCGAAGTCGGCCACGCTGATAGTGCCCAACGGCCCACCCACCGCGCTCGCACCGAGGGCAGTGGTCACGTCGACAGCTCGGCGCCACCACTGCAGCGCGACGCGCCGGGCGGCGGGGTCCGGATCGAGCAGGCCGCTGGGAACGTAGTGCGCCAGACCGACATAGGCGCTGTGGATAGTCAGGTCCTGGCTGCGGGCCGCCGCAACGGTGCGCTGGATGAGCGCGGCACGTTCGGAGTCGGGCCACCACGGGTCGAGCAGATCGAAAGTGAACTGGACATCCGCCAGCCCAAGGTCCTCCCGGACGAACGCGGCCCACACTTCGGGTTCGGGCATCCGTTTGACGGCGAAGCAGAGGTTCACACCCAACGGCATCGCGGCATCCCCGATCAGTAGTGAGGAATAGCGGGTCAGCGGACGGCGAGTTCGTCCAGGTACGCGCGCAGATTGCCGGCCAGCTCGTCGAGGGATGCGGCGATGCCCCCGGTGAGCGCGTAGTCGATCATCAGGTTGTTGGAGTCGGTGCCGCCGAAGCGGCGGCTGTCAGTCTGCAGGCCAAAGCACGGCTTGCCGCGAGCAAAAGCCATGCCGAGCTCGACGCAGGCTCCTTCATCGGGCACCCGGCCGTCCAGGACGAACACGAACAGCGCGCAGTCGTCGATCGCGGCGCAGTCCAGGTCGAACAGCCGCTGGCGCACGGTGCGCTCATCCATGCCTTGGCGGACCAGGCGGGCGGCCTCGCTGCCGTCGCGCTGGGGCAGGAATGTGTCCAGATCCAGTGATCGCAAGACGGCGTCGACACGCAAATTGAAGTCCTTCTCCGCTTGGGAGAACAACGGAGCGGCGATGTATGCGTTCATGACCCTCCTTCAGCTGGGGAGGTGGGCGGGGGTGAGTCCGACTTTGGCCAGCGCGTCGAAGAACTCTTCCGCGCGGTGGGGCGGGTAGCGACCCTGCTGCATGGCCGGGAGGTAGTACTCGTGCACCCGCTGCCATTCCCACGGTGGCGAGGTGAAGGTGGCGTGCACGCCGTTGTTGGCCAGCGAGATCCACCGGCGCAGGCAACTGGAGCAGGCGCCGCAGTGGGTCATCTCCCGGTCGGAGCGGCTGCAGGAGAACGTCAGCAGCAGATCCTCGGCGGGCAAGCCCTGACCGAGATACCAGGCGACGATCTGGGTCTTGGTCATCTCCCAGAACGGGCTGTCCACACAGACCGAACGCCCCGACAGCCGAGTGATGAACGCCGACATGTCAGCGAACGCCCGCGGGCTCTTGTCCAGAGTGCGATCACCCTTGACTCCGATGCACCACACAGTGTCGGCGCGGTGGGCCGCCAGCATCGCCAGGTGGACGTTGCGCAGGGGGATGATCGCATCCTCAGCCTCCCACCCACCCAACCGCAACTCCTCACTGATGGTGACCTTGATGCCGCAGCGGGAGACCAGCGCAGCGATAGCGGTGCGTTCCTGACCGGCGTAGCGGTGGCCGAGGTCGAAATACAGGCCGGGTGGCTGTCCGAGGTAGTACCAGGCCGGGAAGGAGTCCAGCCCGGCGGAGAACAACAGGACCTCACGCATCGACGGCTCCTAGCGAGGTGCGCAGCAGGACACTGAGGTGGTCTTCGATCTCGGCAAGCACCGACTCCACACCGCGGGCGCCGACGTGGATCCGGCAGGCCCGTTGCGGGTGAGCGGCGATGACCTGCCGGTAGGCGGCGGTGTAGCGGGGCAAGAAAAGCAGCCGCTCCACCGAGCCGGGGCAACCGCCACCGTGGCCACGTCGGAAAGCGCGCTCCCGGGCCAGCGGCCACGGCACGTCGAGGAAGAACGCCCGGTCGGGGTGCACAAACCACGGTGCGACGCAGACCCGAATCTGGTCGAGCAGTTCGGGCTCGGCGCGGTCGGGATGCTGTTCGGTGAGCACGGTCAGCGCGTAGGCCAGCTTGGAGTACACGCCGTGGTCGAGCACCACAACGTCGTGCTTGGCCAGCGCGGGCCGGTACAGGTGGGTGTGGTGGTACGCCTCCCGGCACAGCCGCAGCAGCACGTCAACCGTGGCATGGTGCGGGCGCGCGTACCCACCGGTCCCGCTGCGGCTGCGCAGCGGTGAGTCCTCCAGATACTGGGAGAGCTTTCCGATCACGCCGTGGCGGGGTCCGTAGTGCATGACTGTGGTGACGAAGCCCGCGTCGGTCAGGCGCTGACCAAGCCGGATGGCGACCGTGGTCTTGCCCGAACCCCACAGGCCTTCGACGGATACGAGGGCGCCTCGGCGCGGCGCAAGGGGCGGTTCCGGTGCGAGCAGCGTGGTGCTGTCACCGGCCACGTTGATCACCCCACAGCAACAGGTGCAGCCGGGTGGAGAGGTGATAACCGCGCCGTACCGCTGGGTCGGCGAGCACCCGCAGCCGGGCGGTGACCACGGCCGCATCCGTTCCCTCCGGCATCACCCACACCGGAGCTAGCTCATGCAGCTTGGCGAGAGCGGCGATCTCGTCGAGTTCTGCCGCTTCGGTGACGACGAACTTGAAGACCGCCGCGCCTGTCGCGACGAAGGTCCGCAGCACCTCGGGCTTGATCCGCCGAGACGCGGCCATACCGGCACCGAAGCGGGTCAGCTTGGGAGAGATATTGAACTGATCAACGACGCCGACCAGTCCAGGCAGCGGCGCAATGGTGCCGTTGGTCTCGATCTCGACCCGGCGGCCGCTGGCGGCCAGCGCGGTCACCAACGGCACCAGCTTGCGCTGCTGCAGCAACGGCTCCCCGCCAGTAATCACCACGACCTCGACATCCTGGTCCAGCGCCCAGGCCAGCAGATCCCCGCCAGACACGGGGCGGCCTTCCGCCTCCAGATCGAACCGGGTCTTATCCCAGGTGTAGGGGGTGTCGCAGGTCCGGCAGGTCAGATTGCACAGAAGAAGCCGGATGAACACCGCCCGCTGCCCGGACGACGGCCCCTCACCCTGCACGCTGGGCCCGAACGTCTCGGCCACCAGCAACTCATTCTCAGCGATCGCAATGGTCACGACTGTGGCTCCAACGAGAACTCCGCCCAGTTCGTGGGCGACTCTGACACCCGCACAGCATCTAGTCGGCCCCCTACCTGCGGCGCAGCGTTGGTCACGAACCACGCGTAGAGGTGCTCGGCCAGCAGCTCACACGTGGGCGCAAACCCGAAAATCTCGTTGAGGTCGCGATGGTCGAGTTCCTGGTCGATGTAGTCACCGAACAGCTGAAGATCGCCGAAGTCGGTGACGAACCCTGGCTCCCGCAGCGTGGTGGCAACCAAAACCACCTCCACGGTGTAGGTGTGGCCATGAGGCCGAGCGCACTTGTGGCCCTCGGGCAGTGTGGGCAGATGATGACCCACAGCGAAGCGGTACTCCCTGCCGATCCGATATCGGCCGCCACGCAGGTCGCCGGCAGGTGCAGGCATCGACTCCATCACCTTTTCGGCCTCCCGAGCCCTGGGCCAGACACATGAACTCCTTCAGCCGTCGTCATGACGTCCTGGCGTTCACGGACGGGCTGTGATGCATCCCATGTAAGCAGCTACCGGTCCCATCCGGGAGGGCTCACGAGGGGGCTCACAGATCACTCACACCGACTCTGCCTGTCAATCCAGGCACGGCCAGTCATCTTTCCAGCAGGCTGGCAGCCGGAGGTGGATCTCATGGCTCCCGCGGACAAACCCGCTGCGTGCAAGGCCAACCGTGACCTGGAGCGGGTGATCACCGCATCCAGCGCCAGCCACAGTGCCCTCGCGCGGCGGCTCAATCAACTGGCCACGGTGAACGGCCTGCACACCAGCTACACCCACACCAGCTGGGCGAACTGGACCCGCCGCGGCACCATGCCGGCGGAGCCGATCCGGCCGCTCATCGCCCAGGTACTCGCCGAACGCCTGGGCCGGCCGGTGAACCTCAGCGAGATCGGGATGGACACCACAGATTCCACCGACTCGCTTACGGGGTTGGATTTCCCCCGCGACCTACCAAGCGCAGTCCATGCCGCGACCCGCTTCTGGAGCCAAGTGGATCGACGTGACTCCCTCGCCTCCCTGGGCATTGCCATGACCAGCTACAACACACCCATCCGGCGCTGGCTCACCACGCCCGCCGATCCCAGCGCCGCCTTCACCGGTGATGTCGCCTTTCCCCAGGTAGGCCAAGCCGACATCACCGAACTCCTCGCAGCGGCAGAGGAAGCACGCCGCTGGGACTCCCGCTACGGCGGCGGCAACTGGCGCACCTCCGCGATCACCGTCTGCCTCAAAGAACGAGCCGCGCCACTCCTACACGGCCGCTACCGCGACGAGATCGGCAAACAGCTGTTCACCGCCACCGCGCAACTGTCCCGACTGGCCGGATGGACAGCCTTCGACACCGGCCAGCATGCCCTAGCGCAACGCCACTACATCCAAGCCCTACGCCAAGCCCGCGCCGGTGGTGACATTCCACTCGGCGGCTACATCCTGGTCTGCATGGCCCTGCAGGCGACCCTGCGCGGATTCCACGACGACGCCATCGACATGGTCGACGGCGCGTTCCAACGCGCCCGGCACTGCGCCACTCCCCGGGTGCTCGCCTTCTACAAACTCATCGAAGCTCGGGTATGGGCACATGACGGCAACCCTCAGACGGCCGGCGCCGCTCTCGTCGCCTCCGAGCGACTCCTGAGCTCCGCAACCAACAACAGCGGGGATGACCCCGCTTGGATCGACTTCTTCGACCACGCCCGCCTGGCCGCCGACGCCACCGAGATCCACCGAGACCTCGGCATGCCTGCTGCCGCCCTGCGCTGGAACAACCAAGCCACCATGGCCACCGACACGTTCGCCCGCTCCCACGCCCTCCGACTAGCCGTCCTCGGCACCACCCACCTGCAGGGTCACTCCCCCGACCTAGACCGCGCCGTCCAGTATGGCCACCAGACAGTGGACGTTCTCACGCGCGTCACATCGGCCCGCGCGCTTGACTACCTCAACGACCTCCTCGCGCGGCTGAACCGTTGGCGCACCGAACCTACGGTCCGCCAACTCGCCGACCGCGCCCGCACCGAACTGCTCGTCGCGTGCAGGCATAGGTCGGTGACCAGACCTACCGTCAACGGTGCGCTGATCCACTGGTGACCCGCCACCGCCGCCTCGCGTGGTGGTCGCACACTCTCCGGTACGGCGCGGCTACCCTACGTGCGGCCAGGCCACCCCCGCGCCGAACGCCCAGGGAGAGTTGTGCCCGATTCCTTCGTTCACCTGCATGTGCACACCGAGTACTCGATGCTCGACGGTGCGGCCAAGGTCAGCCCGCTGTTCGCCGAGGCGCAGCGGCTGGGTATGCCCGCGGTGGCCATGACTGACCACGGCAACATGTACGGGTCGGCCGAGTTCTACCGGGCGTCGAAGAAGTACCACGTCAAGCCGATCATCGGCATCGAAGCGTACCTAGCGCCAGCCAGCCGCCACCACAAGAAGCCGATCTTCTGGGGTCAGGCCAACCAGCGTGGCTCGGATGAGTTCGGTGAGGGCGGTGACGTCTCCGGTAGCGGTGCCTACACGCACATGACCATGCTCGCCGCCAACGCCACCGGGCTGCGCAACCTGTTCACGCTCTCCAGCCTGGCCTCCTTCGAGGGTATGTACCGCAAGCCCAGGATGGACCGAGACCTGATCTCCGAGCACGCCCAGGGGATCATCGCCACCACGGGGTGCCCCTCGGGTGAGGTCCAGACCCGGCTGCGTCTCGGTCAGCGCGCCGAAGCCCTGAAGGCGGCTGCGGACTACCGGGACATCTTCGGCGCGGAGAACTTCTTCCTGGAGTTGATGGACCACGGGCTGCCCATCGAGCGCTCGGTGCGCGAAGGCCTGCTGGAGATCGGCCGGGCGCTCGAGCTCAAGCCGCTGGCCACCAATGACAGCCACTACGTCACCCAGGACCAAGCGCAGGCGCACGCGGCGCTGCTGTGTGTGCAGGCGGGCAAGACGTTGGACGACCCCAACCGGTTCAAGTTCGACGGTGATGGCTACTACCTCAAGTCCGCCACCGAGATGCGCACCTACTGGGACGCCGAGGTCCCCGGCGCGGCGGACAACACCCTGGTGATCGCCGAGCGGATCGAGTCTTACGACGAGGTCTACGCTGAGGTTAACCGGATGCCCCGTTTCCCCTTGCAGGAAGGGGAAACTGAAGACCTGCTCCTGCGCCGCGACGTCGAGAAATACACTCCGTCGCGCTTCCCGGGCGGGCTTACCCCGGAGTATCGCGAGCGCATCGAGACCGAGCTCGGCGTGATTTCCCAGATGGGATTTCCCGGCTACTTTCTGGTGGTCGGTGACCTCGTGCGCTGGGCCAGATCACAGAAGATCGCAGTCGGTCCCGGCCGTGGCTCAGCCACCGGTTCACTGGTGTCCTACATCCTGCACATCACCGACCTGGATCCCATCGAGCACTCGCTGATCTTCGAACGGTTCCTCAACCCCGAGCGGATCAGCCCGCCAGACATCGACCTCGACTTCGACGACCGTCGCCGAGGCGAGGTCCTGCAGTACACGGTGGACAAGTGGGGTGCGGAGAACGTCGCGCAGGTCATCACGTTCGGTACGATCAAGACCAAGGCCGCGCTCAAGGACGCGGCTCGCGTGCTGCATGGCCAGCCTGGGTTCTCCATCGCCATCTCATGTCGCAATCGTGATACCCCGAATGCCCTTGAGCTCACCGGATAGCTCGGCTGATACTTTGACCGGATAGTCGGGAAGCACGCAAGTGATCTCCTTGGAGCCGCGCAGCACGAGGTGGACCGGGGTATCGCCCTTGTGCGCCGCCAACGTGGAGCGCAGCTCGGCCACCGTATCCCGGTCCACATTGGCCGCCTCGGCACGCAGCACGAAGGGCGGCTCACCCTCGGCGGGGTTGTGCTCAGCATCGCTCATGTCCAAAAGGACCGCTCCTGATCCAAAGACTGACATTTTGTCGTCTCGCCAGTTGATCCGACCCTTGACAGCCACCGCACTGTCGGGAACGAGGCCTTCGTGGAACACGGAGTAGGTCTTGGCGAAGAACAGCACCTCCATCGAGGCGTCGAGATCTTCCAATGTGACGATGGCCCACGGTTCGCCCTGCTTGTTCACCCGCCGGTCGACCGCAGAGATCATGCCGGCCAGGACGATCTCCCCTTCTTTCGGTGCGTCGTCTAGCAGAGTGGCGATGGGCTTGGGTGCGTGCTTGCGCAGGATCCTCTCCGCACCGTCCAATGGGTGCGCGGAGACGTACAGACCCAGCATCTCGCGCTCAAATGCGAGCACCTGCTTACGTGGCCACTCCTCGGACTCAAACACCAGATGCGCTAACAGCGACGTGCCCTCCGCTTTCTCCCCACTGCCGTCATAGCTACCGAACAAATCAAACTGGCCCATCGCCTCCTGTCGTTTAAAACCGATCACAACGTCCACGGCCTCCTCATGGATTCGCAGCAACGAGAGCCGGGTGTGCCCGAACGAATCGAACGCGCCGGCCTTGATAAGCGACTCGATGACGCGCTTGTTGCAGCAGACCACTTCGGCTTTATCCAAGAAATCGGCGAACGAGGCGTAGGAGCCTTTCTTCTGACGAGTGGAGATAATGGATTCCACGACGTTCGCACCCACATTGCGGATCGCGCCGAGCCCGAAACGGATGTCGCTGCCGACGGCGGCGAACCGTAGCGCGGACTCGTTGACGTCCGGCGGCAACACCTTGATCCCCATTCGCCGACACTCGGACAAGTACACCGCAGACTTGTCTTTGTTGTCGGCCACCGAGGTTAGCAGCGCGGCCATGTACTCAGCCGGGTAGTTGGCCTTCAGGTACGCGGTCCAGTAGGAGACCAGGCCGTATCCAGCGGTGTGGGACTTGTTGAACCCATACCCGGCGAACGGCAGCAGGACGTCCCAGATCGCTTGGGTGGCCTCGGCGGAGAAACCCTTCGCAGTCATGCCAGCGGAGAACTCAGCCCAGCTAGCGTCGAGGATTTCTTTCTTCTTCTTACCCATGGCGCGGCGCAACAGGTCGGCTCTGCCGAGGCTGTAGCCGGCGAGCTGCTGCGCGATGGCCATGACCTGTTCTTGATAAACGACCAAATGGTAGGACTCGCCGAGAATCGGTTCCAGGGCATCTTTGAGCTCAGGATGGACCGGCGTGACCTTCTGCCGACCGTTTTTGCGATCAGCGTAGTTGATGTGGGTGTTCGCGGCCATCGGCCCTGGGCGATAAAGCGCCAGGACCGCAGCGATGTCTCCGAACGTCGTCGGTGCCATCAACGTGAGGAGGCTGCGCATGGCGGCCCCATCGAGCTGGAAAACCCCGAGCGTGTCGCCTCGCGACAGCAGCTTGTAGGTTGGCTTGTCGTCCAACGGCAGCGTCGCCGGGTCGAGGTCCACGCCATGGTTCGCGCGGACGGCCTCAATAGCATCGCTGATGACCGTGAGGTTGCGCAGGCCGAGGAAGTCCATCTTGAGGAGGCCAATGGATTCGCAGGACGGATAGTCCCAGCCGGTGATGACTGAACCATCGTCGCGCTTCCACAGCGGGACTACCTCCAGCAACGGCTGCGAAGACATGATCACCGCGCAGGCGTGCACACCTGCGTTGCGGATCAGGCCCTCCAGACCCCGGGCCGTCTCGAAGATCTTTGCAACTTCCTGATCGGACTCGATCAGCCCGCGTACTTCGGCTGCCTCGGCGTAGCGCTCATGTTGGGGGTCCACAATGCCGGACAGCGGGATATCCTTGGCCATGATGGGCGGCGGTAGTGCCTTGGAGATCCGGTCGGCAATGCTGAACCCTGGTTGACCATGCAGCACCCGCGCGGAGTCTTTCAGCGCGGCTTTCGTCTTGATGGTACCGAATGTGATCACCTGTGCGACGTTCTCCGCGCCCCATTTGTGGATGGTGTACTGCATCACCTCGGACCGCCTGCGCTCGTCAAAGTCCAGGTCGATGTCCGGAGGACTGATCCTCTCGGGGTTGAGGAACCGCTCAAAAATCAAGCTGTGCTCGATCGGGTCGAGGTCGGTGATGCGCAGGATGTAGGCGACCAGTGACCCTGTCGCTGATCCTCGACCCGGGCCCACGGCGATGCCCTGGTTCTTTGCCCATCGCACCAGATCGCCGATAACGAGGAAGTATCCGGGGAAGCCCATCTTGGCGATCACACCGAGCTCGATCTCAATACGCTCCCGATACTCCGGGGTGAGCCCGTTCGGGAATCGGGAGGGGGTATATTGGATCACTTCCTCGCGCAGGAGATCATTCTCGGTCTTGCCCGGCGGCAACGGGAACCGGGGCATCCTGTCAACTTCGGCGTATACCTCTTCGTAGGACTCGACTCGTTTGGCGATCAGCAGCGTAGTGTCCGCCGCGCCTGGCACCTCAGCGTCCCAGTACTCTCGCATCTCGACGGCGGATTTCAGGTAGTAACCGTCCCCGTCGAACTTGAACCGGGTCGGGTCCGACATCGTCTTGCCGGACTGCACGCACAGCAGCGCCTCATGCGTGGAGGCTTGGTCCTTGGTCACATAGTGCGAGTCGTTGGTTGCTAGGGGCTTCAGATCAAGTTTGCGGCCGACCTCCAGCAGGCCGTCGCGGACTGAGCGCTCGATTGGTAGGCCGTGGTCCATCAGCTCCAGGAAGAAGTTCTCCGCGCCGAAGATGTCGCGGTAGTCCGCAGCTGCCTGCAGCGCCTCATCTCGCTGGCCGAGCCGCAGTCGGGTCTGTACTTCCCCGGAGGGGCAACCGGTGGTGGCGATAATGCCTTCGTGGTTCTCTGCGATCAGTTCGCGGTCCATGCGCGGTTTGCGATAGTAGCCTTCGAAGCTGGCGAGAGAGGAAAGCTTGAACAGGTTGCGCAGGCCGGTCGCGTTCTCAGCAAGCATGGTCATGTGGGTGTAGGCACCGCCGCCGGAGACGTCGCCACCGATACCTTCGTCGTCCGCGCCACGCTGGTTGGACTGACCCCAGAAAACCGGTTTCTTATGGAACCGGCTCATCGGCGCGACATATGCCTCGATGCCGATGATCGGTTTGAGGCCAGTCTTCTTCGCAGTCCGGTAGAACTCATCCGCCCCGTACATATTGCCGTGGTCTGTCATCCCCACGGCGGACATGCCCAGCCGTTGGGCCTCGGCGAACAACGGCGCGACCTTCGCCGCGCCGTCGAGCATCGAGTACTCGGTATGCACATGCAGGTGGACGAAACAGTCAGCCAACTGGAGCTCCTCGCCTTGCTCGTCGTCCGGGCAGGGCGGTCACTTTAGCCGGTGGCTGCTGCCGTCTGGCCAGGCGCGACCCTTCACGATGTGAGCAGCCCTCGACCACGCGTTGGCGGGTGGTCGAGGGCTGCTGGTGCGTGCCGCGCCACAGACCCTCCTCGGCTCCCGAGCTAGGTCAAGATGAACTGGGGTGCAGTGTGACAGTGGTCTCTGCGCGCAGCGCGAAGTTGTCTTGCATCCCCTTGTCGCAGGGCGTCTCAGGGACGATCAAGCCCTTGCGGGCCATGTCGAGATACGCCTCGACCTCCCCGGGATCGAGGCCAAGACCGAGACCTGGTCCTTCGAGCCTAAGACTCGTCGCCGCCCTCTCGTTGGGTTGTGCCATCGGAGACTCCCTTCCAATTTGGATCATGCTTGGCTGGTTACCGGACCGATGCCGCGATTGCGACGATCGCGTGCTGGCCTTGCTCCAAGGGCACGACCGAGCACGTCAACCACCCAGGAACGGCGGCGTGCGCGCCCGGAGTGGGGCTGATCATCACCTGACGTCCCCAAGGCAGGCCCGGCATGGCTGTCAACGCGCTGCCCGCGCGTGGGTCTGCGATGGCGATAGCACCGGATTCCGAGTGCTGCGGTGTCGAACTGGTCGCCAGGAAACACCAACCAACGAAGTCAGCCGCGTAGGAGGTCGCCGGCAGGTCATAGCCGCCACGCCAGACCTGAACGTCCAGCTCCACATCCGTGACCGGAGGGGAGCCGTGACTGTCGGCCAGAGCATTCATGGATGCTAGGAACTCAGCACGCAATGCAGCTTCGTCGGCGACCACGGAACTGGGCGGTATCTGGGCGAAGGGCATGTCGGCCGGACTGAGGTCGCTGGCAATGCTGTCCTGGAGGATGCCCGTCAAGTCCACTTCGCTGATCACCAGGCCGGTCCCCCAATGCCGGGTCACCGTACCTTGGGCGCTGGTCATGACATTGCGCTCCATGCCTTGTCGTAGGCGGCGTTCCACGCGATGCAGATTCGCAGGCCGCCGCCGGACAGGGTTGCTTGCACGGAGTGGGGCAGCCAGCCTGGGAAAGCCACCATCCGTCCCGGCACCGGCTGAATGCGGACCACGCCTTGAGACGCCTGTCGGGCGATCGCGGCGGGCCGGGGGTCCAGCAGCTGTAGATACCCGGCGTCGCCGCCGCCGTCGGAAGCACCGGACGATACGTAGTACACCCCCGACCAGGCCGAATCATGATGGGTGTGTGGACGAAGGCTGCCGCCACCGCGGTACACCACAGCCCATCCTTCTGCGAGGACACCCTGAGTGACCTCTGAGGCTGCGTCGCCGAGGACATCGGAGGTCAACGCCGTCACGGCGTCCATGATCCGACTCTTAAGCCAGTCGATCGCCGGGTGCTGCCAGTGCAGTATGCCCTGGCTTGACTTGATAGCGTCGATTCCACCGAAATTGGCCGCCTCTGCATCGGTTTTCTCGGCGTCTAGGATCATCTCCCGCAGCGAGATGTTAATCTCTGATGCACCATCGAGGTCGGCTTGATAAACAGGTGTCCGCCAGACCATCAGGGCGGTTCGAGGCGTCGTCCTGGCCGTCGTGGTCACAATATCTCCTTCAGGTGCTGGGCGAGTTCAAGTCCGACATCAGTGAGATCGCCCTTCAGCCTGCCGAGCAACTCGACGCATCCCGAGCCGTAGCGGGCCAGGTGGTCGAGACGACCAGGCAGCTCGTTCGCGACCGTCGAATACAGGCGGATCAGCGCGGCGGCGACATGGGCGGCGCCCAGCACCTCGGACGGCGTCCTGCCCGTGGTGCCGGATGGCAAGACCGCAGATCGGGCGCCGACGATCTCCAGAGTCCACACCTCCTCGATCAGGTACAACCACTGGTGGCACAACTCGTGCACCAACTGCTCACGAAGTTCCGTGTCAGAGGAAAACGCCTCGTCAGACAGCAGTACGTGCTGCGGCCACGAGCGCGAGGACGCCGAGATTGCTCCGTTCGACGGGTACAGCAGCGCGAACCGCACCGGCAGACGCAACAGCGGTGTCCATGGGGGGATGGCAGACGTCAGTCCGGCCAAGGCATCAGCGATCCTCTGTCGACGCCCTCCCACGAGGGCTGCCGCCGGCATGGACGGCGAGTCATGCCTCAGCATGAACACGCGGGCGGGAGCGAGCCATGCTTCGGCCTCAGCGTCCGTGATCCCATCGGCCATGCCTCGTCGCTCCGCATTGACGTGGCGTACAGCCGCCGCGGCCGCCAGCAGCCGCCTCGCCGCAAAGGCGTCATCGACAAACGGCATTCCGCCAAGCTCGGTGAGTGGGCCAGCGAGGGCAGCGCTCACCGGGCCACTGTCCTAGCCGTAACGTCACAAGTAATGAGGCGCGGATGCTCTGTCAACGGCCCAGTGTCCACACCGATCGCCACGATCCCCGCACCGGCGCGACGCCCGGTCTGCAAGCAGGGCAATGGGTGATCGGCCTGCGGATCGGGGATGAAATAGAACGGGGGAGGACTCGGCATGGCCGCCAGCATGGATGGACCGCACGCAACCCCGTCGTAGATGTCGAACGCAAACCTTGGATGCCCGATGTCAAAGTCGTGGATTACAGCGACCCCCGCGGTGATGGCTGCCAGCTCACGGGCGAGCGGCCATTGATCACCCCAGTGCGCGTCAAGGTAGAACAGCGGGAGTTCGTGGCGGGCAACGACGGCTGTCACCAACGATGGGGAATCGGCGCACTCGACAGTGACGTTCCTATGGTGCGCGAGGCGGTGCTGCGTGAAGCTCGCACACCAGGCGTCGTTGTCGCAGGAGTAGATCGGCAGACGGGGATAGCGGCGGGCCAGATAGGTCGTCGTGTCGCCGACGAAACAGCCAGTCTCAGCTATCGCATCGCACGAGTACTCGGCCACCAGATCATCAATGATCAAGGCGAGAGTGACGTCGAACCCGAAAGGACCTCCACCGTCCGACAGGCGGGCCGCGCCCGCGCGCTCGGTGCAGTAGAAGGCGTGAAGTGTCATGTCGGTCCGACTCTGTTGCTCCACCCGGGTCGTTTTCACCTGCAAGCTCTCCCTCTCGAGCACATACGAGGCCCGGTGACATCGACCGTAGGCGGGGCAACGCACGCGCGGGAAGCCCCGAGATGGGTATCGTTCGCGGCCGATGCCTCGTGCAGCTCGACTCCATCGAGCTGGCCGCCAGTCGCCGGTACTGCGGGAACCGGGAACATCGGTCCGTAGGATTCTGTTGTGGCCAACGTGAGCGAACAGGTCCGGGACGTCATCATCATCGGCTCAGGTCCGGCTGGGTACACCGCCGCGATCTACACCGCGCAGGCCCAGTTGGAACCCCTCGTCACTGGTCGATGACGTGGCCCAGTGGGTCGGTGACATCCATCGGCGGATGCAGGCTGGTGATGAGGACACGGCGCGCCACCAGCTCGGTCAGCATGGCCTCGATCGTCACCAGTGGCTTTCCGGGCAGCTCAGCGGCCAGCTTGCCGACCAGCTCACCGATGGTGATGGGCGAGCGCGCGGCGTGGATCACGGCCTGAACCGCCTTGGTGTGCCGTACCGACACATCGGCGGGCCGGGCCTGGCCAGCGACACCGGGACGCTGTTGGCACGGAACCACCAGCCGGTCTCCCCGCACGAACCCCAGGTTGTTCGCCACGACAGACAGGTGTCTCAGCACGTCGGATTGCGCCTCGAGCTGTGTAATCACCTCCGCGAGCCAGGCGGCATCAGGACGCGTGACGGGACGATGCCGCTCACCCCACCGGACGCTCGTGGTCGAATCGATGCACAGCGGAGCCACCCCGGCGAAGAAGCCGAACGGCGTGGCCCGGCTCGTCATCCGCAGCAGGTACCGGATCACCGACTCCACCACCCGCCGCACCCGACGCGGCTGCTGAACCCGCCCACCGCACACATCGCCGACGCGGCGAGCCAACACCGGACTGGCGACCTCGATCGCCTCAACAAGCGCGTCCTGCCCCCACACCAGCGCCAACCAGTTCCTCCACTCGCGCATGTGCTCCGGGGTGTCGCCGGTCAGGTCCGGCCACGGCGGGGGTTCCAGGTTGCTCCCGAACATGGCCACGCGAATGACGGCCGCATCGACACATCGGAACTGAGCGGCCATCGTCACCTTCCCCAATCTCGCCCAGGCTGGTTCGAACCCGCCAGAGCGTCACGCACGGTGAATTAGTCGCAGTCTGTGGTGTTCTCACACCCATCGTCGGTGCACTCCTTCGTGCAGTCATCCGAATCGCCCCTGGCGACTTCCAGGCCCAACTCTTCAAATCTCACGTCGAGGTCGAACTCGTCGTCAGAGGTGGACGGCGTCGTGGCATCCATCGCGGATTCCTTTCTCTGCGGGGTTGGTGCTATTCGGAGTGGTCCGGCCAGGAGACCACCATCCGGGCATGTCGTTGGTCGATCACGAGTCCAGTCGCCAGCTCCGCGTTGGGGGTGTGTGCCGGGTACACAGTCAGGCGCGGCCCCGGGCCGCGCCGGTGGTCCCGGTCCCAGATCCGAATCTGGTCGACGAACCGGTCCGCAACCTCGGTCGCGTCCGGGCCGTGGGCGTAGGCACCGAGCTCTCTCGCGGTCTCGTCGCCGTCCACCCGCCCTAGCTTGGCGCGGTAGGCAAGACTGCCTCCCTCGACCAACGCCGGAGTGGCCATGTACCAGGTCGGGGAGACCAGCCCGCGATCGACAGCGTCCTGGTTTGCCGAGAGGAGGCAGAACTCCGGCAGCCTGGCCAGCCACAGGTCCAAGTCGCTGAAATTCGACCCTCTGCGGATCGTGACGCCCGACCAAGCCTGCGCCCTCGGTGTCGACAACACCTCGCTCAGCGCCGCGGTCTCAACCTGCTGCCCCACGTTCGGACACAGGCGAACCTCATAGCCGTGCAGGGGGACAGTCGACGGGCCCCGGTGTTTGCCGGCGCCCTGCATCGGCACGAACCCGCAGCTCATGGGGTTACGGCCGGTCAGGTACCCGTCGGCGTGTTCCAGCATCCAGGAACGGCCCAGCCCCTTGGTCCGCAGCGGAACCACCAGCCGCCCACCCTCGGCGAGTTGCTCCACCCACGCCGGGGCGATGTCCCAGGTACCGACGGTGACGATGATCCGATCGAACGGGCCGTACTCCGCCGCGCCGAACTCTCCATCCCCGCACAGGACGCGCACATCGTGATAGCCCGCCGCCGCCAGGCGCGCCCGAGCGCGGTCCACCACCTCCTGGTCGATGTCGATCGTGGTCACCGCGCCGTCCGGCCCCACCAGCTCTTGAAGCAGCGCGGCGTTGTAGCCACCGGACCCGATCTCCAGAACCCGCTGTCCGGGCGCCGCCTGGAGCTGACCCAGCATCATGGCCTGTATCCGCGGCGCAGTGACCGAGCTGATGGGGTCGCCGCGCTCGTTGCGCTTGGTGACGATGGAGCCATCGGCGTACGCCTTATCGAGCGGCACGCCCGGTGCGAACAGGTGCCGGGGCACGGTCCGCAGCGCGGTTTCGACCTCGCGCGGCACGTCCCCCACCCATTCGCGTTTCACGATGACCGCGTCGACCATGGCGTCGCGCAGCGCGTCGGCGTCCCGATCGCAGTGCTCGCCCGCCCGGGTGATGTCGGTAGTCACCGAGCGGAGTCTAGTCGTGGCATCGGCCGGATCGATGACAACTTCAGTCAGCGCCCCGTTTCGGTCAACACATCTCATCGCGCTCGGCCTCGACTCCAGCGTCGAGCACTCGGGAGCGTTCCTCGGTGACCTTGAGGAGCTGCTCGGAGCGGGCAGGCCGGGCTGCGGGAACATCGGTCCCTAGGATCGTGTTGTGACGAATGTGAGTGAACGGATCCGGGACGTCATCATCATCGGCTCGGGGCCGGCTGGGTACACCGCCGCGATCTACACCGCGCGGGCCCAGCTGGAACCGCTCGTCTTCGAGGGAAGCCAGTACGGCGGCGCCTTGATGACCACCACCGAGGTGGAGAACTACCCGGGGTTCCGCGGCGGGATCATGGGTCCGGACCTGATGGAGCAGTTCCGCACCCAAGCCGAGCGCTTCGGTGCCGAGCTGGCGCCCAGAGACGTCACCTCAGTCGAGCTAGCCGGTGACCTCAAGCGGGTCATCGTCGAGGACATCCCCCACCTGGCCCGGTCGGTGATCCTCGCGATGGGCGCGCAGCCCCGCTACCTCAATGTCCCCGGAGAGCAGGAGCTGCTCGGCCGCGGCGTCAGCTCGTGTGCCACCTGCGACGGTTTCTTCTTCCGCGACCAGGACATCGCCGTCGTCGGCGGCGGGGACTCCGCGATGGAGGAGGCCACCTTCCTGACCCGGTTCGCCCGGTCGGTCACCGTGGTGCATCGGCGCGCCGAGTTCCGAGCCTCGAAGATCATGATCGAGCGCGCCCGGAACAACGAGAAGATCCGCTGGCGCACCGGGGTGACCGTCGAGGCGGTGCTCGGCAACGGCGGTGTCACCGGCGTGGGCCTTTCTGACGGTTCAACCCTGGACGTCACCGGGATGTTCGTGGCGGTCGGGCACGACCCACGCAGCGACCTGGTCCGCGATCAGGTGGACACCGATCCGGATGGCTACGTCCAGGTGAGCACACCCACCACCGCCACCAGCGTGGACGGCGTCTTCGCCGCAGGCGACCTGGTGGACCGTACTTATCGGCAAGCCGTCACCGCCGCCGGCACCGGTTGCTCGGCCGCGATCGACGCCGAGCGCTGGTTAGCTGAGCACGCCGAGGATCCGCGCGCTCAGCTAGCCCACGAGTTCGTCGGCGGCGGCTACGGCCCGACGCCGTGATCCCCCCGATCCCACCAGATCCCGCACACAGGAGATGAGATGGCAGACAAGTCAACCGTGACCGTGACCGACGAGTCGTTCGCTGCCGAGGTACTCGGCAGCGACAAGCCGGTACTGGTGGACTTCTGGGCGACCTGGTGCGGCCCGTGTAAGCAGGTGGCGCCGGTACTCGAGGAAATCGCCTCGGCGCACGCCGAAAAGATCACCATCGCGAAGATGGACGTCGACATGAACCCCAAAACCGCAGGGGACTACAAGATCATGTCGATCCCGACCATGATCCTGTTCTCCGGCGGCGAGCCAGTGAAGCAGATCGTCGGCGCCAAACCCAAGGCCGCGCTGCTGGCAGACCTGGCCGACTACCTGGGCTGAGTGAGCACCTGGGCCTGCCACGGCGCTGGTCGCTCGTTGGTCACGTGGGCAACGGCCAGGACGTGCGGTTGGTTGTCGAGTGTCTGGATCGAGATGCATCCCGACGCAGAGTTGTCCGGCCCAGGTCCACGGCACCGTGGGCACGGAGCAGGTGGCGATGATCCGAACGAATGGGGCGTACTCCGGTAGTCCGCCAATTGATTCGGCAAAATGTCAACTACTGTAGATGTGATGACCATCACCTTCGATTCCTTGACGCCCTGTAACCTGATAATGTCAACGTTATGTTGAAGCATGGGGGGTGCGCCAACTGTGGGTTCTCAAAGCCATTCAGACTGAGTCGACAGGTCTATAGGGCTCCGCTATAAATTTTATGATTCGTCGATCGTCACTAGCTCGTGCTGCCCGAATGCGGCGTCGCGACCATCGTTTCCTCTTGTTTCTGCGCGCTCACCCCTAATGTGCCTCAAACAGTCGTCGCTGAATCGTCACGCCAGGTGTCGGGACTGCGCTGGCATGACATCAGCTGCCTGGGTCTGGCGCGAACTCTAATCTATAATCTAAATCTAGCGCGAACTCTAATCTATAATCTAAATCTAGTTGGGGGATGAAATAATCATGCCTGTCGACCATCGGCTTTGCGCACAGGCTAATACCGCGTCGGCTGAGTCGATCGCAATCATCGGTATGGCGGGGCGCTTCGCCGGCGCGGCTAACCTGGACGCTTTGTGGACGCTGTTGCGCGAGGGAATCGATGCGATCCGTGACATTCCTCGCGAACGCTACGATATCGACGCGGTGTACGACCCGATCCCGGGTACGCCGGGCCGCACCGTGAGCCGGTGGGGTGGACTGCTCGACGACATCTCCGGGTTCGATGCCGAGTTCTTCGGGATCTCCACGCGCGAGGCCGACAAGATGGACCCGCAGCAGCGGCTGCTCCTGGAGGTCGCCTACGAAGCGCTTGAGGACGCTGGTCACACGCTAGAGCAGCTCGCGGGCAGTGACACCGGGGTGTTCGTCGGGCAGCACGGTGGTGACTACTGGCAGCTGCAGTACCGCGCTCCTGAGCAGCTGGATATGTATGCCATGACGGGTGCCTCCTGTCGGGCGATCACCTCAGGACGGGTGTCCTACGCGTTCGACCTGCGCGGGCCCAGTGCCACCGTGGACACCGCCTGCTCCTCGGCCTTAGTCGCGGTGCACAACGCCGTGCAAGCGCTACGGCTTGGCGAGTGCGGGTTGGCCATCGCCGCTGGGGTCAACATTGTGTTGTTGCCGGAGGACGGCGTCGTGTTCTCCAGTGCCGGCATGCTTGCCAAGGACGGCTGCTGCAAGTTCGGCGACGCCTCCGGTGACGGGTTCGTGCGCAGTGACGGCATCGGAGCGGTGGTCCTCAAGCCGATGAACCGCGCGCTGGCCGACGGTGATCGCATCCGCGCTGTGTTGCGAGGCTCCGCGGTCGGTAACGACGGCCAAAGCAGCGGCTATTTAGTGACTCCCGGTGTTGACGGACAGCGGGAGGTGCTGTTGCGTGCCTATCGCAATGCAGGTGTCAATCCCGCCGACGTGGATTATATCGAGGCGCATGGCACCGGGACTGTTGTCGGCGACCCGGTCGAGTTGCAAGCCCTAGCCGAGGTGCTCGGGCTCGGCCGTCCTGCTGATCAGCCGTGCCTCGTTGGTTCGATCAAGACCAACATCGGGCATGCTGAGGCTGCGGCGGGTATCGCAGGGTTGATCAAGGCCGTGTTGTGCCTGGAACACGGCACGATACCTGCTAGCTTGCACCTGGGTACTCCCAACCCGGCGGTGCCGTGGGAGAGGCTGCCGCTGCGCATCACCACTGAGCTCACCCCACTGCCCGACCGCGGCCGGCCAGCTCTGGCCGGTGTGAGCAGCTTCGGGTTCTCCGGTACCAACGCCCACGTGGTCCTCGAAGCCACCTCGGCGCTTGTTGCGCCCTGCCCGGCGACCATCGATGACCGGGCGGAGCTGCTTGTCCTGACCGCGGCAACCCCCGAGGCCCTGGTAGCGCTCGCAGTCCGGACTGCCGATCACCTCACGGGAGCGGGACGTTCCCAGGAGCTGCGCGACATCTGTTACAGCGCTGCCGTGCGCCGCAGCCATCATGACGCGCGCCTCGCGCTGCCGGTCACCTCCCACCAGCAGGCCGCCGAGGTGCTACGCGCTTTCGCCGACGGGCAGGACGAGCCGGGGTTGTCCTTCAGCGAGTTCACCGACACCCGTGCCAAGCCGCGCGTCGCGTTCGTCTTTCCCGGCCAAGGCTCGCAGTGGGTCGGCATGGGGCGGTGGCTGCTCAGGCGAGAACCAATCTTTGGTGCCGCGATGGAGGGCTGCGAAGAGGCAATTCGCGCCGAAACCGGCTGGTCGGTAATCGATCTGCTGCGCACCGACAACGGAGAGCGCTTGACGGAGCTTGACGTCATCCAGCCGACGTTGTGGGCGATGGAAATCGCACTCGCCGCACTGTGGCGCTCGTGGGGCGTGGAGCCCGACGTGGTCCTCGGACACAGCATGGGGGAGTCTGCCGCCGCCTATGTCTCCGGTGCGCTCAGCCTGGCTGATGCCGCAGCAGTCATCTGCCGCCGCAGCCGCCTGGCCAAGCGCCTGTCTGGCCGAGGCGCCATGGCCTGGGTGGCACTGCCCGCTGATGAGGCGGCCGCCGCACTCGCCCACCATCGGGACACCGTTGCGGTGGCCGCCGCTAACAGCCCCACCTCGACGCTGTTGTCCGGAGACCCGGAGACCCTCGCGCAGGTCCTCGCCGCCCTCGAAGCCCGCGATGTGGTCACCCGCCTGGTCAATGTCGATTTCGCATCCCACTGTCCACAGATGGACGCGCTATGTGATGACCTGCTCGATGTGCTCACGGACCTCTCACCGCGGCCCGGCAGCATCCCGCTGCACTCCACTCTCCTCAACGAGGTGATCGACGGCTCGAGTCTGGACGCCAAGTACTGGGCGCGCAACATCCGCGAACCGGTGAACTTCGTCGGTGCCGTGCGCGGTCAATTCGACGTGGGCGAGACCGTGTTCATCGAGGTCAGCCCACACCCGCTGCTGGTCAACGGCATCAGCGAGACGGGTGCAGCCTGCGGCTACGACGCGCTTGCGGTTGGGTCACTACGCCGGGACGAGGACGAGCGCACCGCTTTACTGGCGTCTGCCGGTGCCCTTCATGTTGCCGCGGTACCGGTGAACCTGGCAGCTCTCACGACGGGTGGACACAGCGTGCCGCTGCCGCATTATCCCTGGCAGCACACCCCACACTGGCTTTCGAGTGCCAGCATAGCCCCTTCCGCCACGCCTGCGGCGGTCGCCTCGCCGTGGGGCGAGAGGATCGGTCCACCCGCCACCCATCCGCTGCTGGGTACCGAGGTCAGCGCGCAGGACCGAACTCGTGCGTGGGAGGGTCCGCTGGAGCTCACTCGCAACCCTTATCTCCGCGATCACCGCATCCAGGATACGGTGATCCTGCCGGGCACCGCCCATGTCGAACTGCTGGCCGCCGCAGCACGTACCGTTCTGGGCGACATTCCGCTTGCGCTGTCCGGCGTGCGCTTCCACCAAGCCCTGTTCGTAGACGAGGCACCGCCGCTGCTGCGGGTCACGGCTCGCCCTACCACTGACGGTCGGCTGCATTGCCAGGTGCACAGCCGTCGCAGCAGCGCGGAGCTCTGGGTCGTACACAGCGAGGCGATCGTGCGCGCTATCGACTGCCCCGAGAACCGACGAGGTGAATCCTTCGAATCTGTCCGCGCTCGCTGCCCGCAATATCAGACTGGCGCCGAGTTCTATCCCTGGCACGCCGAGCGCGGTAATCAGTGGCAGGGCAGTTTCCAGGGCATCGCCGAGCTGTGGCGAACTGACGGCGAGGTGCTCGCCCGCTTACAGTGCCCCCGGGCGGTGCGCGATGACCTGGCCGCTCACCACTTCCACCCCGCCTTGCTGGACGCCTGCGGGCACGCCCTGGTCGCCGCACGTCCCGAGGTCTCCGCCGGTCAAGATCACGTCTTCGTGCTGGGCAGCATCGACGAGGTGCGCCTGTACCGGCGGCCGGCCGATCAGCTCTACAGCCATGCCCAGCTCGTTCCCATCGATCGGGACGACTCCTTCGCTGGTGATATCCGCATCGTCAACACCGACGCACAGCCGGTGGCCGAGCTGCGCGGCATCCGCCTGCAGTACCTACTCGGGCAGGCACCCAAGCCGTTACCCAAACCCACGCCGACGGCAACCACAGCTGCGGCTTCGATCACGCTGCCGGCATCGCCCGACCCCTATTCCGGCTGGCTGTATGACGTGCAGTTCACCACGGCACCCGAAGCCGACCACCTCCGCCGAGCCGCAGACGCGCCCGGTTGTTGGCTCGTGCTCACCGACAGCGGCGTCACCGGACGGCGCGTGATCTCCGCTCTGCGCGACCGCGGCCAGCATCTGACCGTCGTGACCACAGCGGCCCGTTACCATGCCTCCGGTGTTGACCGCTTCCGCGTAGACCCCGACTGCGGCGAAGACTACCGGACGGTGCTGAAGGAACTGGCCGACCGCGGGCCCTTCCGGGGCATTGTCCACCTTTGGGCCCTGGATGCGACCAGCTCCATCGACGCCTCTGCTAGAGAGATTGAGCGGGCGGAGATTCTCGTCAGCCGCAGCACCGTGCACCTGCTGCAGGCGCTGGACGAACAGCCGCTGCCCGGCGGGCCGCGCTTGTGGTTGGTGACTCAAGACAGCCAGGCCGCCATGTCTGGTGACTCGGTCACCGGCGTGTTTCAGGCGCCGTTGTGGGGCTTGGGCCGCACCGCCGCGATCGAGCACCCGGCACTGCGCCCCGTCCTGGTCGATATCGACCGTGACCCGGACAGCGCCACCCGCCTAGCCACCGAGCTCCTCGACAACTCGAGCGAAGACCAACTCGCCATTCGCGCCGGCAACCGGCTGGTCGCTCGCCTGGTCCGGCACCGTCCCACCCCTGCCATCGGCTCGCGCACCGCTGCCCGCATTACCGCACCGGTGCCGGGCATTCTCGACGACCTTGCGATGCATCCCACCACCTGCCCCGCTCCCGGAGCCGGTGAGGTTCTGATCACGGTGTCCCACGCCGCACTCAACTACCGCGACGTCCTCATGGCCGTCGGGATGTACCCGGGCCAGTCCCGCACTGAAGCACCCCGGCTCGGTTGGGAGTGTGGTGGGATCATCGCCGCCGTCGGCGAAGGCGTCACCCAGCTAGCGGTTGGCGATGAGGTCATCGCGATCGCTGAAGGCGCCCTGGCCACGCACGTGCTGGCCAAGACGGCTCTCGTCGTACCCAAGCCGACGCGGCTGAGCTTCACTGAGGCCGCCACCGTGCCGGCCGCATTTCTCACCGCTTACTACGCCCTGTGCGACCTGGGTCGGGTGATGGCCGGTGAGCGAGTGCTGATTCACACAGGTACCGGTGGCGTCGGGCATGCGGCGCTGCAGATCGCACGATGGAAGAAAGCCCAGGTCTACAGCACAGCCGGCAGCCCCGCCAAACGGCAGCTGCTCACCGAGCTGGGCGTAAAGCACGCCGCTGACTCCCGCTCACGGGCCTTCGTCGAGGAGTTCCAGCGCGCGACCCACGGTGCGGGTTTCGACGTGATCCTCAACACACTCACTGGCGATGCCATTGACGCCAATCTGAATCTCGTGGCGCCCTACGGCCGCTACCTCGAGTTGAGCAAGCGCGACATTCTCGACGGCTCCCGCATCCCGCTCGCCCCGTTCGCCCGCAACCTGTCTTTCCACGCCATCGACGTCGTCCACATGATCGCGCACCGGCCGGACAAGGCCGGCACACTGCTGCGCGAGGTCTGCCATCTCATCGACCAGGGTGTTCTCGGCCCGCTGCCGTGCACCGAATATCCGGCGCATCAGGCTGCCGACGCGTTCCGCCTGATGGGCCAGGCCCGCCACATCGGCAAGGTTGTCCTCACCTTTGCGTCGACACCTGCGCGTCCGACCCCACGACCCACGCCGAGCACGCCCGACGAGCACCCCAGGCTGCACTCGGACGCAACCTATCTGGTCACCGGCGGCCTCGGGAGTATCGGCGGGCAGCTGGCCACCTGGCTGGTCGAGCACGGAGCCCGCCATCTTCTGTTGACCGGCCGCAGGCGCCTGCCGGACCCGTCCACCTGGGACACCCTGCCCACAGATCACCCGGATACTGCCGCGGTGGCGCTGCTGCATGGCCTCACCGCCCGCGGCGTCCATGCAGACTACCGGGCCGTCGACGTCGCCGACACCGCGATCATGCACAACCTCCTCGCCGCGCACGTTTCCTGCGGCAAGCCCAAGCTGCGCGGCGTCTTGCATGCTGCGGGCACCATTGACTACACGTCGCTGCACGACGTATCCCCCCAGCAGTTGTCCGCCGTGCTGCGTGCCAAGGTCACGGGGGCATGGAACCTTGACCGGCTGCTACCCGGCGACCTTGACATGTTCGTTCTGTTCTCCTCCGGCTCGTCCCTGCTCAGCTCACCCCTGCTGGGTGGGTACGCCGCCGGCAACGCATTCCTGGATGCCCTCGCCCATCAGCGGCGGGCCCGAGGGGCCGCGGCAACCGTCGTGAACTGGGGGTTCTGGGACAGCGACGGCATGGTCGCGCGCCGCGAACGCGACGACGGGCGCACTCTGCTTCCCCAAGGCATGTCCCGATTCAGCCCCCACGACGCTCTCGCGATCCTTGGCCGGCTCCTGGCCGAGGACACCACGCAGACCGCCGTACTGCCGGCCAACTGGGCCTCCTGGGCCCAGGCCTACCCCGAGGCGGCCAAGACCCCGCTGCTCAGTCGCCTCGTCGCCACCACGCCAGCGTCACTGATACCTCCGCCGCGCATCCCAGGTGACAGTGAGGCAGCCAACGCCTCTGCCGTCTTCTCGGCACTACCGCAGGCCGGGCCTTTAGAGTCAACCCCGGCCGCAGCCTCTTCTTCTCCCACGCTATCGACCCGCGCCGCGACGGCCGACCGGGTGCAGGAGCTGGTGATCGCCGAGGTAGCGCAGGTGCTGGGGTGTCGCGCCGAGCGGCTCAACGTCAATCGGCCCCTGAACAAGACAGGGCTGGACTCACTCATGGCAGTCGAGCTGCGTAATCGCCTCGAGCGGGAGCTGCGACTCACACTCCCCATCGTGACCATCCTCAAAGGTGGCAGCATCGCCTCGATCGTCCAAACCATTCGCGAGATCCAAGCTCAGCACCAGGCAGCGAGTGTCTGAGTCTGGTCAAGGAGGAATTATGAAGACACCACATATCCACATCGCTGGCTTGGGCGCGCACATCCCGCCGATCGTCGAGGCCAAGAGAGCCGTCGAGTTGGGCTTGTATGACAGCGATGACTACGCGCGGTACGGCTGGACCGGCGCCGCCGTCGCCGGCGACACGCCCGCGCCCGACATGGCCATCCACGCCGCACGGCAGGCCATGGAACGCGCTGGAATACCAAGCGACGACCTTGACGTGCACATCCACGCTTGCGGCCACGAGCAAGGCCCGGTCGGCTGGTCAGCGCAGCACTACATCCTCCACCACATCACTGATCGAGACATCCCGTCCTTCCGGGTATGGCAGGCGTGCAGCGGCCTGGTCGGCTCGCTCGAGCTCGCGGCCTGCTACCTTGTGGCCGTCCCGCAGCGCACCGCCGCGTTGCTAACCGGGTCGGACAACGTCAACACGCCGAACTTCAACCGGTGGGCATTCAGCCATCGAAACGCCATCGTCGGCGACGCCGCCAGCGCGGTGGTGCTGTCTACTCGCGGTGGCTTCGCCCGGCTGCTGGCCATCACCACCGGTTCCGCCGCCGAGCTCGAGGTCCACTATCGCGGCGATGAGCCGCTGTTCCCGCCCTCGACGGGGCGGCAGATCGACTTTCGGGAACGCTTCGCCGCCCGCGGTGGCTTAGCAGAAGCCGTGGCTGAGGTGATCCGCCGGCACGGAGAGCTACTCACCGAGCTTGCCCTGCGCACGATCGCCGAGGCTGATATCACCGTCGCTGACATCACCCGGGTCGCCCACATGTTCACCGGCCAGGAAAGCTACTTGACAATGATCCTCGACCCGATCGGGCTGCACCCCGAGCAAGGCCTGCTGGAGTTCGGCCGCCGACTGGGGCACCTGATCGTCAACGACCAGATCATCGGGCTGGAACACCTGGTGGCCACCGGCCAACTCGCATGCGGCGATCACGTCTTGATGGTCGCTAGTGGCGCAGGGGTGAGCACCACCTGTGCCGTCGTACGGATCGACGAGATACCTTTCTGGTCGCGAGCCGTCTCATCCTGACGGTGACCCGCCCCAGGACGTGACCTGGGCCTGCCACGGCGCTGTTCGCTCGTTGGTCACGTGGGCAACAACCAGGATGTTCCGTCGGGGGTGTCGATCCAGAGACGTTGACGGTCTGGGGTGACGGTGAGACCGAGGCGGGTCCACTCGGGCTGCTCGTGCTCAAGCCATACCTGGTGAGCTCGTTCGACGTTCTCCCATAATGGTGTGGGTCCGCCTTCGATAACCTCGTAGCAGCCTTGGGTACTGGTAAGGCTGACCGCGGCCCAGGACCCGTCCGGGGCGGACAGGAAGCTGGCGGTTGGTTGTCGAGTGTCTGGATCGAGGTGCATCCCGATGTGCACGGCTGCGGGTAGTCCATGGAATTGGGCGAGCAGCCAGCCGACGCGATGGTCCCACCAGGGATGTGGCGGGATGGTCGTGGTCCGCCGCCGGGTGTGTTCGCTACGGGGTTGTGGGGGCGCGGGTGCGTCGTCGTTGTGGGGGCGCATGGTCATGAAGGAGCCCCACCGGGTGGTGAAATGACCTTCCAGCCGGTCGGGATGGCGGTGCAGCAGGACGAGGTTGCCAGCCTCCGGTGCTATTTTGACATCGACCAGGATTTTGCCCCCGATGCAGAGTTGTTCGGCCCAGGTCCACGGCACCGTGGGTACGGAGCAGGTGGCGATGATCCGAGCGAAGGGGGCGTACTCCGGTAGTCCGCCAATGCCGTCGGCGGTGACCCAGACCTCCTGAAGTTAGGTCATGAACGTCGATCGATACGGCGCTCGCAGGCGGTGAGCCACCAGCTGCCCATCGCCCCGCCTGCGCACCACCAGCTCGGGTGGTGCGCACACCCATGACCCCACCAACCGGGCGTTGCCTCACGGCGCGGGCGAGCAACGTCCCGCCCGCAGGCAGTGGTGGCCCACATCAGGGCGGCACCACGGTCATGATCACTGTTTGGGTGCCGAAAGTGACACGTCGTGTCACTT
>JBOHFR010000042.1:0-46794 GCA_050699715.1 Pseudonocardiaceae bacterium
CGGTCGAGGCGGGCGCCATGGAGGGTGGCCCGGGTGAGGGTGACGTGGTCCCAGCGGGTGTCGCGCAGGTCCGCGCCGGTCAGGGTGGCGGCGCTCAGGTTGAGCGGGTCGGTGTCGGTGCCGGTGAATCGCCAGCCGCGCAGGGTGGCGCCGGTGAGGTCGCTGCCGGCCAACGGGGGGTGGGGCCAGCCGTGCTCGCGGGCCCGCAGCGCATATCGCAGCTGTAGCTCGCTGGCCTGGGTGGTGTAGGGGGCGCGCCAGCGGCCCAGTTCGGCGGTGAGCGCGGGGGGATCGTCGTCATCGGTGATCAGCTGGCCGAGGAAGTCCAGGGTCTCTTCCGAGGGCATGGGCAGGCACCAGTCCTGGCGGCGATGCTCGCGTAGCGCGTCGCACAGGTACTGGGCCAGGAAGTATTCGTGGATGGAGCTGTGCGCGAACTGGAAGTCCGGCCGGTCCGGGCCGTTGTCGTCGCTGCGGATCACGAACGTCGCGGTTCGCAGATCCTCCTCGAGCTGGTCGCGGGAGCGCTCCCGATAGCGGCGGCGAAGCACCGGGTCGGTGGCCAGTTGCTCATTGAGCCAGTCGTCCAGGTCGGTGCTGTCCACTCGCCGGCTGCCCCGCTGCCAGGACCAGGCGGCCAGCCGGGCCATCAGGGTGAGCTTGTGATCAGGTCGCAGGCGGTGCTTGCCGTGGTCACGCGCCAGCCAGTCGCGCAGCACCTGCCGGTAGATGGTAGCCGCGTGCACCGGGCGCCGCTGGGCGTGGCGCCCTTCGATGAACGGGATCTGCGCGGCGACCTTGGCCAGCGTGTACGGGCGGGTGGCCAGATCGGACAGATCGTGCACGGCGCGCAGCATGTCCATCACCTGGGTGGCGTCCCGGTCCGGTAGCGCCTTGCCGAGGTAGTCGTGGATCTGCTCCTCGGTCAAGGGCAACAGCACCAGCGCGGTGTAGTCCTCGGCTGTGGTGAGGTCGCGGTCCTGCTCCAGGAAGTGCCGGGACTGTTCCCGCAGGGACCGGAAGTAGTGGGTCCGGCAGGACAGCAGCACCTTGGTGTGCTCACCGGCGAACGGGGCGCGCACCCCCTGGCGGGTGCGGATCGGGCGCAACTTGAGCAGCTCATGGGTGAACGTCACGCCCTGCGCGGCGTCCAGCCGGACCAGCACCTCGTCCAGCCCGTCGATGACGAACACGGTCGGCCTCATCCTGGCCTGTGCGATCACCTCGGCGCCGGAGGGGAGCGGCCCGTCGGCAAACGCCCAGCCACGGTCAATGCATTCAGTGAGAATGTCGGCCAGCGCAGGCACTCCCCGGTCCAGGTTTCCCATCCCACGCAGGTCGAAGTAGAGCGGTTCCGGCTGGTCACCGACCCGCTCCCGGCGTAGCCGCTCGGTCAGCTCCTGGCAGGTGATGGTCTTGCCCGCCCCGTACTCGCCCAGCAGCGCGGCCAGCGGGGTGCCGTCAGGGTTGCGTGCCCAGTCCAGCAGGAAGGACACGACATCAACCCGCCGCGCACCTGGTTGCGTATCAGGCCACGGTTCCGGCTGCATGCCCTCCGGTCGGCCGTGTAGTCCATAGTAGTCGTCGCCGCCCTCGGCGCTGAGCGCCCGCCGGTCCCGCAGGCCCATGTCGGGCGAACTCACCGCCCGACTCGCGCGGACCGTCCCGCTGGAGCGGGCCAGCACCCGGTGCACGTGGTCCACCAGCCCGTGCACCCACTCGTCTCGCGCGGGTTCGCCGCACAGCGCGGCGAACGGTTTGCTGTGGGGACTTTGCGGGTAGACCGTGGTCCCGAACCCGTGCGCAACGGCATACGGGTTGCGCTCCTGCAACGCCACCGGCACGACCAACAACTTGGTGGCCTCGATCTGCCCCCGCACCACCTCGGCTAGTTCGGGCTGGCCGAGCCAGGCGTTGCTGAGCGCGACGATCGCCAACTCACCATCCGCTACCGCCTCCCGGAACCGCTGGTCAGCGTCGTCGCCAGGCAACACATCCTGATCGGGTCGCCAGGTCGTGAACGGCGACTGGTCGCAGTTCAGAGCCTGCGTCAGCAGGTCCCACAACCGCCCGGCCAACTCGGCGTCCCGCGGAGCGTGACACAGCACGATCTTCCGGGGCCCGAGCAGCGTCGCCTGCCGATCCTCGATGAGCGCATCCCGGACCGCCTCGTGCTCACGCAACGGATCACCGGCCGGCGCAACACGCTCGGCCGAGAACCCCAGCAGGCGACCCCTCGCGCCCAACTTCTTCGCACCCCGGACCTCCAATCGCAGGTCGACGCCGCCCTCGGCGGCAGCGGTGTTGACCAGCTTGACCAGGCGCTCCACCGCCTTGGTCGCCGCCGCCGGGGTCCGCCCGGCGAACAGCGCCCGCTGCGCCCGCTCCACCGCCACCTCGACCTGCTCACCCAGCTCGTCCAGCAGCGCACCCAACACCTCATGGTCGGGCTGGCTCAACCGCACCCGCCGCAACCGGGCCCGCGCTGTGCTCGGCGAGATCCTGTCCACTGTGGTTACCGCGCCGGGGCGGTGTAGCGGGCTAGCACCCGGTGGAGCTGGTCGACCAGACCGTTCACCCACACCTGCTGCCCGGCTAGCCCACGCACCGCACCGAACGGCCGCTGGTAGCCATAGATCTGCTTGCCCTCCAACCCCTGCAGGTCGGCATGCCGGCTCGTCCGCCGCACCGACACCGGAATCGCGCGCTTACCAGGAACATCGACCAGCGCGGGCAACTCAACACCGGTGATGTAAACGCTGCCCAGGAAGGCGTTACTCACCGCGAGCAAGCCCACCTCACTCACCGCCAACGCCTCCCGGACCTGTGCGTCCCAGTCCTCACCCACCAGGATCGCCTCGTCGAATCGCCACAGCTCAAACTGGTACCACCGGTCCACCCCGGTCGCCTCAGCCAACAACTCCCACAACCGCCCGACGACCGCGGCGTCCCGCTTCGCGAAGCTCAGGAACATCCGCACCAACGGCTTGTCCGACCCCGCCACCGTCGTCAGGCGCACGGTCGGCTCAACCACACCACCCATCACACCCTCCTAGCACAGTCGACCGCTTGTCGTATTGTGTCGTGATAATGAGCGTACAACACCCGGGGGACACCCTGCATTCGCCCTTGCGGCGACGATGCCGTGATGATCTCTAGGCGCGGCTGGGAGGAGTTCTCCAGTAGGGCCGCCCAACCACCTGCATCCCGGCACAGGCTGGTGGTCGTCGGCGGTGGCCTGGGTAATGCGGCGATGAGACGAAGTACCCGGCGTCTTTCAACGCTTGTAGGCAGGGGCGGACATCGGGGTAGAGATCGTTGCCGTTGAGATACTCGCCGAGGCCGGCGTCGAGGTGGGGTTGCCGGCGTTGGCGGGCATCTCCGACTCCACCGCCGCCAGCCAAGACGCGATCAGACCGTGCGGTTGGGGTTTACCGTGCGGTTGGGGTTTAACGAATGCCGGATGGTCCGCTGACTTTCCCGACTACACCCTGAAACCAACAGCAGGCCAGACCTTCCCCACAGAGCCTCTGGCCTGCTGTTTTAGTAGTGTCGGGGTGGCGGGATTCGAACCCACGGCCTCTTCGTCCCGAAGCAATCCCGGCGGACATGCCCTGATCTGGGCGAAGTCAAACCGGGGGGTCTCTCTTCCTCACCTGCGCAAACGCTCTGAGTGGGTCGCGCTGAGTCGGCCGGCGCCTGAATACGTTGGCCCCCGGTTTGGCCCCCGTGGCCCCCTCTGGCGAGGAGGAGGGCTACCTGTGACACTTCGAGATCAACGAGCCTTTCGCGATATGCCTCGGCGGCTGCGACCCGGGCGCTGCGTCTTGCTGTCCGCGCAGCGCCCGTGATGATGGACTCACGGACCCCGACAACGGGCCTGATGCGGTCCGTCATGCCAGGTCGCCTGCCCGATGACCGGGGGTGCGCAGCAGAGCGGCGATGCGGTCTCCCTGTTCGGAGGTCAGTGGCGGGACTCATCCGTCATCGTGCGCTGCATCCACCGACAAGATGGTGGCCATGTGTGGGCGGTGGTGACTCAACGAGCTGGCTGTGGGGTTCACGTCCGAGGGGAGGTGCACACTAACCACACGCCTGTTGCTTGATGTCGTGGCGTGATCCGGCTCGCCTCGGCGCCCCCAGCACAACGTCATCCAGTTTCCTCCGCCGGAGTCGATCACCGTGCGCGCCGGACGATGTTCGGGTGAAGTCTCCGGGTGAGTCGCGCTCGTGTCACCACGGCTCGTACCCCGTTGCCCTACAGTGGGGTACGCTGCGGGTTGTGCGGGAGATCCGGTGGACGGGTGGACGTTGGAGTCCGAGGCTCACATCGCCCGGCATGGCGTCACACCGGAGGAGGTCGAGCAGGCCGTCACCAACAAGCCTCGTTACGAGGCCCCGGGCCGCGAGGACTCCACCCTCCTGTACTGCACCACCGATGAGGGTCGGCCCCTGTTGGTCGTACTGGCCGAAGCCTTGGACGGCCGCTGGTATGTGGCCACTGCCCGCGAGATGAACGACACCGAGCGCCGCACCTTCCGGCGGAAGGGAAGGTAAGCCATGACCGACCAGACGAAGCTGCAACGACTCGCCGAGTACTACGACACCCACGACACCAGCGAAGAGCTCAAGCGAGCTGAGCTGGTCGACGAGCCAGTTGACCCGGATCCGATGATTTCGCTGTCGCTGCGGTTGCCCAAGTCACTCCTGGACTGGGTGCGCGCGCAGGCCCGCACCGAGCACACCAAGCCGACCCAGCTGATTCGCCGCTGGATCGAAGAGCGCCGCAGCACCGGGGAGCCGTCACTGGAACAGCGGGTTCGCCGGCTCGAAGATCTCGTCCAACGCGGCGCCGGGCGCGACTCATGACATGCCCGGCGTACTGCGGCATCGCTAAACAGAGAGTCACCGTGTCGGGTCCAGAAGTTGGCCACGGGCCGTGAGTTGTGGATTCATGCTGTACGTTCGTAGTCGTTGATCAAACCACCAAGGATCAGTCGACGTGCGACTCGCCTGTGATTGAGATCGGCGATGGGATGGTCCGGGCACGGAGGACGGAGCTGCTGGGAACGGTGAGGCCTGCGACCGTTGTCATACCGGACGTACTCAGCCAACACAGTCTGCGAGTGCCGCTCGCTGAAGATCAGTATCCGATCGGTGAGCTCGGTTCTGGTCGTGAGTACAAATCGCTCGGCGAAACAGTTCGCTCTCGGACAGTGAGGAGGGATCTTCACAACGTCGATGCCCACGTCGGCCAGGACAGCATCGAAGGACACCGTGAACTGGCCGGCCCTGTTTCAGCGTCACCGCGCAGTCCACAGGGAAGAAGTCGCAGGCCAGCATCGTCGAGACCTGCGTGCGCAGCAACCGCCGCCAGGTGGTGTCGGTGTAGCGGATCGGCGCCGGAGGTATCCGCAGGCGCACAAGCACACGGCGGACGGTCGATGCCCCTACGCGGTGGCCGAGTGTGAGTAACTCGCCCTGGATCCTCTTGTATCCCCAGGTCAGGTTCTCCCTGGCCATCCGCTCGATCAGCAGCGTGATGACCTCATCGATGGGTGGACGCCCGAGCCGGTGTGGGTAGGTCCACTTCCTCGCCACGAGGCAGCGATGCCAGCGCAGGATCGTGCCCGGCGTGACCAACCGGCACTCACGCAGCGCCTTGGGCAGCAATCGGATCAGCCCGGCGAACACCGCTCGATCCGCCCAATCCAGGCGAGGCTGTGGATTAGCTCTGCGCAACACGGCGACCTCGTGACGCAGGATAAGCAGTTCGGCATCCTTGGATACCGACGAGCGACCGAGCAACACCAACCAACCGAGTAACCGGACGAAGATCAGATAGAGTAGGCGCAACGACACGGCTCACGATCATGCCGTCCCCGGCAGAGCCCGCAGTCATAGCAGGTCGGAGGTGTACGCTTCCTACCGATCGCTGGGCATGGCTGCTGAGCCTCAGGACGGCGATAGGGAAGACTGGGCGGCATTGGCCATGGATCGGAGACCGCAGTGACCGCGCAGCCCCTGCACGTGCCCACTCCCGAGCTCCCACCTCGGGTTCCGCGCACCATCGACGGCATCGCCGACGCGCTGCCCGGTGCCCGGCGCATGGAGTTCTACCGGGCGGTCGGTCAAGCCCAGGCCGGTCCGGACCTGCAGCACGTCATCGCCACCTGGTGGGGCCAGGCCATGCTGGACACCGACCCGGACCGCGACCAGATCATCACCGCCGTGCAGACCGGCACTCTGCCCACCACCACCATGGCCGAGATCCTGCGGTGCCGACGCGCTAACGGCGCCGCGATGCCCGGTGAGTGAGGACGACGAGCTCTGGCCGGTCGAACCCTCCCAGATCGTGGCGGATGCTTTGGCTGACCCGAGGCTGCCAGTCGACCAGTTCGCCAGGATCGTCGCCCTGACCGTCGCCATCGCCCAAGACCCCTGGCTGCCCGGCAGCCGCCCAGCTGAACAGGGCGAACCATGGCGCACCGTGCCCATCCCAGACGGTGGTGGCATCATCGAGTACGCGATCAACGAAGCAGAACACAAGGTGCTCCTCACCCGAATCTTCCCCTTCTGACAGAGGTGTGGGTACCGAACTGGCTATCCACGGCGGTGACCTGCGGCATCGTTGTACAGTGGTCGTGGGGCATGATCGTCGGTCGTGGCGGTACGACAGCTGTATCTGATCTTCCGACAAGTCACAGCTCACCGGGGCATCAGCCGGACACCCGAAACGATCACCGACCGTGACAACCACACGGCATCGTGTGGGGCTCGAATACTCGATGTAGCGTCTGACCTGCGGTCCTTGTGTGCCGGTCGGTCATGGATGATCGCCGGATGTTGCTGTCGATCTTGTACCAGCTGATGCGCTGTCTGCTCGGTCTGACCGCTGTACTGATGCGGCAAGACCTGAGCAAGGATGCCGAACTGCTGGTCTTGCGGCACGAGAACACTGTGTTGCGCCGACAGGTCGCCCGGGTCTGTTACACGCCCGTCGACCGCGCGTGGCTGACCGCTCTATCCCGGCTGGTGCCGCGTCGGCGCTGGGCCGAGGTCTTCGCGGTCACTCCCGCCACGGTCCTGGTCTGGCACCGCAAGCTGGTCTCGCGTAAGTGGGACTACACCGTCCGCCGCCAGCCCGGACGTCCCTCGACCGCTGCGGCGATCAAGAAACTGGTAATACGGATGGCACACGAGAACCCCACGTGGGGACATCGGCGGGTGCAGGGCGAGTTGATCCGGCTCGGCCATCGGATCGCCGCCTCGACCGTGTGGCAGATCCTTCCGTGACGCCGGTATCGATCCCGCGCCTCGCCGGTCGACTCCGACCTGGCGCCAGTTCCTCACCGCCCAAGCCCAGGCCGTTCTGGCCGTGGATTTCGTGCACGTGGACACCGTGTTCCTCAGGCGGATCTACGCGCTGATCGCGGTCGAGCACGGTTCCCGCCGGGCACATCTGGCCGGGGTGACGGCGCACCCCACCGGTGCCTGGACCACCCAAGCCGCTCGGAACCTGCTGATCGACCTCGGCGATCGTGTCGCCACCATTAACTTCCTGCTCCGAGACCGGGATTCTCGGTTCACCAGGGCATTCGACGCGGTCTTCGCCGCAGACGGCATCCGGATCCTTACCAGTCCACCCCGAGCACCACGGGCGAATGCGATCTGCGAACGCATGATCGGAACGCTGCGCCGCGAGCTGCTCGACAGGATCCTGATCGTCAACGAACGCCACTTACACCGGATCCTCACCGACTACCTGCACCATTTCAACGCAGCGCGACCACACCGGACACTGGCGCAACTCACACCCGCTCAAGCCGAGACCAATCTTCCACACGTGATCGACCTGACCAGCTACCAGGTTCACCGTAGAGCAATCCTCAACGGGCTCACCAGCGAGTATCAGATCGCAGCATGATCGAATCAGCGCTCGTAAACCTGCAGGTCAAACCCACAACCCCATATTCGAGCCCCACAGGATCTCACGCAACCCCACCCGAATCCTCTCCATCCTCAGCCAACCAGCATGACCAGGGGAAACCATCCCGACACGACTTTGCCTATCGCCCTGGCGCTGCAACCTCCTCCGCGTCGTCCCCTGACTGGCCCGAATCCGCGCGTAGCGACGGATGACGGAAAGGCCGGACTACTTCGTCGTTGGGGTTGGCGCCCGGCGCGGGCCGAACTCCCGCTCGAGCCTGCGCTGGTCCTTGCTCTTGTCCCGCTGCTCGGCGTTGAGGTGGACTTCTCCACCATCAATCTCTCGTTTCAGGTTATCCTGGCCCGCCACCGGTGGATGAGCAGCCGAATAGACACTGACCGAAAAAGTCTGGACATCAGCGGAAGACTGCCAATAGGCGTCCATAGCGAGATCTACCAGCCGCTGTGCCACGTCGTGCGTCGCCTGTTCGGGTTTGACCAAGACCGAGACTGCCATCCGCGGCGATACGTCCAGGCTGGACTTGAATATATAGTTGGCATCGGCGACAGAAGGTTGAGCCTTCAGTTGAGAAATTATACGCATGCCAAGAGTGTTCGCCTCTTTGTTCTGGTCGTCGACGAAGGCAGTGCAGCCCGTCAGGACCAGCGCCACGAGCACCGCAATCACGGTCAAATACTGCGTCCGGAGGCGAGTCATCCTCGTTCCACTTTGTATCGATAGGTTTCGACCTTAGAGCCACCAGTGAAGTTTCCCATGCTTTTTCTGAACGCTTCCACTGATGGATCATTGCTGCTGTCAAGCTGTCTGGCGACAGCCGAATAATTCCCGGCGAGCCGGTGATTTCCTTTCATGGTCTCTGTTTGATGATCGAACGTTACCGTTGTGCGGTTCGCGGTATCGGGATTATCGCTAGCATCCAGGTGGGGGACGATGTCGTTCCGATTCTCCAGCGAGAGCACCTGCACGTTGTCGGGAACCGAGATTCGGCCGATGGGAGAGCCCGCGGTGACCACGTGGGTAACGTTGTACTGACCGCTGGAGACGAAGTCGTTCGCGGCCCGGGCGGCGACGATGCCTCCCTGGCTGTGACCGACCAGCATGACGGGGTCGTGTGGCCCGACGTGGGACTGGCGCAGGGCTTCGCGAATGCCTTTCTCCAGAACAGTCGGGTTGCCGGCCATCGCGTTCAGGTCAGTGCCGAAGTCATTAGCATTGCTCGTCTTCTCCCCCGGGAAATTCCACACTGTCGTGCCGGGAATGTCGACAATGTAGGACACCGTGCCATCGGTACCAGTTACTTTACGCACATCGATATTGTTGTGATCGTTCCGCCCCGGGTCATCTCGATGTTGGAGGCCATAAACGATATCACCCAGTCCCCGCGGGAGTGGTGTTTGATTCGGGTCGAGATCACCATAGGTGACCCGGGGTGGGCCATCGGGGTACAAGCTGGCCACCAGTGCGGTCGCGTCGGCCAGGCTGTACCCCGGACCGAGCAGGCTGCTGAGCAAACCCGGTGACATGCCGACCGCCTGATCCACCAGACCGGGGTGATCGACCAGGAACTTCCTCCAGTCTCCGCCGTCCCTTCCATAGACCTCGGCGAGTATGGGGCCGCCCAATATGGCGGTCATGGCCATCATGCCGATCGGCGTTCCTTCCAGCCAGCGGATAGCGTCCAGCGCCCGTGCGTTGAGTTCATCAGACCTTTGGTAGGCCCAAGCGGACGCGCGGAACGCGGCGCCGCGCAACCCGATGCCCATCGCCGTGGCCGTCAGTCCCTCGGGCCCGTCCAGCGCCGCGAGCAGGCCGGCTTCGAACCGGGCGGCGCCGAGGGGGTCGAGGACCGCGGAGGCGATAACGCTGGGGTTGGCCAAGTATTGCTGGCAGGTAGTGGCAATGAACAGGATGTGCTCGGCGACATCGTCGGTGAGCCGGCCCATGGCAGCGAGGTCTTCGTACTGGACCTCGATGCCCCCAGCACCACCGCTGACGCTGATGGTGAACGCGGGACTGCTCGGCCTGGTCACGACAGCACCCCGGCAATGAACGGCGCCACCCACGTACCCAGATCCGCACGGGACACTGGTTCCAGCCGCACCATGCGCCGGCCTGAGCCGTCCGGGTCAGGAACGATGCCGAGCCATCCCGACTCAAGATGCAGCCAGAGCACCAGGGTCGAGGTGACACCGCCCGGTACCCGGCCGGTGACCAGCGACCTGAGCGCACCATCCGAACGGCCCACCCGCCTCGCTAGCTGCGCCTGGTCGGCTGGCAGATCCAGGCCCTCAAGCACGACTCGGGGCGCATCGGGGTCAGCCAAAAGCGCGGCCAGGCCGAGTTCGTGCAACGCACCCAGCGGGACCCGACCGCTCGGCAGCGACTCTCGATCAGCGGGTCCGCCGAGCAGGAAGCTGATGCCACTCTCGGGTTCAGCGGGCACCGCCCTGATCAGCTCCTGCCCGAGGTTCACCGCGGCGAACAGGGACAACTCAATGGCCCCGCCCTCCAGAGCGAACAGGGAGGCGCCCAGCTGTCCGGCGAGGGTATGCAAGCTACGAGATGCCCGGTTGCCGATCGACACGGTCGTCTCCACCATGACCATCGGCGCGGCCAAGGCCTGCAGGTTCACCAGCACCGACGGATGGACCGTGAACCGGCCATCATCGCGCTCCAGCACGCCCCGTTTAGCTAGTTCCGACCTGGCCGATGGGGGATGCTCCGCTCTCTGTGGCTCCCAGCCTTGTGGCATGTTCACCGCCGCCAGCTCGATCAGGTGCTGGTATTCCCCTGCGGACAGTACGATGCGGTGCGCGGCCGGCACCCCCGCGGTTGCGGTCATTTACATTTTCCCTTGCTTACGCAGGAACTCCCCGACCTGCAGCCACTGCTTGTCCCCGGAGGGCGGCAGATTCCTTGGCTGATATGGCCAGCCCTGCCACGGCTCCTTGGGCCGCTCTGGCTGCTCACCCGTGACCCAGCGGGCCACACCCCGGGCAGCGTCTTCGGCCAGGTTGGTGAACTCGGTGACGGCGTTGTTGAATTTCTTAATCGCGCCGTCGAACCAGTCGGTGACCTCCCGCTCGATTCGCTGGATCGTCGCGATGGTCTCTCGGACTTCCTGGGCGTGCCGCCGCAACAGGACCGCTGCCTCATCCAGACGCCGCGCGCTCTCATCCAGCTTGCGCCTATCATCAGTCACGATGTGGCGTGCTCGGTCAGCAGCCACGGACTTCCACCGCATCGCCCTGGCTTGGGCGTCCATCACCCTAGCCCGGTCGCGCACTTCATCGGCACGTCGCCCGATCTGCACGGCGAGATAATCGAGCTCGTCCGGATCCCCATAGAACGACATGCATCCTCCTGCACGCCAGAGCGGAGCGCCCGGAGGGCAAGACACACTTACCTATCCCCATGAAGGCTCACCCAGCCTACCCTGCCACCACCTACATAGAGTAACCGCGAGCGTTCCGGCCGCGGTGATCGCGGTAGGGACCGCCTCGACCACTGCCACGTCAAGCGACCATCACCGCCGGAATGCAAGCCCGCTACCAGGTCCTGCCCCCCACACGGCGGCTGTAGTGGGAAGCGCGGTCGAGAGCTCCGGTGGTATCGCCGTGCAGGTAGGGCGCATACCCCAGCCACACCGGATCCTTCAGCGTTTGGGCACACCGGATGCACTGGGCGAGCCGCTAGGGACAGCACTGCCGGGCACCGAGGCGTTTGGTGGTCCACATCACGGAGCTATACGCCGTGCTCAACCCCAGCAGCGCCTTCCGGCGGTGTTAGGGCAGGTGACCGTAGGCGCCGTGCAGCTCACCCAGCAGGACGGGGCCAGCTGGCTTTGGGCGGCGTAGTCAGTACTCCCGTGCATGAGCTTGGCCAGGTTCTTCAGATCAGCGGCGCACGCACCCATAGCCCGAACCCGTCGCCTCCTCCACACGCCCTCCCTCATGGTGCAAGTGGCCGGATGCGCCTGGCTGGGATGATTCCTAAGCGCCGGGCCAGACCACGTAGCTGCCGGCCGCCGGTCTCACGCTGGGCTTGGCGGAGCAGGTGAGCGATGGCTTCGCGGACGAAGATGTCGTGGCGGATTCGTTGCGGGGCGAGTTGTTCGGCGTGCAGCAGCATGCGGATGCCCTGCTCCCGGGTCTTCCGCTCGGCGGCCAGGGTACGGCCGAGCGGAGGATTGTTCCCTGCGTGCCCTCGCAGTCGTGGGCCGCTACGGCCTGGGTGATCCCGGCGGCTTCGCGTAGTTGCCGTGCTTGGCCTATCTGGGACTTGCATTTCCCGGTCCATCACGGCGAGTCCCTTCATGCTCATGACGATAAGACAATGCCCTCTCCATGTCATATAAGTAGGTCTTTCGTCTTAATGTCAGCTCTTCGATAGTGTATTATGGGGAAATTGCGGGCGTCCTCGCGTTCGAGGTGACATGTCAATGGCCTATTGGGTATCTTGTTGCCATACGTCGGGCATCCAGAAACTTCAAGATCGCCGCGGTACGTACTGAGGAAGCTCAGCGGACCGGACTCATCCGGACAGGTCCCGACACCGCCGTGCCCAGCCGGTTTGCCGCGCCGATCGAGCTTCAACAGCCCGAGCTAACCGTGTGGATGGACGTGATCGTCGACGAAGCGGGCGCCCGGCCCCGGGTAGTGGAACTCCAGCTCTACGTGGATGTTCGGACGTCCCTCACCACATCCGTGATGCGTCGAGTCCTCGTCGACCAACTCCTGACGGCGGCGCTCGACGAGGCGACTGTTCACGTGGAAAACAAGCCAGGAATCCACCATGCAGCGTTCAGTGCCCAGGGGGACCCTGACGACCGAGTTTAGGTAAGTCCACCACCCCGACCCTCCGTGCACGGCGACGCCGCAATGTGCGACCGTGCCCGTGAGGCCGCCCGGGTCTACTCCGATGCGGTCAAAAGGGGCAGCAGAGCACCGGCTGTCGCAGTCGCCAACGAGATGGGCTACTCCAGGTCACAGGTCGCCCGGTACATCCGCAGGGCACGTGAGCTGGGCCTGTTGTCACGATTGGAAAACAGCTCCGACCGATGACCCGCTGGAGCGATTGAGGAGGTTGACGATGGGCTACGCGGAGAAGCGCGGCGACTACTGGCGCGGTCGGTACAAGATCGCGACGGGCAGGTACGGCACCGTCACCGACGCGACCGGGCACACCATCCGCTTCCGCACCAAGCGAGACGCGGTGAAGGCTGCGGACGACGAAGAGGCGAAGGTCCGTGGCGGCACGTGGCGCGACCCGTCTGCCGGACAGCTCACCTTCGGCGCCTACGCCTCCCGCTGGTACGCCGCGCAGGACCTAGCGGCGAGCACGATGCAGAACTACCGCCGGCACTTAGAGGAGCACCTGCTGCCCGAGTTCGAGGGGCGGGCGCTGGCTGACATCCTCGGTCCGGATGTGGGCCTCTGGGAGCGCAAGGAACGCGAACACGGATATGCGGAGTCGTCCATCAAGACCTGGCGGGGAACCCTGCACCTCGTGCTCGCTGACGCGGTCGAGGAAGGGCTGATCAGCGCGAACCCGGCCACGAAGCGGCGCGGGCGGGGTAGACGGGCCGGCCGTTCCCAAGTCCGGGCGCCGGAGAAGGTGGTCACCGATCCGTTGGGCGTGCTGCTGATCGCCGAGCGAGCTGCGCTCCTAGCTGGCCGTGATGACGAGTTTGTCGCCCTAGTGCTGATGGGGTTCACCGGGATGCGATGGGGCGAGATCGTGGGCCTGGAGGCCGAATACGCACGCCTCGGCTCGATCCGCGTTGAATGGCAGCTCTACGAGTTGGACACCGGCGAGTTGCGGCGCTGCCCACCCAAGGACGACTCCTACCGCACGATCGAGACCCCGCCGTGGCTGTCCAAACTGCTCGCCGGTCACCTCGCCAGGACCGCACCGACGCCGTGCGACTGCCACGGCCGGACCTACGTGTTCCGAGGGCTGAGCGCCCCTAACGGCGCCGCCTCGAAGCCGGAGGCAAAGCTGGTCGATGTCGCCTGTAAGGCGAAGGTGTCCACAGGCACCGTGTCTAACGTGCTCAACGGCTCTGCCCGGGTCGCCGGGAACACCCGGGTCCGGGTGGAGAAGGCCATCGCTGATCTTGGGTACATCCGGGGTGGTGCGGCACCGCAAACGGCGGCGCATTGGCGGCGCACCGGGTTCGCCACGTGGTTGTTCCAGCCGGCGGCCACGGGATGGTACCCGAAGAAGAGTCCGCAGCCAGCCCGCCCGGTGCCGGTGCTGGCCGATCCCTGGCCGGGGGTACCCGCACGCGGCCGGGGCGCCTATGGGCGTGCCGAGGCGTGCTGGGTGCCGATCGCGCCGGGGTTAACTCCGCATGGTCTGCGCCACTCTCACCGGACGCTGATGGAGGAGTTGGGCACACCGCCGGTGCTGGCCGACGACCGCATGGGCTACACGGACGGCTCGGTCCAACGCAGGTACACACACGTGACCGCGGACATGCGAGCCCGGCTTGCCGAGGAGCTGACCCGGTGTTGGGAGTCTGTTTTGGACGCTCGGCTCGCGATGTCGGAAGTCTCGCCGGTGGCCGTGCTGGATGAGCTGTTGCAGGCGCGGGCGAAACGAAGAAGGGGAGACGACTCCAAGATCGTCTCCCCAGTTTCTCCCAACAAGGGGTTTCCGTTCTCCGGTCTAAGCGCCGAAAGGGGTTCTGACCTGCGTCGGGGTGGCGGGATTCGAACCCACGGCCTCTTCGTCCCGAACTGCCGGCACGGCGGTCAATGAGGGTTGTTTCCGCTCGTCAGCAGCCGCTGGCGGATGCCTCGGGGCGGTGTTGGTCGGCGTCGTTGCTGTCCTTCGCTGCTGTACAGCCAAGGACCGTACGCATGCCGGGACTAGTTGCGCGCGGGCGGAGCGGACCAGGCGCGGGACCTGGTGTCGCGCCACATGAGTAGGTGAGATCAGGGGGCGCACCCGCCCCCTGAGACGGCCGAGGGCTGGTGCTGTGAACACCGGCCCCCGGCCTTGATCCCCAACCCTGAGTATGGAGGGTGGAGACCCGATGCCAGACCCTACGCAGTTCGACCCAGACCACCTGCGGGTGGCCCTGGACCACGGTGAGGTCGTGGAACTCGACGGCGGCACGCTCGCCCTCGACGGGCAAGAGTCCCCCAGTGTGGTGCTGCGACTGGCGCCGTGGCGGGCTCGGTCGCTGGCCCGGGTGCTGGCGGAGTGGTCGTCGGTGTCGCGGATCTTCCACCAGCACTCGACTTGGCCGCACCTGGAGGAGCTGGAGCTGTCGCGCACGCTGGAGTTGGCCGCCGCGGTGCTCGGCGAGGGCGACGAACCGACCGTGCGGTCCCCGCGTGGCGTGCAGGTGATCCCGAACCGGCAGCGCTTGGCCGCCGTGGCCGTCTTGGGCGAGCGGGAGGCGCAACTGTCCGCGGTGCAGCGTCTGGCGCTGGTGGATGCGGCCGCGTGGTGGCTCTCCGAGCCTAACGGCGGTGCGGAACTGGCCTATGCCCTGCTCGCGGCGAGCTGTTCGACAGAGGTCAGCACGGAACACGTCTACCTCGCCCTGATCACTCCACCCGATCAACCAAATGATTAGGGTGGGGGCGCTTCCTCGTAGCTGCCGGTTCTGCGGACGCAGCCGCGCATCACCTCCGACAGCCCGGTGACGTCCAGGTTCCGACTAACAGCACGCGGGGTGTCGGCCTGCCCCAGCGCGGGCGAGGTGGGAGCGGGTATCCCGCTCCCTGGTGACTCCCACTATCCGGGCCTTGGTCTGGGATCATCCTGGAGTGGAGGCTCGCCGGGGGCACGAGTTGTTGATCTCGGATCAGTTGTGCGCGTCGGTGTGAACGCTGATTCGTCGTACGTCCGCGTGCCTTGTCGCGTCGTGGTGTGCCGTTGAGCCGCGGCGGCGTGTATTCTCCGGTGCGCAGTGGTTGCGTCGCTTTCGCTGGCGACTCGCTGACAAGCCCTCGTTTTGATCAACTGGGTCTCCGAAACTTTGACGTTTGAGCCAAGTTTTCCGGCGGCGTACCTTGGGTAGGCCCGCTCCACATCTGCAGACTCGTTGTCTGACCAGCCACTTGGGGTGGCACGGCCGATCATCAAGCATGATCGGACTTCTGCGCAGCGGGTGGTGGCGGTCTGCCGATCATGACCGCAGGTCCGTGCGTGAGCTTGGCCAAAATCACGACGATCCCGGAAAAGACCAGCTCAGCCACCCCGCTCGGCGGTCCGAGGCGACGCCTCACTGGGGTGAAGCTCGTCGTGGGTGGCGACGAGTTCGGCTTGGGAACCGTTAGCGTAACCGCGTTGACACACCGGCGCCCGCTGCGGCGGCGCTTTCCCCGGGTCTGGGCGCGGCCCGCGCGGTGGCCCCGCCAGATCCGCGAGATCGCCGAGCGAAAAGCCCGTCGTGCGTGCCATCGACCTGGTAGCCAGCACCTCGAGTCGAGGATATGATCAGGGGGTGTCTCGGTTCACTTCTCTGCCGTTCATGGTCTCCTACGCGCAAAACGCCGAAGATGTGGTCCTGCGTCGCGCCTTTCGTGGGGAATGCGGCTACTACGTAGACGTCGGTGCGTGTTACCCCGTCGAGGGCTCTTTGACAAAACACTTCTATGACAAGGGCTGGTCGGGTATCAACATCGAGCCACAACCGCACCTTCACCAACTTCTCGTGGCCGAGCGGACACGTGACGTCAATCTACAGTTGGCGATCGGTAGCCGCCCTGGCGATGCGCCGCTGACTACTTACCCAGGCGATGCGCCGCTGGGCACGATCAGTCACGATGTAGTGCGCGAGCATCAGCGGCACGGCTGGCCGTCGACAACTATAAGCGTTGAGGTTGTTCGGCTGGAATCAGTACTGAAACGGTATGTAAAGCAGTCGATCGACTTTCTCAAGATTGACGTGGAAGGGTCCGAGAGTGACGTCCTTGAGTCGTTCGACTTAACTCAATGGCGTCCACGCGCCCTCGTTATCGAGGCCACTTTTCCGCGTACTCCACAGCCTACCTATCCGGCATGGGAGCATTACATGAGCAGGGCCGGGTATGTGCGAACATTATTCGACGGGTTGAACTGCTTTTACGCACAATCAGATGATGCGGAGCTGGTCGAACTGTTGTCGACGCCAGCCAATGTCTTCGACCAGTTTGTGCCGTACCGGTTCTGGCGGCTGCTGGACGCCAAAAGTAAACGTGCGCTTATGAATGAAGCTCGCCTTCACGAACCTAGATCATGAGCCGCGAACGCCGCTTCGGCTTTGCAACTACAGGTGTCGCAGCATATCGCACCTCTGGCGGGCTTGGTGTCAGCCGGTGGAAGCAATTGAGCGGCATTAGGTGAGAAGCCGGTTAGATCCGGGTTGCGGCGATCTGCCGGGCCATCCGGGCTAGTTCCTGGGTTTCGGCGCCGGGTCGGGCTTGTAGGGCGGTGGCCAGGGGCACTAGCGACCCTTGGACGCTAGCGACCCTTGGACGCTAGGAGCTTGACATTTGAGCCGAGTTTTCAGGCGGTCATGCGGGCCTCGGTGATGTAGTCCTCAATGTGGTGGTTGATCACTCGGAGGGCTTGGCGGAGGGCGAGGGGTGCGGGTGGGTCGTGGGCGGCGAGTAGTGGTCGTAGGAGTCGGTTGTGGAGTTTGGTGTAGAAGATCGCGACTCGTTGCCCGTCGGGGGTCAGGAGGTAGGTGTTGGAGTGGGGCAGTCGGGTGATCAGGCCCTTGAGTCGGAGCCGGCGGAGGTCGTAGCTCATCTGGCTGGTTGTGTAGGGCACACCGAGCAGGGTGGCCACCTGGGCGCGAAGGCTCCGGTTGGTGAACCCGGTGATGGTGTGCACGATGGCGCACAAGGCGCCGGCCAGGGCCATGACCCGAGGGTCGCCGAACCGCAGGGCCGGGGCCCTCCGACCCTCCACGAGGGTGGGTTGCGCGACCCGCTCACAGGCTGGGCTCGCGAGGACACAGCCCTGACCGACACGCAAAAGCATCGACCATGCGACGGTTGACGTCACGGGCTTTAGTCGATAATTCCTCCAGATGCTCCAGCCGCCGGGCCACACCGAGATCACCGGTGTCGTTGACCACCGTCTCGATCCGAAACGCCCGGCCGCACTTGAGGTAGGACTTCACCCGGGAGTGCCGGAAGTGGGCATTGAGGGTCACCTCGTCCCCGGAGCGCAACAACCGGGTGCGATAGCCCCCGATCGGTGGAGTGGCGACTCGGCGGCCGAAGATCAGTCGCATCTCCTCGGGGCGGCCCACAGCCGCCCCGCACACCCCAGCGCCGGGCACCCCAGCTCACCACCGAGCAACGCTGTCTCGACCGCCGCGCGGTCCACCCCTACCGTCATCACCGGGTGCACTCCTATGCACCAAGACGGCCCTTCCGTGTCCGCCAAGACACTACGCCGCCTACGTCTGGGTGACCACCCCGGTCGGCACTCGCGGACGGAAATGGATCTACGGCCAGGACCGAAATGAGCTACACGGCCGCTGGATCGACCTGCAGAAACAAGCCCGCGGCGGGCCAGTCGCCACCAAAGTTCCGAAACTGGCCGAGTACGTCGCATATTGGTTGCAAGAAATCGTGGCGCCCAACCTGGCGCCGCTCACTTACGCGACGTACGAAACCCTGACCCGGCTCTACATCGTCCCCGGTCTGGGCGACAAGCGGCTCGACAAGTTGACCGTGCGGGATGTGCAGACCTGGCTGAACAAGGTCCGCCAGACCTGCCAGTGCTGCGCGCAGGGTAAGGACGCTCGCCGGCCGGAGAAGAGTCGCCGGTGCTGCGCGGTCGGCAAGTGCTGCGCAGCCGTACCATCGCTGCGCACCGTCACCGACCTGCGGACCGTGCTCCGCTCGGCGCTGTCCTCCGCTGGCCGGGAGGAGCTGATCTCCAAGAACGTCGCCACGATGATCCGACTACCGACTCAGCGGCAGCGCAAGGGCAAGCCGTGGTCCAGCGACGAGGCACGGGCCTTCCTGGAATCGGTGCGCGGCGAAGACAACGCCCTGTACGCCGCGTACGTGCTGATCCTGGTACTGGGCCTGCGCAAGGGTGAAGTCCTCGGCCTCACCTGGGATGACGTGGACCTGGACGCGGCGGAGCTGACCATCGGTCGACAACTGCAACGGGTCGGCGGCAAGCTGCTGCACCGGGAGACCAAGACCCGGGCGTCTGATGCGACCCTGCCGCTACCGCCGGTGTGCGTGGCGGCGTTGCAGCACCGCCAGGCGAGGCAGGACCGGGCGCAAGCGGCGGCGGACGGGGCGTGGACGCGCTCCAGTCTGGTGTTCACCACTCGTTACGGCGACCCGATCGAGCCGCGCAACTTCAACCGCTACTTCACGGCCCGCTGCGCGGCGGCCAGTGTCCGGCAGATCACCGTGCACGACGCCCGGCGCACCTGCGCGACGCTGCTCGTGGATCTCGACGTACACCCGCGGATCGTGATGCAGATCCTCCGGCACGCCCAGTTTGACGTGACGATGGAGGTGTACGCGTCGGCGTCTTCCGCAGCAACCCGGGAGGCACTCAAGCGGCTGGGGGCGAGCCTTGATGGCTGAACGCGCTGCTGTACTTCGTAGCTGTACGAGCCGATCCGGACGCGAAAAGAGCACAGGAATCCAGCGACACGGGCTCCTGACCTGCGGTTTCAGACTGTCGGGGTGGCGGGATTCGAACCCACGGCCTCTTCGTCCCGAACGAAGCGCGCTACCAAGCTGCGCCACACCCCGGATGGACATCGTTAATCGTAACCGACGCCAGCGGCGTCCCATGCGGTGGCCGGCACCGGGGAGTCGCTGTGCCGCGGGACCAGCATGAGCAGGCTCGCCTCCGGGGGGCAGGCGAAGCGAACCGGCGCGTACGGGGATGTGCCTATGCCCGCTGAGACGTGCAGCCAGGTATGCGTGCCCCACCGGGATGCGCCGCGGGCCCGGGAGCGGTCCAACCCGCAGTTGGTCACGATGGCGCCGTAGCCGGGCAGCCGCAGTTGCCCGCCGTGGGTGTGACCGGCGAGCACGAGGTCGTAGCCGTCGGCGGCGAAGGTGTCCAGCACGCGCGGCTCTGGGGAGTGCGTCAGACCCAACCGGAGGTCGGCGATGGGATCGGCTCTCCCCGCGATCCGCTGGTAGCGGTCCCGCCGCAGGTGCGGGTCGTCTACCCCGCCGACGGCGATCCGGTGCCCGGCGATGGTGAGCTGGCGCCGGGTATTCGTCATGTCGAACCAACCGTGCTCGGCGAACGCCGCGCGTAGGTCCGTCCACGGCAAGGGTGTGCCCCGGATCCGTTTGCCGGTGCGCGTCAGGTAGTGCACCGGATTCTTCGGCTTCGGCCCGTAGTAGTCGTTGTTCCCGAACACGAATACCCCGGGCAGCGCCATCAGCGGCTGCAGCGCCCGCAGCACAGCGGGCACCGCCCGCTGGTGGGCCAGGTTGTCGCCGGTGTTCACCACAAGATCGGGCTGTAAGTCGACCAGACCGGCCAGCCAACGCTGCTTAGAGCGCTGGTTGGGGGTCATGTGCAGGTCGGAGATGTGCAAGATCCGCAGTGGCGAGGCCCCGACTGGCAGCACCGGCAGGGTGGTCTGGCGCAGCGTCCAGCGGCGGACCTCGATACCGGCGGAGTACGCCGTTCCGGCCAGCGCCAGCGCGGCGGCGCCGAGGACGGCGCGTCGGGGATCCATGCCTGCGAGCCTAGCGGGCACTGGGCCATAGCCTTAGGGGCTATGGCCCAGTTAAAGGATCGGCTGCGCGCCGACTTGTCCACGGCGATGAAGTCCCGGAGGACCATCACGGTGGCGACCCTGCGGATGACGCTGACCGCGATCACCACCGAGGAGGTCTCCGGTGCCAAGGCCCGGGAGCTGTCCGACGACGAGGTGCTCGCGGTGCTGGTCCGGGAGGCCAAAAAACGCCGCGAGGCCGCCGAGGCTTTTGCTGCGGCCGGGCGCGATGAGCTGGCAACTCGCGAGCGTGCCGAGGGCGAGGTGCTCGCCCTCTACCTGCCGGCCCAGCTCAGTGACGACGAGCTCAGGGCTTTGGTCGGCGAGGCGATCGAGGACGTCGCCGGGCAACTCGGCAAGCGCCCCGGACTCGGTCAACTGGGTCTGGTGATGAAGGCGGCGAAGGCCAGGGCGGCCAACAGCGCCGAGGGATCCCGGCTGGCCGCAGTGGTTCTGGCGGCCCTCAAAAGCTAGCCCCCTCACAAGCTAGCCCCCTCACAAGCTAGCCATTGGGCTCTGCGGTTGGCGGCTCCGCTGGTGCGGTTGGCGGCTCCGCTGGTCCACCGGCGGTGTTGTGGCCTGGCTGCAGTGGCGGCCGGTAAGGGGCCTCGGGAGGTGAGGATCTCGGAGCGGGTTTCGGCTGAACCGTCCCATCACTGATGACGATCGTGATCGCATCACCGGGCTGGGCGCTGGTGGGCGACTCGGAGACGACCGTGCCCGCTGGCTGATCCGACGCCGCCGCAATCCGCTTCACTCCGAACCCGGCCCGCACCAGGATGAGCGCGGCGGTGTTCTCCCCCTGGCCCACAACGTTGGGAACGTTGGGTCCAGCGCCGGTGACGTAGCGTTCCTCGGTGGGCGGCAGGGGCGCCACCGGGAGCCCCTCGTGCAACGGGACCATGGCGTCGAACCAGCTCCTGGCCGGTACAGTGCCACCGAAGATGTCGCCGCTACCGCACAGCCGGGGTGGGTGGGTGTCGCAGATCGGCGCTGGGTGCGACCCGTCCGGCCAGACCAGCACCGCACCGGAGTACTGCGGTGTCGCCCCGAGGAAGCCCGCCGAGCGGTTGTTCTGGGTGGTGCCGGTCTTGCCGAGGATCGGGCGGTTCCAGTGCGCGGCCCGCGCCGCGGCGAAGGAGGTGCCGCCGGGCTGGTCGTCCTTGCTCAACCCCACGACCAGGGAGTTCGCCAGGCCTTCCGGGACGACCTGCTCGCAGAGTGCCTCGGGTACCGGCACCGGGTGACCGTTGCGGTCTAGAACCGCATCGATCGGGGTCGGCGGGCACCATTTCCCCCGGCTCATCAGGGTCGCCCCGACGTTGGCGAGGTCTAGCGGACTGGTCGGTTCGTCCCCCAGAGTGTAGGAGCCGCGACGCTCCTTCTTGACGGCGTCAGCGATCGTGCGGCCCTGGGAGTCCTTGGCGTTCAGGCTTTGCCGCATGCCCAGCCGGTAGGCCATGTTCACCACGGGGTCGATCGATCCGATCCGATCCTCCAAGGCCACGAACGTGGTGTTCGGTGAGATCGCCAGGGCGGTCTGCAGCGTGACGGAGCCGTTGCGGTACTTGCCCGCGTTGGTGACCGTGTACGGGCCGCCGTTGTCCCGGAACACCCGCGAGGTGTAGGAGTCCGTCACCGGCACTGAGTTCATGATTCCCAAGCCCCGCTCCAGCAGGGTGGCGGCGGTGAAGATCTTGTAGATTGACCCGGCGCCGAAGCCCTGCACCAACGAGGGCAGCGCGTAGGAGGTTTGGCCGGCGTCGGCGTCGAGGCCGTAGTCGCGGTTGGCCACCAGCGCCCGGACTCGGTGCCGCTCGCGGCCCGGCTCCACGATCGCCATCGCGTTGGCGATCCCCGGCGTCTGGGTCGGGACCTGCGCGGTGACCGCGCGCTTGGCGATGTCACTGGCCCGCCGGTCCAGGTTGGTGCGGATCAGGTACCCGCCGCGGCGCAGCTTGTCCTCGGGGAAGCCCACCGTGGCGAGGTAGTCCAGGGCGTACTGGCAGTAGAAGCCGTCAGCGGGACCGGCGCCAACGCAGCCGTTGGTCAGCCCGGTCAGCGGTCGCTGGATGCCCAACGGCTCCGCCTTGGCCGTCTCGGCCTGATAGCGGGTGATCGACCCGACATTTGTCATCTCATCAATGACGACGTTGCGCCGCTCCAAGGCTTGCTCCGGGTGCTCCACCGGGTCGTAGGAGGTGGTCGAGCGCACCATGCCAGCGAGCAGGGCCGCCTGGGCGATGGTGAGCCGGTCCGGCGTGCTGTTGAAATAGGTTCTCGCGGCCGAGGCCACCCCGTAGGCATTGTGACCGAAAAAGACGATGTTGAGATACCGCGCCAGGATCTCGTTCTTGGACAGGTGCTTCTCCAGCTGCAGGGCCACTCGAACCTCGCGCAGCTTGCGGGCCGGGGTGCCCTCCACGGCGGCGGCCCGCTCGGCGTCATTCTGCGCTACCGCGTACAACATATAGTTCTTGATGTACTGCATGGTCAGTGTCGAGGCGCCCTGGCCTTCCAGCGCGCTGCCACTGGCGGACAGGTTGGTCATCAGAGCGCGGGCGGTGCCCCGCCAGTCCACCCCGTTGTGCTCGAAGAACCGCCGGTCCTCAATAGCGATGATCGCCGCTTTCATCGTGTCGGCGATAGCCTGGGGAGGCGTGTTGAACCGGTTCTGGTCGAACACGTAGGCGATCGGCAGCCCATCCTTATCGGTAATTGTGGTGACCATCGGCACCTGGCTTTGGACCAGGTTGGACGAGACACTGCTGACCGTGTCGCTGGCCTGATTCGACGCGAGGCCGATGCCGCCCACGGCGGGGAACAGGATTCCTGCCACCAGCAGGCCCGCGATCAGGCACAGGCCGAGGATCCGGACCAGCGGGTTGCCATCCACCACCCGGGCGAGCCTACGCGCCAGCGCCAGTCCTCCCCACGTGACGTGGCCGGTCGTTTGGAACTCTCCTGGCCCCCCTGGCCCAGCCGCGCCATGCTGGGTCTGGTGGATGACGACGCGCTGGCCAGCGCATTGCAGGCTGCGGTGCGCGGCGAGGTGGGAGCCGACCCGGCAACCCGCGCGCTGTACGCGACCGACGCGTCGAACTACCGAGTGCCGCCGCGCGCGGTCGTGCTGCCCCGATGCGCCGATGATGTCTGCGCCGTCATGGCCATCTGCCGTGAGCAGGGGGTACCGCTCACCGCCCGGGGCGCTGGCACATCGGTGGCGGGCAACGCCATCGGTCCGGGCGTGATTCTTGACTTCTCCCGCCACCTCAACGCGGTGCTCGACCTCGATCCTTCCGCCCGGCTGGCCCGGGTGCAACCGGGCGTGGTGCTCGACGCGCTGCAGGCCGCCGCGGCCCCGCACGGCCTGCGCTTCGGCCCGGACCCCTCCTCACACAGCCGCGCCACGCTGGGCGGGATGATCGGCAACAATGCCTGCGGGACGCACTCGGTGGCCTGGGGCACCACAGCGGGCAACGTCGAGGAGCTCGTCGTGTTGCTGCCCGATGGCACCCGGCTGGTGGCGGGCTCCGGGCAGCTGCCGGCCGGGGTGGCCACCCTGGAGCGCGAGTACCGCGGATTGATCCGGACCGCGCTGCCGCACTGGCCACGCCGTGGCTCGGGCTACGCGCTGGCGCACCTGCTGCCTGAGCACGGGTCGCAGCTGGCTCGTGCCCTGGTCGGCACCGAGGGCACCTGCGCGGTGCTGCTCGAGGCGACCGTGCGGCTGATCGCGCCGCCGCCGGCGGTGGCCCTGCTGGTGCTGGGGTTCCCCGATACGCCCGCCGCCGCGGACGCCGTCCCGGGGTTGCTGGCGCACTACCCACTCACCGTGGAGGCCATGGAGGCGGCGCTGATCGAGGCGCTGCGGGCCCGCCGGCGCACGGTCGCCCAGCTGCCCGAGGGCGCGGCCTGGTTGCTCGTCGAGTTCGGTGCGGATCACCCCGGGGAGGCGGTGGCGGCCGCGCGGGCGGTGGCGGCGCAGGCGGGCCGTCCGCACCTGGTGGTGGCCGATCCAGCCCACCGGGCGGCGCTGTGGCGGATCCGCGAGGCGGGTGCCGGCCTGCTGACCCGGCTGGCCGACGGTGCCCAGGCGTGGCCGGGCTGGGAGGACGCCACGGTGCCCCCCGAGCGGCTGGGCGGCTACCTGCGCGGCTTCGCCGATCTGCTCACCGAGCACGGCAGGCGGGGCTCGGTGTACGGGCATTTCGGCGAGGGCTGCGTGCACCTGCGTCTGGACGCTGACCTGCTCACCGCGGCTGGCCGCCGCGACTTCCGGCGGTTGCTGGAGCAGGCTGCGGACCTGGTGGTGGCCCACGGTGGGTCGCTGTGCGGGGAGCACGGCGACGGGCGGGCCCGCGGCGAGCTGCTGGATCGGATGTACCCGCCGCAGGTGCTGGACCTGTTCGCGCGGTTCAAGGGGATCTTCGATCCGGACCGGCTGCTCAACCCCGGAGTGCTGGTGGATCCCCGGCCACTGGACGCCGACCTGCGCCCCGGCCGGGAACGCGAGGTGTCGGTGAGCCTCGCGCTGACGCGCGACGGGGGCAGCCTGGCTGCGGCCACCCGGCGCTGTGTCGGCATCGGCGCCTGCCGGGCGCTGGACGGGCCTGGCGTGATGTGTCCCAGTTTCCAGGTCACCCGGGATGAGAAGCACTCCACTCGCGGCCGGGCGCACCTGCTGGCCGAGATGCTGGCCGGTGACCTGGTCACCGGTGGTTGGCGCTCGCCGGCGGTGCATGAGGCCTTGGACCTGTGCCTGGCGTGCAAGGCGTGCGTCTCGGACTGCCCGGTCAATGTGGACATGGCCAGCTACAAGGCCGAGTTCCTGCACCAGCACTACCGGCACCGGCTGCGGCCACGCTGGCACTACACCTTGGGTGGGCTGCCGCTCGCGGCCCGGGTTGCTGAGCTGGCGCCTTCAGTGGCCAATCGGGTTGCGCCGTTGCTCGCCAGGCTGGGTGGGGTGTCCACGGCTCGCCCGCTGCCCCGGTTTGCCCGGTACCGGCCGCCGGGACTGCCGCGCGGGCCGGCCCCGCGCGGTGTGGTGCTGCTCTGGCCGGACTGCTTCACCCGGTCGTTCGACCCCCACGTGATCCACGCTGCGGCTCGGGTGCTCACGGCGGCCGGTTTCGCCGTCCGGCTACCCCGGGGCACCGTGTGCTGTGGTCTGACCTGGTTCGCCACTGGGCAGTTCGGTATCGCCCGGCTGGTGTTGCGCCGGACCCTACGGCTGCTGCGAACCGCGACTGTCTCTCAGGTTCCGGTGGTTGGGCTGGAGCCGAGCTGCGTGGCCATGCTTCGCTGCGATCTGACGGAGCTGCTCCCCGACAACCCAGCGGCTAGCGCGCTCGCCGGGCAGGCCTGGACGCTTGCCGAGCTGCTGGCGCAGCGGGCGGCGGACTGGCAGCCGCCCCGGCGCGTGGCCGATGCGGTGCAGCAGGTGCACTGCCACCAGCATGCGGTCCTCGGCCACGACGCCGACGACTCGCTGCTGCGCGCGGTGGGGATCCGGGTGCGCCGGGCATCGGGGTGCTGCGGGCTGGCCGGTGGTTTCGGCTACCAACGTGGCCACGAGGAGCTGTCCGCCGCGCTGGCCAGGCGTTCGTTGGTGCCTGCGCTGCGGGCCGCGCCCGAGGCGTTGGTGCTGGCTGACGGCTTCAGCTGCCGGCTGCAGATCGCCCAGACGACGGGCCGGCGCGCGGTGCATCTCGCCGAATTGCTCGACGCTGCCGCGCTCGAGGGACGCTAGCGCGGCGCCGAACGGCGAGGGGCTGAGACCGGCTGGTGACGGTTCACACCGAGTAATCACCCGGTAGGGGGCTGCGACGGACGATGAACGGCAGATAGGTTGCGCCGAGCGGTGACGAACTGATTACGTCGGAACGAAGTTCAGGAGGGCGAATGAGCCGTCTGTCGAGCACCTACGACCTCGGCCTGGAGACCGGCGCGGAACTCAGCAGGGCATCAGTACCCACCCAGCGGGGTCAGGACCCGCATCGCGTCACAGCCGAGCAGGTGGATCGAGCTCGCCTATCGGTCGCGCGATCGGCTACGGGCGCCGAGGACTGCCGGGTGCTGCTGGACATGTTGGGACTGATCGACGGCGAGGATGGCATCCCGCCAGTGCGCCGGTAGACTTTGTCGGGTGGTCGGGCCGCTCTTCGCGAGCGGCCCGACCACCCGACAACCACCCGTTGTGCAACCAGTCACGGCGGTGTCCTACACTGATCGTGCTCACGACGGGCCACCGGCGCGGGCAGGTCTGGACGACCAGGTCCCCATCGTCTAGCGGCCTAGGACTCCGCCCTTTCAAGGCGGCAGCGCGGGTTCGAATCCCGTTGGGGGCACGAAGGAGCAAGGCCCAGTGGCGCAGTTGGTTAGCGCGTCGCCCTGTCACGGCGAAGGTCGCGGGTTCGAGTCCCGTCTGGGTCGCTCGGGTATGCAGCGGGCCAAGTCCGGTCCGCCCGGCCAGGTAGCTCAGTTGGTACGAGCGTCCGACTGAAAATCGGAAGGTCGACGGTTCGACCCCGTCCCTGGCCACCACTCTGAACAGCGGAAACATTCTCTCAAGTAGATCATGAGTTGCTGGTGGTCTCATCTCTGGTCTCATCTGGCCTCCCAGAGCAATCCGTCGACCTGGTCGGCGATGTCTCGCCGGAGGTCCGGCGTGAGGTGCTGGTAGCGCGTCGTCATGGCGTTGGTGGACCAACCCATGAGGCCCATGACAACCCGCTGGCTGATGCCCAGGACAAGCAAGACGGTCGCGGCCGTGTGCCGGGCGTCGTGGAGCCGGGCTTCCCGCACGCCCGTTTCTTTGAGCAACTCAGCCCACTCACGGTTGTCGGCTCTGGGGTCGAGAGGCCGTCCGGTTGGGCCGGTGAACACGAACCCGTGTTCCTCCCACAGTTCGCCGGCGGCCTCGCGCTCGCGCCGTTGGGCGGCTTGATGTTCGGTGAGCAAGGTGATGAGCCGGGGTGGCAGTGCGATGGTCCGACGACCAGCCCGGGACTTGACGTCATCAAGGACCAGCCCGCCTTGCTGTCGCAGCGGGCACCAGCGGGCGTGACCGGTGCAGTCTGAGGGACACGGCGGCGAACAGGTGCGCTTGTGTCTCCGACAATCTTTCTTGCACGGGGTCACCTTGTGGTAACGCTCGCCACATCCGTGCGGGTCGCTGCAACCGTGTTGCCACGTCCGGCGCTGCAATGCCTCCCGAACGCGCATGGTGCCCGCGGTGAAGTCGACGCGCGCCCATTGAAGGCCAAGCGCTTCCCCTTGCCGCAGCCCGAGGGAGAGCGCCACCGCCCAGCGCGTGCCGTTGCGGCGGTGCGAAGCGGCCAGGAGTATCCGTTTGGCTTCATCGACGGTCAGCGGTTCGATTTCTTCCTCTTCAACGCGTGGTGCCTTCGCGGTCGTCGCCGCGTTCACAGCTACGTGTTTTCTCCTCACCGCCTCGCTGAGCGACGCGCGCAACGTGCGGTGGACATGGTGGACCGTTCCCGCCGCGAGGCCAGAGGTGCGCATCGTGCTGTAGAGCTTCTCGATGTGCTCGGGTTCGAGCTTGTTGATCCGGTGCGCTCCGATCCCGGGCACCAGGTGCCGGGTGACGTCTGTGCGGTAGCCCACCAGTGTCTTGTAGCGCACGGAGTGCGCCGCGATGTTGTCGAGCCAGTGGGTGAGCCATTGCTCGACGGTCCACACCGTGCCCGCCCTCCGCACTTGGCCGCTGTCGCGCTCCCTTTCGAGTTGCCGAACTTTCTTCGTCACCTCCGCCCGATTCTTGCCACGGACGTGGCGGCGGTCTGGCTTGCCGTCATCGCGCACGCCCATGGTGACGCGGCCGTGCCACTTGTCGTCTTTGTCCTGGTAGATGCTGGAGGACCCGGCTGGGGCGTGGGTGCGCTTTCTCTCGACGGTCATCGCGGCCCTCACGCTGCCGAGTCGTGGGGCTGGGGCAGGGCAGCGCGCAACTGTTCGAGGTATCGAAATAAGGCGTCCGCGGGGATACGGCGTAGCCGCCCGATTTGGACGGATTCAACCTCACCATCCTTGACCAGTGTGTACATCAGTGTGCGGCCGACACCAAGACGCTTGGCGGCTTCCTCGACGGTGAGGAGCAAGCGCACAGTGCTGCTATCGCTGGTGCTCATGCAGGATGTCCTTTCGGTAGCTGGCAGCAGTGCTCACCTGGTGAGTCGCTTGGGGCGAGCCGCGCTGCGGTGTACTCGGCTTTCCCTCGCTGTTACTCAGTGACGGCATGGAGGAGTAGTGCGGCTTCCTGCCCACCGGATGCTGTCGGGTGATGGTTGTGGTGGTCAGTACTCAAGCCGGGCGGGGCTAGGCCTGGCACAGTAGCGCCGGCTGCGGCACAACGGAGGCCCCAAACTGGGTAGGGCGGCGCGGCGATGGTGAGGGTTCCTGCGGCGAGCTGAGGACATCGTGGTAAGTCAGCAACAACACGGCGGTGCTCTGGATCCCCGCCCCCAGCGACAGCAGCCGCAACTGCGGTCTGGTCATGGCTGAGTCTGGTGGTGGGTGCGTCGGTCGTGGTCGGGTGGGGTGAGGTCGAGGCGGTGTAGGGCGGTGGTGTGGTAGTTGGGGTTGGTGTCGATCCCGATGTAGCTGCGGCCGAGGTGGTGGGCGGCTATCCCGGTGGTGGCCGTGCCGCTGAAGGGGTCGAGTACGGTGCCGCCGGGTGGGCAGCCGGCGGCGATGCACTGGGCCGGGAGTTCTGTGGGTATGGGTGCGGGGTGGTTGGTGGTGCCGGGGTGGATCGGGATGGTCCAGACGTCGCCGGGGTTTCGCCCGGTTACGGTGGTGCCGGTGTGGGGTGGGGGCCAGGTGCCGGTGGCGGTGTGGGGTTTGGTGCCGCGGCGGTGGGTGCGGCGGGAGAGGGCCCGGTCGCCGGTGTAGGGCGCTCGGATGGGGTCGAGGTCGAAGTGGTAGGACGGTGACCGGGTGAGCAGGAAGATTAGTTTGTGGTGGCAGGCCAGCCGGTCCCGTACGGGGGTGGGGGTGGTGTGGGGTTTGTGCCACACGATGGCGTTGCGCAGGATCCACCCGTCGGTTTGCAGGGCGAGCGCGACCCGCCAGGGCATGCCGAGCAGGTTCTTGTGTGGTAGGTCCGTGGCCGGTCGGTAGCGGGGTTGGCCGTGCTGGCCGGGTTGGGCGCACCAGTAGCCGTCGGAGTTGGTGGAGTAGCTGTCCCCCAGGGTGACCCACACGGTGCCGTGGGGGGCCAGGACCCGGTGTATCTCGGCGAACACCCGCCGCAGCGCCTCGACGTAGTCCACCGGAGTGGGTTCGCGCCCGACTTGGGCATCCGGGCGGGTCGCGTCGCAGCGAGTACAGCGCCGCACGCGCCCGGTGGGGTTGGTGGGGATGTTGGCCAGGTGTGGACATTCGGCGCGCCCGCCGGACCAGTCGGTGGCGTGGTACTGCGGCTGCCAGGAGGGCGGGGAGGTGACCACGCAGTCCACCGATCCGGGACGCAGCTGTCGAAGGACGATCGCGGCGTCGCCGGTGTACAGGGTGAGACCCTCGCTGCGATAGAAGATGCTGTCGTCATCGGGAGCCGGGTGGTGGGTACTCATGCCGCCCTCCTGTTCCCGTGGGCGGGGCCGATGTCGAGGCCGAGGCGGCGTAGTCCGATGGCGTGGAACTCGGGGTTGAGGTCGATCCCGATATAAGTGCGGTGCAGCTGGCGGGCGGCCAGGCCGGTGGTGGCTGCCCCGCTGAAGGGGTCGAGCACTGTTCCCGAGGGTGGGCATCCCGCGGTGATGCAGCGCAGGGGGATGTCGATCGGGAACGCGGCGAAGTGCGCCTCCCGTAACGGGCGGGTAGGGATTGACCAGACGTCGCCGGGGTTGCGGCCTCGCGGATGGGCTGCGGTGTGGCGACGCCCGGTGGGGCCTATCGCAGGCCCGTGAGGCCGTGGGGTGAATACTTCGGCGGTGGAGTACTTACCGTAGGTGCTGTGCCCACGGCGGCGAGCGGTGGACTCGACATCGGCGTGGTGGCCCTTGCATGACCTCCCGATGACAATGTTGTCGCTGAGCGCCTCGGGGCGGGTCAGCGGTTCGCGGATGGCGTCCAGGTCGAACCAGTACCGCTGCTGTGGGACGAACAGGAACAGCATTTCATAGCGTGTGGATAGCCGGTCGCGGACTGGTTCGGGCATGGCGTTGGGTTTGTGCCACACGATGGCGTTGCGCAGGATCCACCCGTCGGCCTGCAGCGCGAACGCCACCCTCCATGGCATGCCCCACAGGTTCTTGCGCGGGAGGGTGCGAGTGCGGTTGACGGCGCTACCGAATAGTTCCGTCATGGTCACCCCGGGCAGGGTGTTGGCGCGTATCGCATTCTTGGCCCGCCCGGCCGGCGTGGTGCTGTAGCAATCACCCAGGTTCAGCCACACCGTGCCGGTATCGACGAGGACCCTGCGCAGTTGTGTGAAGACTGCGCGCAGGGTGTTTACGTAATCCTCGGGTGTGGCTTCCTGCCCGTATTGGCGGTCGTGGTGAGTCGCGCCGCAGTGCAGGCAGCTGCGTGGGTTTCTTCGGCGGTGGGTGGGTGAGGCGGTGACGTTGTCGTTGGGTCCGGTGGAGTGCGCGCAGTGGGTGGCGCCGCCTGTCCAGGTGCCGGTGCCGTAATCGCGCAGCGCCCAGTAGGGCGGGGAGGTGACGACGCAGTGCACCGAGTTCTCGGGTAGTTCGCTCAACACGTCGATGGCGTCACCGGTGTGCAGCGTGAGGTAGGGATCGGTGTAGTAGGCCGGTCTCATGTGTGGGTCCTCTCGGTGCCGGTGGGCGGGGTGCGGTCGGTGGAGAAGGTGTGCCCGTCGCTCGGGGGATGTCGGTGGGTGGTCATGCCGCTTGCCTGCTGCCGTGGCCTCCATCCGGGCCGATGTCCTCGCCCAGGTTTTGGGCCGGCCATCGGATTGGTGGTGGCGTGGCGAGGGTGGGGGTGTCCAGGGCGTTGGCGTGTTGCTCGGTTGGTTTCGGGGCGCCGAAGACCAGCACGTCGTGGTGGGTGGCGAGGCTGATCGGGATGCTCGCCCCTGCGGTGCGAGCCGTTGGCTGGCGCTGGGCGGAGGCGCGCGAGGCCAGGCGGGTACCGCGTGGCGGTGCGGTGAGGGCGACGCAGCGTTGCAGGGGGATCAGCCCCGAGAGGTGTCCTGCGGCGAGTACGGCGCTGGGCAGATCCTGAAGCACACCGTGGTGTCGGCGCCGACGAATGGTGATGATCACGTGGGCGTCGGGGCGCAGCAGCGGGACGCAGGCGGTGAGGGTCTGGGCCAACCGCGGCAGGACGAGGTCGGCCTCACCGGGATGTGGATCTGGGCTGCCGTGGTGGTCGGTGTTCGGGTGTGGGTGGCGCAGGGTGGTTAGCACGAGGCCAACCCGTCTGGTGAGTCCGGCGGCGCGGGCGGTGGTGAGCATGAGCGGGTGGGCGTCGAGCACGGAGGCGTCGGGCCAGGCCCCGGCGCGTTTGGTGGCAGTGAGGTTGGCGCGGGTGATGGTCCACCACCGACCTCGGGTGGTGAGCCCGACGGCGTGGCGGCCGGCGCGCAGCGCCTCCACCAGGACCGTGCCCGCTCCGCAGTCGGGATCCAGGACGGTGTCCCCGGGGTGGCTGTGAGTGGTGATGGCGTAAGCGGCGATGGCGGGGGGAATCCGCTCGGAGTCGGTCGCGGTGGCGGGCAGGTACCCGCGGGTGTGCAGTGGGGTGGTCTCGTCGTGTTGCCCGGTCGGCCACACCGACCACGCCGCAGCGGAAGGCTGCTCCGCCACCGGCGGGACACGGGGGATCAGGCCGTGGGTGTGGTCAGGCATCTGGGATCTCCTCACGGTCAGCGCGGACACTCGCGCCCGGGATACGGCTGAAGATCAGAAGGTCGGAGTGCACCCGAACCGCGCGGACAGGCCGGCGGGAGCGGCATGGCGCTCCCGCCGGGACGCGGCCGGGGGTGTCCAGCACGCCGCGGCGGAGGGGGACGTGCAGCAGGGCGAGGTGATCGAGATAAGTCAGCCCCGCATGGCGCGCGGCGCGCACCACCGCGCCGGTGGGGTCAATCAACCAGCCTGCGCTGCTGTCACTGTGGGTGATGACCGCGAGGACGCCGTGCGGGTGGAGAAGATCGGCCCACCCGGGGGCGGGGGCCGGTCGGATCACGCGCGGATCAATCGCAGTGATGATCAAGTGGTAGCGGTCTGGGTGTTCTCGTCCCGTCCCGGTGTCCGCTCCGGCCCGCCGGCTCGGCCGGGCCGTGCGGGCCCCCGGCCGATCACTCTCGGCGTGTCCGGCTCCGGGCTCGGACCCGCCCACGGTCTCGGGTGGCTCATCGACTGGCCGAGACACTGCCGTGTCAGTCCACGCGTCGGTCTCGGGGTGGATCACGCGGCCGAGTCGGGCCACCACCCAGGCCGCTTCACTCAGCCCGGCGAAGGCCCCCGTGCCGCGCCACCCATCGCTCCCTGCCGCGGGCCGCTCCGCGACCGCGTTGAGATGGCCGGGCGGGACGAGCCACAGGACGTGGTCGCGGGGTTGGGTGTAGGTGGCGACGATCTGGGTGACAGCGGTGGGCAGCCAGTCGGCGATCAGGCCAGTGCCCTCGCGGTGACTGGCGGTCGCGCACGGCCAGACGCTCGTCAAGCCGGGCGGGCACAGGCGCCGGACCCTCCCCCCGGGCCCGCGCCGGTGACGGGACTGCTGGCGGGCTGGGGTGGTGTCCGCGGTGGGTGGGCGGTGTCGCCGGGGGCCGCGCTGGGCGGGTCCGCAACCACAGGGGATGGGCATCGGAGTGCCTCCTGCCGTCAGTGAGGGGTGTGTTTTGACGCCCTTGAACTCCGGATTTCAGCACGTTTTTCCGCACCACTCGACAGGATTTTTTCGCCGACCACTGAATGAGACCACTTCACGGAGCCGACGCGTCCCGAAAACTCCGCGCTCCCTAGGGCAGGGATCTCGCCGCTCGTACTACGTCACGATCACCAAGGTCAACGTCAGAAAATTCTTCAAGATTTTTTAGATGACCTGCCGGTGATCTTCACGGGTGTTGGCTCCCACCGGAGGCTGGTGGCCGGACGCGTACTACGCCCACGCTACGATGACCTTAAAAGACCAGCTCAACCCCTACTATCGCTGGTCGCAGAGCGTGTGAAGGTAGGCAATGTGCGGATCTTGACCTAGGGCCTCCGGGAGGTTGAGGTAGTACCTTCCCGAAGGCTCGATTAAGATCATTCTAGTGTGAGAATAGCATTTTCGTGGTATTTCCGTAGTACCGGGTGTGGCTTCTTGGCGTCGTCCTCGTTCCTCTCGACTGCCGTAGGAGTAGTCACGTCATGGTTTCCAAGGATTTCTTCTCTCGTAATGGCGACACCGCTGGATCGAATTCGCTGGATGTGGCGCGCGATACGTTCACGTGGTTGGTGACCGGGCCGGCGCCGCTGTCGATTGATGGTCGCCGCTTTCCCGGTCTGCCCCGTCGGCGTGTGGCGTTGGATGAGCTGCGGGATCGGCTGCTGGCCCGCCAGTGCCCGCAGGCCACCCGCGACGCCGTGTGGGCGCACTTGGTGGCGCGCTCGCGCAGCCGGGGGGCGAGCTGGACGGTCGGCGCGGTCGGGGTCGCGCTGCCGGCGCTGACGTCGGTGGCCGCCCGGTTGACCGCCCGGCTCGCCGGTGACCCGGCCGATGTGCACGCCGAGGTGCTGCGCGGGTTCCTCACCGAGCTCGCGGTGATCGACCTGCGCCGTCCGCGGATCATGCTGCGGTTGCGCTGGGCGGCTTATCGCTGCGGTCATGCCGCCCTGTCCGAGGCCTTGGGTGGCCCCACCCCAACCGGGCTGGGCTCGCGGTCCTGTCCACCGATCCAGCCGTGGGGGCATCCCGATCTGGTCTTGGCCCGCGCCGTGGCCGAGGCAGTCCTGACCAGGACTGAGGCTGACCTGATCGGCGCCACCCGGCTGGAGGAGATGCCGCTGGCCGACTGGGCCCGCGCCCGGGGCGTGGGGCTCAAGACCACCTACAGCACGCGGGAGCGAGCCGAGCGACGCCTGGTCGCCTACCTGCGCGAGACGAATAGCGACACCGGCGCCGAGGACCCGGTCGCCCATACCGCGCTCGCCGCCACAGCGCTGCCCGACCCGATCAACCGATCGGCGCCGCAGGCAGAGATGTCACTGTCCGTGAGTGGTCGGCGGCGCAACGGCCGCCCGGCCTCGACCCAGAAATCGTCGGGCCCGGTGCGGAAAACGGACCCGAAATCCGGAGTTCAGCAATGCCGCACCACCCCGTCCGCCTCTCGTCTGCCGGAGGTTCCCCGATGCGCCTGACCCCGCACCCCTCCCCGCGGCAGCCCGGCACGACCCCTCCCGCAGTCATCCATCGGCGGTGGCTGCTGGTTGGTGCGCTCACTGTGCTGACCCTGGTGGCACCGGTCTGCGTCGCGCACGCCGAGACCACCGCGGTCATGGCGCTGGCCGGCAGCGTCACCGACGTTCTGAACAACATCCGCACCTGGCTGATGGGCATCCTCGCCACACTCGCCACGGTGTTCTTGACCATCGGCGGGCTGCGCTACGTGATGGCCGCCGGTGACCCAGGAGAGATCGGCAAGGCCAAGACCGCGTTCACCAGCGCCGGGATCGGCTACGGCCTGGCGGCCCTGGCGCCGCTGGTCGTGACGATCTTGCAGGGGATTGTGGGGGTCTGAGGATGATCGCCAGCATCCCCTCCGGCAACCGGCGGCGCCCGCGGCGAGGTGCGTCGTGGATGCTGGCGCTGACCCTGGCGGTGGGTCCGGCCCTGGCGTCGGGCCCACCCGCCTGGGCTGATCCGAGCCCGCCGCTGCCCACCCCGGTGGTACCGGCACCGCTGCTGCCCCAGCTGAGCGCCACCGCGACAGTGTCGACGTCCACGGCACCGCCGTGCACCAGTCAGGATTGCATTCCCCACCCGAGCGGCTCGGCGCCGGTCCTGCCCGAAAGTCCCACCAACGGCGCGGTATCGAGTGCGGCCACCGACGTGATCTGTGCTATCACCAGCATCGGTGGCTGCATCACCACCGCGATCAACGACTTCTTCCGGGGTCTGGTCACCGTCGCGCTCAATCCGCTGCTGGACCTGCTCTCGGCCAGCCTGCTGAGCACCCCGTCACCGGAGTCGCTGCCCCGTGTGGGAGAGCTGTGGAACCAGTCCTGGGAGATCCTGCTGGCCTGCTACAGCCTGTTGGTGATGGCCGCCGGGGTGCTGGTCATGGCCCATGAGTCGCTCCAAGCCCAGTACTCGATCAAGGAGATCGCGCCGCGACTGGTAGTCGGTTTCCTCGCCGGGGCACTGAACCTGTTCCTCGCGACCAAAGCCATCGCGGTAGCCAACGCGCTGGTCACCGCCGTGATGGGTGGCGGACTCGACGCGGGCTCCGCGGGCGAGACGATGAAGAACATGATCCTGATGTCGCTGAGCGATGGCGGGATCTTCATCACCTTCCTCGGGGTCTTCCTCACCGTCGCGGTGATCGTGCTGCTGCTCACCTACATCGTCCGGGTCGCGATCACCATCATCCTGGTCGCCGGGGGCCCGCTGGCGATGATGTGCCACGCCCTGCCGCAGACCGAACCCGTCGCGTTCTGGTGGTGGAAGGCCTTCGGTGGCTGCCTGGTCATCCAAATCGCCCAAAGCCTCGCCCTGATCACCGGCGTGCGGGTGTTCCTCGCGCCCGGTGGGTTCACCCCCTTCAGCGCGACCCGCTCCGGGCTGGTCAACCTGCTGGTGGCGCTGGCGCTGCTCTACATCCTGATCAAGATCCCGTTCTGGATCCTCGGCTCGCTGCGCGGCGGCGGGCACCGCTCGCTGGTCGGCACCCTCGCCCGCACCTACGCGGTCGGCAAGACCCTCACGCTGCTCCGCCGCTGAGCAAGCGAGCCGCCCTCACCCACAGACACGCACCAGGAGACCCACCATGGCGCAGTTCCCTTCCCCGCACACCACCACCCCCACACCGAACCGGACACCCAGGGCGCGCACCGCGCAGGCCGGCATACCCCCGGCGCACCCGCCCGCGACGGCACGTCAGGCCGTGCGGATCCCCGCCGACGTGGACCTCCCCGATCGGGTCCTGGCCGGGTTGACCGCTCGGCAACTGCTCGTCCTGTCCCTCACCGGGATCGTGCTCTACGCGGCCTGGACCGCGACGCGGGGTGTGGTCGCGTTGCCAGTGTTCCTGCTGGGGGCCATCCCGGTGGGCGTCACCGCGGCGATCCTGGTGCTGGGTCAACGTGATGGCATCAGCCTGGATCGCCTCATGCTGGCCGCGCTAGGGCAACGCCTCACTCCCCGTTACCAGGTCACCGCGCCCGAGGGTGTTCACCCGGTACCGCGGTGGCTGGCCACCCTGGTCACTACGCCGGTCGGCGAGTCGCCCACTACGGCGTCCCCGGCGGCGCTCGATCTGCCCGCCGAGGGCGTCTCCGAGGCAGGTGTGGTGGATCTCGGCGCTGATGGGCTCGCCCTGGTGGCGGTGTGCGGCACCGTGAACTTCGCCCTGCGCACCCCGGCCGAGCAGGAATCCCTCATCGCGGGCTTCGGCCGGTACCTGCACTCCCTCACCGCGCCGGTGCAGGTGCTGGTGCGCGCCCAGCGCCTGGACCTCTCCGGGCAAATCGCCGAGCTGCACAGCGCCGCGGGCGGCCTGGCGCACCCCGCGCTGGAACAGGCCGCCCGCGAGCACGCCGACTACCTCACTCACCTCACCCACAGCAGCGACCTGCTGCGCCGGCAAGTGCTGCTGGTGCTGCGCGAACCACGGTGCACCGCCGCTGAAGCCCGCCTGCTCCGCCGGGTCGGTGAGGCCACCGACCTGCTCCATCCGGCCGGGATCACCGTCACCGCGCTGGATGCTGCTCAGGCCACCGCCGTGCTGGTGGCCAGCTGCAACCCGGACTCGCTGATCTCCCCAAGTGCCGGTCTGGCCGGCGCTGATGAGGTCATCACCACCGCGCCCAGCGACGAGGACAGCCTGGAGAACGAGGCTGAGGGGGGACGAGCGGCATGAGCCCACGTCGGCGCCCCAACCCCGCAGCACAGCCGCGTGGCACGGGCACGTTCACTCCCGACTCGCTGGCGGTCGGGGCCCGGCACCTGGAGGTCGGCAGCGAGCATGTGGCGTCCTTCGCCATCATCGGCTACCCGCGTGATGTGCACCCAGGCTGGTTGCAGCCCCTGCTCAGCTACCCGGGCCGGGTCGACGTCTCGCTGCACATCGACCCGCTTGACCCCGTCGTCGCCGCTGAGCGGCTCAAGCGGCAGTTGGCCAAGCTGGAGTCCGGACGTCGTGTCACCCACGACAAGGGCCAGCTGCTCGATCCGCAGGTCGAGGCCGCCACCGAGGACGCCTACGACCTGGCGGCCCGGGTGGCTCGCGGTGAGGGCAAGCTCTATCGCCTCGGGCTGTACCTGACGGTGCACGCCCCCACCCAGCAGGCCCTGGTCACCGAGGTGGCCGCGGTCCGGGCGCTGGCCGCCAGCCTGCTGATGGACGCCAAACCCACCACCTACCGCAGCGTGCAGGGCTGGGTGAGCTGCCTGCCGATGGGCCTGGACCTGATCGGCCTGCGCCGTACCTTCGACACCAGCGCGCTCGCCGCCAGCTTCCCGTTCACCAGCCCGGATCTCCCCCCACCCGATCCGACCTCGCTGGCCGCACCTGCCGGGGTGCTCTACGGGTTCACCATCGGCTCCCAGGGCCTGGTCCACCACGATCGGTTCGCGCTGGACAACCACAACAGCGTCGTGCTGGGCCGCAGTGGATCGGGCAAGAGCTACCTGCTGAAGCTGGAGCTGCTGCGCTCGCTGTATCGCGGGGTGGAGATCGCCGTCATCGACCCCGAGGACGAATACGCCCGCCTGTCCGCCGCGGTCGGCGGCACCCACGTCCACCTCGGCGCCGCGGGGGTCCGGCTCAACCCCCTCGACTTGCCGATCCAGACTCGTCCCGATGGGCGGCGCAGCGCACCCCGCGACGCCCTGATCAGACGATCACTGTTCCTGCACACCGTGATCGCGGTCTTGATCGGCGACGAGCTGAGCGCCCCGCAACGAGCCGTCCTGGATCGGGCCATCACCGCGACCTACCAGCGGGCCGGGATCACCGCCGACCCCCGTACCTGGAACCGCCCCGCACCCCTGCTGGCCGATCTCGCCACCGTGCTCACTGAGGGCGAGGATCCCATCGGCGCTGATCTGGCCGCCCGGCTGCACCCGTTCACCACGGGCGCGTTCTCCGGGCTGTTCGCCGGCCCGACCACCACCCGCCCCGAGGGCCATTTGATCGTGTTCAGCCTGCGGGACCTGCCCGAGGAACTCAAATCCATCGGCACGCTGCTGGTCCTGGACGCGGTGTGGCGACGGGTGACCAACCCCGCGATCCGCCGCCCCCGCCTCGTCGTGGTCGACGAAGCGTGGCTCCTCATGCAGCAACCCGCGGGTGGCCAGTTCCTGTACCGGATGGCCAAAGCCTCCCGAAAACACTGGGCCGGACTCACCGTGGCCACCCAAGACACCGCCGACATGCTGGGCACCGACCTGGGTAAAGCAGTCGTGGCGAACTCGGCCACCCAAATCCTGCTCCGCCAGGCACCCCAAGCCATTGACGACATCACCCACGCTTTCACCCTCTCCCACGGCGAGCGACAATTCCTGCTGTCCGCCGACCGTGGCCAAGGACTCCTCTCAACAGGGACCCAGCGAGTAGCTTTTCACTCCACGGCCTCTCCCACGGAGAATCGCCTCATCACCACGGATCCCGCCGAACTCGCCACCTACTCCGACGATCCATCATATCGCGCGGATTCCTGTGTTGACCTTGGAATCGACAACACCGACGAGCTCACCGATCAGATCGAGCTCGACACACCGTAACAGCCCTTTTGTTTCACCTGTCCACACATCTGGGAGCTGACCATGCGCGCATTTCTCACCGTGACATCATCAGGTGCATTCGAACCTCACGGGTGGGTGTCGCAGTTTCTGCGCGACCCCTGGGGAACGATCCACGTCGTGCTCCGTCATCTCCGCGAATGGGCCATTTTGTGGGGTCCCCTGGTCGGGCCCAGCATCGCGATCGGGGTCGTCGGCCTGGTGTGGGCGAGGTGGTGGTGGCGGCGCCGTTGCCAGCAACGCCTGACCGCCCACGGCCGGCTGATCACTGTGCTCGCCCCACCCACCGTCGACCCGACCGGGGCTATCACGATGTGGTCCAACCTCATCGGCCTGCTGCGACCGAGCTGGACACGCCTGCTTACCGGCCAACCGCACTTGACCTGGGAACTCGTGTTCACCCATGAAGGGGTACGCATCCAGGTCTGGGTACCCGGCCTGGTCCCACCGGGAATGGTCGAACGCGCCATCGAAGCCGCCTGGCCCGGCGCGCACACCCGCACCACCCCGGCCGAGCCCCCGTTGCCGCTCGCCGCGTCCCCCGAGCATCGGATCGTGACCGTGGGAGGCGAGCTGCGACTGCACCGCAGCGAAGCCCTCCCCATCCGCACCCACTTCCCCACCGACCCAACCCGCGCGCTCCTGGGCGCCCCCGTCGGACTGCACCCCCACGAGCACGCCGTGGTCCAGGTGCTGGCCCGCCCGGTCACCGGCGCCCGAGTCCGCACAGCGCGCCGCGCCGCGCGGCGCCTCCGTGCCGGGCACTCCACCCGGCTGGCCGGCCGGTTGCTCGACCTGATCACCCCGCACACGCCCTCCCGCCGACCGATCGCATCCACCGATCCCCAGAGCTCACTGGAAATCGCCGCTCAGGATCGGGCCATCGTGGACAAGCACCGCGGCGCGCACTACGAGACCCGCATCCGCTACGCCCTGTGCACCAGCGTCCCGATTCACGCCACCAGAGCCGAGCGCACCCAAGCACGGGACCAGCTAAGCGGGCGCGCGCACGCGATCGCCTCAGCGTTCGCGGCGTTCACCGAGCACAACTACTACCGCCGCATCCGCCTCCATGACCCCCAACAGGTACTCACCCACCGCCACCTCGGCACCGGTGACCTGCTCTCGGTGCCCGAGCTGGCCGCGATCGCCCACCTGCCCACCGACGACACCGTGCCCGGGTTGCAACGCGCCGGCGCCCGAGCCGTCACACCCCCACCCGCCATCGCCACCCACGGCGACGGGATCAAACCGATCGGGATCACCGATTCCGGCCACCCCCGCCCCGTCGGCCTGCGCGTCGCCGACGCTCGTCACCACCTGCACATCCTCGGTGCCACCGGCTCAGGCAAGTCGGAGTTGATGGCCCGGATGATCCTGGCCGACGCCCACGCCGGACGCGGCCTCGTGGTGATCGACCCCAAAGGAGACCTGATCTCCGACGTCCTCGCCCGGCTGCCCGAGCACCTCGGACCGAAAGTGGTGCTCTTCGACGCGGACAGCCGCTCGCGGCCACCGGTGCTCAACCCGTTGGAAGGCGAAGACCAGGCCCGCACCGTCGACAACCTGGTGTCCCTGTTCAGCCGGATCTACGCCTCCTCCTGGGGACCCCGCACCGACGACATCCTGCGCGCCGCGCTGCTGACCCTGACCGCGATGCCCGGCACCCCCACCCTCACCCAGCTGCCCCACCTGCTGACCGCCCCGGCGTTTCGCCAGCGCGCCGTGGGACACCTCGATGACGAGGTCCTGGCCGGATTCTGGTCCTGGTACGACGAGCTGTCCGACGCCAGCCGGGCCCAGGTCATCGCCCCGTTGATGAACAAGGTCCGCGGCTTCCTGCTCCGTCCCTTCGTCCGAGCCGCGATCGCGGGAGGCCCCTCCACCGTGGACATGACCACGGTCCTCGACGGCGGGATCTGCCTGGTCCGCATCGCCCGCGACGCCCTCGGGATGGAAACCGCCCGGCTCGTCGGCTCCATCGTGGTCGCCCGAACCTGGCACGCCGCCACCCGCCGGGCCCGCATCCCCCACCACCACCGCCGGGACTGCGGCCTCTACATCGACGAATGCCACAACTTCCTCAACCTGCCCTACCCCCTGGAAGACATGCTCGCCGAAGCACGCGGCTACCGACTCTCGATCACGCTGGCCCACCAATACCTCGGGCAACTACCCACAGAACTCGAAGAAGGCATCTCCACCAACGCCCGATCCAAAGTGTTCTTCACCGCCAGCCCCGAAGACGCCAAGAAACTGGCCCGCCACACCACACCCCGCCTGTCCGAACACGACCTAGCCAACCTCGGCGCCTTCCACATCACCGCCCGCCTGGTAGCCGGCGGCGAGGAAGCCCCCGCCTTCACCGCCCTCACCGAGAAACTCCCACCAGCGATCCCCGGCCGGGCCCGCCACATCCGCACCGCCGCCCGCATCAACACCCCACACCCACCCGTAGCCCAGCCCCAGGACCCTCCCACCCCAGAGCCGACTCCGATCGATCCGCGCCGCACCGCCTAACCCCCCGGCCGCCCCGATTCGTCTGCCGCACGCCCTCGTGGAGGTACCAGCCTCGTGATCACCAACCCGACTCCGCAACGCGCCCTGCGCGGGCACCTGCCCACCCGTCCCACACCACGCGCGGCAACCACCGGCGAACACCACGCCATGCTGGCCGCGCACCTGACCCCCCGGGACCGGTGGCTGACCCGCATGTGCTTCGAGCACCGGGTGTTCACCACCCACCAGATCGTGCAGCTGGCCTACCCGTCGTTGCGGGCGGCCAACCACCGGCTCCGGGACCTGTTCTGCTGGCGGGTCCTGGACCGCTTCCAACCGTTTCTGCCCTGCGGGACCGCGCCGATGCACTACGTCCTGGACATCGCCGGCGCCCTCGCCCTGGCCCACGAGGACGGCCTGGACCCCAAGACGCTGGGCTACCGCCACGAGGGCGCCATCGGCATCGCGCACTCCCTGCGGTTGGCGCACACCGTCGGCGTCAACGGCTTCTTCACCACCCTCATCGCCGCCAGCCGCCACCCCAACGCCCCAGGCCACCTCACCGCCTGGTGGTCCGAAGCCCGATGCGCCCGGCACTTCGGGGACCTGGTCCGCCCCGACGCCTACGGCCGCTGGCGCCAAGCCGACCGCGAGATCGAGTTCTTCCTGGAGTTCGACTTCGGCACCGAAGCCCTGCCCGTCCTCGCCAGCAAACTGACTGGCTACCACCAGCTCGCCACCGCAACCGGCATCACCACCCCCGTCCTGGTCTGGCTCCCCACCACCCGACGGGAAACCACCGCCCGCCGGGCGCTAGCCGACACCCTCTCCCAGCTGGATCGCCCAGGATCGGTGCCGGTGGCCACCAGCAGCGCCGATTTCCCCAGCGCCGAACCCGACAACACCCCCGCCACCAGCCGCTGGCTTCCACTGTCCGGTCCCGCTTCCCGTCAACCCGGCCGGCTGCGCCTAGCCGAACTCGCGCACCTCTGGCCAAAAACCACCACCCCGCGCCCACCCGAAACGTCCGCACCCCAGCGCGGCGCCGAACCCGCCACCGCGCTGGCCCCGCCACCACCCCTCCCACCGCCACCACCCGCCTACCGCATCGGCCGGTGACGAATGAAGATCGTGGCCGGTGGCACCGCCGCGATCATCCTGCTCGTGGTGCTCATCGCTGCCGCCGTCAACGGAGCAGTCTCGGCGCTCCTCACAGGTGCCAGCAGCCAACCCAGCCCCATCGCCCTGGCCGACATCCCCGCCGACTACCTCGCGCTCTACCAACACGCCGCGACCGCGTGCCCAGGACTGGACTGGACCATCCTGGCCGCGATCGGAAAAATCGAAACCAACCACGGACGCAGCCAACTCCCCGGCGTCCACAACGGAGCAAACAACGCCGGGGCGCGGGGCCCCATGCAATTCCTGCTGCCGACGTTCCTCAGTGTCACCGGCCGCCACCCCCTGCCGACGGTCGGTGCCGTCCCACCCAGCCCGTACACCCCACGCGATGCGATCTACACGGCCACGTACTACCTGTGTGACAACGGAGGTGGCCGAGGTCACCTCCAGAACGCGATCTTTGCCTACAACCACGCCCAGTGGTACGTCGACGAAATCCTCGCCCAAGCCAAAACGTACGCCGCAGCCGTGCGACCCTGCGGTACCGCCGCGCTCTCAGCGGCCGCCCAGACAGCCATCGCTTTCGCCTGCGCTCAACTCGGCCAGCCCTACGTCTGGGGCGGCAACGGCCCGCGCGACGGCGGCTTCGACTGCAGCGGCCTCACCCACGCCGCCTACCACACCGCCGGCATCGAACTCCCCCGCACCGCCCAAACCCAATACAACACCGGCCCACCGCTGCCCAGCGGGACCCCGCTGCAGCCAGGCGACCTCGCCTTCTACGGCACACCAGGAAACATCCACCACGTGGGGCTTTACCTCGGCGCCGGACTCATGATCGACGCTCCCGACTTCGGGCAAGTCGTCAAGATTGAACCCTACCGTCACCCCAAAGACGACTACGCCGGCGCCACCCGCCCCTCTCATTGACCATCGTGATCTGGCACAATTCGTGCACTATTTCTGAAATTCTGCCGCTCGCGTCCGCTCCCGGCGGGGATTCCGAGAACGCCAGCAACCCGGACGCTGCGCTGTGCGGCACGTGACAGCGCGCTCAGCGGCAGAAGAGGACGTTGCATCTGGCGGCTCACTCTGGATAACTATGCGTTGGCTTGCTGATGGCTTCCTGAGCCAGCGCGCTCTGATCGCCACACTCCCATGACGAGTCGCGGAGGCAGCCCGTCAAGATATCTTAGGCGCCGAACCGGCGTACCAGTAGGGGATCCCCGGATGTACACCGAGCGAACCGCTCATGTGGGCTGTCCCGGCTGGTGGCGGGGGAAAGCGGCCCACCGCTCGATGGTGAAGCCGTTGCCGGTATCGGGTGCTGCGGTGGTGATGGTCGCGCCGCTGTGGCCACCCAGATGGGCCGGCAGCAGCAGTGCCTTTTCTGCGGCGGCCCGGGCGAGCACGCTCCGGCGAGTGGCCCGGGTCTGGACGGGGTCCAGGTCGAAGCTGCAGCGCTGCTCAGGGTGCAGGATCTGGATCGGGCTATGCAGCAAGTCCCCGGCGAACAGTGCCCCTTGCCCAGTGCGCAGGGCCACCAGCGACGACCCGGGCGTATGTCCGGGGGTGGCCTCCAACGTTACCGGCAGGCCGGGCAGGTCATACTGCCCGTTCCATGGCCGCAGCTGCCCGGCCCGTTCGACAGGGGCGATGCTGCCCTCGAACACCAGCTGGATGCCGGCGAAGCGGCGACGCTCGTCCTCGGTCTCCGCCGGCCGCATGTTCGCCGCATTGCCGGGGTGGAAGTAGTCGTAGTCGGCGCGCGGCGCCAGGTACGTGGCATTGGGGAAGGTGGGAACGAACTGCCCGCCGGCCAGGCGGGTGTTCCAGCCGACGTGGTCGTCATGGATGTGGGTGTTGATCACCACATCGACCGCAGCGGGATCTACGCCGGCGGCGGCCAGCCGATCCAGGAAGCCGGTGTGCAGGTTCGCGAACAGCGGGATCTGCGGGCGATCACGATCGTTGCCCGCCCCGGTGTCGATCAGGATCGTCCTGCCGGCGACGCGGACCACCCAGGTCTGAATGTGGCATAGGTAGCCGCCGGTGCCCGGATCCCAGAAGTCGGGCACCAGCAGCGACCGGTGAGCTCGCCACTCCTCCGGTGAAGCGTCGGGCAGGATGTCGGTCACGGTCTTGATGGGCCCTGACCACTCCAGTACCCGCTTGGGCTCAAACGGTCGCGTCCCCAACATCGATCGTGTCGTCGTTCCTCATGCCGTCCAGTCTGGGCGAGGGAGGCCGATGCGAATGTCTGGGTTCTGGACTCTGCACCGGTGTCTCACCAAGCGAACGGCTAACGAACATCACTTGCGACCATTCAGGCCTCCTCGCCTCGAGTCGAGTTGATCATTCTGTCCGATACGGATCCCCTGATAAATGGGTTCTCTGAGGTTGGGGGTGTGCTCTAGACTCTGCGTATGCGACTTGTTCAGTGGACGACGACGCTGGATCGACTCCGGCGCTGACGGGTTGCACTGACCGCACACGCAAGCCCCGGAGCATCGCTCCGGGGCTGTTTCGTCTCTGGGTGCATGCTTCGCGGTATATGACCGAGGAGTCATTAGTGTACCACGACGATGATGGCGCCGTCCCCGGCACTGGATCACCGCGATCTCAACCACCATCTGGAGATCTTTGCCACCGACCCGATGGTCGGCTCGGGCTTGCCGCTCTGGCTGCCGGCAGGATCGGTCATCCGTGACGAGCTGGAAAGGCTCGCACGAGACCTCGCTAGGGAAGATGGCTGCCTCGGCGTGCGCTCACCGGTGCTGGCCAAGCGGGGCTTGTTCGAGCGGTCAGGCCACTGGGCGAAGTTCAGCGATGACATGTTCCCACCGATGAGGGTCAGTGGTGAGGACTTCGTGCTACGGCCGGCGAACTGCCCGCACCATGCGCTGATCTACGCCGCTGCCCGTCACTCCTACCGCGACCTGCCGATCCGGCTCAACGAGCTGGCCCCGATGTTCCGCGCCGAACGGTCCGGCGTCCTTGCTGGGCTTAGCCGGGTACGCCAGATCAACCTGGACGACACCCATGTGTTCTGCCGACCCGACCAGGTAGCAGACAAGGCGGCCCGTGCGCTGCGCTCTGCCTTGCGTGCTCAGGAGATCTTGGGCATCCCGGTCGGATACGTGCGCCTCTCGCGTCGAGACGCCAGCGCGACATATCTCGGCTCAACCGAACGATGGCAGCACGCCGAACAGGCACTGCGCGATGTCGCCAAGACTGTCGCACTGGCCGACCGCGGGCTCGAGTTGGTCGAGGCCGAAGGGGAGGCGGCGTTCTACGGGCCGAAACTCGATCTGCAAGTCCAAGACGGGCGCGGACACACGAGGAAACCATCGCCACCGTGCAGCTAGGGCTCCTTGGTCCCTAGGATGTCGCGAGGCGGGCCATGGGAGGCCCGCCTCGCCGAGGGTAAGCATTCGGTGATCCCGTAGCCGGGAAGGGTGCCTGGGTCGTCCAGCGACACGCCGGTTGGGTCGGGTGCTGGACGCGGGCCGTTGGTCGTGATCTTGTGTTCGTGTCATGGGCAGTGGTGATC
>JBOHFR010000043.1:0-46584 GCA_050699715.1 Pseudonocardiaceae bacterium
CCGCCTGCGGCAACTCCACAACAGATCCCCCCACCTCCCACGGTCGTTTCACGATCCGATAGGTGGGTCGTGGATCCGTCACCAGCCATGTCCGAGGTGATCCCGCCTGCGCCTGAGAGTCGGCCCATCCCAGAGCTGGCTAGGCCGTGTGCTCTGGATCATGGGACGGGGTCGCGGAGCCAGATCCTGATCGAGGCGGCGTCGAGGGTTCCGGCGAAGAGGTACTCGCGTTTGTCGTAATGAGTGGCGACTGCCCGGAAGTGCTTGTGCTTGTTGATGCAGCGTTCGACAAATTCGCGCGGGATTCTTTGTCCTTCGACCCAGCCCCCGGTGTCCGCCTCGGTGCTCACGAGGTCCTCCACGGCCAGGTGAGGCGGGGGCGTATGCGGGGCGCCGGCGGGATGCTGATGAGCACGGACCACCGTGGACTCCACCCCTACCGACCACTGCACCGACTGGCCAGCCTGCGTGTTCTGATCACCACCACGGCGCGGCTCCTCGAGAACCGTGGCCCAGATCCCCTCCGCTGACCAGCGGCGATGCCGGTTGTAGACAGTTTTCCCGTGCTCGTAGTCGCTCGGCAGATCCCGCCAGGGCGAACTGATACGGGTCCGCCACAACACCCCATGGATCACCAACCGATGATCAGCCCACCGCCCACCCCGGCGCGGCGTCTGATCGGGCAACAACGGCTCCAGCTGCGCCCACTCTTCCTCAGTCACGTCATAACGATCGTGCACCGGAACGATCTACCGCATCCCACCTAAAAGATCCACAGGACACGCCCTAGCACGGACGGAGTCGCCTCGATCCGTCTAGGCAAATAGATTCCGCGCTGGACCCGCCGCAACCGGCCGGACCGCAACGCCGTCAACAGGTCATCTGGATCAACGGCGATGAGCGCTTGGTCGCGCAGCAACAGCCCATCTGGCTCCAGCAGGGGAATCCACCATTCGTGCATAGGCTCCAGCCTGGCGTCCAGCGAACTAGACACCAATCAGTGGCGCTCAGCACTGTGGATACCACTGCACCTGTGGACAAACCATCACCGCACACACGACAGTTGATAGCGGTTACGGACATTACAGGGCCCGGTTGGTAGGCCTTGAAGGGCCACCTACGCGGCTGGTAGGTACACCGTTACTGCCAGCCCGCCACCGGGGACGGGTTCAGCATGCACCGTGCCAGCGTGGGCGGCCACCACAGCGCGGACGATCGACAGACCCAATCCGGCCCCATCGCGTGCGGTCCGAGCCACTCCGCCGCGGTGGAAGGGCTCGAACAGCGCGGTCACCGCCTCGGGCGCGACCACCTCACCTGAACTGCTGACCCGCAGCATCGCCCGCGGTCCCGCCAGACCGGTGCAGACCTCCATCCAGCCGCCGCCCACGTTATGCCGCACAGCGTTCTCCACCAGGTTGCCCACCACCCGTTCCAGCAGTGCAGGGTCGCCCACCGTCAACGCCGGCGTCATCCGCGTGGTCACCCGCAAACCCCGATCGCGAGCCTCGGGCGCGATGATCCGTAACGCGTCCTGCGCTAGGCTGGCAAAATCGGCCAGCTCCCGGGCCCGAAGCGCACCACCCTCGGTCCGGGCCAGCAGCAACAGGCCCTCTACCAGCTGCTGGGCGCGCAACGTCGCGTCCCGGATCACCGTGGCCATGCGGCGCAGCTCGGCGGTGTCCGCAGCGGGATCCGCCAGCGTGACGTCCACTTCGGTGCGCACTACCGCCAACGGGGTCCGCAGCTCGTGGCTGGCGTTCGCGACGAATCGGCGCTGTGCCTGGAAGGCGACTTGCAGCCGGTCGAGCATTGCATCGAAGGTGTCGGCGAGCTCAGCCACCTCGTCGCGTGGCCCCGGCAGCCGCAGCCGCTCATCCAGCGACTCCGCGGAGAGCCGGCGCGCGGTGGCAGTCACGTCGTGCAGCGGTCGCAGCACCTGGCCGGTGATCACCCAAGCCAGCAGCACGGTCGCGGTCACCGCAAGCAGGAAGGCCACCGACCCTGCCTGCAGCACGCGCTGCCGGGCCGCCTCCCGCAGCACCTCCCCGAGCTGGCGAGCGGCCACCGGCACACCATCGACTGTCACGGTGCTGCCCGGCGGTAAGTCCGGCACCGCAGCCACCACCCCGCCGACCAGCAACCAGCCCAACCACAGCAGCAGCGCACTCGCCGCCGCCGACAACCCAGTGGCGAGCAACGTGAGCCGGACCCGCAGTCCCGGCCCCCGGCGAGACCTCACCAACCGCTCAGCCGGATGCAAGGTCGGCGCTGGGCACTCGGTAACCGGAGCCGACCACGGTCTCGATGATGCCCGGCTCGCCGAGCTTCTTCCGCAAGGTCATCACGGTCACCCGCACCGTGGTGGTGAACGGATCAGCGTTCTCGTCCCACACCCGCTCCAGCAGCTCTTCGCTGCTGACCACCCCTCCCCCGGCGGCAAGCAGTACCTCGAGAACCCCGAACTCCTTTCGAGTGAGGTCGACCGGAGCACCAGACCGGCTGGCGGTACGCCGGGACGGATCGAGCAGCACATCACCGGCGCTGAGCACCGGGGGCACCGCAGGCGTGGCGCGGCGACCCAGCGCGCGCAGCCGGGCCACCAACTCCGGGAACGCGAACGGCTTGGATAAGTAGTCGTCGGCGCCCAAGGACAGCCCGGCCACCCGATCGGACACCGTGGCGCTGGCCGTGAGCATCAGCACTCGAGTCACCGCCCCGGATCCGGTGATCTCGGCGCACAGCCGGTCACCCGACATGCCGGGCAGGTCGCGGTCGAGCACCACCACGTCATACCGAGTCACCACAGCCTTCTCGTGCCCGCTGTCACCGTCGTAGGCGACGTCCACGGCCATGCCCTCACGGCGCAGACCACGAGCAACCGCATCGGCCAGCGGCTGCTCGTCCTCGACGATCAGAATGCGCACCCTCCAACGGTGCCACACTCCGCGCTCGCCGCGGCACCGGCTGGGACACCACTACGGCTAATCCGCCCAGCCGCCCAGCCCGTCACCGCCCTGGCGACACCTTGGGCGGTCAGGCCGAGATCCGCGAGCACCTCATCGCGAGAACCGTGCGCGAGAAACCGCTGCGGGATGCCGAGATCGCGACACGGCACGTCGATCTCAGCATCGCGCAGGGCGGCAGCCAACGACCAGCCGAAACCACCGTGCCGGCCACCATCCTCCACACTGACGACCAGCTGGTGCCGGGCGGCCATCCGCACCAACACCTCTGGCACCGGCAGCACCCAGCGAGGGTCCACGACAGTGACCCCGATGCCCTGGTCGCCAAGCCGTCGCGCGGCCGCCACGGCGAGCTCGGCGAAAGCGCCGACACCCACCAGCAGCACGTCCTGCCCCTCCGCCGGAGCGGGCCGGGCCAGCACGTCCACCCCCTCGACACGCTCCAACGCCGGCACCGCCTCGATCACCGGGCCCTTGGGGAAGCGCACCGCGGTCGGCCCGTCGTCCACCGCGACGGCTTCGCCCAGCTCCTCACGCAGGGTGGCAGCGTCCCGGGGTGCGGCCACCCGGATCCCCGGCACGATCCCCAACACGGACAGGTCCCACATGCCGTTGTGGCTGGCGCCGTCATCACCGGTGATGCCGGCCCGGTCCAGGGTGATGGTGACGGGGGCGTTCAGCAGTGCCACGTCCATCAGCAGCTGGTCGAATGCCCGGTTGAGAAACGTGGAGTACAGCGCCACCACCGGGTGCAACCCACCCAGGGCCAGCCCCGCTGCGGAGGTGACCGCATGCTGCTCAGCGATGCCGACGTCAAAGCAGCGGTCCGGGAAACACGCGGCGAAGGCGGCCAAGCCGGTCGGACCGGGCATGGCGGCGGTGATCGCGACCAGGTCCTCGCGGTCACCGGCCAACTTGATCAGCTCTTCGGTGAAGACGCTGGTCCAGGAGATACCGACCGGCGCGAGAGGCGTACCGGTCTCGGGGTTCATGACCTTCACCTGGTGCATCAGCTCGGCGGCGTCGTTCTCCGCAGGCGGGTAACCGTTGCCCTTGCGGGTCACCGCGTGCACGATCACCGGCCCACCGAAGTCCTTGGCCCGGCACAGGGCGGCCTCCATGGCGCACAGGTCGTGCCCGTCGACCGGGCCCAGGTACTTCAGCCCGAGGTCCTCGAAGAGAACCTGCGGAGCCAGGGCGTCCTTCAGGCCTCGCTTGGCTGCGTGCAGACCGGCATAGATCGCCCGCCCCACCACCGGGGTGCGCTCCAGGGCCTGCTTGCCGCGGTACAGCACCCGCTCATAGCTCGGCTGCAACCGCAGCATGGAGAGGTGATCGGCGAATCCCCCAATGGTCGGTGAGTACGAACGGCCGTTGTCGTTGACCACGATGATCACCGAGCGGTCCTTACCGGCGGCGATGTTGTTGAGCGCCTCCCAGCACATCCCGCCGGTCAGCGCACCGTCACCGACCACCGCGACGACGTGGCGGCGCGACCCGCGATGCTCGAACGCTTTGGCCAGCCCGTCGGCGTAGGACAGCGCGGCTGAGGCGTGGCTGGACTCCACCCAGTCGTGCTCGCTCTCGGCGCGGGACGGGTAGCCGGACAGGCCACCTCGCTTGCGCAACCGGTCGAACCCCTCCGTGCGCCCAGTGACGATCTTGTGCACGTACGTTTGGTGGCCGGTGTCAAAGATCACCGGGTCATGCGGGGAGTCAAACACCCGGTGCACCGCGAGGGTGAGCTCCACCGCGCCGAGGTTCGGGCCCAGGTGCCCTCCGGTGCGTGACACCTTCTCCACCAGGAAACTGCGGATCTCACCGGCCAACTGCGTTAGGGCGGCCATATCGAGGCGCTTGACATCCTGCGGGCTGTGCACCGACTGCAACAGGGTCAACGGATCCCCCACCTCGCTCGCGACCGCCACCGGCCGCCCAGTCTAGGTAGAGAGGGTTCCCTCCGGGAGGCGGGCTGGGTCTCGTTCAGCACAGGGAACCGGGGTGCGGCCCCACGCGTCCCAGTCTTCGACCGAGAGGTGGACATGCAGCGGATCGTGGCCGACTTCGCCGAACTGGAACAGTTCGAGCGGCACGCCCAGCAGGCCATCGACGAGGTCGAACGCCAGCTCGCCGACCTGGCGGGATACTTGGCCCCGCTGCACGGGAGCTGGACCGGGTCAGCCGCGCAGGCGTGGGCCGACTACCAGCGACGCTGGGACGCCGCAGCGACGGACCTGCAAGCCGGACTCGCCGAGCTGCATCGGATCGTGCGCACCGCCCGGGGTAACTACCAAGCCGCGCTGGCGGCGAACCTGCGGATGTCTCGACGCCGCGCAGGGCATGGCCGGCAACGACAAGGCGGCCGCAACCTTCACCGCGCACTACGACCCGGCCGCCAAAGCCGTGTGGTCAGCGTTCGGCGCTGGCATCCGCACCCTGGCCGGAGTGGCCAACGGCCTGGTCACCACAGCGAACAACTACCTCAAGGCCGAGGCGCACTCCACTGCGGGCGGATCGCAGACACCGCAGGAATTCAGCCCGCCCGCAGTGGTCTACGACGTCATGATGCCCGACCCGGCACCCTCAAAGGGTGACGGTGACTCCGACGTCACCGAGTTCCTGCAGAAGTTCTGGCCCAAAAGCATGTCAACGACCATGCTGAAGAATTCGGATACCAGACTGAGGAAGAGTACGTTCAAGGGGCGTCAAACTTCCTTAAGGAGGCACAAGCGAAGGGCTTACCAGCCCGCATATCACCGGATGGTACGATGCGAGCCTACGATCCCTCCACCAACACCTTTGCAAGCTACAACTCGCAGACTGGCGTCATTCGAACTTTCTTCAAACCAAGTTCACCAACATACTGGGCGCGCAACTCGCCAGACTGGGGTGCGCATGTCCACTGGAATTAGGGGTACCAATGGAGGAAAAGCATGTCTGCCCAGTCTGCGGCTGGCCAGGTCTCCTCGAAGAAGCTTACTCACCCGGTTCGAGACCAGGAATCCTGCTCGGATCTTACGAGATATGTTCTTGTTGTCGGTACGAGTACGGTGTCACGGATGCCGACCGGGGAATAACCCAGGAGCATTGGCGCCAACAGTGGATCGACGAAGGAACGCCCTGGCGGAGCACTGAGGAAGACCCGCCAGCGGAGTGGGACCCTCGCGCTCAACTCCGCTCAATCGGCTACGAGATCCCATCCGAATGACGACCCAGCAAAGCCACGCATTCAACGTGGTGGGTCATCGGGAACGCGTCCAGCACCCGCATGGCCAGCAGCCGGTAACCACCCTCGAGGTAAGCAGCGATGTCGCGCGCCAGCGCCGCCGGGTCACAGGCCACGTGGACGATGCGGGTGGGCTCGCGGTCGGCCACCGCTGCGGCCACCTCCCGGCCGACCCCGCGCCGGGGTGGGTCCAGCACCACCACGTCCGGGGGTCCGGGTAGCTGGGCCAGTGCCCGCTCCACCCGGCCGGTGACGAAGCGCACCTGCGCAAGGTCGGCCAGCGCCGCCGCGCCGTCGGCCGCTGCGCGCCGGGATGCCTCCACGACGGTGACCGAGCCGGTCGGCCCAACCTGATCGGCCAGCATCGAGGCGAACAACCCCACCCCGCCGTAGAGGTCCCACGCCGTGCCCCCACGCGGCGCACCTGCCCAGTCTCCGACCAGCGCGGCCAGCGCATCGGCCGCGGCGGGGTGCACTTGCCAGAAGCCGAGCGCGGACAACTCCCAGCGCCGACCAGCGGCGCGGCGCACAACGCGGCCGGTGCCGCGAAGCTGTTCTGGCGCCCGGCCCGGACGCAACGCCGCCACGTGCAGCTCACCGGAGTCGTCGGCGACCACCTCCAGCTCCCCGCCTGGGCGCCAACGGCGGGAGAGCACCGGGTCCAGGGAGCCGGGCACCGCCAGCGGGCAGGCTGGCACCGGCAGCACCGTATGACTGCGGTACATCCGGAAACCGGGCTCCCCCGTCCCGTTCACCGCGAGCCGGGTCCGGGTCCGCCAGCCCAGCGGGCCACCGGGCAGCTCGTGGACGGTCACCTCGACGTCCAGTCCCGCGATCCGGCGCAGCTGCTCGGCCACCACCTGTGCCTTGAGCTGGCGCTGCACCCGGGGGTCGACATGCTGGAAGTCGCAGCCGCCGCAGCCGCCGGGTCCCGATACCGGACACGGCGGCGGCACCCGGCCAGCCGAGGGCTCGAGCACCGCCACCGCGTCGGCCCGGCAGTAGGATCCGCCGCGGTCCTCGGTGACCACCGCCCGGACCCGCTCCCCGGGAAGCGCGTGCCGGACGAACACCACCCGACCCTCATGGCGGGCCACGCAAAACCCGCCATGGCCCACCGGCCCGACGGTGAGCTCCAGGTGGACTGACACCGTGACCACGGTACGGAGGTTATCCGAGCGGAAAGCGGGCTACCCCGCGACGGCCCCGCGCGGGATAGTGACAGCGTCGGCGATACGGTTGGCAGGGCAACCATCGACCCAGGAGTGGCCGCGTGCATGTCGTCATCATGGGTTGTGGCCGGGTGGGTGCCGGTCTGGCCCTCGCGCTAGAACGTCTTGGCCATGACGTGGCGGTGATCGACCAGAGTCTGCAGGCCTTTCGCAGGCTCGGCGCTGACTTTCCCGGCCAGCAAGTTCGCGGCAGCGGCTTTGACCGCCAGGTACTCATCGCGGCCGGAATCGAGCAGGCGGGCGCGTTCGCCGCAGTATCCAACGGTGACAACTCCAACATCATCGCTGCCCGGGTCGCCCGGGAGACCTTCGGGGTGGCGCACGTCGTCGCCAGGATTTACGACCCCAAACGCGCCGCAGTCTACGAACGACTCGGCATCCCGACCGTGGCTACGGTGCCGTGGACCACTGACCGCTTCCTGCGGGTGCTGCTGCCCGACGGTATGGCAACCGCGTGGCGCGACCCGTCGGGCACGGTGGCGGTGCTACAGCTACCGCTGCACGAGGGGTGGGCCGGGCACACCGTAGGCGAGCTGGAGGAACACACCGGCGCACGGATCGCCTTCATCGTCCGATTCGGGGCTGGGGTGTTGCCGAATCACCACACCATGGTGCAGGCCGACGACCAGATATACGCCGCTGCCGTCTCCGGCACCGTTACCGACGTCACCACTGCGGCAGCCACCGCGCCCCACCCGACTAGCTGAACGAGTGAGCCACATCACTGCACCGACCTGGGAGCCGCCATGCGCGTGACCATCGCCGGAGCGGGCGCGGTGGGCCGGTCCATCGCGGCCGAACTGCTCGAGTTCGGCCACCAGGTGATGCTCATCGAGCGAGATCCTGATCAGCTTGACCCGCCCGAGGTCGAAGGCGCTGAATGGGTCCTTGCCGACGCCTGCGAGCTGGCCTCGCTGGAGGAGGCCGGGCTGGAGCACTCCGACGTCGTGATCGCGGCAACCGGTGACGACAAGGTCAACCTGGTGGTCTCGCTGCTGGCCAAGACCGAGTTCGCGGTACGCCGGGTCGTGGCCCGGGTCAACAACCCGCGAAACGAGTGGCTGTTCACCGAGGCGTGGGGGGTGGACGTCGCGGTGTCAACCCCGCGGATGCTCGCCGCGATGGTCGAGGAAGCGGTCTCCGTCGGCGACCTGGTGCGGCTGATGACCCTGCGCCAAGGGCAGGCAAACCTGGTCGAGGTCACGCTGCCAGCGGATACACCACTGGCCGGACGGCCGGTGCGGCAGCTGCAGTTGCCCGCCGACGCCGCGCTGGTCACCATCCTGCGCGGTGGCCGGGTGATCGTCCCGCAGGGCGACGATTCCCTCGAGGGTGGGGACGAGCTGCTCTTCGTCGCCGCTACGGGGGTAGAACCCGCCGTGCGGGCGGCGCTGGACCGGCACCGAACCTAGCCAGCCACTCGCACGGCGCGGCGGATAGCCCAGAGAGTGACCAGCGCGGCCACCGCAGTCAGCGGCAGGCCCATCGCCAGCCGGGCCACCCCGAGCCAGTCAGCCTGGCGCAGCTCATAGAAGTGGTGCTGCACACCGAAACGGGCCAGGAAGAACACCGCCCAGACCATGGTCGCCACGTCGAAGCCGAACCGAGCGCGACGGTCGGTGCGCCAGCCGAACCCAGAACCGTTGAGCACCGACCACAGCACGCCAACCAGCGGCCGGCACACCACCACCGACAACACCATCATCACCCCGGCGAGGAGACTGTACCAGATGCCGTACAGGAAAAAGCCCCGTGCCTGCCCAGTGTGGTAAGCGATGAAAGCGCAGAGGGCCACGCCGAGAATCCCGGACAAGGCAGGCTGGAGGGGCTCCCGGCGCAAGCGCCGCCACACCCCCACCGCGACCGCGACACCCAGCGATGCCCAGATCGCCGGTTGCAGTCCGGCCAACGGGTTCACCGCGACGAAGACCACCGCTGGGACGACAGAGGACACGAGACCCCCGACGCCACCCAGCTGCTCCAGCAGAGTGGGAGCGCGCAGCTCGTAGCCCGCGAGGGTCCCAGTTTTCGGGTGCTCCACAGCCGGGTGCTCCACAGCCGGGTGCTCCACAGCCGGGTGCTCCGTGGTCGCGTGCTCTGGCAAGGGTTGAGTCATGAACTCCACTGCAGCTCGTAATAGGGGTTGTAGAGGACCTTGCGGCCGTCCCGGACGGCGATCCGGCCCGACGCCTTCACGGTGCGACCAGGTTCGATGCCAGGGATTCGGCGCCGCCCCAGCCACACTAGAGTAATCGCCTCAGAGCCATCGAACAGCTCGGCCTCCAGAGTAGCCACCGCGTCCCGGGGGCGGTGCTCCACGCTGCGCAGCCGGCCCAGGACGGTGACCGCCTGACCGGAGCTGCATTCGCTGGCGCGCCGCGCGCCACACTGCTCAACACGGCGGCACAGGTCCTCGGCGTCCAGCTCGGAGGCATCGCTGGTAAACTGATGGACAAGTCGCCGCCAATAGCCGGGGGCCCCATCGCTCATGTCCACCTCCCGACTGCGGTGGCGGGTACCTCGACGGAGCCGCTCGAGGCCCAGGGTAACCTGGTGGCACTGCGATTCCGCCCGGTCAAGGCCGATGTCGCCCATCTGGTTCAGCCTCGATTGGCTCAGCCCCGCTGGTGGGTGTGCCCGCCGCCATCGGCGGCGGCGCTGACCAGCTCGGCGGTGGCTTGCTTGAGCTGCTCTCCCAGCGACCCAGGCAATCGCAGGGGCAATGGGCTGCGCACCGGAAGCGGTTCTTGACCGCGCACCACCACGGTCTGCCGGATGACATCGCGCAACAAGGTGGTCCGAGCGCCGGCATGTTCGGCAGACCCGGCCGCGACGCCGCGCAGCATCCACCGTGGCCCATCGACCGCCAGGAACCGCAGCACCGCCTGCTCGGTCACGGCCTCGATCTCCTCACCCCACTCGCCAACGGCCCGCCTGACCCGTGCACCGTCAGCTCGTAGCCTGCTCACCAGCTCCGGGGTAACCTCACGCCACAACCCGCCACTGCGGGGGGCGGCGAAAGCGGTGATGGTGACCTGGCCGAGACCGGTGATCAGGTGCACCGCGCGCACCGGACCGGAGCTGTCCACCTCGACCTGAAGTTGGGCGCCCTCCGGTACCGGCAGCCGCAGTGAGCCGAGATCCAGCCTGATCCACCCGTCATCGGGCGCCTCGTCAACGTCGTAGGGCCCGAACGCCAGCCCGGCGTCGGTCCCATTTTTCTCCGGGACATCGTCAGGGACCCCGGCGCCCTCGTCTCGTGGCTTCGGCTGTTCCCCGGCTTGGGCCCTGACTTGAGCCCTGGTGCGACGTCCGAACATTGCTGAGCACTCTCCCATCAGGCAAGCACGGGCGGCGAGACTACCCTCGGTCCGGTGCCCGATCGTCAGGCCCCACAACGGCGTCCGCCCGACGTCGAGCCGGTCTTCGCTGAACGTCTCTCCGTACCGTTGTGGTGGTGGCCGCTGGGTTTCGGGGTGGCCGCGTTGCTGGCCGCCGAGGTGCACATGGGGTACCCGGGGGTGCGCGCCTGGCTGCCGTACCTGCTGACAGTGCCGCTGACCAGCGCGGTGCTGATGCGGATGGGCCGGCATCGGGTTGTGCTGCGCGACGGCGAGTTGCGGGTGGGCCCGGCGCACATCCCCGTACGCCATCTGGGACAGATCCAGCTGCTCTACCCGAACGCCAAGCGACGCGCGCTGGGTCCGGACCTGGACCCAGCGGCGTTCATGTTACACACCGGGTGGGTGGGACCCGTGTTGCGCATCACCATCACCGATCCAGCAGATCCCACCCCCTACTGGATCTTCAGCGTCCGTCAGGCCGAGAAACTCGCCGCGCTGCTGTAGAGAGGCTCTCTCAGGCCGCGCAGTCCCGGCAGACCATCTGTCCGTTGTGTTGTTCGGCCAGCCTGCTGCGGTGATGAACCAGGAAGCAGCTCGAACAGGTGAACTCATCGGCCTGCTTGGGCAGCACTCGAACAATCAGCTCCTCCCCGGACAAGTCGGCGCCAGGCAACTCGAAGTTCTCCGACTCCGACTCGTCGACGTCGACAGCACCGGACTGCGCCTCGTTGCGTCTCGCCTTGAGCTCGTCCAGCGAGTCCTCGACAAGCTCATCCACCTCGCCCCGCCGGGGAGCGTCGTAGTCGGTCGCCATGATTTCCACCCCTGAGTCGTACGGGTCGTGCCGCAGCACAAACGCACAGGCACGGTAATTTGTGCCCGAGACGTCGGTCACACTTTCGACCGTCGCTAGTCGGCGCCTGTGCGGCTGCGGGTACGGCCCTGGTACGCCGTACCGTGAGCCGCTTGGTGGCGCCAGGGCGGCGCGAGAATAGCTCGCCGACCAGCGCACGCCACGGATTTCCCCGGCGTGTCTCGCCAGTCCCCTGCGATGGGGCGCTGGCGCGCTGGCAGCCGAGTGGGGGAAGCCGGCTTCGGACACGCCCAAACCGGCTGCGCCGCTCCCGTCCCGCGCCTACGCTCGCGTGCAGGGGCTGGCCAGATGAGGGGCCGGGGAGGACGGGGCCGTGGTTGCGGTAGGCTCATCAGCCGGGCGGGTGAAGGCTTACCGCACTCGTCACCCGGTGCCCGCAATTCTGCTGGCAGTGATTCTCAGCACTGTGGCTGGGCTGGTCTGGTTCAGCGTGCTGCATCAGACCGAGGATGGCTGTCCCAGTCGCGGCGCGGACAGTCAGGGTGCTACCGCCGCAGTCCCGCCCAGCCACCGTATCCCGGCCAATGGCCTGGACACGGTGCTCCCCGCGCCACCCCAGCTCACCCGAGTGGCGGTGCTCAACGCGGGCGGCGTGCGCGGCGCAGCGACCGTCGTCGACGGAGCCCTGGCCCAGCTGGGGTTTGCCCCCACCGGCACGCCCGCGAATGATCCGCAATATCCCGACTTCGACTTGCACTGCTACGGGGAGATCCGCTTCGGCGCCGCGGGACAGGCCGCGGCCCGAACATTGAGCTTGGCGCTACCGTGCGCTGACCTCGTCCGTGACGTCCGCCCAGACGCGAGGGTCGACCTGGCACTAGGCACCAAGTTCATCGCACTGCAACCCAACGAGGCAGCTCGCACGGCCTTACTCGACCTGGCCGGACTCGGGCAGCCGGTGCCGGCTGGGCCCTCCCACGGCGGCCTGGCCGCCCAGAGAGAGCCACAGGTGGGAGCCCAGTCCGTGACAGGGATGACGCAGTCGGTGCCCCTGGTGAGTCCGGACCTCCTTCGCCGGGCCCGTCAGGTGACGTGCTGAGGCGCCTTCAGACCGCCCTTTAGACCGCACCGGCGCCGCACTGCGCCACCAGGTCCGCCAGCGCCTCGACGATCCCCGGTGTGGCAGCCAGCAAAAAATCTGATCCACGCTGGGGCAACCGGACCACCGCGCCGGCCTCGGCCGCGATCAGCGCACCTGCCGCCCAGTCCCAGTGGCGCAGGCCGTGCTCGGCGAAACCGTCTAACCAGCCGGACGCGACTGAGCACAGGTCAAGGGCAGCCGACCCAGCGCGGCGCAGGTCCCGGATCCTGGGCAGCATGCCGGCTACCATGGCCGCCTGCCGCGCCCTTCGCTCGGACCGGTAGGAGAAACCAGTGCCGATCAGCGACAGCTCCAGCTGGGTAGCCCCGCTGACTCGCAATGCAGCTCCATCACAGTAGGCCCCGCAGCCTCGCGCCGCACTCCACAGCCGGCCAGCGGCGGGCTGCCCCACCGCAGCGGCCAGGGACTGCCCATCCCGCGCAGCCGCCACCGACACCGCATACCAGGGCAGCCCGTAGAGGTAGTTCACCGTGCCGTCAATGGGATCGACCACCCAGCACAGACCCCCCGTCTGCGGGCCAGCGCCGCCCTCTTCCTCACCCAGTACCGGCTCGCCGGGCCGCCACTGCGCAAGCAGTCGCCGGGCCAACCGTTCGGCCTCGGTGTCCGCGACGGTGACCACGTCAGTGGCGCTGGTTTTGGTCTCCACCTGCCCAGCGCCCGCGACCCGCATCCGAACCACCAGGTCACCGACCTGTTGGACGACCGCCACCGCAGTGGCCCGCAACTGCTCGACGTCGTCCCGACGAACGCTCGGCATCCCTTCATCCGACCACACCCTGGTAGAGAGCTCCGAGCGAGGGCCAAATCCGACCGGCAGGCGATCGGCGTCGTTACAATGCCAGAGTCGTACACTGGAACGTGGCACCGTCCCCGAGCACCCTGGATCGCACCGCCGGAATCCGGCAGGCCGCCGTGATTGCCGGCACTGGCTCCAGCGGCGAGCTCGCCGACGGGGACCCGATTCCCGCACCGCGCCCGAACACCGACTGTTCCGAAAGGCCGTCCGTGGCAGCCGCAGAACCCGCATCCCGTCGCGCCGCAGCCTCGAACCCCGCTGCCTCGAACCCCGCTGCCGCAAACTCCGCTGCCTCGAACCCGGCAGCCTTGAATTCCGCTGCGGCGAAGCCCGGGACTGAGAAGAAGCCCTCCTCCCGCAACGGCGTCGCGCGCACCCGAGCGAAAGCCCACAGCAACACCACCAAGACGGGCGCCAAACCCGCCACCGCAGCCAAACCAGCGGCCGGCAAAGGTGGGGCCCCCGCAGACAGCCCCACCCTCGAGCCCGGAGTTGACATTGAGGGTGGCCCAGCTGCCGAGGACCTCGCCGACGTTGAGGTCGAGGTCGAAGAGATCACCGTGGACGCCGAGGAGGCAGAGGCGCCCAGTGGTCCCGGCGCGGAGGACTTCGTCTGGGATGAGGAGGAGTCCGAGGCGCTGCGCCAAGCTCGCAAGGACGCCGAGCTCACCGCCTCGGCCGACTCGGTGCGCGCCTATCTCAAGCAGATCGGCAAGGTCGCCCTGCTCAACGCCGAGGAGGAAGTGGAGCTGGCCAAGCGCATTGAGGCCGGGCTCTACGCCGCCGAGCGGGTCCGCCGGACCGAGGATAGGACCGAGGACACCACTGACAAGCTCTCCCCGCAGCTGCGCCGGGACCTGCGCTGGATCGTCCGCGATGGCGAGCGCGCCAAGAACCACCTGCTGGAGGCCAACCTGCGCCTCGTCGTGTCGCTGGCCAAGCGCTACACCGGCCGCGGGATGGCGTTTCTGGACCTGATCCAGGAGGGCAACCTGGGCCTGATCCGGGCGGTGGAGAAGTTCGACTACACCAAGGGATACAAGTTCTCCACCTACGCCACCTGGTGGATCCGGCAAGCCATCACCCGAGCGATGGCTGATCAAGCCCGCACCATCCGGATCCCGGTGCACATGGTCGAGGTGATCAACAAGCTGGGCCGTATCCAGCGCGAGCTGCTCCAGGACCTCGGCCGCGAGCCCACCCCGGAGGAGCTGGCCAAGGAGATGGACATCTCCCCGGAGAAGGTGCTGGAGATCCAACAGTACGCCCGGGAGCCCATCTCGCTGGACCAGACCATCGGCGACGAGGGCGACTCCCAGCTCGGCGACTTCATCGAGGACTCCGAAGCCATCGTCGCGGTGGACGCGGTCTCGTTCACCCTGCTACAGGATCAGCTGCAGTCCGTGCTGGCCACGCTGTCCGAGCGAGAGGCTGGTGTGGTGCGGCTGCGATTCGGCCTCACCGACGGCCAACCCCGCACCCTCGATGAGATCGGCCAGGTCTACGGGGTCACCCGGGAACGCATCCGGCAGATCGAGTCCAAGACGATGTCCAAGCTGCGCCACCCCTCCCGCTCCCAAGTACTGCGCGACTACCTGGACTGACCCGTTGACCGGCCCTCCAATGACCACCAACCTCGGTCACGCCAGTCGCGAACCCCGCGCTTGCAATCCTGATTCGAGTCCCCCTTGGACTACTGGCAGGAACTCCCCCGAGTGAGACGGCCTGCGCCCTCCCGCAGGCACCGAGTAACGGGAGGCCTGTCACGGCAGGCAGATCAGCGAGGTTGCACTGGGCGGCAAGGTCAGGCCTGGTGGGCCACGCACCGATCACGAGCCCGACACAGCCCAGGCTGCGGGTGCGCAGCGCCTCGGCGGTGAGTGCGGTGTGGTTGAGGGTGCCCAGCCCGGCGGCGGCCACCACGTGGTGAGCCAGATCGGGAGGCAGATGCCGTGCTTGGGAGAGAAGTGGTGGCGATGAGCAGCACCTACACGGTTCAGGTGTTCCGTGATGGGGGGTTTTGGATTCTGGAGGTCCCGGAGTTGTGCGCCGTCGGTCAAGCCAGGACGCTGGCGAGCGCGGGTGGCACCGCGCGGGAACTGGTGGCGCTGTGGCTGGATGTCCCGGCCGACCAGGTCCAGGTAGTGCTCGACTACAGCCGAATCGACCCGGAAGCCATTGAGTTAGCGGCCGGAGCCCGCAGTGAGCAAGCCAGGGCAGAAGAGCTGATTGACGCTCATGGCCCGCATAGCGTTCCTGATGACGCGGCCGGCAGCCGGCCCCCGGCTGGCTACCTTCCTCCCGCACGGCCCGCACTGCGGGATCCGGAACCACCGGTTCCGCCCTTGATTGCGTCATCATGTCCGAGTTTGCGCGTAAAGTTTGGGTCGCGCCGGACCGGGACACCGACCTTGAGAGGTTCATCGTCAGCGTAGCTTGGGAGGACGACTGTGACGACAGCTGAGCCAGTGGTCTCGATGGAGATCGACCAGGACGCGGGCGCAGCTGTGTTCTGCGTACTGGATCAGTTCCATCAGCGGCTGCGCCGGCGTGACATTTTCGCTACGGCGTCCTCGCGGTGGGCCGACCCGCGAGCCCGGCTGCTCTCAGGCCAGGCGTGGGAATCGGTCCGGGAGTCGCTGATGGATTCGCTGCAGCTTCCCGAGAACCCCCAGGAGTTGCTCACCGAGTGCGCCGCTGAGCTGGATGCGATGTGGCGGCATATGCGAGAGCGAAACTTTTTGGGGGAGGTTGTGCTGAGCTGGGGATGAGCAGTACCGGCGGGCGAGGTCCAGGGCAGCGATGCTGATCCGTGGAGGAGGGTCACCCTCAACCCGCCCTCGACCCCCGCTGGCTAGCACAGACCCGCAGGTCGACCGCAGTCGTAGGTTGCCTCCCCCAAAAAGTTTCGCTCTCGTCGTCTCACTCGTGCGGTCGGTGTCGGGGGCACTACTCACTGTGCGAGGGTGGGGGCGGTGGAAGCATCGTGATCAGCGCTGGAGGTGACCCCGGTGGGCAAACGAGACATCAGTGGGGATGCGCAGGTGAAGGTGCCGGACCCCTCCAAGTGGGACACACCCCACGATTACGGCGAGGGTAAGCACGCCGGTGAGTTGGAACGGGAAGACGACGAGGACGAGGAAGACCCTGCTAGTGACGACGACTGAGCGTCTGGCCGTCGAGCTGGCCAGCAAGATCCCCGCCGGGTGGGCTGATGTGATCAGCGCGGTGGACCGAGCGAAGTTCATCCCGGCCCGGGTGTGGGTGTACGACGAGGCCAACACACCGCGGCCACTGGACCGGGACACCGACCCGCGGTGGTGGCGGCGGGTGGTCCACTCCGATACGGCGATCATGACTCAGTTCGACAACGGCGCCACGGTATGGCCGGAGATCACCGGAATGCATCCCACGAGCTCGGCCTCCCAACCCTCGCTCGTGCTGGACATGCTCGCCGCCCTGGACGCGCGCGAGGGACACCGAGTCCTGGAGATCGGCACCGGCACCGGCTATCACGCCGCGCTGCTGGCCGCCCGCCTGGGCGATGACGCGGTGACCAGTATCGAGATCGACGCCACGGTGGCCCAGCAGGCCCGCGCCCACCTGGCCGCCGCCGGCCGCACGCCCACCGTGATCACTGGAGACGGCGCGGCCGGCTACCCGGGCAGCGCACCGTATGACCGAATCATCGCCACCGCATCCGTACGACCTGGTGAGCTGCCCTACTCCTGGGTTACCCAGACCCGACCGGGGGGAATCATCCTCACCCCCTGGGGACCGGATTACCACAACGGCGTCCTGGCGCGCCTGACCGTGGCCTCCGACGGCACCGCATCCGGGCGCCTGTCGGGCAATCTGGCCTTCATGCGCCTGCGCGCCCAGCAGGACACCCTCTGCCCGCTGGATGAGGGCGAGACCGGCGAGGCGGTCGAGACCACGACGAGCTTGTGGGTCTATGAGGTGGTCGGCGAGTTCTCCGGCGCGCTCACCGTCGGTCTGTTGGTCCCGCACTGTCACAAGATCGTGGAAGACGACCCCGACGACGCATACCACCACCTCGTCCGGGTCCATGACCCGATCACAGGCTCCTGGGCTACCGTCGACGTCCACCGCGGACCCACGGCCCACCCCGTCCGCCAACACGGCCCCCGACGGCTCTGGGACGAGATCGAGCGGGCCCACGCCTGGTGGGTCACCCACCACCGGCCCACCTACACCCGGCTCGGCATCACCGTCACCGACACCCAGCAGTGGACTTGGCTCGACCACCCCGACCAGCACGTGGCTACGCAACAGTCGTCGGGTTCGTGAGTTGGGATCGGGGGCCGATACTGGCATGCTCCGTTGATCGAGTGGTCTGTATTTCTGCCTGGCGGCGGTTTAGGAGAGCGAAACTTTTTGGGGGAGGCAGGTCATCGGTGCCTCGCCACCGCGCCGACCTCGCCGAGAGACTCAGAGCAGCGCGGTACCCCGGTGGCAAGCCGACCCGCACCACAGCCGCGCCAGCGCCGAGGAGCGGAAGCGGCGCGGCAGCACTGCCCCGCAGTGAGGCCACCAACCGGTGAATCCAGAACACCCTTGACATTCAAGCTCCTGGGATGTCTGACAGTCCCGCCGAGGGGGCGAGGGTCCGTGTCGTTCGTGACGGGCGGCCCATCGCCGAGATCGTCCCCGCCACCGCGCGGCGCACCGACGCTGAACGCGCTGAGCGGAGGCTGGCGATCGAGCGCCGGATGGCGGAGCGGTTCGGGGCTCCCACGCTGGCCGATTACCGCCGGATCTATGACACCCAGGGCTGGGAGTGGCCCGGCGATGACGTCGTGCGCCGTACCCAGGTCGTGGCGGAGGCGTCCTGAGCCAGCCGCCGCCCGGGGAGGTCTCGATCACAGGCAAGGTCCTCGACACCAGCGCGCTGGCCGTCTGGACCGAGGGCTTGGTATCGGTGCGAGCGTGGGTGGGTGGGTGTGGCCCGCACCCGAGGACTGACCCTGCTGCTGCCCACCCTGGCCCGCGTGGAGATCCTCACGTTGCGGCCTGAGGCCGCCGGGCTGGTCAACGAGTTAACCGCTCACCCGCACGTGCTGATCGCCGAGCTGTCCGGTAGCGATCGGGAGGCCATCGAAGCCCGGATCGCCGCTAGCGGAACCTGCGACGTCCTCGCCACCTGGGTAGTCCACGCCAGTCACCAACGAGGATGGCCAGCCCTGAGCGCCGACCCTACACGACTACGCCGCGTAGACCCCACCGTGGAAATCGATCCTCTCTGACAACCAGGAGACCGACCAAAACCGTGGGAGATCAACCGTTCGAGCGCCCGGTGATCCTCCGGCACCACCAGGTGCGGATCATCCGTGGCCGGGAGACGACGAGAACCGACCGCGAACGATCATGAACACACACAAGGTCAACAAGCAGGAGCCGCGCCGGGACGGCGATCAAAACCCAGACGAATTAGCCAGCAGGATCTCTCCTCCCAGAGACGTGCCGAGCGGCGTCGCGGGCACGACACCAGCGGGCCGGCTCCTGGGGGTGCTCCTGTGGCATAGAGGGGGCACCACGTTTCTCCACCGCGTATGAGCGTTGTAGTCTTAGCGTATGAGCGGGAAGAAGGAACGGGTCACCGTGAGTCTGGATCCCGGTGTCGTCGCGGGGCTCAAGGCCGCCGCCGAACGAGCTGGCGCGGCGAGTGTGTCGGAGTACGTCGAGGGCGCCCTGGACGCCCGGATGGTCCGGGAGCAGTGGCTGGCGCGCTGGCGCGCCGCAGCCGGGGACGTCGATCCGCAGGCGCTGGCCTACGCCCGGCGTGCCCTGCTCGGCGAGCGGGTCGAGCAGCATCCGCAGGCATCGTGAGCGGCAGGGTCCTGACCTCCTCTGCCATCGTGGACATCGCCACTGACCGTTCCGTGTACGGTCGGGCGTTCCTGGTAGCCGCCGTCGAACTGGGGATGACCTTCCCTACCCCCTCGACCGCGCTGCTACAGGCATGGGCCACCGTCCCACCGCAGGCGCGGGCGCTGCTGGAGCTGTTCCTAGACGCCCCCGCGGTCGTCGTCGAGGACCTCGGTGCGTCAGTGGCCGGCCGGGCTGGCGTACGCGCCCACCCGGCGCACCAGGCCGAACGCTTCGATGTGGCCGCCGCCCACGCCGTGGACGTGGCGATCGCACGCGGGTTGCCCATTCTGACCGCGGAACCTGGCCCGCTGCGCGCGATCGACCCAGACGTGGAGATCGAGGAGCTGCCCGCACCGTAGGAGCCCACGGAGGCGGTGGAAGTCGTCGCGGGACATGCCGGACTCCTCGCGATGGCTCCCACCGGCATGATCGTTGGACACCGGCCGTGACGGGGTGTCGGCCCTTGGTGCATTGGAAGGTGACTCGCAGGTAGCCGACGCAGGCCCCATCTTTCGTGAGAGCGATCTTGCCATGATCGGCGGCAACACGGACCGAGTAGCGGCCTTCGATGAAGGGGACCAGCACTTTGCGGTCCTTCGGCGGCACGCCATCGGGACACGGGAAGACCGAGTCCAGAAGGTCTTGCACTTCCTGCGCGAAATCTTGCACAGCCTTCTGGACATCAATGCTCACGCACCGTCTCCCAAGAGGAAGTCGATCTCCTCAAGCTCATTCAGGGCGTCCCGCTCCTCCGGTGTCAGTCCGGTGTCAGGACGTGCTCGACAGCTCGTTGGCGGAGCGCTCGCTCAGAGATGTCGAGCCGTGCCAGAGCAGCCCGCCTGCGCTCCGCGAGCTGTTCCCGTGTGACTTCATAAAGTTCTGCGGTCATGGCTGCCTCCGTGCCCTCCGGTCTGATGTAAGACAGTGCAGCAGCTACCCCTGTCATTCTTCGGCCTACTTGCCGCCTTCCTTGTCAATTTCACCCGTTCGACGGAAGGTCCCGCGTCAGCGTTACGGAGCGTTAGAAGCGCGAAGCAATGGCCTCAGGCATCCAGCGCGCCGGCCTCGGCGCGGGCGCCGCCGGATCTCCGTCAGAATGTGTTCGTGGACGATCAGATAGCGCTTGCCATCCTGCACCGAGGCACTGTCGGGCTACCGACAGGAACTCCCCCGGAGTGAGACGGCCAGCGCCCTCCCGCAGAGCGCCGAGTAGCGGGAGACCAGTCACGGCAGGCAGATCAGCGAGGTTGCACTGGGCGGCAAGGTCCGGCTTGGTGGGCCACGCACCGATCACCACTCCGACACAGCCCAGGCCGCGGGTGCGCAACGCCTCAGCGGTGAGTGCGGTGTGGTTGAGGGTGCCCAGCCCGGCGGCGGCCACCACGAGCACCGGAGCGGCCACGGCGGCGGCGGCATCGGCGAGTGTTCCCCCCCTGTCGTCCAGGGGCACCAGCAATCCCCCAGCACCCTCGACCAGCACCAGGTCGTGTTCCGCAGCAAGTTCCCGGACCGTCGCAGTAACGGTTGCCGGCGTCACCGGAGGCAGGCCAACGCGGCGGGCCGCCGTCGCCGGTGCCAACGGGTCCGGGTAGCGGGCCAGCTCCCGGCAGGTGACCGAGGGGCCAACCAGCCGTCGCACCTCGTCGACGTCACCTGGCTGGCCCGCGTCGACACCAGTCTGAGCGGCTTTGAGCACCGCCACCCGGCGACCGACGGCGATGGCGAGCGCGGCGATGGCCGACGTCACCACCGTCTTGCCGACCCCGGTACCCGTCCCAGTCACCACCAGCACGGTCACCTGAGCGCGCCAGCCAGTACCGCTGCGAGCACCTGCGCCACCCGCGTCAGCTCCGGATCGGTCAGCGCGGCGTGGGCGCTCAGCCGCAGCCTGCTGGTCCCGGCGGGCACCGACGGTGGACGCAGGCAGCCCACCCGCACGCCGTGGCGCAGGCACTCCGCAGCCGTATCGACCGCGCGCTGCGGCGTGCCGAGGATGATTGAGACCACCGCAGCGCACGGCCGGGGTGCGCCAGCCGCGGTGGCGATGGCTGCGGTGGCGTCGAGCACCCGGCCGGGCAGCGCCGGCTCGGCGCGCAGCACCCGCAGCGCGGCCAACGCCCCGCCGGCAGCTGGCGGGGCCAGGCCGGTGTCGAAGATGAAGCTGCGTGCCGTGTTGACGAGGTGGTCGATCACCGCGCGAGAACCCAGCACGGCGCCGCCCTGGCTGCCCAGCGACTTCGACAGCGAGACCGTGGCCACCACATCCGGCTCGCCGGCCAGGCCGTATTCCGCGAGCAGCCCCCGCCCGCCGGTCCCACGCACCCCGAGACCGTGCGCCTCATCGGCCAGCAGAATCGCCCCGTGCCGCCGGCACACTGCGTGCAGCTCAACGAGCGGCGCCAGCTCACCGCTCACGCTGACCACCGAATCGGTAACGACCAACGCGCGCCGCTCGGACCGGGCAGCCAATGCGGCGTCCACCGCCGAGACGTCGGTGTGCGGGGTGACAACAACCCTGGCCCGAGACAGCCGGCAGGCGTCCACCAGCGAGGCGTGGCTGGCGGCGTCGGACACCACCAGAGCGCCCCGACCAGACAGCGCCGTCACCGCGCCGAGGTTGGCGGTGTAGCCTGAGGAGAACACCAGGGCCGCCGCCGCGCCACAAAACGCGGCGAGCTCGTCCTCCAGCTCAGCGTGCAGCTCGGTGGAGCCGGTGACCAGCCGGGATCCAGTCGCCCCCGCTCCCCACGCGCGCGCCGCGTGCACTGCACCCTCGACGACCCGGGGATCCCTGGCCAGGCCCAGATAGTCGTTGGAAGCCAAGTCAATCACTGGCTCGAACACCGACCGCGACCGCAGCACCCGCCGCAGCCCGGCGGCCCGACGCGCGAACTCGTCATCGTCCAGCCAGCCCAGGGCGCCGGTCACGATCACCCAGCCTACGACGCGCCGGTCAAGGACCGCGTCAGGCCACCGGGCAGCTGCTCGTCGGGCACTGGCCCGAAGCGCGCGGCCTCGGGGTCGAGCAGCAGCAGTCGGGCGGTTCGAATGTCCAGGAACAAGCCCGCGACCTGCACCCGGCCGGTGGCGACGGCATCGCGCACCGCAGGGTGCCTGCAGAGCACCTCTACCTGAACGGCGACGTTCACCATGGCGAGCTGGTCCACGTCATTGCGGCCCTCCGCCGCCGCCGCAACACCGACTGGGTGCCCGCTGCGCATGGCCCTCAGGCTCGGCAGGCCCCACCGCAGCCATCGACCCAGGGACCCGGTGACGGTCTCATTACCGAGCAGGCCGTGCATCGCGGCACAGCCAGAATGCCCGCAGACGAAGATGGCGGGCACCGTGAGATGGTTCACTGCGTATTCCAGCGATGCGGCGACTGACGACTCGGACTCGTGCCCAGGCGGCGGCACTAGATTGCCGAGATTGCGTATCGTGAACAGGTCGCCAGGCCCACTGCTGGTGAGCACATTGGGCACCACTCGCGAGTCGGCACAGGTGAGGAACAAAGCCCGGGGACATTGTCCGTTCACCAACTGTTCCAGGTGCGGCAGCACCTCAGATGCCGAACGGCGGTGGTACTCACGCACCCCGGCGAACAGCGGCTGCAACGCACCGTGGTCGGAGTCCTCACGCTGGATCTGCCATACCCTCCAGGGTGAAAAGGCGCGTGGCAACGCTGGAATCCGCATCCGCCGGGCGGGGCTGGTGCCGCCATCGCCGGTGGACCGGGCCGGCCCCACCTCGTCCACAACGACGGTGCCGCCGGTCTCCTCGTGCTGTCGCTGCCAGGTGGCGAGGTGTTCATAGGCGGCGTGGTCAAGGAAGTCGAGCACCATCTCCACAACGACATTGCTGCCGGCGGGCACCTGCGCCAGCACCCGGGACAGCCGGGGAATGGACAGAAAGCTCAAGGTGCCCTCGATCACTACTCGCCAGCAGGCCGGTGCCCCATCCGACGCCGGCCGCACCAGTTGCGCATGCACCGCTGACCGGACCACCCGGCGCAACACCAGCAGCAACGAGAGGCCCAGTCCGATGAGCACGCCCTCCAGCAGGTTGAGGAACACCACGCCGGCCATCGTGACCAGGTAGATCGTCAGCTCGCCCTGCCGGCGGGCCGACCGCAGGTGCGCAAGCTTGACCAGGCGCATCCCGATCACCACAAGCAGCCCGGCGAGTGCGGCTAACGGGATCAGCTGGATCAGCTCGATGAGCAGCACCGAGAACAGCAGCACCCACACGCCGTGCAGCACCGCCGACGCGCGGGTCCGCGCGCCCGCGGCGACGTTGGTGGAGCTACGGACGATCACGCCGGTGACCGGCAATCCACCCAACATCCCGGACAAGATGTTCGCCGCGCCCTGGCCGACCAGCTCTCGGTCGAAGTTGGTCTTCCCACCCTTGCCCATCTTGTCCACCGCCACCGCTGAGAGCAGGCTCTCCACGCTAGCGATCAACGCCACGGTGAGCACACCGGTGAGCACACCGAGCCACTTGCCATCGGGCAGATCCGGCAGATCCAACGAGTCCAGCAACGAACCGGGCAATACCACCCGCTCGATGTCGAGCGCCAGCATCGTGGCAAGCACAGTCACCCCGACAACAGCCACCAACGGCGCCGGGATGCTCGGCAGTGGGCGGGGCAACCGCGGCCAGATCACCAGCACGACGATCACCGCGAGTCCCACCAGCATGGCCGGAGCACGGTGAGCGACGAGCTGGCCAGGCAGGCCGACGATGTTCGTGATCGCGTCGGCGCCGGCCTTCCCACCGAGCAGCACGTGCAACTGACCCAGCGTGATCGTGATCCCGATACCGGCGAGCATCGCGTGCACCACGGCCGGGGAGATCGCCAGTACCGCCCTGGCCACCCGGCTGAGACCGAACACCACCTGCAGCAGCCCGGCCGCCACAATGATGGCGCCCGTGACGTCCCAGCCGAACCGCGCGATGAGGTCGGCCACCACCACGGTGAGCCCGGCAGCGGGACCGCTGACCTGCAGGGGTGATCCGCCGAGCAACCCGGCCACGATCCCGCCGACGACGGCGGCGACGAGCCCGGCCATCACCGGTGCGCCTGAGGCCACCGCGATCCCCAGGGACAGCGGTACTGCGACCAGCAGCACGACCAGGGAAGCGGGTAGATCGTGGCGCAGCGCAGTCCACGCCCGGCGGTGTGCGGCGGGCAGCGAGACGGCAGCGGTCGTGGGGGATCGCATGAAGCCTCCGGATCAGCAGGTGTGTAAGCAGTGGACAACGGTCCGGAGCTGCATCGGGGCACCACCGCACTGCGGTACCCGACGATTGCCGAACGGTCTGGTCCGGGGCGGACGTCACTGACCGTTACTAACCTGGTTCATCCCCGTTCCATCGCTGAGTCTACGTGAAATCCGAATAAGGCTAGACTAACCTACTCTCAAAATCACTCTTTCGGAGCCAGTAATGCCCCCCTAAAGGAGTGGTTTTTTTACTAAAAGTCACCAATGGCACCAGATTGATGACATTGCCACACAGGCCCAGTCCATCGAACCGACCCCCCGCCTTCAGCTCAAATCGCGCACCGGGGCCACCACCGGCGAACCTGTGATCACCTGCCGACCAAGACAGCGAATATATACGCAGAGTGAACGACAGTGACGGAATGTACTCTGCGTAACACTACGGGCCGTAGTGGCGATGACAAGCTGTGCAGGGTCCCTGCGGGGATCCTGCGGTGTGGGTCCCTTGGGGACCACTCGTAAGGGGGCGGCAGGGCGCGTTCAACCGTCTGGGATGGATGTGGATCGCACATTCTTCCCTGGCACCCGGGGAGGGGACAGCCCAATGGCAACACGTTGGCGACCATGTACGTTCCGCGACCGAGTCGATCTCGTTCGCGTCTCATGATTTCACGACACCGGGGACCGCGCAATCTCACGGCGAGCACCGTCGCTGCGGGTGATGAGTACGCTGGTATCCTCCAGTCTCCCACCCAGCCCTCGCCGGTGGTCCGCTGTCCGGCTCAGAAACCCAGTTCGGATCCGAAGCACAGTCCGGATCCGAAACCAATCCGGGTATTCCTGGTTATCGACATGAGCCTGCTTCGTGGCGCACTTGCCACCCTGCTATCCAGCGAAGAGGACATCGACGTGGTGGCCGGAATGGCAGCGGGTGACCGCGTGGTCCCCACCGCGATTCGGCACCAACCCGATATCGTCGTGCTGGACCTCGACCAGGGTGGATCGGACGTGCTCGCGACCGCGCAGGCACTGCACGAGCGGCTACCGGAATGCCGGGTGGTCGTGCTTGCCACGGCGCAACGACCGGGCTTGGTCCGCCGGGCGCTGGATGTGCCAGTGGCCGGAGCGGTGGACAAGGACGCACAGCCCCGGCGGCTGCTGGCCACTATCCGCCAAGTTGCCAAGGGAAAGCGGACAATCGACCCCGCCCTCGCGGTTGCCGCGATCGGCGTGGCGGGTAGCCCGTTGACACCCCGGGAACTCACGGTACTCGACCTCGCCTCCGGTGGGGCGTCGCCGGCCGAGATCGCTCAACGGCTTTTTCTCAGCCGCGGGACGGTATGCAACTACCTTTCGCGCGTCATGAGCAAGCTGGAGGCCCGGACCCGGATCGATGCCATTCGCATCGCCGCCGAGGCGGGCTGGATCTGACAGTTCTGGTAACGACCAGATTGTGGTGCCGACGGGCCGGTGACAACAGTCAGCTCCGGCCCGTCGGCACCAAGGCCCCCGCCGGCACCAAGGCCAATGTCACGTTACCGCTGTCCCACTGACCGACCAGGTCGCGGTACAGCGGCGCGGTCGCGAACAACTCCCGGTGAGTGCCCGATGCCATGTCGGCACCGTTCATGAGCACGATCCGCTGCGCCCGCAGCGCGGAGCTGATCCGGTGCGCAACGACGATGAGGGTGCCACGGCGGCCCGCCAGAACCCGCTCTACCCGCTCCTCGGCGACTGGGTCGAGGTGGCAGGTGGCCTCGTCCAGAATCAGCACGGGCGCCGTGGTCAGGTGGGCTCTGGCCACAGCGATGAGTTGCCGTTCCCCAGCTGAGAGCATTCCGGCGTCGAGCGCGGCATCGTATCCACCGAGGCGGGCCACTATGGAGCGCAGGCCCAGCGCGTCGACCACGGTGTCGAGCTCAGCGCAGGTAGCACCGGGATGCAGGTAACGCAGGTTCTCACCCACTGTCCCGGCGAAGACGTACGCCTCCTGGGGAATCAGCACCCGGTGGCTGGTCAGCGTTTGTGGGTCGAGATCCCCGACCGGTACCCCACCTAGGCGGATCTCGCCGCAGTCGGGGACGTGCGTCGCGGCGAGCAACCCGGCCAGGGTGGACTTCCCTGCACCGCTGGGACCGACCATGGCCAGGTGCTGCCCCTCGGGGATCACCAGGTCAACCTGGTTCACCACCGGCTCGGCGTGGCGGCCGTAGCAGAACGTGACGCCATCAAGCACCAGGTCATGCCCATGGGGGGCGCTGCGCTGCGCCGTCCCGGCGGGCACTGGGCGCTCGCCCGCCTCGATGAGCCGATCCAGGGTGACCACCAGCCGCAAGCCCCCCGCGCCCAAACCATCGACCAGCGACTTCAGCGCCGGCAGCAGGCCCTGGGTCAGGTAGACCAGAGCGCCGGCGATGGTGCCCAGCGTCGAGCCGCTCGCTTGCAGCCAGGGTGCCGCCACCAGCAGGCCTACCACTGGCAACCAGCCACCGACCGCCACCGACAGCGTGCGGATCGCCGCCATCCGGGCCAGCGTGCGTTCCGCTTCCGCGTGCGCGTCGACCTGACGTTGCACCCGCGCGTAGGCCCGGTCCTCGGCACCGCAGGCGACCACGTCACGCAAGCTGTGCACGACAGTGCTGGCGGACTCGGCGACCCCTTCGTCGGTGAGCACGTGATCGCGCTGCCGGGTCATCATGGAGCGTAAAGAGGCGAGGAAAAAAACCACACCGGCCAGCAGCGGCGGCAACACCAGGAGGCCAACAATCCCGGTCAGCGCGGCTATCCCGATCACGGCGCCGACCGCGCTCACCACGAAGCCCCTGATGAGCAGGAGCAAGCCGGCGAAAGTGTCCCGTACCACCTCAACCTGGTGGGTGAGCCGGGCCACCGCGCCCGAATCAGGACGACCGCCGAGCACGGTAGACCGCTGCAGCGCACCCCCTACCACGCTGTCCACCAGGTCATCACGGAACGGCTCGACGATCTCAGCGAGGATCCGGTAGACGTGCCGGGTGGCCAGCGCTCCCGCGAGCACCGCCACGGCCAGCACGCCGAGCCAGGCCAACCCGGTCCCCAGCCGGCCAGCACGGAATCCGTCATCCAGCGCGTGGGCCACGCCGTAACCGGACAGCAGCAGCGGAAGCACTTCCAGCACTGACCACGCGGCCAACCGCAACAGCGCCCTCGGGTGCCGGCGTAAGGCGGCGAGCAGCACCCGAGGCACGGTGTTTCTCGCTGGTTTCATGTCCGCTGGCTTTCTGTCTGGGGTCATGCCGATACTCCGATGGATGCGGGCACTGCCTCGGCGCCGAACAAGGCGCGGTAGTCCGGATCGCGCCACAGCTCGCTATGGGGACGCAGGCTGCGCAGGGTGCCCCGATCGAGCCAGGCGACCAGATCCGTCCGGGCAGCCGTGGCCACTCGGTGCGCGATGATCAGTCGGGTTTGGCCCCGACCCCCGTTGGCCAGCACGGCACTGACCTGCCGCTCGGTCACGGTGTCCAGGCTGGAGGTCGCGTCGTCGAGGATGAGCACCCGGTAGGGGCGTGCGAAGGCTCTGGCCAGGCCGAGCCGCTGCATCTCACCGCCGGACAGCGGGGCCGCAGCCAGTTCAGTCCGGTATCCCTCCGGCAGCCTTTCGACGAAGGTGTCCGCGCGCGCCATGGCGGCGGCCTCGTGGATCTTCGCCTCGGTGCGGATGCGCGATCCGAAGTTGATGACGTCTTCGATCGTGTCACCCACCAGCGCCGGACGCTCGAACGCGAAGCCCACCGCGCTACGCAGCTGCGCCCGGGACAGCTCGGGCAACGCCACGCCGTCGAGCAGCACCTGCCCCTGCTCCGGATCGGCGAGCCGACCAGCCAGCGCGGCGAGCAGCGACTTGCCCGCCCCGGACCGGCCGACCACGGCCACCGTGGCACCAGCCGGGACGACGAGGTCGAGCCCGTCGATGACCGTCTCTCCGGCCGCAGACACCCGGACTCCGCGGAACTCGAGCCGGCCACCCGGCCCACCTCTATCAGACGAGGCTCTATCAGACGAGCCGGGCAGCTTCGCGTCGCCGTATCGGGTCACCGGCTCGGTGAGCACCTCAGCCGCGCGCCGGCCACCAGCTTGGGCCCGGGACAGCTTGTTGAGGAATCCCACCGCTGAGCCGATGCCGGCGGCCATCACCGCATACCGGCTCGCGGCGTAGAGCTCGCCGACGCTCAGCCTGCCGGCGACCACCCCGAGCCCGGCGACCCCGACCACGGCCAGCTGCAGCAGCGGCCCGATCACAGCGGCCTGGCTGGTCACCCGCACCTGGTTGCGCCACATCCGCACGCCGTGCTCGCGCAGCCCAGGCAACGGCTGGAGGATCCGTCGCCGCTCGCGCTCGATGCTGCCGGCGGCGGCGATCGTACGGGCTCCGGATAACGCGTCGAGCAGCCGCGCCGCGATCAGTCCCTGGCTGTGTAGGTAGCCCCTGATGGTCTCGGTGTTGTCCCGGACGAATACCCGTAGCAGCCCAGCCATCGCCACCAGACCCGCCAGCGCGGTGAGCCCCACCCACGGATCGATCACCATCAGGGCGATGATGCTGCCGACCGGCGGCAGCAGGCCGACGCCGACCATGACCGCAGTCACGCCGACTTGGCCTGCCTCGCTGGCGTTGCGGGTCACCCGGGTCACCAGGTCTCCGGGTTCGAAACGGCGGGTAGCCGCCGGGCCGACCGCGAGGAGATGCTCGACCAGGGTCATGCGCAGCCAGGCCGTGCACCGGGCGTTGCTCGCTCCGGTGGCGATGTCACCGATCACTTTCCCGGCCACGATGATGGCGATCAACCCCGCACAAGCCAACGGGGCCCACGTGAGGTGGCCACCAGCGGGCAACGTGTCCAGAGCGCGACCGAGCGCGGTGGGCAGCAGGATATCTGCGCCGGCGGTGGCGAGCATGGCCAGCGCCAGGAACCAGATCCACAATCCGCCGCGGCGACCCGTCGAGAGCAGCAATCGGTCAGCTTGGCTGGACATCGGATTGTGCGGACCCGCCGGCACCCCGGCCGGATTGCTGTTCACTCGGCCTCCGCATCGCCGTGATTGTCCAGTGAGTGAATCATTGGTGTTGGCGAATCATTGGGTGGTCCGGGGCAACGCCGGCTGCCCCGGACCACCCGACAATGACATATCAGTCGCAGAGCAGCAGGCTGAGACCACTTCCACAGCAGTCGTGGCCGCGGTCGTGGCAGTCGTCGTAACCGCCGGACGGCGCCATGGCCTGCAGGTCGAGAAGTGCCATTTTTTTCACCTCCCTCCGTATGTCGAAGCGGATACCAACCCGTTCCTCCCCATCAGCACCGCAGGCACGGGGGCATCGTGCTGCGGGAGCTGCCGGGGTTCACAGAGGAACGGAAGACCAACGGGGTGCTCGAGTACAGCCGCACCCAGCGCGAGTAGGACGCCTGCGGCGCCGCTTGCCAAGTCCATCGACAGCCGAAGCAGCTGTTCACCAGGAAAAGCGAGGTGCCCCTGGTAATCAACGCGGTGCCAGCCAAGGCGCCGGATCTGGTCGGCCACCTCCTGGTTCCAGATCGCCTGCCCAGGTGGGTATGCCCGGCTGAGGTAGAGGATCATTCCGGCCCGGCCGCTAAAAAGACCCGGCTGGATGTAGAAGCGGGACCGCGCAGCGCGGCGAATGGCAGCTGCGGCATTGACGAACTCATCATCGGCCCGGTGAGTGAGGTACGCGTCGAGAACCATGCCGATGCCTGCACTGCCCCGGTCCAGATAGGGCATTGTCCGCCAGCCCTCGTTGACCATCATCGAGCCGTCGTCACGCACCAGGCAACGACGCAGATCCTGGCGCAGCGCGGTCGCGGACAGTTCGAGGAATTCGCGGTCACCAGTGTGCTCGTAGAGCCGCAGGAACATCAGCGCCGGCCCGGAGGAGCCTTGCATCAGCCCGGCGTAGGGGTAATCTCCGCCGCTGATCGTGCCGACGCCCTCAGCGGTTCTGAGCCGGTCGGCGACTATCTCGGCGGCCCGCAGCGCGTGGTCGAACAGCGTAGGCTCGCCGGCCACGCCCGCGAAGTGGGCCAGGTTAAGCGCCACGCCGGCGAGGCCACCGGACAGATCCGTGCCAAGTTGGTCGCCCTGCTCGGCGAGGCAGAACTCGATCAGGTCGAGGGCGGCTTGCCGGTATCCCAGCTCAGCCAGCACGTATGCCACACCGTGCAGCCCGTCGTAAAGACCCAACCGCGTTCCGCGCTCCGCTGCGGCAGCCCGTTCGAGCAGCCAGTGCTCCCCGGCGGGGTACCGAGTAGCCTGAGTGGCCGACAGCGCGTAGAGCACACCGGCGGCGCCATGGGCGACGTTGAGGCCGCCGGTGCTGAACTGGGCGATGTCACCGGGGAACAACCGATCGGTGCGCTTTGGAGTAGCACTAGCCAGGATCCCAGCGACGATCGAGTCCCGGGCAGCTATCCAGCCGGTTGTTCCGTTAGGTAGCGGCGGGAGCGCTCTGGCGCGCCGTCGGGGCGAGTCCCGGCCGATGCCGCTGGTTCCGGTGATCGTCCGGACCGCCTCAGCCAGGAAGACCGGCGGCACCGGGAAATGTTCGGCGATGACCGCGGCGAAGTCTTCCGGCTTTCCGGTGTCGAGCCGGATCATGCTGGTCAAAGGGAGGAACAGGGCCAGCCGCAGGCAGGCTAGGGAGTAGCGGTCGATGTCGAAGCCGGTCCGATCCCGGGGGGCGGCGAAGGCGGGGCTGCCCAGGGTGGGGCGACGTGCCTCATCGATCCCTGCCGAGACCTCGAAATCAATCAGCGTGATCCGGCCGTCGTCCCGGACGATGACGTTGAACAGGTGCAGATCGCCGTGGATGATCCCACGGCCATGGATGGCCGTGACGATCTCTTCGACTTTGGCGCACGCCCGCAACGCCCATTCGGTGTAAGCGGCGAACTCGGCTGGCCCGGCGGCGGAGTCGTTCATCGGGTAGCGCTGCCCGAAAACCTTGTTCAACGGCGTTCCCTCGATGAACTCCAGGGCGAGGAAGTGGTGCTCGCCGAGGGTGAAGTGGTCATGGACAGCGGGCACCCCCTCAATGCCGGCCAGGCGTTCGAGTATTTCCCGTTCGCGGTGCAGTCGCTGGACCGCGTCGGCGCCGTCGGCGGCGAGACCGGCATACGGCCGGGCTTCCTTGAGCACCACCCGGGCGCCGGTTCGCTGGTCGGTCGCCTCGTAGAGGCCCCCGCCGTTGGAGAAGTGCAGGACCTGCTCGACGCGGTAGGGCAGATCCTTGACGGTGGTGGCGTTGCGCGCGGCTAGTTGGGGAACAAGCAGGTCCGGCAACGTCACCCAGGGTGGGGTGCAGAACGCCGCATCCCTGCGGTCCGGCACCAGCGCTCCGGTGGGATCCTCAATGGCCGGGACCCGCTCACCCCGCGCCGACAGGCAGTGCCGCAGTGCGAAACCGCCATAGCGAACGTAGAGCGGGCCTTCGTTCCAGCGCAGGTCACTAAGGATGTAGGGGCCTGGCTCGCCGGCCAGCCGCTCGCCCAGGTCGTGCAGGATCGTGCCGAGCGCGTCGATGTCGGTCGGGTAGATCGTAACGAATTTACCGCTGGATCCCCGAGGCGCGTACTTCGCGTTCTGCAGGTGAACGATGTTTCGTGCGGCCAGGAACTTAAAGGTGATCCGGCGCGGGACGCAGTAGGCCCACACGGTTTCCAGAATTCTTTCGGCGTTGTCGAGACACGCCGACGCGTGGACTTTCCAGCCCTGCTGGGGCACCGAAGCGCCCACCGGATTCATGACCACCCAGTTGTTGTAGGGTCGTCGTTCCCAACCATTGGGCACCGGACGTCGCGTGGCATCGAAAGACTCCGCCCGATTACACCCGGACATTGAGTCATAAAACAAAGGATCCGCGATGCAGTACACCTCGTAACCGTTGTCCACTGGATCCCTCCCCCTTGCTAGCCACTTGCTGACCGCTCATCGCTATGCAGCAATAATCGCGCCGACTCCGGGGGTGCGGCAAGTGGCGTTCGTCAGGCCTCCGATGTGAAGGAATCACAGGTGTCGGCAGTGATTCACACGCCATCTCCTCGCGAGATTGGCAGTTCAGCAGGTGCTTCGGGACCCGCTGCACCTCGCCTGATGGGCAGGCCTGTGGTAACGATGATTCCCTTGCCGTAGGCCGCCAGCAGTTCGCGGTCCATCCGCACCGGGCGCTGGGAGCACACGACTCCACAGGCTCAGTCGCTGTGCACTCGCCTGCCGGCCACACTGGCAGCAGGCCGGATCACCCTGGCCAAGGCCCGAATCCAGGTCACCGATATGTCTGCGCGGCCAGCACGTCCAGCGCGCGGCGCAGGTCATCCGGGTCCGGGCTGGTGAATTCCACCCAATGATCATCAGCGGGGTGCGCGAAGCCCAATCGCGCGGCGTGCAGCCACTGCCGGTCCAACCCGAGCCGCTGAGCCAGCACGGGGTCTGCACCGTAGGTGAGGTCCCCGCAACAAGGGTGGCGCAGTGCGGCGAAGTGCACCCGGATCTGGTGCGTTCGACCTGTCTCCAGGGTGACGTCACACAGCGAGGCGGCCGGGAACGCCTCGATCACCTCGTAGTGCGTCACCGACGGCTTGCCGCCAGCCAGCACGGCAAAACGCCAGTCGTGCTTGGGGTGCCGGTCGATTGGGGCGTCGATGGTGCCTCGGGTGGGATCCGGGTGGCCCTGCACCAGCGCCCGGTAGTGCTTGGCGACGGTGCGATCCCGGAACGCCCGCTTCAGCGCCGCGTAGCCACGCTGCGACTTGGCGACCGCCATCAGGCCGCTGGTGCCCACGTCCAGCCGGTGCACCACGCCGTGGCGCTCGGCCGGGCCCGAATCAGCCACCTGGATTCCGGCCGCAGCGAGCCCGCCGAGCACGGTGGGTCCGGTCCAGCCCGGGCTGGGGTGCGCGGCCACCCCGACCGGCTTGTCCACCACCACCAGGTCGGCATCGTCGTGCAGCACCCGCAGCCCGGGCACCGGCTCGGCCCTTACCTCGGCGGGTCGCTGCGGATCGGGCAGAGTCACCTCAAGCCAGCTGCCAGTGGCCAGGCGATCAGACTTGCCGACCGGGCTGCCGTCGACCAGCACCGCACCGGCCTCGGTCAGCCCAGCCACCAGTGTTCGGGACAGCCCCAGCAGCCGTGCCAGCCCGGCGTCCACGCGCATACCCTCGAGCCCCTCGGGTACCGGCAGCGTCCGGACGTCGCTCATCCTGAACCCCCAGAATCAAGACCGCCGGGTTCAAGACCCCGGGAGGGTCGATGGCCACGGGTACCGTCGAGATCCCGACCCGTGGCGGCGAGCAGGATCAGCACCGCGCCGCCGCACACGATCGCCGAGTCCGCCAGATTGAACACCGGCCACACACTGCCATCCGGCGCCAGCAGGGACAGGAAGTCCACCACGTGCCCGCGCAGCGGGCCAGGGGCGCGCAGCAGCCGGTCCACCAGATTGCCCAGCGCACCTCCCAACACCAACCCGAGCCCGAAGGCCCACGGCGCACTGCGGAGCCGGGGCGCCAGTCGGACGATCGCCACCACGACGCCCAGAGTGATCAGCGACAGCAGCCAGGTCAACCCGGTCGCCATGGAGAACGCCGCACCTGAGTTGCGGTAGACCACGAGATACAGCCCGCCACCGAACAGCTGCACCGGCGGATGGCCCTCCAGGACCATCACCGCAACGCTCTTGCTCAGCACGTCGAGCAGGAGTGTGGCGGTGGCGGTGGCGGCCAGCAAGCCGGTCCGGCGGCGTCGGGGCGACACCATGGGTCACCCGAACCAGGAGATCGTGATCAGGTCGCGGTGCCGAGGTCCTAACCTCGCCACCGCCTCGGCGACCTCGGCCCGGCGCTCGGCGGGCAGGCACAGCCTGCGCAGCGAGAAATCGAGCTCCGCCTCGGGGTGGCGGGGCCGGGCGGGCCGGCTCCAACGGTGGACCTCGGGGCATATCCCCACTTCAGAAAACACGGCCAGCACGTCGTCCACGGTCGCGGGTGGTGGCCGGCGCAGCCCATGGAACTGCTCCCACAACGGGTCCAGCCAGGCCCCTGGGTGCACGGCATGCAGCTCGACGACGACCCCTCGGCGGGCTGCGGCGCCCAGCGCGACGACGAAGGGGGCTAGGTCTGGGGTGTTGTAGCCCACGTGGTGGCTGACCACGGCGTCGGCGACGCCCGCCTGCGCCGCGACCTGCGGCCACGGGCCGTGCACGCTGCGGTGCGCCAGCCCCCGCTCGGTGCAGGCCTGCTCGAATGCGCGCAGCATGTCGGCAGCGGGATCCACTCCGGTCAGGTGCGACATGCTGGGCACCAGAGCGAGTCCGGCGGCACCTGCACCGCACCCGACGTCGAGCACGGTCCCCCCAGCAGACCCCAACAGCTGCAGCGCAGCGCGCCGAGACGGGGTATCTTCCAGAGTCGCTGGCGGCACGAAACGGGCGGGGTCATGTCGGCTCGGGTCCTGCGGGGCGGCGGCCCGGATCTCGGCGGGAATCGCCCGGCTCTGCAGCAGCTCGCGCCATCGGGCAGCTGCGCTGCTCGTGAGTGGGTTTGGGTGCTGGAACATTGTGCTGGCGTCAACTGCTCCCGGTAGTCGTCGGGCGGGCGGCTCGGTGCTTGCGAGCTAGCGTCGTATCTGGCCGACACCGGCCACACGGCGTGAAACCCAGCTCCCTCGCCTCACGCACCGAAAGCCGCTCGGCGCTCGCGTGATCAGGCCACCGGCAGCGAGCAAGGTGGTAGCGCGGGTGTTCGTCAACCACGAGCACCTCGTCGATCAGCTCGTAGACGGCCAACAGGTCTGCGGCGTCGGTGTCCTCCTCACCAGGCTCTGTATCAGTATCGCCGGGCTGGACGTCCTCAGCAGACACCGAGTCCGGCTGGACCTCCTGGGCTGCGGTAACTGAGACAGGATCGGCCGGCCCGTCCTGGCGTTGTAACCAGGACCGCCGCCACCGCCTGATAATCAGTGCCGCAGCTACGACACTAAGCGCGACCGACCCCCACGCTAGACCAACCTGACCGGTGCCGAGCGCAGCGATGAGCAATCCCACCGCTGCTAGCAGCAGCACCACAGTGACAAACACCGTCGAGGGCGTCAGCTACCGGCTTCGGCACGAGCGCCGAACCCGGACGTGACAAACCCCTGGGTGCGTACCGCGTCCGCTGGCGCGGCAGATCCACGCCCATCGAGTTCCCGGAGTTGGGACTCCAGGTAGGTCTTCAAACGGGTGCGGTACTCACGCTCGAACGTACGCAGTTCATCGATCTTCTTTTCCAGGATGCTCTTCTCCTGGCTGATCGAACCGAGGATCTCGGTGTGCTTGCGCACCGCATCGCGCTCCAGCAACGCGGCCTTCTCCCGGGACTGCCGGTCCAAAGTCTCCGCTCTGGTCCGAGCGTCGTTGAGCATGGTCTCGGCTCGGCCCCTGGCCTCGTTGACCATGCCGTCGGCCTTTGCCCTCGCATCGGAGAGCAACTGCTCAGACTTGGTTCGGGCCTCGCCCAACATCCCGTCCGCTTCGGCCTTGGCCTCGCCGGTCAACCGGTCCGCCATCTCCTGGGCCAGACCCAGCACCTTGGCGGCTTGGACGTGATGGTCGCCACCTGAGGCGGTGTGTTGCATCATCGGCGGCGGTACCGGGGCCATTACCGGCCGAGGCGGCTCCAGCGGGCGAAGGTTACGTCCGGTGTCGACCGGTGCAGCGCGCAGCTGCTGATCGAACTGCTCAACCTGGTTACGGAGATCGTTGTTCTCCTCAATCAACCGAGCCAGCTCGGCCTCAACCAGGTCGAGGAACGCGTCCACCTCGTCCTCGTTGTAGCCCCGCTTGCCGATCGGCGGCTTACTGAACGCGACGTTGTGAACGTCGGCGGGGGTCAACGGCATCGGATCACCTCACGCACTCCTCGACGACTATGTACCTGCTAGGGGGACAGCCTGGGACATCGGACTCGGTGGCCGCTACAGCCGCACCGGCTCCACCACGCGCATCAGTATGAGCACCAGGAACAACAGAAGCATAATGGACAGGTCCAACCCGACGCCTCCGATGCGGATGGGTTTGACCACCCGACGCAGCGCCCGGACCGGAGGGTCAGTCATGGTATAGACCGACTCCAAGGCGATCGCTACCCCCCCGACCGGCTGCCAACTGCGCGCAAAGGTGCGAACAAGCTCAACGACGATACGCGCCGTGAGCAGCAACCAGAAGAAGAAGAGCAAGTAGTAAACGACCCAACGGACCACATCCACGGAGGTACTCTGCCACCGGTAGCCAGGCGGCGGTGAACCGGGGCCCCTTGAGCTCGTTAGTTGAAAAAGTGACCTTCGGCGATACGGCGCCTGTCCTCGGCGGACACGTCGAGGTTGGGCGGCGAGAGCAGGAAGACCTTGTTGGTCACCTTGTCGATCGAGCCGCGCAGCGCGAAGGCCAACCCGGCCGCGAAATCGACGAGCCGCTTGGCGTCTCGGTCCTCCATCCCGGTCAAATTCATGATCACTGGATTGCCCTCCCGGTAGCGTTCCCCGATGGGCCGGGCCTCGTTGTAGCTGTGCGGATGTAAGGTGACGATGCGGGCCAGCGGGTGTGCGCCGTCTTCGCTGAGCGGGTCCTCGGCGAGCAGGCCGACTCGTGGCACCGGAGTGACACGTTGTACATCGGCCGGGGCCGGTTGGCGGGCCGTTGACCTGGTGTTGCTGGTCGCCGTGTCGATGGCCAGCGAGCCGAGCACCGGAGCCTGCGCGGTGGTTGACGGCTCCGTGGCCCAGGAAGGAGAACGAGTGGGGTGCATCCTGGGCACCGCATGATACCCAGCCCGGGTGGCGAAGCTATTAGCTGTGGGAACGCCAACCGCGACCCTGTCATGGCTTGATCCACACTGTGGATCGTCATAGCCCTGGCTGTCATCGCCTAGGCTCGGGTAACCAGAGCGGTGGCCAGGGTGATAGGCGCCGAACTCCGCTGCGTCGAACTCCTCGGCGGGGACCATGCCGAAATAGGCCTTCAGCCTGTGCAGCGCGCTCATCGTCTCGCCTTCCTGTCCCCACCCTCGACGCACCGCCCGCCGAACTCGGCCCGGCACGCGGTCGAAGCAGTCGGGCCGTGGGATACGGTCAACTGGAGGTTAACGGCCGATCGCCCATGAGTGCGGTTCCGACACGCACGCAGGTTGAGCCGTACGCGATGGCCTGCTCGAGGTCGCCGCTCATCCCGGCGGAAAGCTCGACCGCGCCGGGATGCGAACGGCGCAGCCGTTGCGCGGCTGCGCCGAGCTGGGCGAAGGCTGCCCCGGGATCGACACCGAGCGGGGCAACCCCCATCAGTCCTTCCAGCCGGAGCTGCGATGCGGCCGCCACCCGGTCGGCCAGCGCCTCGAGTTGGGGCAGCGGGCAGCCGCCACGGGCCGGGTCGCCGTCCAGGCTGGCCTGGACGAGCACGCCAAGGGCGGAGCGGCGTTGTCCGGCCTCTCTCGCGGCGCGGGCAGCCAGATCCAGGGCATCGACCAGTCGGGGCGAGTCCACTGACTGCACCTGCACCGCCCACCGAGCCACCGACCGGGACTTGTTGCGCTGCAATCGGCCGACCAGGTGCCAGCGCAGCTGCACCGCCGGGCGTAGCGCGATCACGTCAGCCACCTTGGCGACGGCCTCGGAGTCTCGGGCCTCAGCGGCGTCGCGCAGGCCAAGGTCAGCGAGCAGCGCCACATCGCAGGCCGGAAAGGTCTTGGTGACTGGGAGCAGCCGCACCTGCGCGGGATCCCGGCCCGCAGCGGCGCACGCGGCGGCGATGCGGCCGCGAACCCGCGCCAGGGCCGCAGCCAGCTCATCGCGGCGTCTGTTCACTCGATCCAGATTAGAGCCGCAAGCCGGCCCGTGACTCCATCGCGGCGGTAGCTGTACAGCGCGGGGTCCTCGATCGTGCACCGTGGGTCGACGCCGACCCGGGCCACGCCAGCGGCGGCAAGCTGGCGCCACAGCCCGGCCCGCAGATCCAGACCCGCAGTGCCCCGGCGAGTGCGGCAAGCGCTGCCTGGCAAGCGGGCCTGGACGTCGGCCTGCATCTGGTCGGGCACCTCATAACACTGCCCGCACGCCGAGGGCCCGAGCAACACCTCCACCTCCTCGATGCGCGCGCCGAGCCGCCGCATCGCCTCCAGCGCGGCCGGCAACACGCCAGCCCGGGCCCCCACCCGCCCCGCGTGCACAGCGGCGACAACCTTGGCGACCGGGTCAGCGAGCAACACCGGCACGCAGTCGGCGACCAGCACCGCCACCGCGAGCCGGGGACGGGCGGTGACCACCGCATCGCTGGCCGGTACCGGCTGGAGCTGCGGACCGTCGATCACGGTGACCGTGTGGCCGTGCACCTGATCCATCCAGACCAGCCGCTGCGCGGGCAATCCAACACCGGTGGCAAGCCGTTCTCGGTTGGCAGCTACCGCATCGGGGCGGTCGCCGACGTGCTCGGCCAAGTTGAATGAGGCATACGGCGGGGCTGATACCCCGCCATGCCGAGTGGTGACCACCCGCCGGATGCCGATGGTGCTCACCGCTTCATGAACGGCGGGACGTCCACCTCGTCATCATCGTCGAAGTCGTCGATTACCGGTACCGCCCGACCCGGCAAGCTCCTCGCCGGTCGGGTCGGCGATACAACACTGCCCGGCTCGGTACCAGGCTGCCATGCGGCGGGCTTGGGTGGGACTTGGCGCGGTAGGTCGCCAACCGAGGCAGCGGCGGGCTTGGGCGGCGGCCGGCTGGCCTGGCCAACCTGTCCGGCCTGGCCCCTGGCCACCGTTCGCGCGGCCACCGGCGTCGGGTCCAGCTTCTTGCGCGAGGGCACACCGGAGTCAAAACCAGCGGCTATCACTGTGACTCGCACCTCATCCCCCAGCGAGTCGTCGATCACCGTGCCAAAGATGATGTTGGCTTCGGGATGCGCGGATTCCTGCACCAGCGAAGCGGCCTCGTTGATCTCGAACAGACCCAGGTCGGAGCCGCCGGCGATGGACAGCAGGACACCGCGCGCCCCCTCCATCGAGGCTTCCAGCAACGGCGAGTTGATGGCCTTCGCGGCGGCCTGCACCGACCTGCCTTCTCCTCGGGCGGATCCGATGCCCATCAGTGCACTGCCCGCCCCGGACATCACGCTTTTCACGTCGGCAAAGTCCAGGTTGATCAGGCCAGGGGTGGTGATGAGGTCGGTGATGCCCTGGACGCCGGAGAGCAGCACCTCGTCCGCGGAGCGGAAAGCATCCATCAAGCTCACGTTGACGTCGCCGAGCTGGAGCAGCCGATCATTGGGGATGACGATCAGGGTGTCGCACTCGTTTCGCAGCTCGGCGATGCCCTCCTCGGCCTGACCACCCCGCCGCTTGCCCTCGAAGGTGAACGGCCTGGTGACCACACCAATGGTCAGCGCGCCCAGCTTGCGGGCGATGTTGGCCACCACGGGAGCGCCACCGGTGCCGGTTCCGCCACCCTCACCGGCGGTGACGAACACCATGTCAGCCCCCTTGAGAACCTCCTCGATCTCCTCGCGGTGGTCCTCGGCGGCCTTGCGGCCGATCTCCGGGTTCGCCCCCGCGCCGAGGCCGCGGGTGAGCTCGCGCCCAACATCGAGCTTGACGTCGGCGTCCGACATCAGCAGCGCCTGGGCATCGGTGTTCACCGCGATGAACTCCACACCGCTGAGCCCAACGTCGATCATGCGGTTGACCGCGTTGACGCCGCCACCGCCGATTCCGGCGACCTTGATCACGGCAAGATAGTTGTGCGGGGGCGTCATCCGCCTGCGCCTTCGCTGTGCACCCCTGCTTGGTCCACCACAGTGCGGCCTTCCTCATTGCTGCCAGTACCCCACCGACGTCCGGACAACTCCTGCTCCCCTCGGCGTGGCAGAACCCTCAACCTCATCTGAAGGATTAGAGTTATGTCAGCTTTGTGTTCTGGGCGACGGTAGGCACCGCCATCGGTGACGTCCAGCAGGCACGCCGAGCGAGCCAGCGATCCGGCGCCGCGAGTGTATGCGGTAGTTCAGCGCAGCGCGGTGGCGACGTGTTCAGCGGTTGGGCGGTCGCGTGGGTCTGTTGCCATGCAGGCCATGACGGCCTCCTCGAATTCCGTGAACGGCCACGGCCGGGCAGCGCTGGGATCGGGACGACCTGCAGCGGCGATCTCCTTGAGTTGCGCCAAACGACCCGCTGCAGGGTCGGTGTAGGTGATAGGTGTCGTCCGAGTCCAAGCCCACCACAGTGACGCTCCAAGAGACCAGATGTCGGCTTGGGCGGTGAGCGTGATGTGTTCTTCGGAGTTGAGGATGAGGTCGGCGACCTCAGGGGCGGTGGTGTGTGCGAGTCCGCCACGATGGACGTAGAATGGCACGTCGGCGGGTCCTTGGGCACAGGCCAGGTCGATGATCTGGGTCCTCTCGCCCTCACGGATGACGTGGTCAGGTTGCAGGTCGCCATGTGCCCAGCCGGCCGCGTGGAGTTTCGCCAGCTCCTGTGCCGCCCCGGCCGCCAGAGCGAGCATGCGTCCCTTGATCGCAGCGCTGCGGTCACCTCGGCGTGCCCGTTCGAACTCGGTCCACAGGTTGGTGCCTTCGATCCACCGCAGTGTCACCCAGGATCGGTCGTCGTCCCATCCGTGGTCGCGGTAGAACTCGGTGCCGAGCAGGTGCAGGATCTCGCCTTCACGGGCTGCCATGAGACCGTTGGTGATCTTCAACGCGATGTTGTCAATCTTGTAGACGGTGGTTCCTCGCCGGTCGTGTAGAACTTTGGGCTCATCGTCGGCCAGTCCGAGACGAATGATGATCCGATCCACGACGCCCCCATTCCCTACAGCGGCACTGCGGACTGAACGAGACCAGCGAGAACAGTGTGGCGTAGCAGGGCCGGCTAGGCACGAAGGTCCGACCGAGAAGGTTGAAGTGTCGTCGACGTCGACCATGGGCCGGTAACTCGCCCGCAAGACGGACCACCCGGTAGCAGGTACGAAGTTTCAGCTCGGTAGCTAAGGTCAATCTTGTCCATAGCCAAGCCACCGGCGGTGAGCGGGCGCAGCAGGTGCCGGCCCCTGGGTCAGGTTGAGTAGCTGATAGATGTGCTCGGGGGTGTGCCGGGCCAGCTAGTCCCCCGGGCTGGTCGGGTGAGAGCGGCAGGCACACTATGGCCACCCCAGCCGGTGGGCAGCACCGCTGGTGGTGGGCGGTGACCCCGTTCAGCGTGGGAATACCGATTCGTGCGACGGCGGTGACACTCGTGGGGAGGTGTGGTGGCCAGGGTATTCGTCAGTCATGCCAATGATGATCGAGAAATTACCGATGAGGTGCACCGGTGGCTGGTTGCTGAAGGCCATGAGGTGTTCCTGGACCGGGATCCGCGCGATGGCATGGTGGTGGGCGAGGAGTGGGAGCAGCGGCTAAGTGAGCGGCTGCGCTGGGCTGATGCGGTGGTCTGTGTGGTCACTTCGGCTTTCTTGGCGTCGAAGTGGTGTCCCTACGAGGTGGGTTATGCCCGGTCACAGGGTAGCCGGCTGTTGTCGGTGCTCGCTGAGCCCGGGGTGGATCATCCGCTGGTGAGGTCCGCGCATTACGCCGACATCACCAAGGACCCCGCTGCGGGACGCGCAGCGTTGGTGGAGGCGTTGCGCCGGGTCGATGCCCTTGGGGGTTTCGGGTGGCCGGACGGTAAGTCTCCGTTTCCGGGGTTGCGCCCGTTGGATGTCGATGAGCATCGAGTGTTCTTTGGTCGCAGCCGGGAAGTGCAGCAGCTAGCCGGGCTGGTGCGGTCCCCCGCCGAGCAGGCGGTGTCGCTGGTGGTGGGCCCCTCAGGGTGTGGTAAGTCGTCGCTGGTCCGGGCCGGGTTGTTGCCTGTGATAGCCGACGAGCCGAGCTGGTGGACGCTGGCACCGATGCTGCCCGGCGCTGACCCGGTGGTCGCGCTGGCTCGGGAACTGACCACCTCGGCTCAGCGGCTGGGCCTGGATTGGACGGTGGCAGGTGTACGGCGCCGGCTCGATGACACTGGTCTGACCGGGCTGGCCGATGAGCTGCTGGACAACCAAGGCGGTCGGCGGCGACGGCGGTTGCTGGTTGTGGTGGATCAGTTCGAGGAGCTGCTGACCCGGACCCCACCCGGGCACCGAGCCCACTTCGCGCAGCTGCTACGCCCAGCGCTGGGCGGTCCGGTGCAGATAGTGGCCACGCTGCGGACGGAGTTTCTGGATCAGCTACTGGTCGACGCCGACCTGGCGGTGTTGCCGACCCGGACCTACACGCTGCGACCGCTGCACCGCGAAGCACTGCGGGAGGTGATCCAAGGCCCGGCCCGGCTGGCTGGGATCGAAGTTAACGACGAGCTAGTGGCCCGACTGGTCGCCGACACCGACAGCGGGGAAGCGCTGCCACTGCTGGCGTTCACCCTCGCCCAGCTCGCCGACGGCGTCGGCCGAGGCGGTCACCTGTCTAGCACGCGCTACGACCAGCTCGGCGGGGTGCAGAGTGCCCTGACGTGCCAGGCCGACGCCGCGCTGGCCGACGCGATCACGGCCGGTGGCCGGCGTGGCGAGGAGGTCATCGCCGGGTTGTTGCGGTTAGTCACCGTCGATGAGCAGGGTCGTCCCACCCGATGGCGAATCTCCCGCGATGAACTGCCGAAGCCGGTGACCCGAGAGCTGGACGCTTTCGTCACGCGGCGGTTGGTGACCACCGACACCGACAACGGCAATGTGATAGTCGGAGTGGCCCACGAGACGTTCCTGACCGCCTGGCCCCCACTGACCCGGGCAATCAACGAGAACATGTCGGCGCTGCGGGCGCGCCGCGCGGTTGAGCAGGCCGCCACCGACTGGCACGACCATGACCGCTCACCGGACCGGTTGTGGGAACGCGGCCAACTCGCCGCTGCGGTAGCCGACACCGGCGCCCGCATTCAGGCCCATAACTTGGTCACCGACCGCGTCGAACTCAGCCCGACAGCCCGTACGTTCCTGCGCCTTAGCATCCGCCGGGACCGCGCCCGGCGAGGGCGCGCCACCGCCGTCCTGTCGGTGCTGCTCGTCCTCGCCCTAGCGGCGACCGTTGTTGCCTTCGTTCAGCACCGCACCGCTGAGCAACACGCGAAGCAGCTCAATGTCACAGGGTCCCGGCAAGCCGCTGAGCAGGCCATGGAGCAACGCACAAAAAACCCAGCCCTGGCAGCCCTCCTCAGCCTGGCCGCCTACCGGCTTGCCCCCACCACGGAAGCCCGCAACAGTCTGCTCAACACCTTCGCCACCCCCTACGCCACCCAACTCACCGGCCACACTAACGGCGTTCACGCGGTAGCCTTCAGTCCCGACGGGCGTACCCTGGCCACCGGCAGCGACGATACGACCGTGCGGCTGTGGGATGTCCACGACCCCCACCATGCCCACCCATTAGGTAGCTTCACCGCCCACACCACAGCGGTCCAGTCGGTGGCCTTCAGTAGCGACGGGCATACTCTGGCCACCGGTAGCTTCGACGAGGACGCGCGGTTGTGGGATGTCAGCGACCTCTACCAGCCTCGTCGGCATCCCTATCACCCCCGTCTGCTGCGTGCTCTCCCCGGCCCCACCCATGGCGTCTATTCGGTGGCGTTCAGTTCGGATAAGCACACCTTAGCTACCGGCGGCGGCGACGGCATTGTGCGGTTGTGGAATGTTAGTGATCCCCGCAATCCCGGCCTGCCGCGCACCCTCACCGGCCACACCACAACCGTCCTCTCGGTGACTTTCAGTGCCGATGGGCATACTCTGGCCACTGGTAGCTTCGACCAGGACGCACGGTTGTGGGATGTCAGTGACCCCGGCCAGCCTCACCAGCTACATACCCTCACGGGCCATACCAAAGGTGTCTACTCGGTGGCGTTCAGTTCGGACAAGCGCACTTTGGCCACCGGCGGTGGAGACGGCATTGTGCGGTTGTGGAATGTCAGTGACCCTTACCAGCCCCACCCGCTAGATACCCTCACCGGCCACGCCCAATACGTCTGGTCGGTGGCCTTCAGTGCCGACGGGCATACCCTGGCCACTGGTAGCTACGACAAAACCGTGCGGCTGTGGGATGTCAGCGACCCTTACCAGCCCCACCCGCTAGACACGCTCACCGGCCACAGCGAGGGTGTCTTCTCGGTGGCCTTCAGCCACGACGGGCGTACCTTGGCCACAGGCAGCGACGACACCACCGTGCGGCTGTGGGACCTTCTTGGACCCACCATGACCGGCCACACCAAAAACGTGAACTCGGTGGCCTTCAGCCCGAACGGACATATTTTAGCCACTGGTAGCGACGACAAAACCGTGCGGCTGTGGAATGTCAGCGAACCTTACCAGCCCCACCTGCTCGGTACCCTCACCGGCCACACCAAAGGTGTCTTCTCAGTAGCGTTCAGTCATGACGGGAATACTTTGGCCACTGGTAGCTACGACAAAACCGTGCGGTTATGGGATGTCAGCAACCCCGACCATTCTTACTTACTACGTAACCTCACCGGTCACACCGGCGCCGTCCGCTCAGTGGCATTCAGCCCGAACGGGCATACCTTGGCCACCGGCAGTGACGACAAAACCGTGCGGTTATGGGATGTCAGTGACCTCCACCAGCTGAGCCCACTGGGTACCCTCATCGGCGACACCCAGGGTGTCTCCTCAGTGACGTTCAGTTCGGACAGTCACACCTTAGCCACCGGAACCTTCGACGACACTGTTCAATTATGGGATGTTAGTGACCCTGACCATTCCCGCCTACAAGGTAGCTTCACCACCCACACCAAGGGCGTCTTATCGGTGGCGTTCAGTTCAGACAATCACACTTTGGCCACCGGTAGCCGCGACGGCACTGTGCGGTTGTGGAATGTCAGCGACCCCCACCAGCTAAGCCCACTGGATACCCTTACCGGCCACACCCGAGGCGTCTCGTCGGTGGCCTTCAGCCACGACGGGCATACTCTGGCCACCGGCAGCGACGACAAAACCGTGCGGTTGTGGAATATTAGTAACCCCCGCCATCGCAGCCTGTTCGGGATTCTCACCAGCCCCACCAAGGCCGTCTCGTCGGTGGCCTTCAGCACCGACGGGCGGATCCTAGCCACCGGCAGCCTTGCCGACACCGCCCAGCTGTGGGAAACCAACGTCGACAGTATCGCCTCTCGAATCTGTAGCATCATCCCCGATATCACCAAGCGCCAGTGGGAGCAATACCTGCATGATCTTCCGTACCGCCCGCTGTGCCTATGAGCTACCTGATCAGCAGGCCGCAGATTAGCACGGGCTAACGGAGCCGCTTCGAAGAAGTCACACCCGCTGGCGCAGCCGATTCCTCGGCAAAGAGCAAGGCGAGTTCGGGACACAACGTGCGGCTGGCTCATTGACTTTAACCTCTCGTGGGCCGACTACGAACGCAGGGCCAGGCCTTAGCTATGAGAGAGGACAAACCGGAGAAGGCTACCCGGCCAGGGCCTGCGGACCAGGCGTGTGGGTGAGCCCGGGGTATTAGCCGCAGAAGTCGTTACTGGTGGCCCCCGCTGTGGCGGCGCTTGACCCGGCCCGTCGGCGCTGATGAACTCAGTCCGCGACCAGCTCTCCCCAGCTCTCCCAGTTTGCCCCGCTCCCCAAGCCAAGGTCCCCTAAGACGGCAGCACCGAACATACTAAGAAGATCGAAAGTAGCTAGACCGACCGGTGGGCTACTTGATGTAGCTCAGGCATGGATCGCTGAAGAAAGCGCGAACAAGTTCGGGTAAGCGTTGGAGGCGTAGGAGCGCGGATTCGGCCTTGTCGCGTAGGTCGTCGAAGGACGTGATGGCGGTCTTTCCGACACGGTCGTGTTTGACGTTCTTCCAGACCCATTCGTCGG
>JBOHFR010000044.1:0-46346 GCA_050699715.1 Pseudonocardiaceae bacterium
GTTACCGTGATACCGACTCTGTCCCAGCCGGGCTCGCCCCAGTCGTACCATTGTTGGTAGGCACGTTCGATCTCCGTCCATAGCGGTGTGGGTCCACCCTCGCGCACGGTGCGGGCCCCGGTGCTGCCTGGCGTGAGTTCGACCTCGCAGCAGGACCCGTCCGCAGCGGTGAACGTGACTGCGGTGGGTTGTCGGGTCTGTTCGTCGAAGGTGTATCGGCGCCGGAGCTGGGTCGTGGACATCACAGATCGGAGGAACCCCACAACGCTGGGCGGTTCGGCGGGCGTGGTGGTCGTGCGTTGCCGGTCCAGTGGCAGTTCAGGCCGCCACGGCAGAGTTGGTCTGTTGTCGGGGTTGTCGTGCTGGCGCATGACCATGAACGCGGCGTATCGAGCGGTGAATCGGCCTTCGAGCCGGTCGGCCTTCTTCTGGAGCAGTACCAGGTTGCCGCCCTGAGGTTTGAAGTCGACCAGCAGCTGCCCACCGGGGGTGAGTTGGTCATACCACGCCCAGGGGATGCGGCGCACAGCGCAGGTGCCGAGGATCCTGTGGTAAGGGGCGTGTGGTGGCCAGCCCTCGGCGCCGTCACCGGCAGCGAGGTGGGGATGGCGGCCAATGCGGGCCAGTCTTCGGCGGGCGGTGTCGACAAGTTCTGGGTCGATGTCGACAGAAAAGACGTTGTTGTCGCCGAGGCGATGGGCCAGCAGAGCGGCGTTGTAGCCGGTGCCGGTCCCGATCTCCAGGATCCGCTGACCTTCGCCGATGTCGAGGGTTTCGAGCATGCGCACCATGAGGTCGGGTTTGGTTGACGATGACACGGCCATCAGGCTGCCGTATTTGTTGGGCACGACGGCAGTGACCAACGTGGTGGTCGAGTAGACCAGCTCCAGGTGATCGGTGGCGTTCAGGCGCACGTCAGCTTGCGAGCCGTAGCACTGTTCCGGTGGTTCGTAGACAGTGGGAACCAGCGCGTGACGCGGTGTCTCGGCGATCGCGGCATGCCATGCTGGGGTCCGCAGGTCACCGCTGGCGTGGAGTTGGTCGGCCAGCCGCACCGCGTAGGATCTCCAATCACTCATGATGATCTGGTCCAGTCCTGGGCGAGCAGGTCGGCCACCGCCTCGGTAATGCGCACTCCGGTTTTCGCTTCCAGCCAACCGTACTGGCCGCCAGCCGGGTTGGACTCAAGGAAGTAGTAACGACCGTCGCGGCCGACACTGAAATCCATCGACGCCATCAGCAGCCCGCTTTCGGCCATGAACCGGCGAATGCCATGCGCCACACCATCAGGAAGCTCGATGACCTCGTGCCGCAGCGCGCGATAGTCAGTGCGGAAGTCAATACGTGCGGCCTCGCTCAGGGGATGGATAGCCACCGGAAAGATCCGGTCACCCACCACAACAACGCGCACATCCATCAACTTGTCGACATAGCACTGAACCTGGTGCGCGGTCAACGCGACGTGATCCAGATCGGTAAGGTCGTCGTCGGTGACCAACCGGGTGTGCCCAACCATGGAGCGGCCTGCATCATCAAACACATGACACGAAAATAGTTTCCGCACCACGCTGCGGGAATCCTTCACGAATTCGTTTACCTGACGGGAACTGTTGGAGATCACAGTCTGCGGCACGTCGAGACCGCACCGCACCGCGAGACGGAGCTCGGCCGGCTTGGGCAACGCTGCAACACGATCGGGATGGTTGACATGTCGAGCATCGAGCGAGCAGATCACCCCGTCGAATCCGGTGCGAGCTTCGCGTTCAGCGTGCTGCCGGTCCGGTGGGGACAACAGGGGCGACAACACGAATTGTGATCGCCAGCGGTACCACACCGACTGGACATCATCCAATTCGACCCGGCGCTCCGTGGTACGCAGACACCCTGCCCATCGACCATCACAGAGTCCGGCTTCGAGCGTGAGCCGTTGCGGAAACCAGGCTCGGTCGATTCTGAACACGGGCGCGCCGCGCTCGCCCAGTGCCAGCACCACTTCGTCGGCGGTGGGGTCCAGTTCCTGAGAGACGATCAAGACGGTCAGGTCGCTACCATCCTTCCGTCACATCCTTGCCGTCGTCCCAATCCCAGTGCTCTGAACGACCCTCGTCACCGTCCAACTCGGCGACCGAGGACCATGTCTTGCCGTTCTGAGAATTGATCCACAACTCACCATCGCACGTCAGCGCAACCTGTCGAACCGGGTCGTATTGATACACCGGCACGCCAGCCGGCGGCGCCGGCCGCAGACCCCTCAGCCCCCACGGTCTCACCACCGGGACCCGTCTCGGGCCAGCCTCATCGGACACAACTCACCCCCTCACGGCCCCAGCTCACACACCGTAAGCGCACCCACCTCCGCCGCTGAACCCCCCAACCGGGTACCGACCTAACCACTGCTCAAGCGCCTTCCGGTAGGTGACGACGCGGTACATCTACCGGCCGAGCCGCTTCTCGAGCAAGGCCTTGTGCGGCCGCCTTCATACATCGGCCGCGCGGTACATCTTGGCACGCGGGGTGTTGGCTTGCAGCGTCCCCGGTAAAAAGCGTAGTGCTGTGTGACCTTCAGCGGTTAGGCTGCTCACACCGGAGGGTCGTGATCATGACGCGAACGGTTGAGCGCCAGGCGCCGTCCGGCGGGCAGCCGCGCTTCCGGCGTGACCTCGGTTTAATGGCACTGTTGTTCGTCTCACTGGGCTCGATCATCGGGTCGGGGTGGTTGATGGCCGCTCTGACGGCGGCCAAAAATGCTGGTGGAGCATCGATCATGTCCTGGGTGCTCGCTGGTGCAATCATGGCGTCACTGGCGCTGGTGCACTCCGAGCTCGGTGCGGCTTATCCCCTGGCTGGAGGTACGGGACGTTGGCCGGGTTTGGCGTTTGGCTCGCTATGCGGGTTCACCGCTGGCTGGATGGCCTGGCTTCAGGCCGTGACGATCGCGCCGATCGAAGTCGAGGCCGCGCTCAACTACGTGGACCACCAGTGGCCTGGACTGATCAACGAAGTGGGTGCGCTCACGCCCGTGGGCCTGGGCGTGGCCAGTGCGTTGCTGGCGCTGTTCACCCTCATCAACATTCTCGGGGTGCGGTGGCTGGCGGGAAGCAACCGGATCGCCGTGCTGTGGAAGATCGTCGTGCCGGTCGTGACGGTCGTTGTGTTGATCGCGGTCTCGTTTCGGGCCTCGAACTTCACCGCCGGTGGCGGTTTTGTCCCCTACGGCGCCCACGGGGTGTTCGCGGCTCTACCTTTGGGTGTCATTTTCGCGCTGAACGGCTTTGAGCAAGCCGCCCAGGTCGGTGGTGAGACACGTGATCCGCAACGCGACGTGCCTCGCGCCGTAATTGGCGCGGTGGTCATTAGTACCGTACTGTATCTAGTACTGCAGATCGCCTTTATCGGGGCACTGAATCCCAGCAATCTCCTACAGGGGTGGGCCAATCCGGTGGGCAATGGTGACGTAGCGCTGTATGCGACGCTGGCGGCCGGTCTGGGTCTGGGTTGGCTTGCTGTGATCTTGTATATCGATGGGTTCGTCTCACCTGCTGGCGCTGGTCTGGTCTATCTAGGCGCCTCGGCGCGGCTGTCCTACGCGTTGGGTCATGCCGGATACGTTCCCAAGGGCGTCAGCCGGATCAGTGGTCGCGGTGTTCCGTACGCCTCGATCATTCTGGCGTTCGTCGTGGGGCTGATCTGCTTTCTGCCCTTCCCGAGCTGGCAAAGCCTGGTCTCACTGGTCACCTCGGCAACTGTGCTCATGTATGGATTCGCGCCAATCACCTTGCTGGCCCTGCGCAAGGCCGACCCTGACCGCGCCCGACCCTACCGGCTGCCGGCCGCCCCGATTCTGGCACCGCTGGCATTCGTCGCCGCGAATGAGATCATCTACTGGACGCCCTGGGCCACGATCTACAAGCTGATGCTGGTCGTCGTCGCCGGCTACGTGCTGTTCGGTCTCTCCTACGCGATAGGCCCCCAACGACCGCCCCTAGACACGTGGGCGTTGGTCTGGATTCTTCCGTGGTTCGCCGGCCTGGTGGTGATCTCCTACTTCGGGCAATACGGCGGAACCAAGCTCATCCCCCAGTGGATTGACCTGGGCGTGGTGGCCGCGTTCAGTCTCGTGATCTGCTACGTCGCGGTGCACTTCACCCTGCCTAGCCACCGAATCGCCGCCGCCGTTGCGGCCGACGAACCCGAATCCATCGACTACCCGCGGATCGTGGCGGTGCGCCAAGATTATCCTTATGTCGGTGGGATGGTCCGCCAGTTGCGTTATGGCCAGGACGAGCTAGCGATACTGGACGCCTCAACTGAGGTAGTCGCCGTCAATTGGACGGCGAGCGTCCGACCCTCTGTCTTCGTACTCGAAACGGTTAACATGACCAATCTTGATGACAGCACACGGGCGATCCTGTCTCTCTCGGGAGATGCTAGAATTCAGCTAACCACGTTTTCCGGTCTACTCGACATGTTAGCCGACAAGACCTTCGACACGGCTTGCGAGTTCCTCCGCTTGGACCTGTCGACCACGCAGAGCGCCTTCTGGGAGCTGCTGCCCGATCAAGGCCTCACCGTGGTCGGGTTCGGTGGACCCCCCAGCACCTTCACCGAATACGAGGTAGGGCTGGTCAGGCATCTCCTCACTACGACCGCCACGCCTGCGGTTAATCTCGATGAGGTGCTCAGCTCGTTACAGACACTGACGCAGCAGTACACCAGTTCATGAACATTTCGACGACCCGGGAGCACCGGCATGGGCTGTATTGCCAAGATTGAACTAAGAAATTTAGAAATCAAGAGTCGCGTCCAGTCCGACGTGGGCAATTGTACGGTCGACGCCCAGCTTTCGGCCAGCCATGTCATCGAGATCACCAACTGGAGCAACTTCCGCTACAGCTTGGACATCCACGGCAGGTGTCAGACTCCGTGCGTCGGGTACCAAGGACCTCGTGGGCCACGGTCGACATGGGACCAGATCTCCTGGGTCATCATGCCCCGTCCCGGCTCCGGTGGACCGTACAAGGCTGTTGCGCGTGAGAGCCTCACCAGCCTCGGCACCGCACGGGACCAGAGCATCAGAACTGACGTCAGTTGGGTCATCTTGGACTTGGACGGCCGGCCCCGCACGGAGTCGCTCGGCATGCAGGTCAACACTCTGTGACCAGCTGCGGATTGGCTGCGAACCCCGCTGGCGACGGATCGACCGCTCTGTTAGCGGCGGCTGTCCCGTTCGTCGCTGCTATTGCGATCTTACTGATCTACCCACTGCTCGCTGAAAAAATCAAAGCTGTGATCCGCGGACAGATCACGGAAGACGCTAACAGTCTAAACGTGCCCATGGACAGGATTCCTCTCCGTCTGATAAGTGAATGCATCGGCGATTACATCGAGTACGCCGCGGACGCGGTTCAGGTCTTTCCGCTTACCCTCCTACCAGTGAGCGGCGCGATATTCGCCATTGCGGCCAACATCCCGAGCGCGATCGCTCTAGGATATCTAGGAGTTGTGATCCTCGCTGCGGTAGCGGTGGAGGCCTGGATTCTGTCACAAACCGCCGCCAGGTACGTAGCTCGCGACCGCCTCGGATACTCAGTGACCACGGTCGTAGGAATCATGAGCAACCTCCTCGGCCTCGCTATGATCCTGATTTATCGTCCTTGATCTATGTCATCGCTGGTCCCGGGGCAGACGACCAACCGTCGAGCCGGGCGGCGGTTTCTCGCCAGACACCGTGATCACTGTTTGTGTGCATTCAGCGACAGTCTTTGTCGTCCCATGCACACAAAAAGTGATCATGCCTGCCATCAACTGATCGAGATCACATGGTGCGGCTGCCGCATCAGACCCGGCTACTCGTGCACCGGTGCTTTCCCGCATCGGGCCGTCCGGTTTGTCTTCGTTGTAGGGACGACCGCCCGATGGTGCCAGCTCGAGGACACCCAACACCTCGGTGTAGCAAGGCAGCGCCTCAGCGGGTCGCGCTGCGATCTGCTTAAGCGCCTCCCGGTAGGTGACGACGCGGTACATCTACTGGCCGAGCCCTCCGGAAGCAGGGCCTTGACTTCCGCTGCTGACACGCTGCCGGGGGCAGTCTCACCAGTTCGAAGCCCGTGCTCGACATGATCCGGTATCCGCCGGTGCGCCTCGGGGCCTTGCCGCTGGGTGAGCCACGCGATCCGGTAGTAGTTACGGAGCACGTCCAAGACCCTGGTCAGGTCCAGTGTCTGGGCGGCCTCGGCGAGTGCTTCCTGGTAGGCGCGCTCGAACTCGACGCGCTCCTCGTCGATCAGCGCGTCTACCTGCCGGGGCCGGCGGCCGGCGGGATCTGGCGCCGGGTGCCGGGCTCCTGAACGGGTGGTTTCTGCTGCGCTTCGGGGATGGGCGGTCTGGGGAGTGTCGTCGCCTCCCGCTGCGCTCGCTGGAGCTGGTCGGAGGTGCCCGGCAGTCGGGGTGGGTGTTGGGCTGAGGTGAAGCGGAAGGCGGAGGTCAGGTCACCGAATGTCTGGCGTCGCCAGTCACTGATGTTGGGCTCCTCGACGCCGGTGACCTGCTCCAGGAACCGCAGCACCGAGGTGTGATCGAAGCGCTCGGTCGCGACCCAGCCGCCGGCCGTCCACGGGGAGACGATGATGCAGGGCACCCGGAAACCTCCCCCGATGGGCAGGCCGCCGATGAGCTCGTTCGTCGTGCCCGGGGGCGGTGTGGGTGGGGGGACGTGGTCGAAGAGGCCGTCGTTCTCGTCGTAGCTGAGGATGAAGGCCGTCTTCGCCCACACCTCGGGATTGGCGGCGATGGCCTCGATCTTGCTGGCCACGAAGTCGGCGCCGGCGGCGGGCAGGTAGGCGGGGTGCTCCGACTGGTAGCTGGTGGGGATGATCCAGGAGACGGTGGGCAGGCGATCGTTGCGCGCGTCCTGCTCAAAGTCGCGGGCGCCGCCCCTGGTCATGCCCTTGTCGTAGAGCGGCTCTCCCGGCTTCGCGTCACGAAACTGCCCGAAGAGCTCCAGCATGTTGCAGCCGTAGTTGTCGAGCTGCTGGTAGACCTTCCAGCTCACCCCGGCACGCTCAAGCCGCTCGGCGTAGGTGGTCCAGGTGTAGGGCTGGGGCACGACGTTGGCGATGATGGGTCCGCCGTTCTTCCCTTCCGGATCGATGGTTCCCGTCATCCAGTACATGCGATTGGGCCAGGTCGGACCCATGACCGAGCTGTGGTGCCCGTCACAGATGGTGAAGGCCTCGGCCAAGGCGAACTGGAAGGGGATGTCCTGGCGCGTGTAGTAGCCCATCACATAGGGGCCGTTCTGGTGGTCGGCCGCGCGGTGAGCGGGCAGCCAGTTGTCCATCGTGCCCCCGTTCCAGGCCTTGTGCTGAACGCTCCAGGCGTGGCTGGTCGAGGGGATCGCCTGGGCGCTGGAGGTGGTGGTGTCCAGATGGAAGGGGAGCAGGTAACCGTCGGGGTTGACGGTGTCGGGCTGGTAGAAGACCGAGCGCCCGGTGGACAGGGTGATCGCACCCGGGTCGCCGAAGCCGCGGACCCCCGCCATTGTGCCGAAGTAGTGGTCGAAGGAGCGGTTCTCCTGCATCAGGCACACCACGTGTTTGACGTCACGCAGCGAGCTGGTGACGGGCGGCCCCGCCACCAGTGCTGTGCGCACGCTGGGTGGCAGCAACCCGAAGGCCAGGGCGACACCTGTCACCCCGGCGGCAGTACCCAGCAGACGGCGTCGCCCCAGTGATCCCCCCATAGCTGATGTCAACGCTCGGGTGCCAGGCCGGTGGCGAGGAAACTGACCTGGCGTGCGATCGCCACCGCGTGGTCGGCGAAGCGCTCGTAGTAGCGGCCGATAAGCGCGGCGTCCACCGCTGGTTCGACCCCGTGCGACCAGTCCTTGGCGAACAGGATCCGGAAGGTGCGGCGGCGCAGCGCGTCCACCTCGTCGTCGATCTCGGCCAACCGCCCACCGGACAAGGGGTCCCGGTTCTCGATCGCTGTCGCGGCGTCCTGCGCCAGGCTAGTGGCGAGCAGGCCCATCCGCGCGAAGACTGGGCGGACGTCGCCAGGGATCGACACCGTCGGATGCTTCATCCGGGCAATTTTGGCAACGTGCTGGGCCAGGGTGCACATCCGTTCCACATCACCTACCACGCGCATAGCCGCGATCACCATTCGCAGGTCGGTGGCCACCGGTGCCTGCAGGGCGAGCAGCGTGACACAGCGCCGATCCACGCTATCGCACAACTCCCGCAGCTCACCCCTGCTGGCGATGACCAGTTCAGCGAGCCCCAGGTCGGCTTGGCTCAGCGCGGTCGACGCCTGGGTCATCATCTGCCCGGCCAGCCGAGCAGCCCTGGCCAGATCATCCGTCAGGCTCTCCAGCGCAGCCCGGAAGGTCTCCCGCATTCGCAGAGAGTACGGCCGGAAAGCCGCCGGAGTTGCGGCGGTGACGTGAACCTGGGGTGAAGGGCTCTGCTCACCCGCCGGAATGGGGCAGCTCGGCGCCTGCCGGGATCGCGAGGTCCATCGGGTCGTCCAGCCAGCCCTGCGGTAGCGCCACCCGTCCGGGCGAGCCCTGCCGGCCCCGGGGACCGTCGGCGTCGGGCGGGAAGGGGGCATCGGGGTCCAGCCGGGCGAGCGCCTCGTCTAGCTCGGCGAAGCTGGACACCATCCCCAGCGCGCGCCGCACATCCCCGCCTACCGGGAAGCCGTGCAGGTACCAGGAGACGTGCTTGCGCAGGTCACGCAGGCCCTTGTCGGGGCCGAGGTGTTCGGCGAGCAGCCCCGCGTGCCGGCGCAAGGTCGCCGCGACCTGCCCGAGCACCGGCGGCATCGGGGGGTGGTGCTCGCGGAAGGCGGCCTGCAGCTCGGCGAACAACCACGGCCTTCCCAGGCAGCCGCGGCCCACCACAACGCCGTCGCAGCCGGTGTGCTCGACCATCCGAATCGCGTCCTCGGCGGCGAAGATGTCCCCGTTGCCCAACACCGGGATCGACGTGAGGGCCTGCTTGAGCGCAGCGATGGCGTCCCAGTCGGCGCTGCCCGAGTAGCGCTGCGCGGCGGTGCGCGCGTGCAGCGCCACAGCGGCCACTCCGGCGTCCTGCGCGATCCGCCCGGCGTCGAGGAACGTGCGGTGCTCGTCGTCGATGCCGATCCGGAACTTCACCGTGACGGGAATCGGCCCGGCAGCCTCAACGGCGCAGCGGACGATCTCGCCGAACAGGGCCCGTTTGTAGGGCAGCGCGGCACCGCCCCCTCGGCGGGTGACCTTCGGGACCGGGCAGCCGAAGTTGAGGTCGATGTGATCAGCGAGATCCTCGCCGCGAATCATCTCCACGGCCTTGCGGACCGTCGCCGGATCGACCCCGTAGAGCTGCATCGAGCGGGGCCGCTCCGCGGCGTCGAAGCTGATCATCCGCAGGGTGCCGGGGTGCCGTTCCACCAGGGCCCGGCTGGTGATCATCTCGCAGACGTACAACCCGGCGCCGTGCTCGCGACACAACCGCCGGAACGCCACGTTGGTGATCCCGGCCATCGGCGCGAGCACGACGGGCGGGTCGACCCGGTAAGGGCCGATTCGCAGCGGCGGTCGCACGGTGGACATGCCCTCCATTATTTCCACAGATCGTCGTCCGCGTACCCCAGGTCATGCAGTCCCGCTACATCAGATGAGGTACCCTGGGATGGCTTCTACATCTGTGGGTTGTCGCCCATGAGGGGTTGTCTCAGAGCAGGACAAGAGTAACATTACCGGCGGATTGATGGGGGGCTGCGACACGCGTTGCCGCTGAGGACTGGAGACCACGATGATCGTATTTGAGAGGCCTCCCGTCAGTGGGGCACAGCGGAGTATCCATGCGCAGTTACGACACAGGCGCATCATGGTGGTTGTCATGACACTCCTTGCAGCCATTGCCGCTGCCGCACTGGCGCCCGCGAGCAACCATGCCTCGTCCCCCTCGGATCGCTCTGTCCTCGCCTGCGGTAGTCCGCCCGGTAGTTGTTAATCTCCAAAGGAAGTCTGATGAGAATTCCGGGTTGGATACCGAACAGCATCCACATACCACCGTTGACAAAACGGGATACACTGCTGCTCTCGGCGCTTTTCATCTTCAACTTCATCGTTTATTCTTCATGGGTTGAGTTAGGCCAGGTGGCGACCAGGCCATGGTTGCTCCTCGTGTGGTTGTATGGACTACTAGGGCTCGCGCCGCTCGCCTGGCGAGACAAGGCGCCGCTGACTGTCTTCGCCACGCAATGGGTGCTCGCCACAGCGGCCTGGCCGATCATGTCCCTCTACATCCCCATGGTTGGCATCGTGGTCGCCATGTACTCGGTCGCTGCCCACCACAGCAGGGGAGTATCGTTGTTGGCGTTGTTAGCATCGTGCATTCCCCTGGGACTCGAACTCGCCGCAATGTTATTCGCGAATGCGCATTACCATGGCCATACTCCGTTCGAGATATTCTTCACCAATGGGGCACTGCTGGTCGGTGCGATCGGCTGGGCGTGGGGTTTCGGCCGGGTGACCCAGGCCAACCAGCGGCGTCTTCACGATCTGGAACGCGAGCGGGAGTCAGCCCGGGAAGAGGAGGTGCTGTCCACCGAGCGCAGACGAATCGCCCGAGAGCTCCACGACATCGTCTCCCACGCGGTCACCGTGATCGTCTTGCAGGCCGCTGGCGCGGCCCGCGTCGCCAAGACCGACTTCCCCCAGGTGATCCGATCACTGACCCACATCGAGATCACCGGAAAACAAGCGATGTCCGAGCTACGCCGCCTCCTCGGAGTCCTCGCGGACAGCAGCCCCGCTGGCGACCCCAGCAGCAACGCTGCCGGCACCAACGAATTCAAGCCGCAACCCGGACTAGCGGATCTGCCCGAGCTGCTCACCTCACTCCACAACGCCGGAATGCCCGTCAGTGTCCAGACCGAGGGCACACCACTGGACCTGGACTCGAGCATCGACCTGACCGCGTACCGGATCGTGCAGGAAGGCCTGGTCAACGTCCTCAAACACGCCGGCAAACACGCCAACCCCCGCCTACGGCTCGCCTGGGAGGACCACAACCTGCTCATCCAGATCGACAACGACACCGCCACCACCGTGACGAGGGCGATACACTCCGGCGGCCGCGGCCTGGTAGGGCTCCGCGAACGAGCCCACGCCGCCGGCGGCAACCTCCACGCAGGACCCCACCGTCAGGGCGGCTACCGACTGACCGCCACCATCCCCCTGGCTACGCCTGGGGTCTCGCCAGTTCCGCGCGCCTCCCACAGAGGCCAAGGGGATCAAGGGAAAGTGTCAGTGTGATCCGAGTCGTGGTAGTCGATGACCAGCCGCTCGTCCGAGCCGGCATCACCATGCTGGTCAACGCTGAGGACGACATCGACGTCGTCGCCGAAGCAGCCGATGGCCAGGAAGCCCTGACCCAGATTCGCGCCCAACGTCCGGATGTGGTTCTCATGGATGTGCGCATGCCGGGCATTGATGGCGTCGCCGCAACCCGCGCTGTGACCGATGAGGAGCTGACCGCGCGCAACGGTCAACCCGTCAGGGTCATCATCCTCACGACCTACCACGTTGATGAGGCCGTCTACGCCGCATTGCACGCCGGAGCCAAAGGCTTCCTGCTCAAAGACGCCGCCCCCACAGAGATCGTCGCCGCGATCCGGGCGGTAGTCGCTGGCGACGCATGGCTAGGTCCCGCCGTCACCCGCCGGCTCATCGACGAATTCGCCACCCGACCTGAGCAGAACACACCCACCCCAGCGGCAATGGCTCAGCTGACCCGCCGTGAGCGGGAAGTCCTCACTCTCCTGGCCCGAGGCCTGTCCAATGCCGACGTCGCCGCGCAGCTCTTCATCAGCGAAGCCACCGTGAAAACACACCTTGCTCGGGTGATGGCAAAACTCAACGTCCGAGAGAAATCTCAAGCGGTGGCCGCCGCCTACCAAACCGGGCTCGTCCAGGCCTCGGCTCCACCACCCCGGCGCGCAGAGTAACGAGACCGCTCACCGGACGCGCCAAAGCGGCCGTTGCCGGCAGTTGTGGGTTCACACCTGGAACAACCCGTAAGATCACGACGTGGCGTTGCCGAACCAGGAGCTGATCGCGCTGCTCGCCGATCTCGAGTCCGATCGGGTGGAGCGCAAAGAGAGTGCAGCCAACTCAGATCGGCTGAGCGAGGCGATCTGCGCCTCCGCCAACGACATGCCGGGCTACGGCGAGTCCGGGGTGCTCTTCGTCGGCGTGTCGGACAACGGTGCTGTGCTGGGCCGGCCGGTCACCGACGAGCTGCTGCGGCAGCTGGCTGATCTCCGGGACCAGGGCACCATCCTTCCGCCGCCGACGATGACGGTCCGCAAGCTGCGCGCCGACGGCGGCGACGTAGCTGTTGTCGAGGTCCGGCCTTCGATGACACCGCCAGTGCGGTTCAAGGGCCGCGTGTACATCCGGGTGGGCCCGCGTCGGGCGATCGCCTCGCTGGACGAGGAACGACGCCTGAACGAACGCAGGCGCTCGCTCGATTTGCCGTTCGATTCTCGCCCCATTCCGGGGAGCTCGCTGACAGACCTGGACACCTACGCATTCACCGCCGTGCTGCTGCCCGCCCTGTTGCCCCGCGACGTGCTGGCAGAAAACGAGCGGAGCACCGAGCAGAGGCTGGCAGCGCTGCGGCTGACGAGCCAGGACTCCGTCCCGACCGCTGCGGGCATCCTCGCCCTAGGAGTCGATCCGATGGCTTTCGTGCCAGGCGCATATGTGCAGTTCCTCCGCCTCGATGGCAATGGGTTGGACGCACCGATCAAAGACGAGAAGCGGCTCAACGGAACCCTGCTCGACGTGCTCCGCCAGCTCGACGAGTTGCTCGAACTCAACATCACGACTGCGGTCGACTTCACGTCCGGCCGCCAGGAGGATCGGACGGCGGACTATCCCCTCGTTGCGCTGCAGCAAGTCGCCCGCAATGCCGTGATGCATCGCAGCTATGAACACACTGCGTCACCAATCCGCATCAGCTGGTATTCTGACCGCGTCGAGGTGACCAGCCCGGGTGGGCCGTACGGGATCGTCTCGGTGGACAATTTCGGCCAGCCCGGTATCACCGACTACCGCAACCCCGCACTCGCCGACCTGCTCCGGGGCCTCGGCTATGTGCAGCGATTCGGCATGGGACTGCCCTCAACCCACCGTTCGCTCAAGGAAAATGGAAACCCGCCGCCCGAGTTCACGGTCACGGACTCCCATGTTTCAGTGATCATCCGGAGACTGTCATGACACCACCGATCATCACGTTCTTCAACAACAAAGGTGGCGTCGGCAAGACCACGTTGGTGTATCACTTGGCGTGGATGCTCGCGGACCTGGGGCATCGCGTCGTCGCGGCCGACCTCGACCCACAGGCGAACCTCACGGCCGCTTTTCTCGACGAGGATGAGATCCAGGAACTGTGGAACAGCGCTGAACCTCGCTCGGTGTGGTCGGCGATCCGCCCGTTCGTCGACGGTGAGGGGGTGATCGGCGCGGTCACGCCAACCGCTACCGATGACGAGCGGCTTGCGTTGCTTCCCGGTGACCTCTCGCTGTCCCGGTTCGAGGACGACCTGAGCACCCAGTGGCGCGAGTGCCTTGACGGCACCCGGTTGCGCCCCTACCTTGTCACCTCCGCTTTCTGGACGGTGCTGCGGTCCGCCGCCGACTGCCACGGCGCGGACGTGGTGCTCGTCGACGTCGGACCGAGCCTGGGCGCGATCAACCGCGCGGCCCTGGTCGCCTCCGACCACGTGGTGGTCCCGGTTGCGCCGGACCTGTTCAGTCTCCAAGGGCTGCGCAATCTCGGGCCGACGCTGCGGGCGTGGCGCGGCGGCTGGCGCAAGCGGCTCACTGAGCTGGACGAGCGCGACCGGCCGATGCCTGCCGGGAGCATGACGCCACTCGGATACGTCGTGCTCGGCCACGGGGTGCGGCTGAACCGGGCTGTGAAAGCATACAAGCGGTGGATCGAGCGGATCCCTGTCGACTTCCACAGCGCTGTGCTCGACGAAAAGCAACCTCCTCCCGATCCTGATCCGTACTGCCTCGCCCAGCTCAAGCACTACCACAGCCTCATGCCGCTCGCCCAAGAGGCGCGGAAGCCGATGTTCGCACTGAAACCCGCTGACGGCGCGTTCGGCGGGCATGCCCAGGCTGCCCAGAGCGCGTACGACGACTTCCGCAGTCTTGCCATCCGCATCATCCTCGACGCGAGCGTGGCGGCTGGGTGAGTGCGGGCTCAGGAGGCGCAGGAGCCGGTGGAGACCTCGACGTTTCGAGTCGGTGCCGCTGCGACGTCGCTCGCGATCTCCTCATCGGCCAGCACGAACCCGGTCTCGTCGTTGTCCACTGCCGCTCCGAATACCAAGCCGAGCACGTGGCCGGAACCATCGAGCAGTGGGCCACCGGAGTTCCCGCTGCGCACCACGGCGCGCACGGTGTAGACGTTGCGGACCACGGTTGCGGCGTTGTAGATGTCCGGGCCACGCAGGTGGATGTGGTCCCGAACCCGGGCGGCCGAGGCCGTGTAGGGCCCATCCAGCGGGTAGCCGAGCACCAGCCCATTCATCCCCGAGGTGGCTGGCTTCGAGACCAGCTGTAGCACCGGTGCTCTCAGCCCGGGTACCTTCAGGATCGCGACGTCAGTCTCCGGGTCATAGCTGACCACCTCGGCCTCCAGCGTGCCGTCGGTGGTCTCCACCTGGACCCGGTCGGTGCCGGCGACCACATGCGCGTTGGTGACCACCCGCTGCGGCGCTATCACGAACCCGGAGCCCTCCAACGCCCGGGAGCAGGACCTCGCCCGGCCGCGGACCTTGAGCACGCTGGCCCGGGCCGCCCGCACCACTGGGCTGTTGAGCAGCTCCGGATCGGCCGGCCCGACATCAGTGATCGGGGTCGGCGAGAAGGGCGCGAGCACGTCGGGGAACCCGGAGACATCCAACAGCCTGGTCAGCTCGGAAGGCAGGTCGCGCAGCACGTTGGGCATCATCGTGTTCACGACCCGCAGCACCGACGAGTCCCGCACCGCCCCGGTCAGCCCGGTATAGGCGGACGATTTCGTCAGCGGCAGGGCGACCAGCCAGGCCACCACCAGAGCCGCGATGCCCTGCACCACCGCACCCAGGAAACTGTCCACCCGGCGCAGCGCCTCGGCGTCGATCCGGCGCTGCACCGCCCGGCCCAGCAGCACACCCAGCGTCTCACCCAGCGCGATGAGCACGATCACGATCGACACTCCGAGCGCGACCCGGACCTCCGGGCTCTGGTAGCCAGCGATCAGCGACGGCGCAATGCGCACTCCGATCACCGCCCCCGCCAGCACACCGATGAAGGACGCCGCAGCGGTGACCATCCCCTGCCGGGCACCAGAGGCCCCGGCGAGCAGAGCCAGCACCAGCACCAGCACATCCACCCAGTTCACCGGATCACCTCGGTCCGCTCGGCCAGCCCAGTCATCCGATCATCCGACCGCTCCTGGGGTCGAGGTAGCGCGCAACGACCGCGCGCACCTGCTCCGGGGTGCGCAGCACCTCAGGCGGGTTCACCTGGCTGACCCGGCCATCGGCGGATACCACATAGCTCAGCGGCAGTACCGGCGGAGCGCTCAGCGCGGCGCGCAGCCTGCCGTCGGAATCGCTGACCGACGGGTAATGCACGTTGAGCGCGGCGAGCAGGTCAAGCGCCCCTTCGGGCAGCCGCTGCACCTCGACGCCGAGCACTGGCACCGCACCAGGCTCGGCGGCGTAGGCGGCCAACGCGGGAAGCTCTTGGGCGCATGGTTGGCACAGCGGTCCCCACAGGTTGAGCAGGGCCGGCCGGCCGGCCAGTGCGCGCCCCACGTCTACCGCCCCCGGCTGGCCAAGGCAGGACAGCACGAGTCCGGATAACGGCCCGCGAACCGGAGTGGGGCCGGAGTGCGCGGCGGCAGGGCAGGGCTGCAGCGCGGCCCGGAACCTCAACTGGTCAAGTTTGGGCGACGGGTCGATACTGGGCGGCGGGCCGGTGACGGGCTGCGCTGGCTGGCCAAACCGCAGGGCAGTCGTCGACGCTAGGACCCCCGTTGGGCCCGTTGTGGGGCTGGCGCTGGGCCACAGCGCTACGACGAGCGCGAACGCCAGTAGCGCCGTCACCAGCACCCAGCGCAGCGCAGGCCTCACCGTGCCGGCCCTGGAGCCGCCCCAGCGACTGTTACCCTCGGATCGCTCCCTAAGTCGGCCGGCAACCCGGCCATCGCCAGCAGGTGCGGTGTCTCAGGCCCGCGCAGCAACGCGGCAGCAACGCCCGCCTCGGTGGGTCCCAGGCCGTAGGACGGGCAGTCCTCAACCAGCGGGCACACCCCACAAGCCGGGCGGCGAGAGTGGCACACCCGGCGCCCGTGAAAGATCACCCGGTGGGACAGCATCGTCCAGTCCCGTTGCGGTATGAGCTCAGCGATCGCATGCTCGACCTTCACCGGATCCTCGTGCTCGGTCCACCCCCACCGGCGCACCAGCCGCCCGACGTGGGTGTCCACCGTGATGCCGGGCACACCGAAGGCGTTACCGAGAATCACATTGGCGGTCTTGCGCCCGATTCCCGGCAAGGTGACCAGGTCAGCCAGCGTGTGGGGCACCTCGCCGCCGAACCGCTCGACCAGCGCGGCGCCGAGTCCGATCAGCGCCGTCGCCTTGTTCCGGTAGAATCCGGTGGGCCGGATCAGCTCCTCTAGCTCGTCCCGATCGGCAGCCGCGTAATGGACCGCGCTGGGATACCGGTTGAACAACTCTGGCGTGGTCTCGTTGATCCGCTTGTCGGTGCATTGGGCGGACAGGATGGTGGCGACGGCGAGCTGCAGCGGCGTGGAGAAATCGAGCTCGCAGTGCGCGTCCGGGTAGGCGGTGGCCAGCACCCGGTCCATCCGGCGGGCTCGCCGAATTAACGCGAGGTGGCTCTCGGTAGCGAAGGACCGGCGCGATCGGGCTGGCACGTCTTCAGCCTACGGAGGTGGCGCCCATCCCGGTCGTCCAGCCCGGGCGCGCGGACTGGTAATGCGACACGCGGCCCCCGCGTGCACACCGGCCGGGTGATGCGGCATCATCCACCGCACCATGACCATCTGGTTCGTCGCCGCTGTGCCAGTGTTAATCATGTTCTTTGCGCTCGCGATGGAGCGGCTGGAGAGCCGCCTGCGCCACCTCACGGTGCAAGAGAACGAGGTCGAGGAGTTCCTGCAGGCAGCCCGCCCTGAGGAGGTACGAGTACTGTTCGGCAGCGGGATCGGCGGTGCACTGGAGTTGTTCCGGCTGCGTCGGCGACCCGGCGCTGCCCCACCCAACAGCTCCCCCAACGGCGGCTCCCCCAACCCCAACACCAGTTCCCCCAACGGGGGCTTGCCAAATAGCGCTGGTTCACCCAACGTTGGCCTAGCCACGTCACGCCACACCCCGCAACGGTCCTAGACTCCACCGATGTGATCGACGGCGCTGGAGCAGGCCCCTTGATGGTGGGGCCGGTTCCGCTCGGCTCAGCTGGAGGAACGCGGTGAACGACCCCCTAGCCATGGCCGGCATCTTCCAGGGTGTCGACCCGTCGGCAGCTCAGGCTCTGCGGGCCAGCCTGGAGCCGGTCACCTTCCCCCGGGCCCACGTCATCTTCGCCGAAGGCGAACAGGGTGACCGGCTGTACATCATCTTGTCAGGCAAGGTCAAAATCGGGCGGCGCTCACCTGACGGGCGGGAGAACCTGCTCGCCGTGTTCGGGCCTTCGGACATGTTCGGTGAGCTATCGATCTTCGATCCGGGACCACGGACATCGACGGTCACCACGGTGACCGAGGTCAGCGCCGTCAGCATGGATCGCGCCGCGTTGCGGGAGTGGATCACCAAAAGGCCAGAGATCGCCGAGCAGCTGCTGCGGGTGATCGCGCGACGGCTGCGCCGGACCAACAACATGCTCGCCGACCTGATCTTCACCGATGTGCCGGGGCGGGTGGCCAAGGCGCTGCTGCAGCTCGCGCACGACTTCGGCACCCAGGAGGCCGGCATGCTTCGGGTGACCCATGACCTCACTCAAGAGGAGATCGCCCAGCTGGTCGGCGCCTCCCGGGAGACGGTGAACAAAGCACTCGCCGATTTCGCCCACCGCGGCTGGCTGCGCCTGGAAGGCAAGAGCGTGCTCATCCTGGAACCCCAGCGCCTAGCCCGCCGCGCCCGCTGACAGCGGCCTCCGCCCTGTTTGTGATCAACATCATCTGCGCTGAGAGTACTTGGCGCGGGCGGGGCTCGCCGTACCCTCGTGCAGCCGACCGGGCATGATCGCTGTTTGGGTGCGCGGGACGACAAAAGGTGTCGCTGAACGCACCCAACCAGTGATCATGGCGTTGAGGCGCGGCCCACGGTCCCGCTAGGGATGTCACCAGACGCGCAACCGAGCGTGCCACGACCGGTTCGAGGTTGACCTAACACGTTGAGGTGGGGTCGAGAGGTTGTCCGGTTGGCCACGCCAGGTCTTTCTGCGTCACCGTGCCATTGGCGTTGATCTGCAGGATCGGCATCGCCTTGTCGATCGGATTGCCATTCGGGTCAAACGCGATGGGGCCGCTGGCGCCGGGAACGTAGTGGTGACAACGAGTACCGACGAGGAAATTGGCGACAGTTCCCGGTTCGGTCGTGGCCAAAGGATCCTCTTTGGTCGCGGAAACCACTACCTGCACAGCGTCGTAGGTCACCATGGCTTCACCATCATCAAGATTCGCTTCTGTGAATTTTTCCCGCGTGAACGTCTCGATGAAGTTCCGATAGTTCTTGACATAGTCGGAATCTGGCGGGAAGCCGCTCCACTCATCCGTGTACGCAAAGGCCGTGTAGAACACCGTGAAGCTCAAGCCGCCGGACGTCGATATTCGACCACCAACCAGGTTCTCGGCATCATCACCGGTCATCACGTCGAGTGACCCGAGCCCACATGCGCCACTCGACGACAGCGCGGCCAAGAAATACCCCAGGTCAGTTCCGCGACCCGCGAAATAAACCAGGTCGGGCTTGATAGCGCAGATGTCACTGTGCATCTGGGCGAAAACACTGGCCATCAACTGCTCTCGAGTAGCGGTTTGCAGCGCCTCGTCCGGTGACCGGTAGGGCTCGGTGTTATCCACCTTGACAGTGGTCGCGAAGGCGTCGCCGAGGGTTTGCGCATAGCTGTCACTCTCGTTGACGTCCTTGACGAGGAGCACCTTGTGATAGCTGTGCTGCGTGATGTACTTCGCTGCGGCTCTTGCCTCCTGGGTATTCGTGGGAGCGACCCGAAAGAAGTTCGTGCTGCGCTTGCCTCCCGGGCCGGGAGCAACGTTCATATTGTCAGCGGTGGCATCCCCGCCCACCACGGCGATGCCCGCGTCCGACAGGGATGCGACTGCGGCGCGGGTGGTGTCCCGGCTCTCACCGATTCCGGTCACCGCGACGATGTGCTCGCTCAGGCGAGCCTGCTTGATGGCATCGACGGCCTGGCGCCAGGAACCGGCCTCGAAGCCGTAGTTCGCGAGCAACAACTTGATGTTCGGGATGGCGCCGGAAATCTTCGGGTCGTTCGCCCGCGACACGGCGGTGATCGCGCCCTCGACAGCGTGCCGCCGCGACCGCAACGCCACGCTGTCGTTCCTGGGGTCCGCAGTGAGGTCCTGGAGCACCACGACAGTGGCGAACGGCTCGGAGATTGCTCTGTTGTTGCCCGCGATGGTGTTCTCCAGGTCAGCCAGCGGGTCGGCCTCCCTGAGCGCTGTTGAGTCCAGATCCAGGCCCACGCAGACGTAAGGCGACCCGGTCGCGGTCATGCCACGACCGCATTTCTGCGACTGGCTCCACCACGTGAGATACCCGAGCCCGACAAGCAGGACGACCACCAGTGAGATGATGATCCAGTGGCGAGGTAAGAAAGTCGGGAACGTCACCAAACGATAAGGTTTGTCGCTCCGCTCTCGACGCCTCGGACCGGTTGGCTCGCTGTGGAACATGGTCGGGTCCGTCCAGTTTCAGAGTAGCGGGTCAGCGGCGCGTCGCGCGGCCTCGTACAGCGCGGCGACATCGGGCCGTCTGGACAGTGGCGGGAGCTCCTTTTCGTACGCGTGCTGGATGATGTCGCGTTGGGTCGGATCAGGCACGGCGAAGGGATTGGCCGCCAACCAGCGAGCCGTGACCAACCGAGTAATGATGTTGCCCACTGCGGACCGGTCACGCGGCGTCCTGTCGATGGTCGTCGTGACGAGTGCCTCGTAGAGCTCCGCGCAGCTGCGGTCGAGCGGTTGATTGTCGGGCGCGCCAGTAGCCAGCTCGAGCCGGTCGATCCACTCCTGATGCGGGCCGTGGTCGAAGCTGGCCTCGAAGGCGTCCACCACCTCACCGATCCGTCCCAGAGCCAGCTGGCAGTACGCCGTGCGCGCTGGATCACCGGAGGTATCCGGGTCATCGAGCAGCGCCTCGAACTGGTCCCGGTAGGAGGTGCCGTTGCGAGCGAGGGCGGACACGAGCGTCCGGGCGATCCACGGGTGCAGCTCGGCGTCGTTCGGGGTGACGCCCCTACGGGTCGACGCGGTGATCCACAGGGCGGTGCGCAACTCGGTGAGGATGCGCCCGACGTGGGGTCGAGTGATCAGGCTTGTCGCGTCGTGGGGCAGCAACCATGGCGCGGTGGCGAAGGGGGCGGCGGTGACGAACTCGTCGATGCCGACGTCCGGGAGACGCTGGGCAAGGCGTAGGCCGGCCAAGCGATCACGCCAGGGATCGGCATCGGGGCGAGCCGGGTCGGTCGGCTCGAGAACGTCGCGGGCACCGGGCCGGAACTGCCGCTCCCGCAGCAACTCTGCGAGCAGCTGAACCGCCGCAGGCAGGCCGCCGGTGGCACGTTGGGCCAGGACGCACTCCGGCGCGCGCTGGTTGATCCCCAAGATGCGGGCGGTCTCCTCAATGGTGAGCGGTTCGAGCAGCACCGGGTAGTACGGGAGCCGAGGCGCGTCGGATGCCTGAGCGGCCCAGTGCTCGTAGCTCGCGTCCTGGCAGCGCGGTACGGCCCGCGCTCGGCCAGTGTTCTCCAGCGGGGGCCGCCAGGGGGCCTGCCACCTGGACTCCCAGTGACTGTCCCACCGGCCGCTCGTCGCGACAACCAGGAGCGCGTCATGCTCGCCGGGACGCTGGCGCAGGTGACGTTCTCGAGCGGCGAGCAGATCGGTGATGAACGTCGCGCCGCCCAGGTGGTCGATGCCGTCCACCAGGAGCACCCAGTTGTGCCAGTGCCGAGCCTGGTTCAGGGTGGGGCACGAGCACCGGCTGTGGCGATCTGGCGCGGCGAGGCGCGGGTGGCTTTCCCGGATGTCGGCGAGGAACGCCGCGGTGAGCCAATCCGTGATCTCAGTGGGCTTCATGCGGCTGAGTGAGACGAGCGCGTCCAGCGGTGTGGCGCCCTCGGCTTCCGGAATGTCGGCGTGCCACCGCTTGGCCCGGCCCACTGGTTGCCGGACAACGGTTCGGATCAGCGCGGGGAGCACCTTCTTGATGATCTCCGCTGGCAGGGCTGGCAGGACATCCGCGCTCTTCGCGGAGTCGACCAGGGTGTCCACCAGACCGTTGACGATTCGGTCTACTCTGGCATTGCGGGTGAAAGCCCTGATCGAGACACGCAGGGTATCTTTTGCCTGCTCGGGGGACTGCCCTTCCAGCGATGTCTGCACCGCGATGAGCCCCAGGGTGAACCTGGTGAATCGTGCTCTCGGGCGTGCCCTCCACTTGCGGGACAGGGCGTAGGCGACCTGCGCGAGTGTCTCCACGGTGGTGGGAGGGGCTGCGGCTGACTCATCACGTTGGAAGCCGACAAGGGCGTGGACCACCCCGGCGCCACAGGCTCTGGATATCGAGGTGAGGGCGGTGCTCTTGCCCGAGCCGACCGGCCCCAGCAACACGACCACCGGCTGCGGGCGCGGCGACCCGCCAAGCGGGCAGTTCCACAGCAGGCGCTCGGTGAGCAAGACACTGGACCGGTGAGGCTGGCCGACCGACATGCACCCCTCCGTGACGCCGCGCTACAAGGTTCAACCCCGTCCCCACCCCGGACCGCCTGATCGTAGCGCAGACATTCCCGAACCGATTTGGTCGCGCTCAGTGCGCCGAGTTCGACAGGAGAGCTGCGCGGTGGTACTCCCAACAGCTCTCCTGTCGAACTCGGCGACAGTAGAGTCGATCACCACCACGATGATCAAGAAGCTACGCGTTCGGCCATGACCGTCCACTTCGGACCTGCGATGACCGCCCGATTGTGCTCACCGCATGGTAGCTGTCCGATTTGTCGCGAACCACGTCTCAGATGTAGCACCTGTGCTATCCTGGCGGGCATGGAATCTGTCGGACTGCGGGAGCTGCGGCAGAACGCAAGCGAGATCGTGCGCCGGGTCGAGGCGGGTGCGGCGGTGACGATCACGGTGAGCGGGCGTCCTGTCGCCGTGCTCCGGAGCGCCACCGCCCGCTCCTGGCGGCGCTACGAGGACATCGCGGACCTGTTCTCCGGACCGGAGGACCCGCAGTGGAAGCATGACCGCATGCTGCTCGACGACTCGCCCGTGAACCCCTGGTCCCGATGATGCGCGCGGTACTGGACACCAGCGTCGTCATTGCGCGTGACGTGCCAGAACTCGACGGTGAGCTGGCCATCAGCGCCGCCACGATCGCCGAGCTGCACTTCGGTGTGCTGGTCACCACCGACCCGAAAACGCGGGCCGAACGCCTCCGGCGGCTCGCTGTCCTGCAGCACCGCTTCGATGCGCTACCCGTCGACGACGCGGTGGCAGCAAGCTACGGCATGCTCGCGGCGGCGGTGGCCCAGTCCGGCCGCCAACCCCGCTCCCGCGTCATGGACCTGCTCATCGCGGCCACTGCCCAGGTGCACAGCGCTCGGCTCTACACCCGAAACAACGCGGACTTCAAGGGCCTCGAGGCCCACCTTGAGATCGTCGCGGTGTAGCCCGGCTCAGGAAACCTCGACGATCAGCTCGACTTCGACTGGGGCACCCAAGGGCAGCTCAGCGACCCCGACCGCAGACCGGGCGTGCGCTCCCGCCGCGCCGAACACCTCACCGAGCAACTCAGATGCGCCGTTGAGCACGGCTGGCTGGGCGGTGAACCCGGGGGCTGAGGCCACGAACCCCACCACCTTCACTACCCGGACCACCGCGTCGAGCCCGACCAGGTCGTCCACCGCGGCCAGCGCATTGAGCGCGCAGGCTCGGGCCAGCTCCCGACCGTGCTCGGTGCCGATCTTGGCCCCGAGCTTGCCGGTGGCCGCCAGCGCCCCATCGACCAGCGGGAGCTGGCCGGAGGTAAACACCAGGGATCCGCTGCGCACCGCAGGCACATACACGCCGGCCGGGATGACCACCGGCGGCAACACCAACCCCAGCTCGCCCAGCCGGGCCGAGGCGCTCACGGCTTCGGGCGCTTGAGGTAGGCCACCAGCTGCTCCCCGGTCGGCCCAGGCGTGACGGTGACCAGCTCCCAGCCGTCAGCTCCCCATTGGTCGAGGATCTGCTTGGTGGCATGCGTCAACAGCGGCACGGTGGCGTACTCCCATGTGGTCATGGGCGTGCAGCCTAGGCTCACGGCTGTGTGGTCCGATGAGCTGGTGCGGGCTCGCCTGCACGTCGTCACGGGCAAGGGTGGGACCGGCAAGACGACAGTCGCCGCCGCGCTGGCTGTGGCGCTGGCCACGGGGGGCGGGCGAACGCTGCTGGTGGAGGTCGAGGGACGGCAAGGCATCGCGCATCTGTTCGACACTGCCCCGTTGCCCTACCAGGAGCGGCGTATCGCGGTCGCCCCCGGTGGCGGTGAGGTCCGGGCGCTGGCGGTGGACGCCGAGGAAGCCCTCATGGAGTACTTCGCGATGTTCTACAACCTGGGCTTCGCTGCTCGGACCCTGCGCCGGATGGGCGCGATCGAGTTCGCCACCACGCTCGCACCTGGGCTGCGAGACGTGCTGCTCACTGGCAAAGTGAAGGAGGCCACCACCCGAGCGACCAAGGGCGTCCACGCCTACGACGCGGTGGTGCTCGACGCCCCACCGACCGGGCGGGTGGTGCGGTTTCTCGACGTCACCAGGGCAATGGCCGAGCTGGCCAAGGTGGGCCCGATCCACAGCCAGAGCAAGGGAGTGGTGGCGCTGCTGCACTCGGCGGACACCGCGATACACGTGGTCACCCTGCTGGAGGACTTGCCGGTGGCCGAGACCTTGGAGACCGTCACGGAGCTGGATCTGGCGGACCTGCGCCCGGGCGCGGTGCTGATCAACCGGGCACGACCGTCCCGGTTGCCCACTCGGGCGGTGAACGCCGCGGCTAACGGCCAGGTCGATGCCGACCGCATCCGCGCCGGGCTACTCGCCGCCGGCCTGGACCTGGACCCGGCCGTGATCGAGGGCCTGGTCGCCGAGACCGTGGAACATGCGGTGCGGGTGGACGCCGAGCAGCAGGCTCGGGCCAGACTCGCCGACGCCGGTATGCCACTGATCGAGCTGCCCGAGCTCACCGAAGCCAGGGGGGATGGGGTCGATCTCGGCGGGGTCTACGAGCTCGCCGAGGCGCTCCGCGAGCAGGGAGTGCGATGAACCCGTCGTTGAACATCGACGCGCTGCTGGACAACCGGGCCACTCGAGTGGTGGTGTGCTGCGGCGCGGGCGGGGTGGGCAAGACGACGACGGCGGCCGCGCTGGCGCTGCGGGCAGCCGAGCGAGGCCGGTCGGTGGTGGTGCTCACGATCGACCCGGCGCGCCGGCTGGCTCAAGCGCTGGGGTTACCGAAGCTGACCAACAATCCCCGCCTGGTGGCGCCCACCGAGCAGATCACGGCGGTCGGCGGGACGCTCCACGCGATGATGCTGGACATGCGACGCACCTTCGATGAAATGGTGCAGGCGCACGCGAGCCCTGAGCGAGCCACCCACATCCTCACCAACCCGTTCTACCAGGCCATCTCCTCATCGTTCTCGGGCACCCAGGAGTACATGGCCATGGAGAAGCTGGGGCAGCTGGTGGCAGCCGGGCAGTGGGACCTCGTCGTGGTGGACACCCCGCCTTCGCGCTCCGCGCTGGATTTCCTGGATGCCCCGCAGCGGCTGTCCGCGTTCCTGGACGGGCGGATGATCCGGCTGCTCTCCGGCCCAGCGCGGGCCGGTAGTCGCAGCGTGCGCCGGCTGGTGGGTGCTGGGTTCGGGCTGTTCACCAGGACGATCTCGACGATCCTGGGCGGGCAGATGGTGGCTGACGCCTCGGCGTTCGTGCAGGCTTTCGACACCATGTTCGGCGGGTTTCGGGAACGCGCCACCGCGACCTACGAGTTGCTCCGCGCTCCGGGAACAGCGTTTGTGGTGATTGCCACTCCGGAGACCGACGCGGTGCGCGAAGCGGCCTACTTCGTGGACCGATTGACCACCGAGTCGATGCCCCTGGCCGGGCTGGTGCTCAACCGAACCCATCCGGTGCTCGCCGAGCTGCCGGCAGCGCGGGCCGAGACGGTGGCTGATGCGCTGGAACGGACAAACAACGCTCCGTTGGCTGCGGCGGTGCTGCGGTTGCACGCCGACCGGGTCGCCCTGGCCGAACGGGAACGCCGGCTGCTGGCCCGGTTCCGCAGGGCGCATCCGGCGGTCGCGGTCGTCGAGGTGCCGGCACTAGCCGCCGACGTGCACGATCTGCCGGCACTGCGCAGCATCGGCAGGCTACTTGCCGAGGGGCAACTTGCGGTCAGCCGGGACTGAGCTGTTCAGAAAGCGGCCGAGGTGACGAGCCCAGCGGTCTGCTCGGTGAACTGGCGGACGGCTGGCCGTCGCCGGTAGGGGGCGAAGTCGCCGACGAGCTGGGCGAGGTGGCCGACGACGTAGGTGGAGTCGACCTCGCCGGTGAGAGTCTCCACCGCGCGGGTAGCCAGGGTGACGGCGTGCTCGACCTCGGGCTGGTCCTGGCGCAGGTAGGTGCTGGCGAGCTTAATGTGGTCCAGCGCACCATCGCGGGCGTAGCTGGGGTCCCGCAGCCGCACCGCGGTGCGCAGGTGCTGCCGAGCCCGGTCCCAGTCCTGCAAGTGCACGTAGCAGTACCCGGCAAAGGCGTGAGTCTGGGCCTCGTCGATCCAATAGCACCAGTCCGGCTCACCCGAGGAGCCGGGCGTGTCGGCGAGCCGGTCGAAGGCGGTGTCCAGGGCGCGGCGGCACTCGGTGCTTGCCTGGTCGCAGGCATGGGCCTCAGCCGCGCGCAGATCGAGCATCGCGGCGACCCGGGGCGAGGCCCCGGGGTAGCCCGCCCGGGCGGTCTCGGCCAACGTGACCGACTCCCGGATCTGGCCCAGCTCCTTGGCCTGCAAGGACATGAACGACACGACATTGGCGCCGAGTGCCCGGTCGCCAGCGGCGTGCGCGGCGTGCAGCGCGGCGACCTGGTACCGCTGGGCCTGCGGATGGTGCCCGCTGTCCAACGCGGACCAGCCGGCCAGCCGCATCAGCTCGGCGGCGGTGGCGTGCAGCCGCCGCCCCACGCTGTCGGTGTAGCGGCGCTCGTCGAGCAGGCCCAGCACGTACCGCAGATTCGTGCGAACCAGCGGCAGCAGCGTTTCGCCGCCGAGCTGGTCATCCATCCGACGCAACCGCCCGACGATGACGTCGAGGTCATCGACCACCCCCACCGGCAACAGCGAGCCGGATGAGCGAGCCACCCCAGCGTCGGGGCGAGCGATCAACCACTCATGGGCAGGCGCGCAGGCCCCGGCACCCAGCAGCGTGAGCAGGATCCGACGTTCCACGCTCCCAGCTTCGGTCACCACCCGCACCGCGTGCAAGCTCCCAGCCACAGTCCAGGGCAACACCAGACCACTGATCGCCGAGACCGCCTCGACATCACCGCCCCAGCCCAAGTCCGAAGCGGTGATGGCGCGCCCCAGCTCCTCGGTCAGCAGCGCGGCCATCAGCGCGGGCCACGGGGAGCGCGGCCGATCACCGCGCAGCCACTTGTACGGCGTCTTGGCGTGCACCCGCTCGTCGCGCCCATGCACGGTGGCGACGCTGTTCAGCTGCCGAGCCAACACCTCGGGCCTCCAGCCCAACTCGGTGAGCACGGCAGCGAGCATGCTGGTTGAGTCCGTCATCCCCCGTGCCCATGATCGCAATTAGCTAACCGTACCGCACCGTAACGCCCTGGCAGAAGCTGTCATACCTGCAGGCCCGCTTCGCCGGGCTGGTCTCCTACGGGATCTCCGCTGATCTGCTCAGCGAGCTGCTGCCGTTGGGTCGGGCACTGCACGCCAACACGGTACGGCGTGGTGCAGACCTACGACACCAAGCCGAAACGCCGGCTGTTCGAGGTGCTCAAATCCCAGGGCATGGCGGCCAACCAGCAGGTCACCTTCCTCACCGACGGCGGTGAAGACATCCGTGACCTGCCCTGCCATCTCAATAACGGCGTGACGCGCTGCACCCACCGGAACACGGTCACGTGGTCAACCTCGATGCCACGCTCAGCCAGCAGCTCTTCCACGTCTCGATACGACAATCCGTAGCGCAAGTACCAACGCACCGCCAGCACGATGACCTCACGAGGGAAGCAAAACCCCGCGAAGCCCGACCTCGGCGGAGGCACTCGACAATGGCAACAGCGCATCAGCTCAGCCTGCCTGAAGCTGTCATCCACCAACGCAACAGTGCCGGTCTGTCCCGTACCCCGGCCGACTCCCTTGCCGGTACAGTGCGGGGCAAGTCGACTCGACGGTAGTACGGCGGGAGTGCCCTGTGAATCTTGAGCTGGCTGACTTGTTCTTTGGCCGTGACGATGCCGAGCTGGACATCGCCGAGGGTGGACTCTTGCTAGCTGGTTTCCTTCCCACACCCGCTTACGAGGCCGCCCGGAAGGCCAGGAAACATCTGATCATTGGACGGAAAGGATCCGGGAAAAGCGCTATCTGTCGGACCCTCGCTGCCCAGGACGGGCTCAAGCTCGCTACCACGCTGGTGACCCCCGATGCGTTGTCGGCCGACGAGATCCGGCGATTCGAGCTACAAGGCGTCGAATCTGGTATGGCAAAGAGGATGATCTGGCGATACGTTCTCTCTGTCCAAATCGCCAAGCATCTGGTGGCGCACACCAAAGCCGCTCACCGGAAGACGCCCTCAGTTGTGAACAAATTGCACACCTTCCTCGTCGACAACGGCGAGCTGGATGTCTCTAGGTCAAAGCTTTACGAGAGCATCAAGAAGCTCAAGGCATCACTGAAATTGCAAGCCTTCAACGTCACCGTGGAGGTGGGGAGCCCGTCAGAAGGAACTCATACCGATAACCAGCTTGAAGTGATCGAACGACACATCGAGCTAGCCATCAAGGAACTGGCCTGTCCCGTGAATCACCCCAGACTACTGCTCCTCGTGGATCAACTTGAAGATGTGTGGTCAGAGGAGAGCGAGTCCGACAGCCTCATGATCGGGCTGCTCAAGGCAGCACGGGCCGCAGGCAGCCGTTTCCCAGGAGTCTCGTGCGTGGTGTTCCTTCGCAGCGATATCTACGAACTGCTCAGATTCGCCGACAAGGACAAATATCACGGCGACGAGATGCGAGTCGACTGGTCGGCTGAGCGCCTGCGCGAACTGGTGCTGGCAAGGGCTTGCGCGTCCCTCGGCGTGAAGATCAACGAGGACCAGCTGTGGGGCGAAATCTTTCCCAGCGAAGTCTCAGGGGTCCCAGCTTGGAAGTATGTCGTCGCGCACACGCTCATGCGCCCGCGCGACATCATCCATCTATGCAATCTTTGCCGGGACACAGCTGAGTGCAACGGTCATACGATAATCACCGAGGCGGATGTAGTCGAAGCCGTCCAGCTGTACTCCCAATGGAAGCTCGAGGACCTGCCGAACGAGTACCTGGCGAACTACCCCTTCCTTGATGGCTTGCTCTCTATCTTCAAAGACCACGGCTACATTGTGACCCGCACGTCCCTGAACCGACGGCTATCTGAGGCCCTTGAGGTACTGACCGGACGATTCCCGGAACGAACCGAGGCGCTGACGACCGACAACGTACTGGACGTGCTCTACGACATCGGATTCCTCGGCGTGCGCCACAACGACCATATCGTTTACGCATCCCACCACGGTGGCCGCATCGAACTCGCCGATACAGAGTTCCACATCCACCCGGCATTCCGGCCGGCGCTCCGCGCTACCTGCGCCGCGATCACCCAAAGCTTCGAACCCGGACAGGTCCGCAGCATCGTCCGCAGCAAACTCGCCGCAGCGCTAGGCGGCGGGCTTCTGCGTGGGTCAGCCGAACGTCAGCTGCTGCTCAGCGCGCAACGTGGCGTCGACCGTCTACTCTCCGAACTCGAAGACGAGTACCTCCCACGCGAGGTCCGCCAAGAGGTGGCCACAAACCTTTTGAGCGTCCAACGTCACCTCCAGGATCCGATTTCCACCATCTCGCCGGACGAGGTAATTCTGCAAATCGACTACATACAGACGTTCCTGATCGAGCTGGGCGCCAGGCTTGAGAACGACGGGTTCGCCGAAAACCATCAGACCCGATACTTCATCCGCTCAATCTACGACCTTGGCCGCCGACTGCGGAATCAGGTCCGCGGCGGCATCTACCATGGGTCCGGGGGAGAGGGCTCAGGTTCGGAAGGTTGAAGTGTGTGGAGCAGTCGGATCAGGGTCAGGTGAGCGCGAAGAAGCTGGTCGGAGAGCGGGGCAAACCGTGGGAGCTACGCGGCCAATAACTGATCGCCCAGTGTGTCCGCTTCCGACGCCGCGTTCGTCTTCGATCCACAGCTTGAGGTCGCCGAGGAATACTCGTGATCCTGTCGCAGGGGTGGGGGTACCAGGGACCAGAAAGTACCTGGTCAAGGCCGCCTCAGACCGGCTGGAGCCCCACAGGAACCCACGGGATATCCCACATCAGCGGTAGGTGTTGATGACCGTGGTGAGGTAGTCGACGTAGACGTTGACCGTGGCTGGGTCGGTGAGATGGATCTGGTTTTCGGCGTTGCGCTCGGCGTTGGTGGAGAAGTTGTAGCTGCCGGTGGTGAGCACACCGTCGCTGACCATGACCTTCAGATGCATGAAATCGTGTGGCCCGGTCTTGGTGTAGGGAGCGGAGCGTTTAGCGACCAGGTGTGGGGACACTTTCTCCCAGGTGGCGACCAGCTCGGCGTCACGGGGGTTGGTGGTCCAGCGTTTGACGATCGGGTTCATCTGGCCGCCGTCGTAGATCCCAGTCAACGCCACACCCCGATCGAGGGCGTCTCCCAACGCGGTGAGCACCTCGTGTGAGGTGAGCACCATGCTGGCCACGATCAGCCGTTGGTTGGCGTCAGTGATGCGCTGAGCCACGGCGGCGTTGACCGCGGAGCCGTCGCCGGGGCAGAAATCCCAGCCGAGGGTTCCCGCGTCTACGGTGTCCGAGCCTTCGGAGCCACGGGCGGTGCCGCCGATTCTCCCGCCTGCCCAGAGCTCGTCGAAATCGGCGCGGTAGGCGGTGGACGTTTGTTGGTCGGCGATGGTGATAATGTTGTTTTCCTGGCGAGTCCAGGCGGCGTCGGTGAAGTTCGTCGACCCGGTCCACACGCAGGCGGTGTCGGTGCCGGTGTCTCGGATGATGTACTTGGAGTGCATCAGTTGGTGGCCGCCGACGACGGCGAGTGTTTGAACGGTGGTGTCGGAGAAGTGCTCGGTGATCCACTGCGCGGTTCCGGGTGGGGCCGGGTCAACCTCCCAGGCGGAGAACGTGGCGAAGTCAGCCCGTGCGGGTTTACCCGCGTCGTAGCCGATCCGCACCGTAACCCCGCGAGCAGCGGCGGTGCGCAACGCACCGACCACCGTGTCTGTCGCTGAGGGATCGGACAGACGGAAGTCATAGATCGCTATGTCCACAGACTGGGTCGCGGCGGAGACGAACCGCGCCAGCGCATCGGCGGTGGTGACCAGCTGATCGGCCGCACCACCATGGTCCACATCACGCAGGAAAATGACGGTGAGGGGGTCTGGGTCAGTCATGACACCTACCCGACACCGCCCGACACCGCCAGGCCACGCCCGGCAAGCGACAACTCGATGAACAACGGGGATGAAATTGGGATACGGCAAGAAGGGGCCGTTAGAGGCGTGACCTGGGCGAAGCTGGCAACGTTCCAGCGGTAGTGTCGGCGGTCAGCGCGAAGGATGTTGACCGGCCATCTGAAGATCTACGGCCTCTTCCCACGGTTTACCCCACTCTCCTTAGGCACCCCCCGGCCAGCGACTGGCTTTTCCCGGGCGTCAATTCGAACAACTCATGGACCCCACGACCCTCGGCATGCGACTCGAGAGCGGGGCAAACCGTGGGAGGCAAGCTACGAGCGCGGTTGGTCTGTGAATCCAGTGCTGGTGAGTTGCTCGTTGAGTACCCGGATGCGGATCAGCATCGCCGCTCTGGACCTCGGCCGGCAGCACTGACCCCCCAGCTCAGCACTGCCTCCCACGGTTTGCCCCGCTCTCCCTGGGGCGGCTGCATGGCGGCCGCATCGGCGTGCGGTACGCGGAAGCCTTCGCACCCGTGCCGATCCTCGGCCGCCTCCCGATCACCGCCCACCTGTAGCGTGGTGGTGCGGGCGTTGCCGCTGGCCTTGCGGCGACACACCCCACCGGCCGGCTCCTCGCCGGGGAGCAGCTTGTGGTTAGCCGGGACTGAGCCGTTCAGACAGCGGCCGAGGTGACGAGTCCAGCGGCCTGCTCGGTGAACTGGCGCACGGCGGGCCGTCGCCGGTAGGGGGCTAGGTCGCCGACGAGCCGGGCCAGGTAGCCGACGCAGCGGGTGGAGTCCACTTCCCCGCTCAAGGTCTCCACCGCCCTGGTGGCGAGAGTGACGGCGTGGTCGACCTCGGGCTGGTCCTGGCGCAGGTAGGTGTGGGCCAGCCAAATGTGGCTCTGTACGCCCTCGCGGCGGTAACTGGCGTCCTGCAGGCGCAGCGCGGTGTGAAAGTGCTGGCGAGCCCGGTTCCAGTCCTCCAGCCACAGGTAGCAGTAGCCGGCCATGGAGTGCGCCTGAGCCTCGTCGAGCCAGTAACACCAGCCCGGCTCCCCCGAGGACGACGGAGCGTCGCCGAGCCGGCCGAACGCGCTGTCCAGGGCGCGACGGCACTCGGTGACCGAGCGGTCATAGGCGTACGCCTGCGCCGCACGCAGATCGAGGATCGCGGCAACCCGGGGGGTGGCACCTGGGTAGCCGGCCCGGGCGGTCTCGGCCAGCGTCACCGATTCCCGGATCTGGCCAAGGCCTGAGACTTGGGTGGACATGAATCCGATGATGTTGGCGCCGAGTGCCCGGTCCCCGGCGGCGTGCGCGGCATGCAGTCCCGCGACCCAGTACCGCTGGGCCTGCGGATGCTGCCCGCCATCAAACGACAACCAGCCCGCCAGGCGCATCAACTCACCTGCGGTGGCGTGCAACCGCCGCCCGACCGTATCGGAGTAGCGGCGCTGGCCGAGCAAATTCTGTACCTGCCGCAGATTGGCACGGACCAGCGGCAGCAGCGTCTCTCCGCCGAGCTGGTCATCCATCCGACGCAACCGCCCGACGATGACGTCGAGGTCATCGACCACCCCCACCGGCAACAGCGAGCCGGATGAGCGAGCCACCCCAGCGTCGGGGCGAGCGATCAACCACTCATGAGCGGGCACACACGCCCCAGCACCCAACAACGTCAGCAGAATCCGCCGGTCCATGCTCCCAGCGTCGGTCACCACCCGCACCGCGTGCAAGCTCCCAGCCACAGTCCAGGGCAACACCAGACCACTGATCGCCGAGACCGCCTCGATATCACCGCCCCAGCCCAAGTCGGACGTGGTGATGGAGCGCCCCAGCTCGTCGGACACCAGCGCGGCCATCAGCGCGGGCCACGGAGAGCGCGGCCGATCACCACGCAACCACTTGTACGGCGTCTTGGCATGCACCCGCTCATCGCGCCCATGCACAGTGGCGACGCTGTTCAGCCGCCGAGCCAACACCTCGGGCTTCCAACCCAACTCGGTGAGCACGACAGCGAGCGCGCTAGGTGAGTCCATCATCCCCAGGGTCCATGATCGCAATCAGCTGGTGGTACCGCACCGTAACGCGCTGGCACCCGGGAGGAAACCGGGGCGCGGCTCGTGTGCACCAGGAGCACCGAAACGCACCTCGCGCACCACTTCCGGCGTACCGCTCACTCCAGTTGCCTTACTCACCATGAACGACAACCCAGACGGACGCACCCCTGCCACAGACGAGTGCCCGACGAGCATTCCCGACGAGACATTCCGCGCGATGTTGCGGGCCCAGATGCTGGAGGGTGAACCCACCGCCCTGATCGTCACCCGGCGGGGCCTGGGCGGGGCTGGGCACGTGTGGCTCACCGGCAACGGAAGGATCACGACCACGGTCGTGCTGACCCGCCAGGAGGCCGAGCAACTGGCCGGCATGCTCTGGGACGCCTCAAGCGTCTGGGGAACCCAGTGAACGACGCCGCGCCCGCCACCAGACCGGGCACGGTCTTATGGATGCTTGTGCACGCTCCGCCGTCAGCGGACGGAGTCGAGCATGTGATACAGCAGCAACAGTTGGGTGACCGCCAACGGCTCGCTGCGGGTGCACTCACCGATCTGGCCTAGTGCGGAGGGCAGATCGGTCTCGGCGTCGAGTTTGGTCCAGATCGCCTTCTCCAGCAGCCGGCTCTCCTCCCGAGGCACGTACCCGTGCACGTGCAACGCCTCCACCGGCCGGCCGTCCTCGTCGCGGGCCAGCCGCAGGTGCATGGCGCGCCGGTCAGACTCCCGGAATACCCCGGTGAGGTCGGGGTGGCGGATCGTCGGGCGCAGCGTCAGCTCAGCCGACAGCGGGGTGTCCGGCGGGTCCTGGCGCTGCTCCACGGGGCCGAACCGGACCACGATGTCGGCGGCGGATCGTTGTGGGCGGATGAATTCCTCGGACTCAGGCTCCCGCTTGTCGAGCTCAGCCAGCACCTGTTCGGGGGTGTAGCCGCGCTTGGTGGTGTCCCGCTTGACCTTCCAGTCCCGGCGGATGTGCTCGGGCGGGTCGAGGTACACGGTGATGTCGAAGCACGCCTGGGCCAGCCGGGTGTGCAGCGGCAGCAGGCCTTCCACGATCACGAACTCGGTGGGCTCGATGAGCTCGGGTCGGGTGAGCTGGCCGGTGTGGTGGTCGTAGACCGGCTTGAGCACCGGCTGGCCGGTGGCCAGCAGCTGCAGGTGCTGCTCCATGATCTGCACGTAGTTGCAGTCCGGGTGCAGCGCGGTGAACGGCAGTCCCTTGCGTTCGGTCCGGTCGTAGCGATGGTAGTCATCCACGCACAGGGAGGTGATCCGATCGGCGCCCAGCGCGTCCACCAGGCCCTTGGTCAGGGTGGTCTTCCCCGCGGCGCTGTCACCAGCGATCGCGAGCATCACCGGCCGTGACGTGCTGAACCCGGCGCGCTCCATTCGCAACAACTTATCGGGCACGACAAACACCCCTTTTCTCCGCAAGTTTTCCGCGAAGGCTCGGCTAGGCTCACTGAGCCGTACCTGACAGTAAGCAAGTCGGCCGCCGCCCGGCGTCCCCTCCCCGAGGGAAAGGCGAGGGGAATCACGTCCCGCACCATGTCACCACACCGTGATGGGCCGCCCGGCCTAGTAAGCTGCTTACACTCAGCGCATGGAAGGCCAGCCGCTCCGCGTGGTCCTGGTCGATGACCATGAGATGGTGCGTACTGGCCTCAAAGCTATGCTCAGTCGGTTCGCTGGGCAAGTGCGGGTGGTCGGCGAAGCCGCGAACGCGGCGACCGCGCGGCGGGTCGTGGCTGGGCTCAACCCCGACATCGTCCTCGCCGACGTGCGGTTGGGCGGGGAGAGCGGGCTGGACCTGTGCCGCGACCTGGTGCAGGACTCCCCCGGGCGTCGGGTCGTCCTGCTCACCGTCTACGACGACGAGCAGTACCTGTTCCAAGCCATGCAGGCGGGGGCGGCGGGCTACCTTCTCAAGCAAATCGACGGCCCGGAGCTGGTCGAGCAATTGCACCGGGTGCAGGCGGGCGCAGTGGTCATCGATGCCGGCCTCAGCGCCCGGGCCGGGGCCTCCGCTGCCCGGCTCAAGGCCGGCGAGTACTGGCCTGGCGCGCATCTGGGCCTCACCCCACGGGAGAGCCAGGTGCTCGCGCTGATGGTGGCCGGCTCATCCAACCGCGCTATCGCCGCCGAACTGGTGGTCGGCGAGGAGACGGTCAAGAGTCACGTGCGCGGCATTTACCGCAAGCTGGAAGTGACCGACCGGGCGGCGGCGGTGGCAACGGCGCTGCGCGAGGGCCTCTTCCGTTGATGTCCAAACAGGCCGAGCCGAATGTCTCTGATGCCGCCGCTGGTCGGGGGGCCGATCGTGTTGCCGCGCTGATCGCGGAGCGTGCCCCGGAGGCGGTGCGTCTGCGCGCCGTGCTCGGTCTGGTCGTCCCGGGCGGCCGACACGAGATTCCGCACCTCGTGCGCAGTTGCGGCCTGTCGCGTCAGTTGCTGCTTGGTCTGTTGCGCAGTGCGGGGGCTGACATCGGGTGGGACGGGGACACCGTGTGGTTCGCTGGCGTCCAGCGGGAGTATCAGGCGCTGATCGCGGCGGAATCCGCGTCATCGAGTCACACTGACGACTCTGTACCTGATGTTCTTGTTGAGCGGATGCGTGGCATTCTCGCTCGCGTTCCGCCGCCGATCCGTGGACTTGACCATGTTCCGGCGACGGCGGAAACGGTACTGCGGCGGGCGCGGTACCTCGCCCGGGAGTTCGACCTTGATCAGACGCCTCTCTTGTTCATCGGTGATCATGACTGCACGTCACTCGCGTTCGATGTGCTCGGTGTCACGCCGCGCTCGGTGACAGTCGTCGATATTGACGAGCGGCTACTGGCCTTCATTGTCAGCCAGCCGCAGGCGGCCGACGGGTCGATCATCCCGTTGTTCGCTGACCTTCGGCTTGGGTTGCCCGAATCGGCGCGGGCGGCGCATGATGTTGCGTTTACCGATCCGCCCTATACCGTTGATGGTGTCGGGTTGTTTGTCGCGCGTGCGGTGGAAGGCCTGGCGGAACCGGGCAAGGGACGGATTCTCCTGGCCTATGGCTATTCGGAGTCGACACCGGCACTGGGACTGAAGGTTCAACGCGCACTAGCCGATCTGGAGCTGCTGTTCGAGGCTGTGTTGCCTGACTTCAACCATTACGATGGTGCCCAGGCCATTGGTTCGCGGGCTGACCTCTACCGACTTCGGCCAACCAAACGAACAGACCGAATCGCTCTACGCATGGTCGCCCGGTACGGCAGAACCATGTACACCCACGGTAGCCAATCTGAGGAAAGCCATGACGGCGGCGCCGGAATAACCACCCGGGACACTGTGGCCCAGACCGTGTTAGAGCAGTTCAGCGGCGGTGACCTGTTGCTCGTCGGTGCCGGCTGGGCAGGACAGGACACGATGCCCGTCGATCGTTTTCTCTCTGGGGAGAACTCATCGCGGCAGACCGAAACAACGATCATCGACCTCCGGCCGCTGTTCGGGTGGTCACTAATCCGCGCCGCGTTAACCGCGACCAGCGAGCGGACGATCATCATCGCGCATCGGGATGCCTACGGGTTACACTCGGCAGCCGAGTCCGCCCAGCTCCGCGCGGCGCTGGAACCGAGGTACCAGGTCGAGAACATTCAGCGTTCCTTCCATGGCACCGACTCCGCCGTTGTCGAACTTCGATGCACCACCACGGAATCCGTCGCGGCGAATGTTTGGCACCGTCCACAAAGTAGGGTCGCCACCACCTGGCGCGAAAGCCTGATTGCCGCGGCCCGACGGCACGGAACCGAACTGACCAAGAACCAGGCACGAGCGCTCATCGAGCAGACACAACTTACCGCCAGCGTGACCGATCACAACCTCATAGACCTCCCTGCCGCTACTCTCGCGCGGCTGCATCAGGCAATTGACGAGACGGCACGTCCTTACTCGGCGGCCAACCCCGTCGACTGTGAGCGTTCGGAGATCGTGAGACGAGTGTGAAGGGGATTCGGAATCCGTTACGCCACCGCAGCCGAGTTGGGCTCGACCCGGTCGGCTAGCGCCCGCTGGCCCTCAGCGACCAGGCTGGGGTCCCCGTGCCAGGCCGTCAGCGCCGGGGCGACCAACGCCCGCCCAAAGGAGAAGGTCAGCGGCCACGGTGTCTCGTGCTTCTGCATCGCGGCCAGATTCGCGGTGGCCACCTCCGGCGACTGACCACCGGAGAGGAAGGCGACCCCGGCCAGCGACTCCGGCAGTACCGCCCGCAGCGTGGCCACGGTCCGTTCGGCGACCTCCTCGGGGCTGGCGGGGCGGCCCGATGCCGAGCCTGACACGACCATGTTGGGCTTGAGCACGGTACCGGCGAGATCCACTCCAGCCTCGTCCAGCTCCGCCATCAGGTGTTCCAGCGCCGCGCGGGTCACCTCGGCGCACCGCTCGATGGTGTGCTCGCCATCCATCAAGACCTCAGGCTCGACGATAGGCACCACGACCGACTCCTGGCACAGCGCGGCATACCGCGCCAGCGCGTGCGCGTTCGCCCGCAGCGCACGTCGAGTCGGCCTGCCGTCACCGATGGTGATCACGGCGCGCCATTTAGCGAAACGGGCGCCGCGGGCGGCGTAATCCCGCAGCCGCTCGCGCAGGCCATCCAGGCCCTCAGTCACCTTCTCACCGGGTGAGAAGGCCAGATCCTTCGCGCCGGTGTCGACTTTGATGCCGGGCAGGATGTTGAGCGCCTGCAGGGCGAGCGGGAAGCTCTGCCCATCGTCGAGCTTCTGGTTGAAGGTCTCGTCGGACAGGATCACTCCGCTGATGCCACGGTGCAGCTCCGGCGTTCTGATGAGCATCTCCCGGTAAGCTCGTCGGTTCTCCTCGGTCACCGCGACGCCGGCTTTCTCCAGCCGGGAGGACATGGTGGCGATGCTCTCGTCGGCCGCGAGCACGCCGCGCGGCCGACTCACCATCGCCCGAGCGGTTGTGTGCAGCGCCTCGATCATGGCCCTCCCTCCACCACGGCGGGCTGGTCCACGCCGCCACCATCGAGCCTAGGCCGCCGGCCGTGTGGTCGCCAACCGGAGGCGTGCAAGTGCCGGACGAACAACCAGGTGGAGGCGCCGGAGTGGGCGCCGGCGACGGCATGCCACGGCCGCCGCAGCGGGGTGCCCGGAGTGGGCACCCCGACGAGGCGCCCGTCGGTGAGCAGGTCCGCGATGGCATCCCGGGAGACCAGCGTGCAACCGAGCTCGGCCACCGCGCCGGCCACCACCGCCCCGTTGGAGCCCAGCACCAGGCGAGGTGGCGCGACGTGCTGGGACTTCAGGTATGCCTCGACCCTCGTGCGGGTGGCCGAGCCCTGCTCGCGTAGCAGCCATGGCGTACTCGCCCAGTCAAACGCCTCGGCGACCGAGGGCGCCGCCACGACCAAGAGCTCGTTGGGCTTGGTGGCGACCACTCGCGCCTCGATCCCCGAGGGCGGCGCTCCAGCGATGACCAGGTCGACCTCGTGGGCGCTGACCAGATCCCACACCTGCGCGCTGGGGGCCACCTCCAGGGCCAGCGCGACTTTCGGGTGCCGCCGGCGGAAGGCCGCCAGCAAGGCGGGCAGCAGGTGCTCCCCTGCGGTGGTGACCGCGGCGAGCCGGAGCCGGCCCCGCTCCGGATCGAGCTCCTGGACCGCAGCCGCCGCACCCTCGTCGAGCAATCCCAATACCCGGCGGGCGTATCGGGCGTAGACCGCACCCGACGCGGTCAGCCGCAGCCCTCGGCCCACCGGCTCCACGAGTGGCACGCCGAGCTCCCGGGCCAGTGCTCCGATCGAGGCCGACACCGCAGACTCAGTCACCGTCAGGCGGCTGGCGGCACCGCGCACCGATCCGGTGGCTGCCAGCGCCACCAGCGTGCGCAAGCGAGACTCAGTCATAGCAACCCCGGGTCATCGCAATCCCTGAGCAATCAGTACATGGTCACGGCCAAAGACTTGATAGACAGGCTGATTGTGTACCGCCACACTCAGTGTTGGCCAGAGGAGGCAGGCGTGACCGACACCGAAGTCCACGGCTCACCGAAGAAGAAGACAGATCGCTGGTCGGCCGGGGTCATCCCCTATGCGGAGATGGGCTACTGGGAACCCGACTACCAGCCCAAGGACACCGACATCCTGTGCGCGTTCCGGTTCACCCCGCAGCCCGGGGTACCGCCAGAAGAGGCCGGCGCCGCGGTCGCTGGCGAGTCCTCGACCGCGACCTGGACAGTGGTCTGGACCGACCGGCTCACCGACTACAAGACGTACCAGGCCAAGTGTTTCCGGGTCGATGCGGTGCCCGGTGCGGAGAACCAGTACATCGCCTACATCGCCTATGACATCGACCTGTTCGAGGAAGGGTCGATCGCCAACCTCACGTCCTCGATCATCGGCAACGTGTTCGGGTTCAAGGCGCTCAAGGCGCTGCGGCTGGAGGACATGCGAATCCCGCTGCATTACGTCAAGACCTTCCAGGGACCGGCACACGGAATCGTGACAGAGCGGGAATATCTGGACAAATTCGGCAGGCCATTGCTTGGCGCCACCACCAAACCCAAGCTGGGCCTGTCCGCCCGCAACTACGGCCGCGTCGTCTACGAGGCACTGCGCGGCGGGCTGGACTTCACCAAGGACGACGAGAACATCAACTCCCAGCCGTTTATGCGCTGGCGGGACCGGTACCTCTACTCGATGGAGGGGGTGAACCGCGCCTCGGCGGCGACCGGTGAGGTCAAGGGGCACTATCTCAACGTCACCTCAGCCACCATGGAGGACATGTACGAGCGGGCCACCTTTGCCAAGGAGGTCGGCAGCGTCATCATCATGATCGACCTCACCATCGGCTTCACCGCGATCCAGTCGATGGCGAAGTGGGCCCGGGCCAACAGTCTGATCCTGCACCTGCACCGGGCCGGGTACGCCACCTACGCCCGGCAGAAGAACCACGGGGTGAACTTCCGGGTGCTCGCCAAGTGGATGCGCCTAGCTGGGGTGGACCACATCCACGCCGGCACAGTGGTCGGCAAGCTGGAGGGCGATCCGAACGCGATTATGGGCTACTACGACACGCTGCGGCTGGGGCGGGTGTCGGCAAACCCGGTCCGGGGCCTGTACTTCGACCAGGAATGGGGGTCGATGCCGGGGGTGATGCCGGTGGCCTCGGGCGGGATCCACGCGGGTCAGATGCATGACTTGCTGCATTACCTCGGTGAGGACGTGGTGCTGCAGTTCGGCGGCGGCACGATCGGGCACCCGATGGGCATCGCCGCAGGCGCCACCGCCAACCGGGTCGCGCTGGAGTCGATGATCAAGGCGCGGAACGAGGGGCGGGACTACCGCAAGGAGGGTGAGGACATCCTCAAGGCGGCTGCCAAGAAGAGCCGCGAGCTGGACGTCGCGCTGACAACCTGGGGTGACATCTCGTTCAACTACGAGTCGACCGACGTGCCTGACGTGGTCGAAACGCCGACCTCCATCTAGTGGGGAACCGACAGTGCTAGTGGGGAACCGACAGTAGCTAGTGGGGAACCGACAGTAGCTAGTAGGGAACAGATAATGCGAATCACCCAGGGGACCTTCTCCTTCCTACCAGAACTCACCGACACCGAGATCACCGCGCAGATCCAGTACGCGCTGGACAACAGCTGGCCCTGCTCGGTGGAGTTCACCGACGACCCACACCCCCGCAACGTCTACTGGGAGATGTGGGGGCTGCCGATGTTCGACCTGCACGACGCCGCTGGCGTACTCACCGAGGTGAACGCCTGCCGCGAGGCCAAGCCCGAGCACTACATCAGGGTCAACGCCTACAACGCGAGTTACGGCAAACAGACCGTCGCGTTGTCCTTCATCGTGCAGCGGCCAACGGAGGAGCCCGGCTTCCGCCTGGAACGCCAAGAGTGGCATGACCGCACCATTCGCTACACGTTGCATCCCTACGCCGCCGACGCGCCGCATGGCAGCCGGTACAACGGGCAGCAATGACTGGTAGCGACGCGCCCACTCGCGTCGGGTTCGGCATGTCCCCGCCCGGCCGTGATCCGGCCGGGTCGGGGGCATCCGACGAGGTGGACAACGCGGTCGAGACGCTGCCGTCGGACGCCCGGGTCGATCTCGCCAAGGAGCGCGCGGAGACCGGCATCGACGAGGTTTTCGCCTCCCTGGACGCCGAGCTGGTCGGTCTGGCCCCGGTTAAGACCAGGATCCGCGAGATCGCCGCGCTGCTCCTGGTCGACCGGGCCCGCGCCCGGTTCGGCCTGTCCACCTCCCGGCCCAACCTGCACATGAGCTTCACCGGCAGCCCAGGCACCGGCAAGACCACCGTGGCCTTGCGGATGGCTGACATGTTGCACCGGTTGGGTTACCTGCGCCGAGGGCACCTGGTCTCGGTGACCCGTGACGACCTGGTTGGCCAGTACGTCGGGCACACCGCGCCCAAGACCAAGGAGGTCCTCAAACGGGCGATGGGCGGACTGCTGTTCATCGACGAGGCCTACTACCTGTACCGCGCGGACAACGAGCGCGACTACGGGCAGGAGTCCATCGAGATCCTGCTGCAGATGATGGAAAACCAGCGGGAGGACCTCGTGGTGATCTTCGCCGGCTACAAGGACCGAATGGACTCCTTCTTCGCGTCCAACCCCGGAATGAGCTCCCGGATCGCGCACCACATCGATTTCCCCAACTACACGCTCGAGGAATTGGAGAACATCGGAAAGCTCATGGTCACCGCGGAGGGTTACAGCTTCACCCTGGAGGCCGAGAAGACCTTCCGGGTGTACCTGGAGCGCCGCAAGGACCAACCACGGTTCGCCAACGCCCGCAGCGTCCGCAATGCGATCGAGCGGGCCCGACTGCGGCACGCGAGCCGTCTCATGGAGACCGACCAGCCAGTCAGCAAAACAGAGCTCACCACGCTGGCCACGGAGGACATCCTCGGCAGCCGAGTCTTCACCGACCACGACACAGAAACGCCCACCGACTGATCCCGTACCGACCTTAAATTGCTACAGCAGCTCAGCGGGAAGGCTCGCGTACTTCTTACGCAGGACACCCAGGGCCGGATGCTCATCCGGCCAATGGACATCGTCAATGGCGCTGACGGGGCGGATACCGACTGCGGCGTTGGTGGCGAACACCGCATCCACGTCGGCCAATTGACCGAGAGTGACCGGTACGGTGGTGGCATTCTCGTCCCGAGCCTGGCTGATCAGTCTCATGGTCACGCCGAGGAGGCAGTCCGCCTGGGGCCAGACGATCCGGTCGCCGTCGACGAATCCAACATTCGACGTGGCCGCCTCGGAGACGGTGGCGTCGGCGTCGGCGAACAGCACGTCGCCGAAGCCCTTGCGCTGCGCGATACGCCTGCGATGCAGGGAACCGAACAGCCCGACGTGTTTAACCTCAGGCATATCACGACGATAGATAGCCGTCTGGAGGCGCAGCGCGGGAAGCGGGGTGTGCGCGGCTGGTCGGGTGGTGACCAGGATTTGCGGTTCTGCGTCCGCACCGGGATGGCCGAGTTCGAGGGCGGGGTCAAACACGGTCACCCGGACCAGCACCGAGGCGCTGACGTCGGCCATCGCGTGGCGAACGAGGTATCGGATCCAGTCGGGGTTCAGGTCGACATCGAATACCTGGCGGCAGTCCCGCATCAAGCGTTCTAGGTGCAGTGCGAGACCGCGTACCCGCTGGTCCTCGACTCGCATTGTCGTGAAGTGACCGTGGTTGGTCAGCGCCAGGACCTGGACCCGGTCGAGGTCGGCTGGAACACCGTTGAGCTCCGCTATGGCCTCAGTCTTCACCGCCAACCCCTGACGGCATTCATATGGGAAGCTCCCAGGTGTGGGTGCTCTCCGGCGAGTCGAGCCAAACCCATTGACGTTCATGCACAACACTGAGGCCGAAGCGCTCGCGGTGAGGCTGGTGGCAGTCGTGCCATAAGTAACAAATCTGTTCAACTTCGGCCCACAGCGAGCGAGATCCGGTTTCCGTGACGAGAAAAGAGCCGTCATGTGCGCTGTCGAGCCGCGCTGAGGAACCGGTGTGATCCTGAATAATCAGGTCATCGAGGGCGGAGCCGTGTTGCCCGACGGACACATCGGGTAGCGCGAGCGCGAGAAGGAACCCCACATGCTGCTGGTAGAACGTGTCACGTGGACCCAGCGTGGTACGGCGCGAGTGGTTCTGCCCCGTCGTCTTTGCAGTCTTCGCGCAGCCGGTGACGCGTGCGGTGCCGTCATCCACGCTGTCGCGTAGCGGCATGAAATACCCGCCCTCCGCGAGGAAACGCCCGGTGGCGTGATCCGCGTCCTGCGCATCAAGGCTGATCAACCCTTTCGCGATAGGGGCGACTATCCGGGCTCCGGATGCGGCCTGCGCAAGCCAAGCCGAAGGGATGCGGCGCAGCGCACAAGTAGCCATAAATCGATCATAAGGCGCGTTGGGCGGGTACCCATCGGCGCCGTCGCCGGTGATGACGGTGGGGTGGTAGCCCATCGAAGCCAATCGGGCATCTGCGGTCTGCACTAGCATGGGGTCGATATCGACCGTGGTGACGTGACTGGAACCCAAGCGCTCACACAACAATCCCGCAGTGTATCCAGTACCGGTGCCAACCTGAAACACCCGATGACAATCGCGTACATCCAGGGCGTGCAGCATGATGGCGACCAGTCCCGGCATGGTGCCCGACGACGTGACCGTACACGCGGTCTTCTGGGTGATGAGCGTCTCGTCGGAATACACCGACCGAAGCCACATCGAGTGATCAACAGTTTTGGTCGCATCGATTTCTTGGTAGTTGTCCGGCCGGTAGTAACTCGGGACGAGCGCATGGCGCGGCACCGCTGCGAAAGCTTGTTGCCAGCGCGCATCGGTAATGTCTCCGGCCTGAACAAGCGAGGCGACCATCTGCTCGCGGAGCTGGCGTGTCTCATCGGTGTCGGAAGCCCAGGAATCTAAGCTGTACACGGCAGTCCTTCCAGCAATTTTGCCAGTGCGGCGGAAATCGGAAGCTCAGTCTGGCGCTCAATCCAGAACCACTGGCCATTCGGATTGATTTCGTAGAACCACCACGAACCAGCATCATCGACAGCGAAATCAAGCGCGCCGAACGTTAGCTCGAGCGAGCGCATGAGTTGCCGCACACTGTGCGCGACCTCAGCCGGAACATCGCACGGCTGGTAGCGGAGACCCTGGTGGTTCTTGCGCCAGTCTAGCTCCCCGGTACCGCTCTCCCGGTGGATTTCGGCAGCGAACAGCTTGTCGCCCACGACAGTGAGGCGCACGTCGTAGACGCTTTTGACCGTGGCCTGAAACAGGTGTGCGGTCGCCGCGACTCCGAGATCGGCATATTGGTGAGGCGAGACCTCTGCCGTGTAGAGGACTCCGGCGGGGTATCCATCGGCATCCCGGGGCGTACGCGCATACAGCGCCTTGGTGACGATCGACCCGCCGGCTGCGGAGGCGAACCTGGCGACATCCTCGGGACAACTGGTAATCATTGTCGACGGCACAGATAGTCCGGCTTGTCGAGCAAGCCGCAGCTGCCGGGGCTTGTACTCAGCCCGCTGGACAGCACTGGGCGGGTTAATCCATGTCACCGCCAGAGTTTCCAGCACACCCCAGAACCCGTAGCGTGCTTGCCCTTCACACCAGTTGAGCTGCTCGGTGGAAATAGCCGGATCAAACACGAACCGCCGGGGCCGTCGGTAGTAGACGGAGCGAAGTCCAGCGAGGCTAACCCCGCCGAGACATGCGCGCCACCCATCCGCATCGAGGTTCGCAGTAAGGCCGATCTCCATGGGAAACTGCGCGGCATCAAACCGAGCAAACGGCACACCAGCGGCAATGAGATGCTGAATTACCACATCGGCGGTGGGGTCCACAGGTGCGGTCAACACCAATACTCGCGGCTCTTCGTTGTAGCCGGCATCCATGTGAGCCGGCTAGTCGTAGAGCGGGTCAGAGTCGACGTTGATCGGGTCCTTGCCATCCTTCTCGGTCGGACTGGACAACGCCATGTCCACAGCCATCAGCTCACACAATGGGCGACCGTCAAATACCGCAATCTGACGCCGTTCACAGAGAACCGCCTCGGAGACCTCTCGTGCCGGAAAAGACACCGCCAACGGCTCGATAAACCTCAGCCCAAACGGCGTCATCGCTGTTCCCATGACTACGTTTCCTTTCTGGTCGTCCTTATTCACCCGCAGTCTGTACCGTCCGAGGCACCGCCTTTTCAGAGTGCCGTGGATCCTGCATCGGGTAGCATCATTATGAATTATCTTGGGTCAGATGTCAAGCCCTGTCCCAAGGAGAGTCAGGTTGACACAGCTCACATCCACATAGATCATGGTTGACATCAAAACGAATCACAGTGAATCAACTCCGGGAGGACATGATGCGCGAGTTCGTTCAGCTCACCACCTGCGAAGACGGCAACTGCCCAGGGTTCAGCCGGTGGACCGACACCGGCGACTTCAGGGTGCAGGGCTACCGGGTAGCACAGGCGGACAAGCCAGCTGACCTTCCAGGCGAGGAAGACATCCTCACGATCCCCCACGATGTCATGCTCACGTTGCTCGCGCAGCTGCTCGCGCAACTGGCGGTTTGACCCATCGTTTCCCGCTCACCCGGCCCGGCGCCTGTGGGTCGGGTCCTGTCTACGTCGGCATGAAGAGGAGTTGACAGTGACGCCCGAGGAGTTCGACGACGCCTTCGATCAGTTCGCGGTCTCCGCGTTCCGCTTGGAGACCCTGCAGCGCTACTCGGTGTCCGCCGAGGACGCCCGAATGCGCGCGTTCCGCGAGGGAACGCCACGGCCTGAGCGGTCCGTGCGCACCAGCCCCTGGTTGCGGCGCATCGCGCTCACCACCGCAGCCGGGAAGTCGTGGAGCCGAGTACACGTCATCCAGGAACCGCTGTCGGAGTACCTGCGCTACGAGCTGATCGGCTACGTCGAGTCCATGGCGGTAGGCGAGGAGATCCGCTTGGCGTATCCACCGCAAGATCGGGCTCTGGATGACTTCTGGCTGTTCGACGCTGGTACACTAGGGGCGTTCGCGGTACTCATGCACTACGACGATGACGGCGCGGTACTCGGTTACGAGCGTGTGGACAAGGCGGACGAGCCAGCTCAGCTGGTCGCCCTGGAATCCGTTCGGGACCTCGTGTGGTCGCGGTCATGGAGCCTTGCCGAGCACCTTGCGCGGAA
>JBOHFR010000045.1:0-38476 GCA_050699715.1 Pseudonocardiaceae bacterium
CCCTGGCCACCGCCAGCGACGACCACACCGTGCGGTTGTGGGATCTGGGTGACCGGGACCGGCCCCACCCCCTCGGCCCACCCCTGACCGGCCACACCAACGCGGTGCGGGGGGTGGCGTTTTCCCCTGACGGGCGCACCCTGGCTACCATCAGCGCCGACCAGACCGTGCGGTTGTGGGATCTGGGTGACCGGGACCGGCCCCACCCACTTGGCGCGCCCCTGACCGGCCACACCGGCCCGGTGGTAGGGGTGGCGTTCGCCCCTGACGGACACACCTTGGCCACCGCCAGCGCCGACCACACCGTGCGGTTGTGGGATCTGCCCCGCCTTGCGGGGTTTCGTGGCGATGAGGTGAGAGAAGCCTGCCTCCGCGCAGGCGGACCGCTCGACAAACCGACCTGGGACCAATACGCCCCCGGGGTCAGCTACCAGGACACCTGCGCAAACCAGTGACCCATCAAATCGGCCGCGCTACCTCAAGACACATCGCTCGTCAAACGCGTAGGGGTGACATGGTGCCGTGCCGCCCGGCGTTGGCGAAAAGTCGGCGAAACCGTTGACACGTGTTGATGACCAGCGGCGGCCGATGACGTGTCACCAGCAATAACGGGCAGAGGACGGTACTGGCCGACAGCGGTCGATAAGGCCGATCACGTTTTGCACGGCGGGAGTTGAGGGTTCAAGTCCCTTCGTCTCCACGGCACTATCGACGCTCCGGGCTGTCCCGAGCTGGCTAGGATCGTCCCATGCCTGCCACACCAGGTGGCCAGTGACGTCGCCGAAGCCCCGCGCCGGGTGAGGTAATCCGTCAGCCAAGTGCGCAAGCCCGACGACCGCGCAGCCTGTCAATCCGCTAGCCCCACGCAGTCACGCGGCAAGGTCAGCTGGCCGATCACGCCGTCCTGTGAACACGGTCGCCACCCGCTCCTTGCGGTACGCCCGTAGGCCGCGCCGTCGTCATCCAGCGCAGCCTCGCCTAGCGCCCAAGCGGCGCTAGTGCACGCCCACCGTACGTATCCAGTCCAGGGTGTGGGCCAGTCCTTCAGACAGCGGTGTGGGTGTCGGCAGGTTCAGGTCGCGCCGTGCGCGGGTGACGTCGAGGCAGCTTCGCAACAGCTCGCCGGCGCGGGCCAGCGCGAACTCTGGTTCGAAGGCCGCAGGGTCGACGCCTGCCGCCGCCGCAATGGCCTGAGCCAGCTCCAGCACGCTGACCTCCGTGCCGGTTCCAATGTTGTACTCGCCACGCGTCAGCTCACCGGCTGTGGCTGCGGCGAGGTTGGCTGCCGCGATGTCGGCGACGAAGACGTAGTCGCGGGTTTGCCGCCCGTCGCCATAGACGATCGGCCTGCGTCCGGCCAGTACCCGATCACAGAAAATCGCGATGACACCGGCATCACTGCGGGGGTCCTGCCGGGGGCCATAGACGTTGCCGTACCGCAACGTCACCACATCCAGCCCACGCATCCGGCGAAACCATCGGGCGTAGCGCTCGGCAGTGAGCTTGCTCAGGCCGTAGGCCGAGACGGGATCGGCGGGCACGTCCTCCGAAGTGGGCAGCATCTCGGTCGCACCGTAGATCGCGCCACCGGTCGAGGTGTTCACCACCCGGCGCGCGCCGACAGCGTGAGCGGCGGCGAACACGTTGACCGACCCGAGCACGTTGACTGCGGCATCGCGGGCCGGCTCATCCATTGACACCCGCACATCGATCTGCGCCGCGAGGTGGAACACCACCTCCGGCCGGGAGGAGCGGAATGCCTCGTCGACGGCAAGGCCGTCGCGAACATCCAACTCGACCATCTGGGCGCCACGACCCAACGCCGCTTCCAAGTGATCCAGCGTGCCTCGGCTCAGGTCATCGATGACCTGCACGTCGGCGCCGTAATCCAAGAGCGTGTCGACGATGGTCGAACCGATGAAGCCAGCCCCTCCAGTTACTACCGTCCGCATCACAGTCAGCCTAGCTCGTGCCGGTACACCGACACGCGGCCTTCCGGATGCTGCTGCGCGATGCTCAGCGGCTAGAGCCCGTGGGCCACCGCCAGCGCACGCCAGCTGCGTTTTGCGCGCGGTAGCGTGCGCCCGCATGATTTTCAGGCTCGGGGCATTGTCGGTTAGTAGGCGCCGGTGCCCCGCACGACCGCGCCGATAGTCTTCCAAATGATCAAGACGTCGAGGGCGAGGGACCAGTTCTCCACATAGCGAAGGTCTAGCCGGACCGATTCCTCCCAGGACAGGTCGCTGCGACCGTTGATCTGCCACAGACCGGTCAGCCCCGGTTTGACGAGTAGCTTGCGCTGGGCGTCGCGGGAGTAGTTGGTGACTTCCTCGGGCAGCGGCGGCCGCGGGCCCACCAGTGACATCGACCCGGAGAGGACATTGAAGAGTTGGGGTAGCTCGTCGAGTGAGTACGTGCGTAGGAACCTGCCCACTCGGGTCGTCCTGGGGTCCTGGCGCAGCTTGAACAGCGGACCGGAGCCCTGGTTTCTTTCCGCGAGTTCCGACTTGCGTTGATCAGCGTTCACCACCATGGACCGAAATTTGATCATCTGGAAGCCCTTGCCGGCCTTGCCGACTCGAGACTGACGGTAGAAGACTGGTCCGCCGTCGCTGCACACCGCGATCGCTAGAGTGATCATCACCGGTGTGAGCACGACCAGGAGCAGGCCGGCTCCCAACCGGTCAATCACCGCCTTGACCATGCGTGGCCACCCAGTGAACGCAGGCTCGGTAAGCCGCAGCAGCGCTAGGCCGTCCACCGCGGTGACATGCAGCCGGGGACCGGCGATCTCCATGAGGCCGGGATCAACCACCAGCTCGGCGCCGGTACCCTCGACGTCCCAGGCCAGATGGTGCAGCTGCCGGGAGCTCCAACCCGGTGTTTGGGCGACCGAGATCACCCGATACCGGCCGTTGCCCGCGACCTTCGGCACTGAGTCCAGGTCACCGACGACGGGTACGTCGAGGATGCTGGGGCCACCGTCCGTACCGGCGCCTGATGGTGTGCAGGCGCCAGTCACCTTCCACCCAACGTGGGTGGCCCGCTGGGTTCGCACGATGAGCTTGGCTACCGCGTCCTCGCTGCCGACCGCGAGTACTTCGTGCATGCAGGCACCGTTGCGGCGGCGCCGGTGCAAGACCTTGCGCAGCATCAGGCGACTAACGGCAGCCACGAGGAACGCCACCGGGATGACACCGAATACGTACGGTCGCATTGCGGGCAGCTGCAACGCAAGGCCGAGCAGCCCGACCACCACTGCGAGTGTGGCCAGAGCCCGCAGCAGCCGACTGAACTCCTCCGATCCTTGGCCTTGTGCCGACGGGTCCCAGGTCCGCGTCAGACCGAGGGCGATGACTGTCAGTGTCATCACGACCAAGCCGAATATGATCCGCCCGTGGCGATACTCTGGCGAAGTACCCCACAACTTGTGCAGCCCGAGTGAACCGGCCATGGCCACGAGGTCCGAGATGGCCGCCCCTTGGGCATACCGGGTCTCCCAGCGTGGCCGCGGGATTGCGGTGCGCAATAGTTGCGTGGCGCCCAAGTCGGGGTGGCCAAGCCACTGTGGCGGCGACTCCACCGGTCCCGCCGCTGCGGGTAACTGCCCATGTAGGACCGACCCATCGAGATCAAGGTCCGTGCTTCGGTCGTCGGGCCCCAAGCTCATGATTCATCGCTCTCATTCGCTCAGCCACCAACGTATGTGACCCTCAGCGACAAACTCAGTCGATTCGGTACGCCCGTTAGAGTGGATATCAGGAAAACAATGACTCAACGTCAGGAGATTTACATGCAGTACCTGACAAAGTCAAGAGTCCAGGCGGGCGTACCGCGGTGACCTCCCTGCACGTCGACGCCATACTCATCACTGGGTCTACCTCACACTCTGCTGGCCGCCACTCGTGAGGAAGTATCGGCCTGGTGATCGTGTGCCACTGTGGAGATGAGCTATCGTCGGTCGAGCCATCCACCTTGGAGCTTCGATGGGTACGGCTGCAGTGATCTGACTCCGTCAGACTGGGTCGGCAGCTGGCAGCAGACCCCGGGCGCAAGCGACTCTGACACTTCCGGGCGGTTGCGCATCCCGGTGGTCCAGGACATGGCTGACCGCGGTGCCGGTTCCGACGTTGTACTCGCCGGACGGCAGCTTCTCGGTAGCGGCTGTGGCGAGGTTGCCGCCGACGTCGCGGACCTAGTCGCCCAATCCGAATGCTCGGTCATAGCTCGCGAACACCGCATCGCGTGAGTAACAGCGGGTGAAATGGGTTAGCGCTGCCTGCGAGGCTGTCCGATTAACCTCCGGATCGATGAGCCGCATCAGCGCATCGACGGTCTGACGCGCGCCGTCGGCGACGAACATCCCGGTGTCCGGCCCCGTGGCTATTCCGTCCGCCCCAATCGGGCTGGAGACCACAGGCAGGCCACGACCAAGAGCTTCGATTACCTTGATCTTGATGCCGGTACCGAACCGCAGCGGATTGATCATCGCTGCGGCGCTGCCGAGAACTCTGTCCAAGTCGGTCACGAAGCCTTCCGTAATCACGCTACTGCCGTGCCGTGCCATGAGCTGCTGTAGCTTCGGTCGAGCTTGCCGACCCACCACGCGGAGCTGGGCGTCCGGTCGTCTCCGGCGCACCTCGGGCCAGACGTCGAGCAGGAAGCTTCGCAGGCCATCTTCGTTGTGCGGCTGGGACAGTAGTCCCAGGAAAACGAACTCCGGGGCTCCGGAGTAAACACGGCAACCGCCCAGGGCCGACCGCGACTGTACCAATGGTGGGACGGACAGTACCCGGTCCGGTTCGACACCCGCTCGGGCTCGGAGCAGCTCGGCTTCACCAGGATTGACTAGCAGGCAGGTGTTGAATCGGCGAGCCGCCTGGTCTTCGCTGCGCCGGATCAGTCGGCGCTCGGCGGCCAGCAGCGCCCGCTGTCCGACTCGATTGTTGGCCAGCGGGCGCAGCACTTTCGGGATCTGGCGCGCAAACGTTCCCAACGGCTGGAGGTTGAGGTCGGGGTGTTGCCGTATGATCTGCAGCATGAGCGAGTACCGCTTTGAGAATAGATCGTCAAGGTAACAGATCTGGCGTGCGGCGCCACCCTGACCGGCGTACTGGCCGACCCGCACCGTGTCGTAAATCTCCAGTTTGGGGCCTATTTCACGCAGCACTTCTGCAATGGCCTTGCAGACCCTTGGTGAGCGGACGGTCGCTTCCTGTAAGCTGCTGCGGCCGGTGGCGCAGCATGTGATAACGCTAGTCAACTGGTCGGCGACTCTCGGACCGGGTAACTCATGCAGCCGCACCGGGAAGTCGCCTTCCAGCCCCGGAGCACGGCCTCCCACCAGCAGGTAGTGCACGTTCGCCGACCCCACTCGATCGGCGAGATGTTCAAGGATCCCAGCCATGACGACCTTGCTGCCGCTGTCCGTCGGAAACGGATCAGCTAAGCTCACAACGGCGACGGCATTGGTAGTGTGTCGCACTGCCTTAAGGTACTCCAGTGAGAGGAAGGGTGATAATGACCGATTGTGTCGCCTCGACTACAGTCACACGCGAGGGGTCCATCCGCGACCGTGGAATTGGTCGCGAAGCGGCGCGGAACCAGCTGTGTCGGGACCCGAGCGTAACAGCAGCGCCGATCCAGACTCCACAGCCGTTGTCACTACTGGGCGCGGCCGCGCTCACATCGTCCACGGTAGGTCCGCATTCGGCGACAGTTAGTGACATTGTGGGGATCCTGTAACGGATTCTGTCGTAATGACGATTCTGATAGGGGGCACGGCACGTGTTGCTCAGCCGCGTACCGTGCGGCGCCCCTGGACGTGGTTTCTCCCTAGGGCTGCTGCGGTCGCTCGGGCCGTCGCTGTGGGCCGAGTCGACCAGCGCGTTAGGGCAAAGGCCGGGAAGAGGATGGCGACCCGATGAGGGTGCTTCACGTGATCGACTCGTTCAGCTTCGGGGGGGCTGAGCGGCTGCTCGCCACGTTAAACGGTGTCGCGAGTGAGGTCGGCCTGGAACTATCTGTGGCAAGCCTTGCGCCAGCGACACCGGAGCGCAGCCAGAGTCTTGCGCTGCTGACGGAAGCCGGTCTGCGGCCGTCGTTCGTGGGAGTTCGTCGCTTGCTCGACCCGAAGGGGCTCGGGCTGCTCCAGCGGGCCATCGCAGCCTCTGGCTGCCAGATTGCGCACGCACACCTCGGCTATTCGGCAGCTCTCGTGCCGGTGGCCGCCCGACGTCTGCGGATACCCTGTCTCAGCACGCTACATCACGTGCCTTCACCCGACCGACCATGCGGGGAGCTGCTCAAAGAGCGGTTGTGGACCCGCTCGGCAGAACGTGGTGCGGCCCTGATCTATGTATCGGAGGCAGCCCACCGGGCTGCGGCAGAATTGGTGGGGCCGCCCAAACCGTCCTGGCGGGTGCTTCACAACGGCGTCGATCTGTCTGCCTACACTCCGGCTACCTTTGCGCACACCGCACGACCTCCAGCCGACCTGCTGGTTCCCCCCGGCGTCCCGGTCGTGACCGTGGTCGCAGCGCTGCGTGCGCCGAAGGGCCACGAGGTCGCGTTGCGGGCCTGGCCCCGGGTGCGGGCCCGGGTCCCCGGTGCACTGCTCCTGGTCGTGGGCGAAGGACCGCACGGACCGGTGCTGCGGGCAATGGCCGGCGAAGGCGTGATCTTCGCCGGTGCCCGAGAGGACGTACCAGCGATTCTGCGTGCTTCCACACTCGCGTTACTCCCATCCCTGACCGAAGCGCTCCCCACCGTCATGATTGAGGCAGCGGCCTGCGGGCTGGCTGCTGTTGCGACCACGGTCGGAGGCACTCCGGAGACCGTCGAGCACGGGCGAACAGGTCTGCTGGTACCGCCCGGCGACGCCGATGCGCTGGCCGACGCGGTCATCACCCTGCTCGCAGACCATGATCGTCGGCTTCGGTGCGGAGCGGCCGCCCGTAAGCTCGCCGAGCAACGCTTCGATCTGCGGTGCTGGGCACAGCGGCTGTCGCGGCTCTACGAGCAGGCGAGCGTGGGTCCCCGACGGTGGCCACGATCGGGGGCACGGAGATGACAGATGTGCAGGAGATCACGCTGGATAAGCGGACGCTTCTCAAGGTGGCGTTGACCGGGTTGATCTTCGCCGTGGTGGCGATGGTGGCGATGGTGGCTTCGGTGGGGCTGGTGCACGGATCACCGCGCTATCGCGCCGAGACAGAGGTGGCACTGCTACCGGGCGCGCATGTGCCACCGGAGGAGCTGGCCTCCTCGTGGGAAGCACTCAGCCGCGGCCAGGCGGCGCGTATTGCTGCGGAGGTACTCCACCAGAGGCGCTGGATAGCCCCGGCGGCGCAGTCCGCTGGTGTCCCGCCGACGTCCATCTCGATCACTGCCGGCGCGATCGCCGACACCTCACTGATCACCGTCGGGGTGGAGGCGGGCTCGCCACGGGCGGCGGAACAGGCTGCGGATTCACTGGTACGCGAGGCGCGGCCGGTGGTGGAGCAGGTGTCGGGGCCCTTTGTCCTTCAGATCCTCCAGGCGGCTGCCGGCGGCGCGACGCCGATCGGGATACCGCTCGTCGAGCTGCTCGCCGTCGCTGGGGCCGCAGGACTGCTGATCGGCAGCGGCGGAGCGCTGTTGGTGATGCGAAATTGGGCGTCATGGATGGGCCCACGTGGCGGGACTCTCAGTGCCTCTCGTGAGGAGCCGGCTATGACCTCATCGCCGACCGTAACCAGCGTCCAGCCTCCGGATGGGCTGAGTCCGAACCCGTACAACACCAGACTCTTCCGACAATGATTATGGTCGCTAAGCCGGCAGCGACGCAGTTCGGCGTCGGGCGGCTGCGGTTCCAAATGATCGACTTCGGCGTCTTGCTGCTGGGACTCGGAGCGTTAGTCGGTTCACTTACGGTGACGGTCGGCGCGAAGCCGGCGCTGCTCGTGCTGGCCGCCGTCGTCGGCAGCGTCCTGCTCGTCGTGGCCGTGGTCCGGCCAGCCGTGGCGTTGACGCTGCTGGTGGTCTCGGAGTTCTCCAACGCGGGTGTTGTACTGCCTGTGCCCAAGTGGTACATCGCGACGCTCGGGCTGGGGGTGCTCTCCACACTGGTTGCGCTGCGACTGCCCGAGATGCGGGAGCGGCTGCGCCACCCGCCGGTGGCACCGGTCGCGCTGCTGGCCTGCTACCTGCTGAGCTTGATTCCAGCGGTGTGGTTCACCGAGACACCGGCGGTCACCACCGAAAAAATGGTTCTCCTTCTCAAGGACTGCGTCCTGCTGATCGTCATTCTGGCCTTGGCGCACCTGGTCAACCGGCCGTGGTCGATCGCCGCCGCCATCGTGTTGACGCTGGCTGCCATCTCGGCGATGACTTTGATCAATCAGATCGTGCTGGGTGCTCAGCCTTCCACCTTCGGCGGTTTTGCCACAGTGAGCTCCGCCCTCGGGGAGAACATCACCACTCCGCGGGCTGCCGGTCCATTGCCCGACTCCAACTTCTGGGGTCGCGATCTGGTGCTCGGGCTGCCGCTGGCCTACGCGCTGTGGCACCGTTCGATGTTCTCCGGCCGCCTGCGCCAGGTCGGCTGGGGGCTGGCCACCGCGACGATGCTCGGCGGGATCTACCTCACGCAGTCCCGGGGAACGTTGTTGGCCACAGGGGCGCTAACCGTGGCGTGGGTGGTGGCCAGCGGCCCACGGATCCGGCGGCAAGCGCTGCTGGTTGCGCCGCTGGTGGCTCTGGTACTGCTGATCCCGGGGATCGGAAACCGGCTGCTGAATGTGGTGACCGTGTTTGGGAACGGACCCGCTTATACGGTCGATCCGTCGCTGGTCGAGCGGGCTGCCGCTCAGGAGATCGCAGCCGTCATGTTCCGTTACCACCCGCTGTTCGGGACGGGCACCGGATCATTCCCGGAGGTGTTCTATGAGTACGCCACCCGAACCCAAGGTGTGCTGATCGGTAGTACCACGGCACCGCACGACATCTATCTGGAGCTCGCTTCCGAGTCCGGCTTGGTCGGCCTGACCGGCTGGCTGGTCCTGGTCATCGGGACCATTGCACTGTCCGCCCAGACAGTGACCAGGCTGGCTGGCGCACCGCAGGACGGTCGGCTCGGCACACCCACCCGGGCGCTCGCCGCTGGGGCACTGACCGCCATATTTGGATGGTCGGTGGCCAGCCTGTTTCTGCACCTCGCGTACTTCCGGCCGGTACTGATCGTTATTGCGCTTGCCGGGTTGTTGCATACCAATACCCGCGATATGGTCGCACAACAGCCGCGATCGGCTGCGGAAGCCAGCACCCGAGCAGCACGCGGCCTTCGGCACGGCAGCGTCACCATCATCGTCGTCATCATCACGGGTGCCGTTACGGCCAGCGGATTACTCTTGCTCGGACAGCAGCGGTACACCTCGCAGGCCCTGTTCACGTTGGCCCCCGCGCCGCGCACCTACCGGTCTTATGCACTCGATGTCCGCAGCCGTATCGCGGTGCTTCCGGCCTACGCCGCGATGATCCAAAGCGTAGAGCCCATGACCAGGGTGCAGGTGGATGGGGAGCCGGTCACTGGTCTGATCACCATGACCGCCCAAACTGGTGACCTAATGGGCAGCGAGCGTCTGATGGCCCAGACCATCGCCGCCGCGCCCCTGGCAATACAGCGATTCGGCGCTGACCGCAGCTATCGACTCATTCAAGTGTCCCCCATCGAGACGACGGTTGAGCGGAGCTGGTCCGACCGTGCGATCGCACTCACCACGATCGCCGTACTAGCCGAGCTAGGCGTGATCACGCTCGTCGCGCGACACATTCGAACGCATCGCCGAGACCAACTGGGGGTGGGTTTGTGAGTGAGACGTTCGCTCCAGTGGGCCACCATCGGCGGCTCCCGGCCCCCATCCTCCGGGTAGCGCATCTGATCCATTCCCTGGGTCCCGGCGGCGCCGAGAACGTCCTCGTGGAATTGGCTGCGGTTGCGCACTGCGCCAGCCTCGAGCTCGTCATAGTGGCCCTGTCGCCAGCGCCCGAGCCGGTGCACGCACATACCTTGCGCCGTATGGGTGTGCCGGTGGTGGAGCTGGGTCTGGCCAGGTGGGACCCACGGGCCGTGCCCCGTACCGTGGTCCGGCTGCGCGAGCATCGCGTCCAGCTGGTGCACACCCACCTCAAGCACGCTGACCTCGTGGGTGTCGCCGCTGGCAGGTGGCTGGGGCTGCCGGTGATCTCCACCCTGCATGTGATCGAGGATGCCCCGGCCCGGTTGATCGACCAATACAAGCGCACCGCAGGTCTGCTCGCCCGCCGCCGGTTCGCTGCCTGTTCGATCGCCGTGTCCACAGCCCAGCGGGAGTGGTACCGGCGATTGTCCGGCTCCGAGGACCGGCTCGTCATGCTGCCTAACGGGGTAACCGATCCGGGCCCGCTCTCGGCGGCCGATCGTACGCGGCTTCGTGCTGAGCTGGGTGTCGCGGCCGACGACCTCCTCGTGGCGTCGGCATCGCTGATGCGCCCGGAGAAGGGTCACCACCTACTGCTCGACGCCGTCAGATTGCTGCAGCTGAAGCCAAAGCTGACCGTGGCCCTCGCGGGCGACGGACCGATGCGACCGCAGCTTGAGGCCCGAGTGGCCGGCGACCCCGCGCTGGCTGGTCGAGTTCGGTTCCTCGGCTATCGCGATGACGTGCCAGCCCTGCTAGGCGCGGCGAACATCGTGTTGCACACCAGCCTGGCCGACGCGCTGCCGACCACGCTGATCCACGCCCTCGCCGTCGGGGTGCCCACCGTGGCCACCGCCGTCGGGGGCATCCCGGACATCGTCAGCGCCGAGACCGGTCACGTAGTAACGACACAACCGCAGGCGATCGCCACGGCAATTGAGCGTCTCGCCGGCGACCGGTCGGAGCGGGAGCGGTTGGGCGCCGCGGCCCGGATGCGGTACCTGGAGTGCTTCGAGGCCACCGGTTGGGTCACACGCCTGCGCTCGGTGTACGAGTCGGTCTTAGAACAGGGAGTGGGGCCGACCGTCGCCAGCTCCGGCGGCGGCACCATGTTATCCCGCGTCCACTCCGCGACGATCCGCGTGGTCGAGCCCCTGCTCGAGCTGCTCGGCGACACGTTCCCACGACGCCTCTGACGCCAGCCATCGCGCTCCGGCCTTGCCGAGCTCCTGCGCACGCGCCGGGTCCGCGAGCAGCGTTGTCAGGGCCTCGGCTAGAGCGGTCGGATCGCCGGGCGGCACCAAGAGGCCGGTTTCGCCATCGCGGACCACCGATGGAATGTCGCCAACGGTCGTTGCGACCACCGGACGTTCGTAGGTGTACGCCAGGTGCGCCACCCCGCTCTGGCTGGCTCGCAGGTACGGAATCACGACGACTCTGGCCTCGCTGAACAGTCGGGGGATCTCCTCGAGAGGAACGTAGCCGGGCCGGGCATCCACCCCACCGAGTTCCGAGACACGGCTCAGCAGCGCGGGAAGGTCAACACCAACAACGCCGCCAGCCAACACCACCCGGGCATCAGGTACCCGGCGACGCACTTCGGGCAGGCACTCCAGCAGGACGTTGATGCCCTTGTATGCCGTCCAGGTACCGAAAAACAACGCCACCGGGCCGGTGTCGGCCACTGGACGTACCTCCTGGTCGTCGCGCAAGGCGCGCTCGTCGCCATGCGGGATGACAATTACCGGACCTGAAGGCTGCCAATTCTCTAACACACGAACCCTAGCCTGCTCCCCGAGCACGAACACCACACTCATCCGCCGCCACGCGGCGGCCAGGATACGGTCGAGCAGCGGTCCGTGCTGCGAACGGGTGGTGTCTGCCCGACGAATCAACCGCGGTTCGTGCGCGATGAGACCGAGCATGCTCAGCGGCAGCAGCCGGCTGGTCAGCAGGACACCGATCCCGTCCACACTGAACTGCCACGCCGACCAGAGCACCACATCCGGCTTCAGCCGCCGGAGCCGGACGATCAGCAGCAACCAGGCCATGACAAGTTGAATTGCCCGGACGCTGCGGCGCACCTTCCGAAATAGAGAGCTGCGCACTGTCGTGTCCATCGGATGCCAGGTGGGTAGAACTGCGTGAATGGTGAAGTTCGGGTGCTTGGCGGCCACTTCCGGACGCGGCCCGGTGAAGAGATGCACATCGTGACCCAGCTGTGCGAGCGCCTCGCCCAGCTGGGCGGTGAACTGGAAGAGCCCGCCGGACGGAGAGAATTCCGCGAACGCGATCGACCGCCTAGCCATCGGGACCGTCATGGGCCGGTTGCCGGTGATCCGGGCAACGCCCGACCAGCCGAAGATGCGAACAATCCTCCGGGGTGGTCATCTCGGTGGGTGCGGGGGTGCGGTGCATCGGTTGGGTATGGGTGGGCCTTGGTAGCGGGGCATTTGATTTCCTAATGGTAGCACTTTCATGTGATTGAATGGGATCTGGCTGATTTCTGGGTGGGTCTGTTCGGGCCAAATCGAGGCGTACGGGTCTGCGGCGAAGCTGGTGGGCTGTACTGCGTAGAGGGTGAGTCCGCCGCTGGTGCCGGCTAGTATCATGCCGTAGCGCTGTAGTGCCTTGGCGATGGTCTTGTCAGTGGGCGTCAGGGGCAATGCGTCGATGTTGATGGTAGGGTCCAGCACGAGGTGTGCGCCGATTGGTAGCGCGGCGTCGTTTGTGGAGTAACCGTCGCTGTTAGTGGCTAATCCCACAGGTCCGCCCGTGCGGGTGAAGGGGTAGGCGAATACCAGCGCGTGGTTGATGACGCCGGATCGTAGTTCTTCTGGCCAGATTAGACCAGCAGCGGAAGAGATACCGCTGGCGCGGGTGCTGAGTCCATCTGGATAGATGCCGTTGCCGTTGGCGGGGATGGCGTTGGCCCACTCAGCTGTCCAGCTGGTGGAGGTGCGGCGGGCTCGGTAGAATTCGTAGACGCATTGAGTGGGACTGTCCAGCACCACGAGGTGCCCATCGGCTGGATCGGGCTGGGCGTCGTCGGGGATGGGCGCTCGCAGCATGTAACCAGGCGGTGTCCACCACGCGGTCGGTCGGATCGTGTAATGCGGTGACCGGGTGCTGGCGACGAACACCGATACGGTAAAGTCGCTGACGGATACGGTCGGTTTGAGCTGGGTCAGTTGGGCTGCGTACTCGGCGGATCTCGGGTCGGCGTTCGCGTCCGGTGGCACCGGCGTCGTCCACGGACTGCTCGAACCGTCGAAGAACAACGCTGCGGTCGCGGACATCGGCATATTCACAACATCGACGGGGCTGGGACCACTACAACTCAGGGTAGTACTCACGATGAGTGCCGCCCACGCTACAGCGGTCCGCGAGCGAGCGGTACGCCAACCTCCCACACTAAGTGGCAAGCCAACCTCCCCTGCAAGGCACGCTAAGCAACGCCCTGGTGTTCCGGGCTCGCGTCCATCGGGTGTCCCTCTAACGGGAAGTACCCGCTCGACTTTACACGAAAGAATCAACAATCTCTCTCACGCTGAGTGCGCTCACGATCGCCTTACGTAGACGGGAACCCAGCGTGCGGGTGGGTGACGAATGGTGTCATCCGTTCACGCTTCGGGGCAGTTACTAAGGGGATCGAAAGTAGCTGGACCGGCTAGTAGGGTTACTTGATGTAGCTAAGGCATGGATCGCCGAAGGTCGTGAAGTGTATGGCCCCTTTGGCGGTGGCCGCGGAGATCATGGTGATCGAGTGGCGGGTGCCGGTGGTCGCCACGATCGGTGTCTGTCCGACCGGCGCCCACGTGGTGCCGCAGTGGTAGCCAGAGCGGACGCCAGCCTCATCGGCGACGTACACGGTGGCGCCGAGCTGGGCGGCTTCGTCTCGGATGGCGGGGTACTCCTCAGTACTCCAGCGCTCCACCCGCTCGGGGTCCTGCTGGGTGGCCCGGTGCGGCGGTGACATCCCGAGTCCTCGCAGGATCCGTCCCACCGAGCCGACCGAGAGGTCAACGCCGAACCGCTGGGCGATGACCTGCCGCACCAGATCGCGGGTCCATAACGCGAAGTCCAGCTGGTACTGCGCTGGGTTCGAGCCGGCGATCATCGTGAACAGCGTGCGCATCTGCGCTCGGGTGAGTTTCGGCGGGCGCCCCGGAACGGGCTTGGCCCGCAAGGCCTTCGCGCCGCCCTTTCGGTACGCGGCGATCCACCCGAAAACCGTCGATCGGTTGAAACCGAGGCTGGCCGCGACATCCTCCGCCCGAGCACCGTTCTCGATTTGCTCACACGCTCGAATCCGGATCGCTTCCAGTGTGGCGTGATCGAGCTTTCGGCCATCGTTATCCCGCATAGGATGATTAAACCACAAATAGGCCACCAAGTCTACCTACTTACGATCCTCTTAGTAACTCACTCAGCGTCGTCGGCGAAGCCACATCGCAGTACCGACCCCAGGAACAGCGGTTAGTGCACAATTACCGGGCCCGATCCGATCGGGAGCGCGGGTCGCCGGAATTTTGCGCAACTCGAATATTTCTACAACTATCCACGATGATACAGATACCCTGGGTTCGCGCCCCTACTGCCTGATGGTTGAGTAAGTATTGCCCATCATGCTCGTCTTGATGAGGCAAGGGAGCGCAGATAAGTAGACAATTCCGTTTCCAGTCGCCAAGCGACAAGATTGTAACCTTGCCGCGGATCCCGTTTCAACTTCGAGAGCTGCGCGACCGAGACGATCTGCAACAAGTGATCATCAGCAAGAAAAAAGACTATCCAGTTACGTTTCAGGAGAAACCTCGTAACCCGACATTCCTGGTCACCCCCGTGATCTTCGTAGATGAATATGCAGCCGGTCCGGCTTGTCCGCTCGGCGCCGTTGAATGCGGCGATCTCAGCCCCTTCCACGTCCAGCTTGATCACCACCTGCATCCCGGCCCATCCAACCTCCTCGACGATGGCGTCCACGGTCGTTGTCTCGACCAAGTAGTTCCGTGATCCGTGGCCGATGCCGGACGTCGCATGAGCCCGATTCATTGAAAATCCGACGGCACTTCCAGCGATGTCCCAGATGGCGAGAGCCTCGATATTGAAACGGTTGTTGTTCTCAGTTTTGTTATCTCTTAGGAACGGCAAGGCATGCAAAGACGGTTCTATGCCAACAACTCGGTTCGCCATTTTTGACTGGCCCGACACCGCCGATGACCAGTAACCGAAATTGGCGCCGCAATCCAGAAAACAAGGAGAGGTACGGGAGTATATGCTTCCCAGTAGGAAGGTCACGTCCTCTTCGTAGTTCCGACCAGTCAAGAGGTGGTTGGAATAATAACTGTCGCCACATGGGAAAATGAATCTGCCGCCATTTTCGAACGTGGCGACCGCGTTGGTGGACCGGCCGATCAGGGCCGTCACGATCGTTGTATAGCCCTTGCCGCCGAGCGGATAAACAATTCGAGCGAAGATCCAAGCCATCGTCTTTGCGATTTTGAAACGCCTTTCACTGTTGCGTGGCAAGACCTTTTTTACCGAAAGCGGATTCGTCACGTTGACCTCATCTCGCAATCCAGGTTTCCGGGAGAGACAACCTCTGTTCCCTCGCCGTCGTCTAGAGGCACGCGCAGAAGGGCGGCCAGATCATTCGCTGGGGCGCATCTTATGCGACTCATGGTCGTGTCGGCACGAAAAAGCCTTCCTCGGCGTAGTCCACGATCAGCGAGCCACTCGCGGCGCATATCGGCTGTCGGGTTACCCGACAGCCGCGTATCGCTGCCATCGCGAGCCGAAGGCCACCGTCCACCTCGGCGAGGTCGAGCGCGTCGCGTGCACTGCCACGAGCGGGGTCCTGCGCTATCCACCGCTTCTGATCCAAGATCAGTTTTCGTCCGCGTGCCCTCGTGCCCGAAACCCATGACTCCATCACCCGCATCTGCTCAATCCTCAAGGTGGGTGACCGAACGTGATGCTATCTCCCCGTTTCCGATCGACCCGTCCACGTAACTCTGCTGGATAAATCGGCCTCGGAGTTGGCAACGTTACGGTATACACGATTGCCACGGTGTGAAACATAGTGCTGTCGTGCTGTGACCAATTGGAGATGATCAGCTGGCCACCCTGGTCCGGCGCACTCCGCTATTGATTCGGGCGATGACCGCTACAGGCATGCTGAGCTGATGGCTTGTCGGCACGTTCGAGCAGCATCGCCGAGGTCCGCCTCGGCCGGACCTCGCTTCGATCAGCGTCGGCATTCGCGGCCACGACATCGAACTGCCGTCGCCTACCTGAGGACAAGGACGGAAATGTGCAGCCGTTGTGAGCCTGCTGGCTACGGCGCGGAGCCGGTGTCCCAGGTCGCGAGCACCCGGAACTTGCTGAAGGGAATGTGCCGCAACCGGTAGTAGTCGTAAGTTAGGCCCACCGCCGGGTAGGTGTTAGCCAGGCCGGGATGTGGGAGCTCGAACCCGATGGCCATCGGGGCGCCTCCGCAGTCCACGTTGTAGGCACCGTAGATTTGGAGGGCTCGCCCGACGATCTTTTCCCCCGCGGTGATGCCCGGTATCGCGTCAAGATCGAGCGACGGGTCCAGTTGCACGCGTGTTCCCTCCGGTATGGCATCGGGTGAGTCGACCATTCCGTCGGTGGTGGACGCGGGGGCGCGGAAGACGCCACGTTGACACTTGCTTGTGGAGAACTCCAACGCGTGTCTGATCTCGCCCCTTCGTATCTCGTAGGTTCGGATTACGCCGGCGAGCACCGCGAACCCGGAACCGCGGGAAGACCCAGAACCGTATGGCGGACGAGTGAAGCCATCTCCGTCGTATGAAGTCAAGGCGCCCCAGGACGCGCTGGGGTGACCGTCAGACCACCTGTACTGCCACATCTCGTACACGGTCCGAGTGGGCCAGTCGATCACGGAGATCTGACCGTCGCTGCCCTTCGGTGGCACCATGTCGACTGTGAGCGGCACGGACATGCCGGCGAACGGACACTTCCCCCAGTTAGTAATGCGGCAGGTTACTGTCCGTCGCGGTGTTGATGCGTCGGCGTTGTAGATCCCGAATCCGAACTCGTACAAGTCCGCGACCGGCGCCGGGCCCGCAGATATCAGGCCCGCGATCATCCTCTCGTTGTTCGGATCCAGCACTGGATCCCGCCCGATCGGTTGGTTCAACGGGCTCGTCGCAGCGAACGGACGGGCGCTCATGGCACCTTCCGAAGGGAGCAACCGGCCGACAGATCCGGCGCACGCCGAGTAAGTAACCATCGCCAGGACAATGCTGACGGGCACGGCCCAGGGTCGGACGCGGCCGGAGACCGCGTGCTTCGTGCTACCTGAGTGTCCACTTCGCTCATCATGGTACCGATTCCTGCGGTTCATGTTGTCCCCTGCCGTCCCGACGAGATCAGGCCTCGGAGGAGACTCATCGCGGATCACCGCCTCCGGGGCTCCACGACCTTCTGAACGTCCGAAACGCCTCCGCGCCCTGCCGGAAGAGGTCTGGTGCACACACCCGCACCAAGCCCGCGTAGAGGGCGCTGCCCAATGTGAGGAGGGTAGGGACCCGCACCGCGAGGGGCGCCGATTCGATCAGATGAGCGGCGCTCCACACCAAAAGAGCCATACCTGCGCCGGCCGCGAGCGGACCGGAGAATGTCCGGAGCTGTCGGGAGAAGGTGACCCCGATGACCCACCGAATCAACAAGAGCCGCACCGCGCAGTGCAGCACCTCCACCGCGAGCACCGCGACGGCCACGGCCAGGACGTCGCGATGCGCGGCGAACCACACCGTCGGGGCCAGCACCACGAACTTCCCGAGGTTGATCAGCGTCAACAGGCCTGGCCGCCCCGTCGCTTTGTAGACGTCCCCGGAGTGGAAGGTCACCGAATAGATCACCGTGAACACGGCGAGTACCGCCAACGCGTTCGCCGATTCGGAGTAAGCGCGCCCATAGAGGACCTCCACGACCTCCGGTGCCAGCGCTGCCATTCCGAAGCCGAGCGGGGCGGCCAACACCAAGACGACGCGAACAGCGCTCATGTAGTGGTCGGTCAGCACCACGCGGTCGTGTTGCCATCGGGACAGGGAACTGAACAGCACCTCGCTAACGGTGATGCACAACATCAAGACGACCAGTTCAGGCAGGCGGTAAGCCAGCGTGTAAAAGCCCAGCTGCTCGTTGCCGAGTTGACGGCCAATAGCCACGTAGTCGCAGTTGTAGATACCGAACGCAACGAGGCTGACCATCGTGGCGGGAAGCCCAAACCGAGTCAGCTCGATCGCGACTGCGCGGTCGAAACCGGGGCACACCACCTCCCGCGCAACCGCCCAGTACATCACCGCCGTAAGTACGGAGGCAGCAAGTTGTCCCCAGACAAGGCTCCATACCCCAAACCCGGCGAGCGCGAGTCCGACCGACAGGACCGTCTTGACGAGCGCTCCGGACACCTCGGGGAGTAACCGGCCACGGAAGTCCATTCGCCGACGCAATGCCGACGCTGGTACCACGCCCAGCGAGGAGATCAGCAGCCCAGCCCCCAGCACCTGGACCAGCGGCACCAGTTCGGGGTGGCGCAGCCCACCCGCGATAATCGGGGCGAGAAGGAAGGCAGCCGCGCTCGCCAGCACCCCGAAGACCGCCGACAGCGTCACACCTGTGGGCGCAAGCCGCAGCCAGGGACCGCGTTGTTGAACCAACGCGAGGGTGACGCCGAGGTCCTTGGCATAGTCGAAGATGTTGAGCACCAGGAGAGCGAGGGCGAACAACCCGAAATCGGCCGGCCTCAAGATCCTCGCAAGGATCACTGTCATGATCAGTGTCGAGAACTTACTCAGCGCGAAGACCAGGTAGTTCCAAGACACCTGGCGTCCAGTCTGTGCAACCCTGGGCGCGGCGGGATCCTCGGTGGCCGGCGCACGATCCGGTGTTGAGGTCACGCCGGGGCCCGGGCCAGACGCGGTAGCAGGCCGACGCCCCAATCTAGCTGCACCACGGGCGGCGCCACCTGAAGTGGGCCCCACCAGCCCCCCTGCTGCGCCCAACGGCCCGCTTCCGGTCGATTCAAGATCAGTATTCGTGCTCGTGTCGTCGCGCCTAAACCCATAACTCCATCACCCAAAGTGGCGCTATGTCCCCGTTTGTTGCGATCTGTCCAAGTAGCCTCACCGCATAAATCGGGCTCGGTGTCGATAGCGTTACGGGTATACTTGATTGTCACGAAGTGGAACGGAACACTGTCGTACCGTGACCATTGATTCAGTGGCATGGCTGGGATAGGCTACGATATCAGCCGGCTGGTGTCAACATTGCCCGGACGCGGAATGTCAAGGACTCGGAAGTCGGGTATCGGGAGCCGTGCGCGCCCGATGGACTCCCCGTATCAGAGCAAGGATCATTTTGACGACGTTGTCGCCTGGCGCGACCATCCTGCGCCTGATCTCGTAGGGCGCGGTCGTCCGGTGGTTGACCAAACCCCACGCCGTGACCGCATGGGAATAGCCAACTGCGGCGGCCGCCGCCGTCGTCGTGGTGTCGTAGTCCCCGAGCTGCCCGTTCGGGTACGCGAGCGTGGTGACGGGAACGTCGAGCGCATCCTGCAGCCGGCATCGCGATTCACGCAGATCCACGCGCTGGCTGTCTTCCGTTTCCCGAGCGAGGATGACGTGTCGCATCGTGTGGGAACCAATCGATATCCCAGCACGAGCCAGATCGGAGGCCTCAGCCCAGTTCATGAACAGATCATCGGCCCGGTATGAACCGGCCGGGACCAGCATCTCGACTAGACAAGCGACCGCTTCCCGTCGGGCAGACTCGTCGCGGGCTTTGAGCATCGGCTCCACCCGCTCCAGCGAGGCCCTGCGGGCGGCCGGACTGCGCAAATCAAGCGTGACCCCCTCGAACTCGATGCTCGGAACACCCGCTTTCGTGAAGGCCCAGCCGAGCCGCTCCCACCATGGATCGATCTCGCCGTCGAGCAAACCAGGGACGAGATAGACGGTCGCGGGAAGATCGAGCTCCCGCAGAACCGGCGTCGCCAGCGTGAGATTATCCCGATAGCCGTCATCGAAGGTGAGGGCTACCGCCCGCGACGGGAGCTGCCTTCCCTCCCGGAGTGCACTTAGCCCGACATCGAGCGGAACCACGCTCGTCATCCGCCGCAGCGCCCGGAGCTGCTTGGTGAAGCAACGAATGCCGCTGCCCGGGGCGGCGGGGAATCGCCACGTCCCCTCCACGTTGTGCCAGGCCAGCACGACCAGTTCGCTACCGCCAGTCCACGTGGATGCCCCGATACGCCGCTTCATCGGCACCATCCGTCTCTGTGCTCAGGGTACGTGACCCATGACCCATAGTAAGGCCAGCGTCCTTACCCTGCCGACGACAACTCGCTACGCACGAGAGCTCGTCAAGAATGAGCGACAGGCTCATAGGACCAAGGCAAGGGCCCATCGGGTCAGCCAGACTGTACCTTATCAGACCAAACGGAACGGAAAATCATGATTCGCTTCCGTGATGTCGTGGGATCGTGCGCGCGGCGGGCAGCGGTTCTACGCTCCAGCGGTCGCGGACCAGGCCGGACCGAACCGCCCCGGGTCTGATGGAGACTCTGTCCTAAGTGGAGGCTGGAGAACGGTCGAGCGATCGTCCTGGCTGGCCGTCCCGGCTCCGGCAAGACGACGGTGGCACTCACTTTCGCCGACTGTCACGGGGCCGCGCTGTGCGCCGCCGACCGATGTGGGCGGCTACCAGCTTCTCGGCCCTGGCTACGACGACCTCGGCCCACGACGCCCCGGCCGCGTGCTCCGTGAACGCCGCCGCACGCACCGCATGGAGCCTGGCCGCCGCGCGCCCCCACCCTGTCGCCACTCTCCTGCGCTGCGCCAGGGTCAACATCGGCCACGCTGGCGCCCGTCTATACCCGGCAATCACCGGAACACCAGCACAGGCTGGTGTCGTTGAGCACGCCTACACCGAACACAGCGAATACCATCACGAGATCAACGTTGTGTTCACCGCCATCATCGACAGCGACCACGTCCCCAGTCTCGAAGACCACCTCGAAACCCGGGTTGGCTCATGGGCTCCGCCATGGCCATTCGTTGAAGGGCAGCAGGTCTCGCACCCTGGCCGAGGTGTCCTTGCCCAGTACCACGTCCGTGTCGAGATTGCTCGGGTCGATCTGGCGGATGAACTCCCGGCAGCGTCCGCACGGTGGAATCACGTGCAGCACGCCCTCATCGTCGCGCCACACAGCAACGATCTTCGCGATCCGGTACTCACGAGTCGTGACCATCGCGGCGATCGCGGCGTGCTCGGCACAGAATCCCGTACCCGAGCCGGTGTTGATGCACACCCCGGTGTAGACGTTGCCCGCATCGGTGACCAGCGCAGACCCCACATCACCGAAGAGTCGGCCGTCCACCCTGTGCGGATTGAGCACCGCCTCGGCGGAGGCGATGAGCTCATCGTTGGTCACCGTCACCACATGCGGAACCTACCAAGGAGTCCGCCTCAGGACGACCGTGAAGACGGTGCCGTAGCGGTCCCCTCTACCGGGTGGCGCCGGGTAGAAGGGGGATTTCTCGTCAGCGTTCACAGTCTCGCGGTTTTGAGTGAGGGTCGGTATGGGTGCGCAGGACCGTCTCCCCATGTCGGCGAAAAGTCGGCGAAACCGTCGACGCAGGTTAGCGACCGGTAGCGTCAGATGACGTGTGACCAGCGCTAACAGGTAGCAGACGGCACTTGGTCGACAGCGGTCGATAAGGCCGATCACGCTCCTCCTGGCGGGGGTCGCCCCGGATTCGAGTTTCCCCGACGGTGTCATCTAGTCCGCGCTGTGCCATCCAGTCCGTGCTCGGCTGTCCACATCCGCTCTCGTTATCCACATGTTGATCATGAAGTGTTGGCTCGCCTGACCCGGTTAGCTGACAGTGGCATCGGACGCCCCGGGCAGCACGGGGCCGGCAGCTGCGGGGGCAACAGTGAGTATCAGTGGTGGGCACCCAACCACCCGACGACCAGTAATGATCATGACACCGGGTGGGCTGGCCGACGAGGTCGCCCGGCTCGCGGCGGCGGCGGGGTGCGATCCGCACCGGCTCACTGACCCCGAGACGGTTCGAGAACAGTGGAACTGCGCCCCGATGCTCCTGCTGGATGTCGAAGCGGCCACGGCTAGCGCCAGCGCCGGCCTACCCCGCAGAGACGCAGTGGTGATCGTCTCTGCGGACGGCGACCCGAAGGCTTGGCGGTGTGCGGTCGCGGTGGGTGCCCAGCACGTAGCCGTGTTGCCGGATGCGGAAGCCTGGCTGGTGGGCGCGTTGGCCGATGTGGTCCAGGTGCCGGCCGACCCGGGACGAGTGCTGGCGGTGATCGGCGGTCGCGGTGGCGCCGGGGCGTCGGTGTTCGCGACCGCTGTCGCGGTGGCGGTCGCCGGATCAGGACGCCACGCCATGCTGGTTGACTGCGACGCGTTGGGCGGCGGCCTGGATCTTGCCCTGGGCGCTGAGAACATGGACGGGCTGCGCTGGTCCGGGCTTGCGCTGGGCGGCGGCCGGGTGCCGGCCTCGGCACTGCACGCGGCACTACCCACGCCGAGGCTGGGCGGCCGGGGCGGGCTCACGGTGTTGTCTTACGGCCGGTCGGACTACGGTCGGCCGGAACGCGACCGGGATGGGCCAGGGCCAGACGGGGTCGCGGTGCGCACGGTGTGCGCTGCTGGACGCCGCGCTGGGGAGACGGTGGTGTGCGATGTGCCCCGGCATCCCTGCGAGCAGGGCACCGCGGCATTGGAGAGCGCGGATCTGGTGGTGTTGGTCGTGCCGGCGGAGGTGCGAGCCTGCGCGGCGGCCGCCACGGTGGCGGCGCGGGTGCTGCGTTACGGCGTTGCGCTGCAGCTGGTGGTGCGGGGACCGGCGCCGGGTGGGATCACTCCCAGCGACGTCAGCCGGACTCTGGACCTTCCCGTGCTCGCCGCCATGCGCCCGCAGCCCGGGCTGGCCGGTGCGCTGGATCGCGGTGTGGTGCCGGGCCGCTCCAGGGGACCGCTGGCCACCGCCGCCCGCCAGGTGCTGGCGGCACTCGACGGCTCCGGCCGGTCGCTGGGCAGGGCGGCGTGACCACGTCCGCGCACCAGGCCGGCACCGGCGCGGCCCCGATGCTTTCCGGACAGCTGGTTGACCGGGTCCGGCACCGGCTGGCCACCGCTGGCGCCGCGGTCACTCCGGGTGCGGTAGCGGCAGCGGTGCGGGCCGAGTCCGACGGTGTGCTGGCCGATCTGCAGGTGCTCTCGGCGCTGCGCGAGCTGCAGCAAGAGCTCGTCGGGGCGGGCCCGCTGGAACCGCTGCTGGCCGATCCGGAGACCACCGACGTGTTGGTCAACGCGCCCGACCAGGTATGGGTTGAGCAGGCCGGGGAGTTGCGTCGTACCGAGGTGCGTTTCGCCGACACCGACGCGGTGCGCAGGCTGGCCCAGCGGCTGGCGTTGGCCGCCGGGCGCCGCCTGGACGACGCCTCCCCTTACGTCGATGCTCCGCTGCCCGGCGGCGTCCGGCTGCACGCCGTGCTGCCGCCGATCACCACCGGCTGCACCTGCATCTCGCTGCGCGTGCTGCGCCCGACCACCCACGGGCTGGACGCGCTGCAGGAGGTGGGCAGCGTGTCGCCCGAGGCTGGGCGGCTGCTGCGGGCCATTGTCACCGCCCGGCTGGCCTTCCTCGTCGTCGGCGGCACGGGTAGTGGAAAGACCACTCTGCTCGCCGCCTTGCTGGGCTGTGTGCCCGCTGACGAGCGGATCGTGTGCGTGGAAGAAGCGCCGGAATTAGCGCCGGGGCACCCGCATGTCGTCCGGTTAACCACCCGGGCGCCCAACGTTGAGGGCGTTGGCGAGGTGACGCTGCGCGACCTGGTGCGCCAGGCGCTGCGGATGCGCCCGGACCGCCTGGTGGTCGGGGAGGTACGGGGAGCGGAGGTGTGTGAGCTACTCGCCGCGCTCAACACCGGGCACCAGGGGGGTGCCGGAACCCTGCACGCGAACTCCCCAGCCGAGGTGCCTGCCCGGCTGGAAGCGCTGGCCGCGCTGGGTGGCATGGCGCGCCACGCATTGCACAGCCAGCTCGCCGCCGCCGTGCACGTGGTGCTGCACGTGGTGCGACGCGACGGGGCGCGGGGACTGGCCGCCGTAGGTGTGCTGCAACGCGATGGCGAGCTGGTTCGCGTGCTACCGGCCTGGCAGGACGGGCGCTGGGGGCCGGGGCGCCAGCGCCTGCACGACCTGCTCGACGGCGCGCATCTGGTCGGCTCGGCCGACGGTAGCCGTTGTGTCGGCTCGGCCGACGGTAGCCGTTTTGTCGGCTCGGCCGACGGTAGCCGGTTTGTTAGCTCGGCCGACGGCCAAGGCGGGGGTGCGGCGTGCTGAGCATGGCGGTGGCCGCGCTGGCGAGCGGGGCGCTGTGCTGGCCGGCCGAGGTGGGTCGCGGCCGACTCACCGAGCTGCGCCGCCGAGAGGTGGGCGCCCAGGTGGCTGCGGCCAGGAGACGCTGGGCCGCGCGGCGTTGCGGCCTGCTGCTGCTAGCCCTGGCTGCGGGGATTGGTGTGCTGCTGGCCGGCCCAGGTGGCTCGCTCGCTGCCGCCATGGTGACCGGCACCGCCATCGCGCGCTGGCGGGCCGGCCGGGAAAGCCGGGCCGCAGCCACCGCGGCCACCGGGCTATCCGATGCACTCGGGGTGCTGGTGGCGGAGCTGCGCGCCGGGGCCCATCCCGGTGACGCGGTCCGGGCGGCCGCCGACACCCACACCGACAGGCCGCCCACCGTGTCTCCCATGGCGTCCCCCACGACGTTCCCCAACGTGTCCACCGACGTGCCGACCGACGTCGTCCGGGCACTATCTGCGGTCGCCGCCGCGGCCAGCCTCGGTGGTGACGTTCCGGCGGTGCTGCGCAGCGCCGGCCCGGCGCCATTACGCTCATGGTTGGGCCGGCTTGCCGATGCGTGGTCACTGGCCGACCGCTATGGGATTCCGCTCGCGGACCTGCTCGAGGCGGTCCGTTCCGATACCGAGCATCGGGTGCGCTTCGCCGCCGAAGTTCAGGCTCGGCTCGCTGGCCCCCGAGCGACCGCATCGGTGCTGGCTGGGTTGCCGCTGCTCGGGCTAGCGCTGGGCCACGCGGTGGGCGCCGATCCGCTGCGGGTGCTGTGCGAGACCCCGGTGGGTCAGGTTCTTCTGGTGATCGGCACGGGTCTGGCCTGCGCTGGCATGCAGTGGAGTGCGCGGCTGGTGTCCGGGGCGGTGCCGAGATGACGGGGCAGCTGCTGGCGATGCTGCTGCTGGCGGCGGCGCTGGTGACAGCGCCCGGCCCAGCGAGGCCCCGATCAAGGTTGCGGTCGAGGTCACGGCGGCCGATCACGGCTGCCTGTGCGGACCCAGTCTTGGGCACCCACTGCGTGACCAGGCACGGGGCCATTCGGCAGGGCGTTGCTCGATTAGGGGTCACTCGGTGGGCGCAACGCGGTGCAAGGGAGGGAGTCGAGCCGCTGGCACTGGCCGGGGCGTGGGAGCTGCTCGCGGCTTGCCTGCGAGCTGGGATGCCCGTGCCGGTGGCGGTGCGAGCGGTCGCTGAGGGGCTCGACGCACCGGCCGGGCCCGCGTTGCGCCGGACCGCGGAGCTGCTCGCCCTGGGCGCTGATTCCGCGCAGGCCTGGCAACCCGCCCTGGAGTGCACCGCGACGGTGCGGCTGGCCAAGGCCGCCCGACGCAGCGGTCGCAGCGGTGCCGCACTGGCCGAGTCCCTCACCCGGCTGGCCGCGCAGGTGCGAGCGGGCGCCCGGGAGCAATCCGAAGCCCGGGCGCAGCGGGCCGGGGTGCTCATCGCGGCCCCGCTCGGACTGTGCTTCCTGCCCGCCTTCCTCGCGATCGGCGTCGTGCCGGTGCTGATCGGACTGGCCGCTGGCCTGATGCGGCAGTGGTGAGACAGATATTCACGGGACAGACAGGTGTTCCCCCAGACAGACAGGAGTTGACCAATGACGATCGAACGCAGCACAGTGACCCGGCGGTGGCGGCGGCTGGTGGTCGCCCGACTGGCCGGTGCGGTGGGCGGCGAGGCCGGCATGAGCACCGCCGAGTACGCGATCGGGACGATCGCCGCAGCGGCCTTCGCGGCGGTCCTGTACAAGGTGGTGACCGGCGACATGATCGTCGGTGCGCTCAACGACTTGGTGCAGCGGGCACTGTCGGTGAAGTTCTGATGGGTACCGTCGGCCGAGCCGACAAAACGACTACCGTCGGCCGAGCCGGCGAGATGGCCACCGACGACCGGGGCATGGTCACCGTGGAGGCGGCGCTCGCCCTGTGCTCGCTGGTCGTCGTGCTTGCTATGGTGCTGGCCGCCGTGTCGGCGGTGGCGGCGCAGTTGCGTTGCGTCGATGCCGCTCGGGAGGCGGCCCGGCTGACCGCGCGGGGTGAGCAGGACCGCGCCGAGGAGCTCGCCCGGCGGATCGCCCCGCACGGCGCGGTAGTGGCTGTGACCGTTCATGGTGACGAGGTCACCGCGCGGGTGTCGGCGAATCCGGTGGCAGGGCTGTTGCCCGGTGTTGAGGTCGGGGCCGAGGCGGCAGCGGTACTGGAACCGGCGGTACTGGAACTTGGGGACGTTCCATGACGGGGCGCGTCGAGGATGATCGGGGGGTGGCGACAGTGTGGGCGGCCGGGGCCGTCGCGGTGCTGGTCAGCATGGCGGTGTTCGGGTTGCGCCTGGGCGAGGCAGTGGTCGTCCGCCATCAAGCCGAGTCGGCAGCTGATCTGGCCGCGCTGGCGGGGGCCGCGCAGGTCCTCGCCGGTGAGCAGTACGCCTGCGCCCAGGCCCGCCGGGTAACCGACCGGATGCGGGTGCGGCTGGTGTCCTGCCAAACGCAAGGCTGGGACGTGCTGGTGGAGCTCGCAGCACAGCCAGCCGGGTGGCTAGGCAGCCTCGGAGCCGCCACTGGCCGAGCCCGAGCTGGGCCGGTGGCGGCTGCACCGGGACCCGGTCGGGGCTTACAGGTGCTCAGGAGCGACCACGATCAGGCCAGCTCCGGGAGTAACCGGCATTCTCGAGAGTCACCCCATGCTGCCGACACCAGCTTGGCCGATCAGCCCAACCGGGCCGACCTCAGACACTCACAGTATTCTCGTTGGTACCTCGTTGCCAGGGTGAGTGCGGATCGCAGAATATAGACGTCGATTCTAGTCTGCATGGTGAAATTTGCACGCTAACCATCTCTTTTCCCTGGTTCCACGTCACGCCGTTCCGGAGGAAATCGGGAAGATCCTCCATTTTCTGAGCCAAGAGGGTAGCGACGCGCTGGCGATCTGGCCGTAGGGAATCCGGACAAACATGACATACCGGCTCGCGCGTTCGACGAGAGTAACGGCCTGGTCCTTGTATTCCTGAACGCCTATCTGCAAGACCCCAACGAATATCGGACCGCCACTCATAACCTGCTGCAACTAGGCGACACTATCAATTACCCCCACAGTGTCACCGTGCGCCTCGGCCGACCCACCACCCCCAAGACTCACTCTGTTCACCGACCAACTCAACACCAACCCACCCCCCACCCCCCACCACCAGTGGCCCCCGCCCCCTCGTCGACACTATGATCAATATTCAACAGTCGCCGCAACCCTTCCGGATATCTGAGGCTCCGGACGCCGCGCGGTGCCGCGCTTCGCATACTGCCACTTCCCTCGGCTCGTGATCGAGTGTAAACTTTCGATTTGTCGGCTTCGCCGGCCCAAGCAAGCTAGTTACGAACCCACCAATAGTGGAACGGTCGCGTTCCGAGCCTGATCGAGTGTCAGAATATTCCTCGCGGGGTTGGAGGTAACAGTGAATGAGGTTGGGGAGTCGCCCCTCGGGGGCTGGTGGGCGGGTCTGATCATTGGGTTGGTGGTCGTGGTGGTCGTGGTGGTCGTGGTCAGCGTGCTTCTGGTGCTTGCATCCCGGATCAACGCGCAGGCGCGCTCAGCGGCTCATGAACTCGAGGCCACCCGGTCGACCACGCAGCCGCTCGTGGAACTGCACCGCACGAACGACACGCTCCAGAGCATCCTCCGGGGCGCTCGGACCGCTCGACAAGCATTAGGGGGATAACGATGGTCTTAGCTCTCGCCTCCGAGGAGATCACGTTCTGGCAGATTTTGCTGGTTATCGGAGCAGTCGTGATAGTTGCCGTGATCGCGCTTCTCAGCCTGCTCCTCTACTTAGTCGGCTCCATCGAAGCCGGCGTGCAGCGACTGTGGGACGTGGCGCAGGGGGTCCGCGGCAACACGGCCAACATCAAGGTCGCACTCGCTGTCGCAGACACCCTGGATGAGATCGCGGACGAGGCGCGCCGCCACGCTCAACTTCTGGGGGTGGGGGCACGATGAGCACAGAACTGCTCGTGATCCTCACCGTCGTCGAGATCGTGGCCCTGGTGGTCGTGTTGGCGCTGTTCGTTATATTGATCACCCGCCGGCTGCGCTCCCTCGCCAACACCCTCGGACAGGTGAGTGGGGGGGTCATCGGGGCCATCCAAGGGGACGTGTGTCTTGTTGGCGCCGGTGCTGCGATCCTGAACCGGAAGCTGAACGCGATCGCCGGCGCGCTACCGGCGATCGCGGCGAAGGCTGAGTCGCTGCCTGCGAAGCAGAGGCAGGCTCAGGCCACCGCGATAAGGCGAAGGTAAGATAAGGAGGCGACGATGCTACTGTGGTGGATCGGCAACGCGATATTCCTTGTCGTGATCATACCCGTCGTGGTGGTGCTCCTGCAGCGCCTGGCGAGGTCCGCCGTGGACGTCGGGAAGCACATCGACACCATTCACGATCAGGCCGGGGGCATCGTCATCGCAGCCGACGATGTGAAGGCGCTGATACCCACCCGCGACGCCGTGAAACGGGTGGGGGCTGGCCTCACCCGCTATGTGAAGGCGGTTGACCGCCTCTTGTGAGGAGCGAATTACCATGCCGGCAGCCGCTGTATTCACGATCATCGTCGCAGCGCTCACCGTTCTGGTGCTTGCTGCCTACCTGATTAGTATTGCGCGCGTTCTTTGGCGCATCGACGCCAGGCTCCGCGCAGTCACCGACGGCCTCCACCTGGTTACCGAGAGGACCGAACCAATCGGATCGATCGTTGGAGAGATCAACAAGGACCTTGCCGGAGTGGACAACGCCTTGCGGGCCGTGCTCGCCAGATAGCGAAGGCCACTGTAAGCCGATGTAAGCCGACGCCATTGGTGGGCACCAGCTGCTCGAATCACACTCTAGACCCACAGTCTCAGGGACGCCGGCCGGCACTCTGGGCCCGCGCAGGCGTAGTTCACGGAGCCAGCGTGGCGAGCACGGCGTCGAGCACGGTGATCGCGCCGGCTTTGTCCAGTGGGTCGTTGCCGTTACCGCATTGGGGTGATTGCACGCAGGAGGGGCAGCTGGCCGGGCACTCGCAGGCGGTGATGGCGTCTCGGGTCGCCGTGAGCCAGGGTGCCAGCGCGGTGTGAGCCCGGTCGGCGAACCCGGCGCCACCGGGGTGCCCGTCGTGCACGAAGATTGTTGGTTCTGCGGTATCGGGGTGCCGTGCGGTGGAGACTCCGCCGATGTCCCCCCGATCGCAGGTGGCGACCAGCGGCAGCAGGCCGATCGCGGCGTGCTCGGCGGCGTGCAATGCCCCGGGCCACGCAGCCGGGGGCAACCCGGCGGCTTCGAGCAGCTCCTCGCTGACTGTGTACCAGACCGCTCTGGTGCGCAGCGTGGATGGCGGCAGCTCCACTGGCACCGTGTTGAGCACTTGGCCCGAGGGCAGCCGCCGCAGGTAGCCCACCACCTGCGAGGTCACCGCCACCTCGCCCAGTGCCACCGACACCCCGCCCGACCGCTGCTGCCGCAGCACGGAGACCACGCGGATGTCGGTGGTGGAGCGAGCCGTGGTATGCCACGGCGGCTGCTCGGGATGCACCAGCGCGATACCGGAGTCCAGATCCAGCTCGTCGACCACGAAGGAGTCACCCCGATGCAGATACACCGCACCCGGGTGCACCGCTGTACACGCCGACCCAGGGTCGACAGTGCCGAGCAGGCGGCCAGTGTCGGCTTCCACCACCGCGACCGGGGGCCCGCCGCCACCGCGGATGTCGACCTCGGGGTGCGGGCGGGGGTGCGGGTGCTGGCGCCCAGCAGACGCTGCGCCACCGGCCCAGAACCAGCCGCCGGGGCGGCGGCGCAGTGTCCCGTCGGCGACCAGGTCGGCGACCACGCGGCGCGCTGCCTCGCCCCCCAGCTCGTTGAGGCAGGTTTCGGTCAGCGGCCGCTCAGCGGCCGCGCAGGCCAGCTGCGCTCGCAGCACGTAGGGGTTCGTCGGGTCCAGCACCGTGGCTTCCACCGCTGTGCCGAGCAGAGCGGCGCTGTGATGCACCAGGTAGGTGTCCAGCGGGTCATCCCGGGCGACGAACACCACGAGCGCTCCCGATCCAGCCCGCCCGGCTCGCCCGGCCTGCTGCCAGAACGACGCCCGGGTGCCGGGGTAGCCGGCCAGCACCACCGCGTCGAGCCCGGCGATGTCCACCCCCAGCTCGAGTGCGTTGGTCGAGGCGAGGCCGAGCAGTTCCCCAGAGTCCAGCGCGGTCTCCAGCGCCCGGCGCTCCTCCGGGAGGTAGCCCGCCCGGTAGGCGGCGACCCGGCAGGTGAGCTCACCTGCGGCGGCGGCGCTCAGCGCTTGCTGGGCTCCCAGCGCGGTCAGTTCGGCGCCCCGCCGGGAGCGGACGAACACCAGAGTGCGGGCGCCCTCGATCACCAGGTCGGCCAGCAGCCGAGCGGCTTCCGCACCCGCTGAGCGGCGCACCGGCGCCCCGTGCTCCCCGGCCGGCTCCGCGAGCAGCGGCGGCTCCCACAGCGCCACGGTGCGCTCGCCACAGGGGGAGGCGTCCTCGGTGACGGCCACCATGTCCGGGTTGGTGAACACCCACCGGGCGTGCGAGCGCACCCAGTCCCGCTGTGCCCTCGGGGTGTCGCCGTCGTAGCTAGCCGGCCGCACCCCGTCCAAGCCCAGGGCGGTCACCGCCCGGATCTGGTCAGCCCCCAGTGCCTTGGTGGGCGCGAGATACAGCGCGGTGGCCTGCTGGTCGGCCAGCAAGTGAGCGAGCACCGGCAGCTGGTAGGCCAGCGACTTGCCCGACGCGGTCCCGGTGGCGACCACGACGTGCCGACCCGCCCGAGCGAGTTCCGCGACGGCGACTTGGTGCGCCCACGGTGCCACCACACCCGCCACGGCAAGCGATGCGCGGAGCTGGTCCGGCACCCAGGAGGGCCACCCCACCGTCGTCGCCACCCGCCCCGGAATCGTCATGACATGCCGCAGCGGCGATTCACCACCCGACGCGGTAGCCGGATCGCCGGCCCCGCCGGCGAGCAACCGCTGCAGCAAGGCCAGGCCACGCCCGTCACAGTGCTCCACCGCCTCCGGCCTCCCGATCGCTGCACACCTCCTCGCCCCGCACGCTAACGCCTACCCGCCAAGGGAGCTGCCCTGTTGCTCCCGAACTCAACAGCTGTGTGGCCAACCCGAGCCCGTCAAGATCAGCCTGGCCAGGTTGTAGCCGAACGGTGGCAGAGTCAGCTCGTCGAAGTCGATGATCACCACTGAGTGATCGGTAAGCAGGAAGTTGCGAATGTTAGCGTCTTTGTAGATCTCCGGCGGTAATCCGGCCACCACCAGGCGCAGCGAGTGATGGCGCAGTGTGACAAAGTCTACGATCACCATTTCACCAGAGGTGGGGAACGGAAGGCCCGACCGACGTTCAGCCGGGCGCGCGACCGGGTAATGTTCAGCCCGGCACGGTGAAGACCTTTAGATCGTGTGGGAGGAGCGCCGTGGGCAAGACCGAACTGATCACGACGGTGTACCGGTGGCTCGCCGAGAGATCCTTGGTCGCTAGTCAGCGAGGTCTGCGGAATCTGGACCCGCTAAACAGCCGGTGACCACACCCGCTGAACTCACTGGGCCCGCAGCATCACACACGCGACACTTGATTACGTGAACTCACGAGTTCCGTGCCCGAGCTTGATAGACAGACCATCCAAGGACTCCACAGCTCGGCATGCCAGACGGTAACAAACACTTTTCGGCGCCGTTGCAGTAACTCAGAAAGGCGAGGATGAGGGACGCGCGACACGTCGTTTCTCGCCGTGAAGATGCTCGTTACCGTGGCCGCGAGCATCGTCACGAATACGAATCCGGCAAGTTCTGGCAGGTACGCTGCGATGTTGGCGACCACTGCCGCCAAGGACACGAACGTGGCATTCCGCGCAGTGAGCGTAGCTGGCCTTAGACAGTCACGGATCACCGACGCTAACCGAAGGTCATAACTTGGTCGATGCTGCGGATGCAGCCGGAGCCCGAAACATGCACAGGTCAACGAGGAGGTCCTTACCGCACGGATCAGAAACGAAACAGTAAAGACGAGCAACAAAGCCAGACTCAGGTAGCCTGCGACCTGATTAGCTAGGTTGAGGGTCAACGTAAGACCAAGAACTCCCTCGACCATCACCAACGTAGCGGCGAGAATTCGAGAATCAGTTGAGACCACCACTCGCATGTCTTCACGAAATTCTGCAAATCTTCTCAGCTTCAACGCGCAGGCGGCTAGCCAAACAAGTCCTAGTGCAATCGGTGCCGCTACATCCGTCATTGAATCCCGAATTCAACTCGATTCACCACGGCAGCCTGTCTACGTCAAACCCTCGACTGGCCCTTCAATCTTAGCGAGCTTGTCACCCTCCAAGTGAAGCGCTTCGATAACCGCCTCCAGAATTCGCTGACGAGTAACGGTCGCAGTAGGGCTACCCTCGACCAAAAAGTGCCCCCACTGTATCGCTATGTCGCGTGCCGTCGTTCCATACGCCTCGATCGATATGGTCATCAGCAATGACGGCGTCGTGCGGTTCAGGTTTCCCTGCCGAACCTCCGCTGGCTGCTCGCGCCCCGACAGGGGGCTCCATGCCTTCCACTCCACTAGGCACCTCCTTGCCAGTCAAACCTTGAGACAAAATACTACAGGAAGAAATTTAGCAATAGACTCCACAGCAGTAGCCAACACCGTTCGCACCATTGCAGCTACCAACTGCCCTGGCTCCAGGATGGATACCTGGGCTAAAATTGTACACCACACAGTAGTCTTCATCTGGACGCGGGCCCCACTGGCATCGAGATTCCGTTGCTGAGCAGATACCAAGGCAAGCACAAGTCGGCTGACCAGGGTAACATTGACAGCCGTGGAGAGGCTCGTAGTCAAAGTCGCAATGCGGGGGTGCGGCGTAGGCCCTGGGGACGTACCCCACCAAGCCGCCGAGACTCCCGGCAACTACCGTTACCACCAAGCCGAAAATTTCACCAAATCTTCGCCGCGATAGCCGCGAACCTTTTGGCAAGATGCGCCCAGAGCCTACGTGGCGGGCGGACCCGTTGGTACCGGTCGGACTACTCGATCTCGTATCCATTCGAGGTTTACTCCCGCCTTGAAGTCCAGGCCCTTGTCACGGGTCATGAGTAGCGCGGAGGGGGTTCCGTAGATGCCAGCCGCAGAGTGAAGTCGGCTTCCTTCGTCAAAGACACAGCCAAACATTGAAATTTTGATCTTGTTAGATAGTGACGTGGTTCGGGAGTCATCAACCTGCCGATCCGGAAAGATACACACAAGTCTTTCGCGAACCATGTTCGGAAAATCACTTTGGCTCAGTTCAGACACAAGTGCTCGACATGTTGGGCAGTTGCTCTCGATAAACAGAAGTAGAACCTGGCGTCCCGGCTCATTCGCCAGCCTGTCGTGAAGCTGAACTAGCGCATCGGGTGGTTGGCCATGCTCCATCCACGGCGGACTTGGCGGAGTAGTGACCAACTGGGAGAACGATGCCAGCTCACTTCGCAGCACAACAATCTCACGCATAGTTCCGAGATTCGCAAGTACGAGCAGCATAACGAGTACAGACAACGAGACGAAACCGATTACCATGACCTCGCCCCCCATTCGGCACGACTGCCAAGCGACTGGAGGCAGCAGCATAACGGGCGGGCAGGACGACGACGCATCAGCCCAGCCTGTCTCGCTCCATGGCGTTCCTCGCTTGGCTGCAGGGGCGCCGACGCGAGCTCAGCACCTGCCGGCAAGCCGATGTCGATGCCTGGTACGCCGGTGCTTACACCGCCCGCCGGCTTACCCACGCCTTCCCGCGCTGGTCGATGCGCGACAAGCTCATGACCCTGGTGACGATCCCCCACCAGCACACCCGCAACCCCTCGCCGCTGAGCCAGCAGCAACGCCTGGCCACGATCCACCGGCTGCTCACCGACAACGACATCCCGCTGCGCACTCGGGTCGCCGCAACGTTGATGCTGCTCTACGCCCAGCCCCCGACCCGGATCCCGCAGCTGACCACCGACGACATCCTCCACCACGACAGCCAGGTCAGCATCATGCTCGGCGATCCGCCGACACCGCTCCCGGAACCCTTCGCCGAGCTACTCGACAAGCACATCAACAACCAGCTCAACCTTCACCACCGCGACCAACCCCAACGCCCGCTGGCGGTTTCCCGGCCGGCGCGGCGGCCAACCCATGATCCCGGACGCGGTCGAGAGACGCCTACGCCAGCAGGGAATCCCCGCCCTCAACGGCCGCACAGCAGCACTGCGGCAGCGCGTCCCGCAAGCACCGGCGCCCGTCGTCGCCAGGATGCTCGGCTACACCCACGACCACACCACCCGACTAGTCACCGAGGTCGGCGGAACCTGGACCCGCTACGCAGCCGGTGATCACACCCACTGAACCCACTGGGTCGGCAGCATCACACACGCGACACTCGATCACGCGAACTCGCCAGTTTCACTCCGACCGTCACGCAACGCGGCGTGACGGTCGGAGTACGTTCCGTTCACACGCCGACGGCGCAAAAGATCGTCGGGTGGGGCGTCCTCCCGGCGGCACGGCCAGTATCACCGCAAGCCCGGAGGAAGAGCAAGCAGCATGAGTGACCGTGGCGAGACCGAGGCGTACCTGGCCGTCGAGTTAGACAGCCTTCAACAGGCCCATGCAGCCGGGGACCAGGCCGCCGTGACCCGGCGTATCGAGCACGTGCGCGCCGAAGCTGGGCCGGAGACCGCCACCGTGCTGGAACAGATGCTCAAGGACCAGGAAGCCCACCGCCGACCGCCGACCCTGCCAGCGTTCACGCCCACCGCACCCCCGGGCGGCGTTCGGGAGCTGCCCCCACGGTCACGAAAGCTCCTCATCGTGTTCTTGGCGATGGTGATAGCGGTGCTGGTGTTGGCCGTGACGGTGCTGGTGACCGTGATAATCCTGCGCCCACCGACCACCACCACGGCGCCGCCTCCACCGCAGGCATCCGGCCGCCCCGCCGAAGCCACCACCCCGCCACCTACCAGCACGGCAACGAGTACCACAAGCGTCCCGCTGCCCGTGGCGCCATCAGGGGAAACGTGGACGCAGGCATGGCCCCAGCTCAAACAGATCATGATGCCAGGCGGCTTCGGGGACTACTACGGGGCCACCTTTGATACCCCTCGGGTCGTGCGCGACATGTTCATCTCGGATCTCAGCTACCAGAGTGGCAGCCTGAGGATCCACAGCGACCTGGTGAGCACCGGCCCAGCCACGTTGCCCGCCCCGGAGGCCTGCGCCTACGCAGCGCGGAACCAGGCGATTGGCAAGGTCAACCTGGTTCCGGGCATTACCGCCTGGTGCATTGTTACCGGGAAGGGAAGCCTCGTGTGGCTGCATTTGCTCTCCCGTCAAGACTCCGACATTGGCACGCTCACATTCGAGCTGATGCGGTGGGAAGAAACCAGCTAAGGAGCCGAGATGAAGTAAGTGTTCCCCCTGTAAAAATTGGCGAGCCCGCAACCAGCGATTAGGCCGAGAAGCGGGCGTCGGCGCGAAGCGACCTTAGCGGCTTGGGCCGTGCGGTAGTCGCTGCGGCGACCGGTGGCGTGATCGGCTCGGCTCCTCCCAAAGTCAGATCTTGGTGCTACTTGGTGGTACGTCGGTCGTGTGGCCGGGGAATGACACCTCGAGGCACTCGTCGTACTCTTTCGCCCACGCTTGGCTCCGCTCGTGCGCCGGGATGGAGCCAAGCACTTTCTGGCCAAGATCGGCGATCGGACGAATGCGATGCGTCACGGGCAGGTTGGTGATGGTACCCAGAGCATGGCGAGTACCTTCGGCGGTGTCTCCCATGCGTACGAGGCACAGCGCCTGCTCCATACCAATCTCCGCCCGGCCGCGTAGGTTGTCGTCCGGGTACAGGGTCAGCGCCGTCTCTTGTGCCCGCCCAGCTTTCGTAAAATCACCCGCGTGCGAGTATACGAAACTCTCGGTGCGACGCAAATTCTCCTCGGCGTAGTCAAAGATCGAATCTTGGCGGCTGGATACCGGGAGTTCCCGCAATTGACATAGGGCTTGCTCGGCTTCAGCGTGCCTGCCCGCGAGCGCCAGAGTCTGCGCCTTGCCGCTAACGAATTCAGGAAGCGCCTCGGATGGTACTCCGTCAAGGCGCGCCTCAGTCGCGCTGGCGAGCTGGAGGATGGCTGGAACCGGACGACGCTCATAACCAGCGCGGACCACTTCGCGGCCCCGCACCCAGAGCATCGTGTAGGGATCGGCGGACCTATCAGCGGCCAGGCGAGCTGTTCGCCACCAGCGACGAGCTTCAATAAGATCACCCATATTAGCCACCGTCTGTGCCGTGAAGGCAGCTAATAGCGCCTCGGCTTCCAAGAGCTTCCGCTGAACCGCCTCATCCGAATGGTGCCGCAACGTGAGCTGCACACCACCCAGGTCGGTGATGAGAGCTTTAAGCAGGATGGCTGGTGAAGTCGTAAGGTAGGTCTGCCCATACTCTCGGGCGACCTCCTGCCACTCGTCCGCGTCAGCGGTGACCGGGTTGTCCGCCATGGAGCGGTTCAGCTCGTGCCGGACGGCTTCCAAGATGGTTGCCGTAGGGCTCCCACTGAGCCCAGCAAGCACAGCGGTCTGGAGTATGAGTGCTCGTCTTTTCATCGTATCTTCACCCTCCTCACCCGCAAGGCGCACCAGCGGGCCGAGATTACCACCGAGAAAGCAGTCTAGTAGTGATGCCTCTGATCCTACGCCTACACATGCTTGCCCAACCGGGTGAACCGAGCTCACCGAGACGGGCTCACGGGACTCGTCCAGGCGCCGACAACTCCCCGTGGCCTGGTCCAAAAGATCGAACCACAGCAGCTCCGGCGGGATGCGCAGCACCCGTGCCCAGTACCTCAACGTATCCAGATTGAGGATCGGCAGGCCAGTCTCAATCCGGCTGATCTGCGGCTGCCTTAATCCAAGCCATTGTCCGAGCAGCCCCTGCGAAATACCGCCGGGCCCGTAAGCTGAGTGGTGATACGGACTCAGGCGGTAGCTGCGAGCCACTTGGCCGATATGCTAGGCACGGAAAGCTTCCCGGAACTGGTCTGTCCGCCAGAACTCGGCCGGTACCTCTGGTGGGGCGATCAACTTGTCCCGTGAAGCTTTCTGACAGCGGGCACATTGGTACTCGGTGTTGTCTGCCGCGAGGTGGGTACCACAGCGGCAGTACCGCTGCCGTCTTGGACGAGCTCCCACGCTGATTCCTCCAGTCCATATCCGACCTTGCGAGACAGTGTAGGGGCACGTATCCGGGGCCTTGATCCACGGTCCGACTGGCGAAGATCGCCTCTCCTTCTGGCGGGGAAGAATGCTTCTATTCTGCCCTCGTCATGGATCTGAGCGCACCTATCCAGTTAAGTGATCTCCGATGGCCCCAGGGTCGGGCTTGAGCGGCTCCAGCTGGTGCGGCGTCCTTACAACTCCCCGAGGACGTGTCCCCCGTCTACCACCAGCGTCTGGACCCCTCCCCGGTCCTGGGTGCCATCCAACGACAACGACTCGCAAGACAGACTCTGGGAGAGCGCGTGGAGCACCAGGGCACCTTGTGCAAGGTCCGAGCACCGACAACCGGCCACGCGGTCCTGAGCAGAGCGCGCAGCAGCAGCTTGGCACCCAAGCACAGCATCCGGCGGGGTATGGCCACAGCGCCCTGCCAGGGCTGGCGGGACGGGCCGAGCGGTGGTCGGGGTGCGGCGCTGTGACCGGGGAAGACCGGGCTGTGATTTTCGAGGTGTTGTCGCTGGCCGTGGGATGCCCGGTTGCGCGCTGGGTGACATCGCCGGCGGGACCGTGGGCCGAACCCCAGACACCATGATCACGGTTTGTGTGCCTTCATCGACACGATATGTCACTTTTGGCACATAAACCGTGATCATGTTCTGCCGGCGAGTACATCCTCAGTTGCGCAGCGCTGCCAGCACGATGTCGAGCACGGTGATCGCGCCGGCTTTGTCCAGTGGGTCGTTGCCGTTACCGCATTGGGGTGATTGCACGCAGGAGGGGCAGCTGGCCGGGCACTCGCAGGCGGTGATGGCGTCTCGGGTCGCCGTG
>JBOHFR010000045.1:38576-46234 GCA_050699715.1 Pseudonocardiaceae bacterium
GCCCCGCCGGCGAGCAACCGCTGCAGCAAGGCCAGGCCACGCCCGTCACAGTGCTCCACCGCCTCCGGCCTCCCGATCGCTGCACACCTCCTCGCCCCGCACGCTAACGCCTACCCGCCAAGGGAGCGACGGGTTCGCCGACGGCGACCAAGATCTACCCAACCGCAGCGGCGGTGAGGATCTGATCGGGTGATGGAGTCGCGGATTGGGGCCCTCAGTGCGCCGAGTTCGACAGGGGAGCTGCTCGGTCGATTCCCAACAGCGCTGTTGCCGAACTCGGCGACCTTAGGGTTGATCACGAATCACGGGTTCAAACAACTCTGGCAGTGTACGAGTCAGCGCCGCGCGACAAGAGGGCGCCGCGCCGGGAGGCTGTTGCCCGGCTTGTCCTGGCCACGGCGCTGGTACACCTGGGCACGCCCGACGAGGCGGTCACCCTCGACAACCAGGCATTGGCATCAGCGCACGGCGCCGCGTGGGTGATGGCTCGCGCCCGCAATCTTGACAGAACACTGGTGCGCCACTACCCCAGGCTGGCCTGTAGCCGAGAGTTCCATGAGCGCTACCGGCACCTCGCCCAGCGTTCGACCTAGTGCGTCGTGATCATGATCCCGCGAACCCGGCCGGTTCGCGAGACCCTCGGTGGTGCGACCGGCGCACTCACGGTAGGGCCCGGCCGGTGGTCAGATCACCCAAGCGGAGCAGCTCGGTTGTGCCCACCAGCGACACCGGCGGAGGTGAGCAGGGACGGCACGCCTACACTGACCGGCCATGACGCCGTGACGGGGCGGCGCAGTCGGGGTGCACTGCACGGAAACCAGGAGGACGGATGTCTGGGTTCATCCTCACCCAGGGTGGGGGTCTCGAGTTGAGCGGGGGTGACTACGCCGTTGTCGGTGTGGTCGCCATAGTCGCTCTCGCCGCTCTGGCCGTCGGTGCCGTACTGATGCGAGAGGTACTGGCCGCTGGTCAGGGCACAGTCCGCATGCAGCAGATCGGCCAAGCGGTCCAGGAAGGCGCCTCGGCTTACCTGAACCGGCAGTTCAAAACGCTCTCCGGCTTTGCCGTGATTGTTTTCCTGGTGTTGTTCGCACTCCCCGCCGAGGGCGTCAGCGAGCGGATCGGTCGCTCGATCTTCTTCCTGGCGGGAGCGCTGTTCTCGGCATCCATCGGCTATATGGGTATGTGGTTGTCCACCCGGGCGAACATCCGGGTCGCTGCGGCGTCCAACGAGTCTGGTGGCCGGGAAAAGGCAATGCGCATCGCGTTCCGCACTGGTGGTGTGGTCGGCATGGCCACCGTGGGTCTGGGGCTGTTCGGTGCCTGCCTGGTGGTGTTCGCCTACGCTGGTCACGCCCCCCGGGTGCTGGAGGGCTTCGGTTTTGGCGCCGCACTGCTCGCGATGTTCATGAGGGTCGGCGGCGGCATCTTCACCAAGGCCGCCGACGTGGGTGGTGACCTGGTTGGCAAGGTCGAGGCGGGCATTCCCGAGGACGACCCGCGTAACGCCGCCACCATCGCCGACAACGTCGGTGACAACGTCGGCGACTGTGCCGGCATGGCCGCTGACCTGTTCGAATCGTATGCGGTGACGCTGGTTGCGGCGCTGATCCTGGGCACTGCGGCATTCGGCCTCAAGGGCCTGTTGTTCCCACTGATCGTGCCCGCGATCGGGGTGGTGACCGCGGTGATCGGCGTGTATGTCACCCGGGCCCGGGTCGGCGAGCCGGGGCTCCGAGCGATCAACCGCTCCTTCTACATCTCTGCGGCAATCTCAGCGCTGTCCTGCACGGCGGCCGCTTTCCTCTACTTGCCCAACAGCTTCAGCCAGCTCGTCGGTGTCACCCAGATCGACGGGACGCCGATCGAGGAGGTCACCGGTAGCCCGGCGGTCACCGCCGCGGTCGCTGTGATCATTGGTATCGTGCTGGCTGGGATCATCCTGTGGCTCACCGGCTACTTCACCGGCACCGAGCACCGGCCGGTCCGCGACGTCGGCACCAGCTCGCTGACCGGTGCGGCCACGGTGATCCTGTCCGGGATCTCGATCGGTTTCGAGTCGGCGGTGTACACCGCCCTGGTGATCGCTGGCGCGGTGTACGCGGCGTTCTTGCTCTCCGGATCGGTCACCGTCTCGCTGTTCGCGATCGCGCTGGCCGGGACCGGGCTGCTCACCACCGTCGGTGTCATCGTCGCGATGGACACTTTCGGTCCGGTCAGCGACAACGCCCAAGGAATCGCTGAGATGTCCGGCGACGTCAAGGGCGACGGGGTGGCCATCCTCACCGAGCTCGACGCGGTGGGCAACACCACCAAGGCGATCACCAAGGGCATCGCGATCTCCACCGCCGTGCTCGCCGCGACGGCACTGTTCGGCTCCTACCGCGACGCCATTCTCTCCGCCGCCGCGACCCTCGACCTGAACGCGGTGTTCAACGTCTCGGTGCCCAACGTCCTGGTCGGTCTCACCATCGGCGCCGCCGTGGTGTTCATGTTCTCCGGCCTGGCCATCAATGCCGTGTCCCGGGCCGCCGGGGCCGTGGTCTACGAGGTGCGCCGGCAGTTCCGGGAGAACCCTGGAATCATGGACGGGTCGGTGCGACCCGAGTACGGTCGGGTCGTTGACATCTGCACCAAGGACTCGCTGCGTGAGCTGACCACCCCGGGCCTGCTCGCGGTGCTGGCACCGATCGCGGTGGGCTTCGGGCTCGGTGTTGGCCCCCTCGCGGGCTTCCTGGCCGGGGCGATCATCACCGGCACCCTGATGGCGATCTTCCTCGCCAATTCCGGCGGCGCCTGGGACAACGCCAAGAAGCTGGTCGAGGATGGTAACCACGGTGGCAAGGGCTCCGATGCGCACGCCGCCACCGTGATCGGTGACACCGTCGGCGACCCCTTCAAGGACACCGCGGGGCCAGCGATCAACCCCCTGATCAAGGTGATGAACCTGGTCTCGGTGTTGATCGCGCCAGCGATCGTCACGATCTCGGCGCCGTCGAACTCACCCACGCTGCGGGTGGGTATCGCCGTGGCCGCCGCGGCGGTGATCGTCATCGCGGTGGTGGTGTCCAAGCGGAGGTCCACCTCGCTGGTGGACTCCTCGCCGCCCGCCCAGGTCACCGCGTAAATGCTCCGTCACGGCCACCAGCAGTTCGTCGTTAGCCCTGCTGTGCTCCCCTGGCGTCACCGATCCGGCCTCGTCATCGTGGCGCTCGTCTTGGCGCTGGCCGGATGTGGGTCGGCTGGCGTCGTGTCGAAGCCGGCGGCACCCCAGGGTTCTGACCCGGTGGCCTGGGCTGGCACCCTCTGCGGTGGTCTCGGTGATGTGATCGCCGGAGTGACCGCCATCGCGAAGGCTCAGCCGACCCCGCAGGGCCAGAAGGACGGACTGCTGGAGTTCTCAGACATCGCCCAGCGAGCGTTCGCCGACACCGCCCACAAGCTCGAAGCGCTCGGCCAGCCGCGGATCGCCGACGGCAAGCGGATTCAGGACGCTGCGGTGGGTTTTTTCACCAACGCGGCCGGGACCATCGGCGGCCAGCGCGCCAGGCTCGCCGCGTTGGACGCGAAAGACCCGGACTTCGTGCAGAAGGCCAGCCACCTTGCTGGCCCCGATCTGGATGGTGCCAGCAGCCAGATGCGGGACTTGACCAGTAACAAGCAGCTGGCACCGGCATTTCAGGCCGCTCCGGCCTGCCAGCGGCTGAGCGCTCCTGCGGGTTACCGATAGAGGCGCGGTGCGCTGAGTTCCCCGCGTGGCGTCAGGCCAGGCTGCTGGTTGTTCGCGACGGTTTGTGCGACGCTAACTCCTCCCTGGGGTTGTCGAGGTGGGCACACTGGGGCGCGGGGGTCGGGGTATCAGGAGTCGCATACCGAGGTGAGTTGAGCGTGGCACGATCGAGAACGACGGCAGGTCCGGGCGGCACGTCCAGCGCTGGCAAGCGCGGCACTACCGCCGCTAGGTCCGTTTCTGGGCCCTCCGCTGCGTCCGTTTCTGGGGTTGCGGACGGTGGGCGGTCCAACGGCTCGGGCCGTCGTTTGGTGATTGTGGAGTCGCCCGCGAAGGCCCGCAAGATCGCTTCCTACCTCGGATCGGGCTACGTCGTGGAGTCCTCGCGCGGGCACATCCGGGACCTGCCCCGGGGTGCCGCCGATGTGCCCGCCAAGTACAAGGGCGAGTCCTGGGCGCGGCTCGGAGTGGACGTTGAGCATGCCTTCGAGCCGCTTTACATCATCACCCCGGATAAGCGCTCCACGGTCACCGAGCTGCGCAACGCGCTCAAAGGCGCCGACGAGCTCTATCTCGCCACCGACGGTGACCGCGAGGGCGAGGCCATCGCGTGGCACCTGATGCAGACCCTCAAACCCACGGTTCCGGTTCTCCGGATGGTCTTTCACGAGATCACCGAGCCAGCCATCCGCGCGGCTGCGGAGAACCCCCGCGACCTTGACCAGGACCTGGTCGACGCGCAGGAGACCCGGCGCATTCTGGACCGGCTCTATGGGTATGAGGTCTCCCCGGTGCTGTGGCGCAAGGTGATGCCGAAGCTGTCCGCCGGGCGAGTGCAGTCGGTGGCGACCCGCATCATCGTGCGGCGCGAGCGCGAGCGGATCGTTTTTGTGTCGGCGTCCTACTGGGATCTTGCTGCCACGCTGTCGACGTCGTCGACGTCGGAGGTTGACGACGCTGCCGCGCCGCGCACGTTCGGGGCTCGGCTGGTTGACGTCAATGGTGCTCGGGTGGCCACCGGACGGGACTTCGGCCCCGACGGAGCGCCCAAGCGCGCCGAGCGTGACCTGCTGATCATTGACGAAGCGTATGCCGGGCGCCTTGCGCAGGCGCTGGCCGCTGCTCCGCTGACTGTCGCCAGCGTCGAGGAAAAGCCCTACACACGGCGGCCTTACCCGCCGTTCATGACCTCCACGCTGCAGCAGGAGGCCAGCCGGAAATTGCGCTTCTCGGCGGAGCGGACGATGCGCACCGCGCAGCGGCTCTACGAGAACGGCTATATCACCTATATGCGGACCGACTCCACGACGCTGTCGGAGACGGCGATCGCGGCGGCCCGAACCCAGGCCCGCGAGCTTTACGGTGAGCGTTACCTGCACGACGGGCCGCGGCAGTACACCCGCAAAGTCAAGAACGCCCAGGAGGCGCACGAGGCGATCCGGCCCGCCGGGGAGACCTTCGCGACACCAGGCCAGCTGGCCGGCGCGCTGGATTCCGACGAGTTCCGGCTCTATGAGCTGGTCTGGCAGCGCACCGTCGCCTCTCAGATGGCCGATGCCCGCGGCAGCACCATGAGCGTACGGATCACCGGCAGCGCGTTGACCGGTGAGGAGTGCACGTTTGCCGCATCCGGTCGCACCATCACCTTCCTGGGATTCCTCAAGGCCTACGTGGAGACCGTGGACGACGAGGCTGGTGGGGAGGCCGACGACGCCGAGCGCCGGCTCCCTGCGCTGACCGCCGGCCAGCGCGTCACCGCCACTGAATTGGTACCCGAAGGGCATACCACCACCGCGCCGCCGCGCTACACCGAGGCGAGCCTGGTCAAAGCCCTCGAAGAGCTGGGCATCGGTCGCCCGTCCACCTACGCCACAATCATCAACACCATTCAGGACCGCGGGTACGTGTGGAAACGCGGTTCAGCGCTGGTGCCATCCTGGGTGGCCTTCGCCGTGATCGGGCTTCTGGAGCAGCACTTCGGCTGCCTGGTTGACTACGATTTCACCGCCGCTATGGAAGACGAGCTGGACTCGATCGCTTCCGGTGCGCAGCACCGCACCGCTTGGCTGACCGGTTTCTACTTCGGCTCGGAACAAGGTGACGCCATGTCGGTGGCCCGCATCGGCGGGCTCAAGAAGCTGGTCGGCGTGAACCTGGAAGAGATCGACGCGCGCGAGGTCAACTCCATCCCGCTGTTCACCGATAACGCCGGGCGTGACGTGGTGGTCCGGGTGGGGCGCTACGGTCCGTACCTGGAAAGAATCGTCGGCGAGGAGCAGCAACGGGCCAATTTGCCGGACGGCCTGCCGCCCGACGAGCTGACCGCCGACATCGCCGAGCAGCTCTTCGCCACCCCAGTGGAGGGTCGCTCGCTGGGCACCGATCCGGTGACCGGGCACGAGATCCTCGCCAAGGAGGGCCGCTACGGGCCCTACGTCACCGAGGTGCTGCCCGAGGAGGTCTCAGCTCCCAGCCCCGGAAAAAGCTCCGGAAAAAACCACGGAAAAAGCCCCGGGAAAGGGGCCGGAAAAGGGGCCACCAAAAAGCCCAAACCGCGGACCGGTTCGCTGTTCAAGGGCATGAGCCTGGAGACGGTGACCCTCGACGACGCGTTGCGGCTGCTCTCGCTGCCCCGAGTGGTCGGAACCGATCCGGACACCGGCCAGGAGATCACTGCGCAGAATGGGCGCTACGGCCCCTACCTCAAGCGGGGAACGGACTCGCGCTCGTTGACCGAGGAGGAACAGCTCTTCACGGTCACCCTCGACGAGGCGCTCAAGGTCTACGCCGAGCCCAAGCGCCGGGGCCGCCAAGCCACCGCCAAGCCACCGCTGCGGGAGCTGGCCCCGGATCCGGTGACCGGCAAGCCGATGACCGTCAAGGAGGGCCGCTTCGGGCCGTATGTCACCGACGGAGAGGGCGTCAACGCATCGCTGCGCAAGGGAGACAGCGTGGAGACGCTCACCGATGAGCGCGCCGCTGAGCTGCTCGCCGAGAAGCGGGCCCGCGAGCCCCGTAGCGGCGCTCGGGCCCGCTCGTGAGTGGAGTAACAGGGTTACTCGTTCACAAGCCGGGCCAGCGCATGGCACTATGAGCTAGTGAGCGAGCTGATGTCGGACGCCTTGTTCGGGTTCGACGGTACCGAGCCGTCTCAGCTGCGGTCCGACCCGTCAGGGCGCGGTGGCTGGAGCGACGCACCGGAGTTGCCGCCGTTGACGCTGCCTGCCATCCCGGGCCTTGGCGTGACCCGGGAGGCAGTTGCCGCCACACTCGGTGAGGATCCCAGCTGGCTGGTGGATCAGAATTCTCATCTACCGTCGGAACATCACCCTGCCGACCCACCGAGTGCCCCCCAGTCTCGTGTCCCCTCGGCACATGCCCCCTCAGCACATGCCCCAGCGCCGCTGCTACCTCAGGCTGCTCCGCAGCTAGGAGGTCCACCAGCGGTCGTCGCGCCGGACCACAGCCGATCGCGTGTTCCTGCGCCGGTCCCGCCGGGTAAGTTGGCGCCGCCCAAGCCCCGCAGCTTGTTTTTCCGCCCGCCGCTGGCAGTCAGATCCCGCCCGCCCCTGCTGCTGAGCGACCTCCGTCGCCGAGTCGGCCGCCAAGGCTCCGCCTTGCCGTTGCAGCTTAGGTCCAATGGGGGCGCTGGTGTTTTCTTCTTCATCGCGCTGATCATCTTCGCGATATTGGCGTACAACATCATTGCTGGGATCGTGGAATCGATAATCAGACTCTTTTAGTAATGCCAGGCGCACGGCTGCGTAGATATCACCCCTTGTGGTGGCCGAGCCAGAGCGAGCCCTCTCTGTCAAACTCTCGTGGGACATGGCGATCATGTGAATCTGTGTAGCGCGTAGGGCGAGGACAGGACTTCAAGACCAGTGACGTTGACCATGGCAGACATGCCGTCCTCCGTGCGGGAGGA
>JBOHFR010000046.1:0-4360 GCA_050699715.1 Pseudonocardiaceae bacterium
TTCTGCTGCCGCTCAGTGATCTCGTCAAGGTCTTCTGACATACCTCTGCCCTCCAGATACGGAGCCCTCCAGATACGGAGCCCTCCAGATACGGAGCCCTCCAGATACGGAGCCCTCCAGATACGGATCCAACACGCACAAGCAGTCTCCCGCCACTGCTCATCGACACGTGATTTCGCGCTCGATCCGGCGCGAAGCCGCCGCGGCGACCGTGCGGCGGGCCAGTGCCGAAGAGGACACCCGCCCGCCGCTGTACACCCCCGAGCGGGAAGACGCCCTGATAGCATCTCGCCGAGCGCGGGCCGTCGTCGCCGTCTAAGGCCGGGAATGACCCCACCCGCATCGGTGCGGTTCGGCCAGGTGTGGGAGTCCCCGGACGAGGCGATGGGCTCGATGCGCTACCTGATCGTGTCCTTCGACGCCTATGCGGCAGAGTCGAACAGGAGAGGACGCCGTGGTTGAGATTGATCATGTTGTCGTGCTGGCGTTGGAGAACCGCTCGTTCGACCATATGCTCGGGTTCCTGCGGCATCCGGATCCGCAGTTCGATGGCTTACGGGGTGGCGGCCGGTACGACAACCCTGGTTGGCGCGGAGCAGCGTCGGTGTCGGCGGCGCCAGCCGCGAAGGCCGTCATTCCCGTTGGCCCGGACCACTCTCACGATGGTGTGATGGAGCAGCTCGCGGTTCGGGGAACCGGGCCGGCGGGTAGGCCAACCAACCAAGGCTTCGTGGCAAGCTACGAGCGGAAGTGCCGCGGTCTGGCATTACCGAAGTTCGGCGGTCTGCTTGGTCCGCTGCTGAATTGGTGGACTCAGCGGCGGGCCGATGGCGGCGCGGCAATCCAGAACCGTGGTCCACTGGTGATGTGCTGTCAGCCTCCCGAGAACGTCCCGGTGTTGAGCGCTCTTGCCCTGGAGTTTGCCGTGTGCACTCGATGGTTTTGTGCCGTACCCGGGGAGACCTGGCCCAACCGGAACTTCCTCCATGCCGCGACCTCGGACGGTGAGACCAACATTGAGGTGCGTCCCTACACTAATCGTACTATCTTCGAGCTGCTCGAAGAGGATCACGGCCGGGAATGGCATATCTACCACGACGATACCCCGCAGGTGTGGGCTTTTCCCCGGCTGTGGGATAGAGCGGATCGGCATGCCAGGTGGTTCCCGCTGGAGGATTTCGCCCGGCATGTCGAGACGGGACAGCTTCCCGCCTACTCGTTTCTTGAACCTAACCACCGGCCGCCACTGCATACGCTCGACCATGCTCCGCTCATTGGCACGCCCGACATCAGTGACAGCCAGCATCCGGAGAACAACCTGGTCTCCGATGCGTCCTACGACCATTTTGTACCGGGCGACACCGACTTTGCCCGCGGCGAGGTGCTCATCGCTCGCGTCTACGAGGCGCTGCGAGCCCGGCCCGAGGTGTTCGAGCGATCCCTCCTTCTCATTACCTACGACGAGCACGGAGGCTTCTACGATCACGTCCCGCCCCCCACGGGGGTTCCGAGCCCAGGTGATCCGCCTGGTCGGCTAGGTCGGCTGATCGGTTATCTCTTACGCAGGAAAAGCGAATCCTTCGACTTCACCATGCTCGGGCCCCGGGTGCCGGCGGTGGTGGTCTCCCCGTACGTCGCGGCCGGCACAGTCGATGACACCGTGCGCGACCATGCCAGCGTTCCCGCCACGCTGCGAGCCGTGTTCGCGCCAGATGCGCCGTCTCTCACTCGGCGAGACGCCTGGTCGCCCCCCTTTCACACCGTGCTGGACCTCGACCAGCCTCGGCGTGGTCGGGAACTGCCTGACCTCTCCTCGCACGCAAGCCGCCAGTCAGGCCAAGCGCCTGTGCCGGCCATATCAGGCCAGAGCGCCGGTACCACTGACGCGAAAATGCCGCAGTATTACCGCGACTTTGTCACCCAAGCCGAGCACGTCAAAGCTCGCCTGCTCGCCGCGGGCGAGCCGGAAGCGACCCAGGAAACACGATCGGCACCGGCTGAGAAGGCTATCGACATCACCCGCATGTTCCACGAAGCTGCTAGCCGACACCGAGACGAACTGTCGCCCGGCTAGTCCGGTGGCTGCGGGCTGGCACCGTTGAGGCATGACGGCGCAGGCGGTGGTCCAGGCAGCGGGACAGGGGCAGGGATGGCGGCAGGTCGGCGAGTTGCTCGTGGCTTTCGGGCTCTCGTCGGTGATCGGACTCGAGCGGGAGATCCGGGGCAAGAGCGCGGGCCTGCGGACCCAGGCGATCGTCGGAACCTCGGCCGCGCTCATCCTGCTGGTGAGCAAATACGGGTTCTTCGACGTGCTCGTCGCCGAGCAGGTGGTACTCGACCCGTCCCGGGTGGCGGCGCAGATCGTCTCCGGTGTCGGCTTCCTCGGCGCCGGTTTGATCATCACGCGCCAGGGCGCGGTCCGGGGCCTGACCACGGCGGCGGCTGTCTGGGAGACGGCCGCGATCGGGATGGCTGCGGGAGCCGGCATGGCGCTGCTGGCCGTCGTGGTCACCGGCCTGCACTTCGTCATCGTCCTCGGATTCACCCTGCTGACCCAGCACCTGCCGGGCGCGCACCGGGGAACGGTCCACCTGCACGTCACCTACGAGGACAGCCGAGGAGTGCTCAGGCATCTCCTGGCGGCCTGCACCAGCCGTCGCTGGGTGATCACCAGCCTGGCCGTGGGCAACGGTGCACAACCGGAGGCGCTCGGCGAGGTCCTCGACAGCGTCGCCCGAGGGCGCCAGCGACAGGTCAATATCACCCTCACACTGACCGGTGACGACGTGGCTAACGCCGCGACCGTCCTGGCCGCCGTCGACGGCGTGTCCCGGATCACTCGCACCCAGGACGACAGGGAGTGAGCCGACGAGGGACCTCCGGACGCGCGCTCCAGAATCTGGAGCCGGGCGTAATCGAGCGCGGAGAGATCGCGCTGGACCGCCGATCGGACATCGTGGCCCTGGCCAACGCCCTCGAGATCGCCCCGAGCGAGCTGACGAGGCTGCCGGAACTGACAACCGGTAACGGGGAAGGCCCGGTGGTGAAGGCGGTGCGTCGGGCGCTGATCGCGGTCACCCGCGACGACCCGGCCGGGCACGTGGTCCCGGTGGACGTGCTGCGCACCCGGGTAGCGACACTGGTGGCAGCTCAACGTTATTGCGACCACGAGCAGGTGGGCAGCGAGTTGCCAGCGCTGATCCGGGACCTGCACACCACCATGGCCGCCGGGCGCGACGTCGGCGAGCTGCTCGAAATGGCGGTTGTGGTGCATGTGCAGGGCACTCACACCGGAAGGCCGCCTACTGGGCTGACTACGGCCGGGCGTTGGCCCGGCTGCGGGGGGCGACAGGACGACGCCGTGAAGGCGCTGCGGACGGCGGAGTTGATCTCGCCACCCCGGGTGCAACGCCACCCGTTCGTCGGGTTGACCGAGGGGCACGTCTACCGGTGTTACCTGGCGCTGTGCGGGGAGCTGCTGCCCACGTCAAAACTCCCGCCCGCAACCTGTCCGGATGACTGCGCGTTCGATGTCCTGTACTGCTCGGAGTGCGTGCGCGGGGCCGCCCAATGGACCGCCGAGGCCCAGCTGGCCGAGCGCACGTCAGCAGCCCTCCGGTGAGCCCAAGCCGTGCCCCGTAGATCATTGGACGGGACAGTGTGACCAGCTCTTGGGCGATCTCAGTTCGCCGAGTTCGACCTCAGAGCTGCTCAGTTCGACCCCAGCAGCCCTGCTGTCGAACTCGGCACCAGGAGAGCTGATAACGGGGAGAGCTGCGGGGCACGGACTAGGCGGTGGTGGCGGTTCCGGAGTCGGGTACGCCTAGGCGGAGGTGCTCGCTGTGGTAGACGGCCTCATCCAGCAGCGCGGCGACGTGGTTGTCATGCAGAGCGTAGACGATCCGCTGTCCGGCGCGGGTGCCGGTGACGAGTCCCAGGGTGCGCAGTAACCGTAGTTGGTGGGATACCGCAGAGGCTTCCATGCCGATGGTCGCGGCGAGCTCGGAGACCGCGCAGGGGCCTTGACGCAGTCGAGACAGGATCAGCAGGCGGCTCGGGGTGGCCAGCGCTTGCAGGGTGGTGGCCACGCTGGCAGCGGTTTCGGCATCCAGCATCGCTGGCGGCGTGTCCCTGCCCTGTACTCCATGGCCCACGGTGTCACTCTACAGTCACGAATAAATGAACAGCTCTTCATAGATTCCTGTACAGTGACAGCGCGCACGTCGTGAAGGAGCGAACTGGTGGCTGTGACGGTGGCAGGGCCCGACGTTGCCCAGCCCGGCGCCGCCCGTAGTGGGGCCCGTAGTGGGGCCCGTAGTGGGGCCCGTAGTGGGGCCCGTAGTGGGGCCCGTAGTGGGGC
>JBOHFR010000046.1:4460-22273 GCA_050699715.1 Pseudonocardiaceae bacterium
GCCCGTAGTGGGGCCCGTAGTGGGGCCCGTAGTGGGGCCCGTAGTGGGGCCCGTAGTGGGGCCCGTAGTGGGGCATGGTCGTTGCCGGAGGTTCGATGGGCGGCGGTGGCCACTGCGCTGTTCGGTGTTGGGCTGCTCGTCCGGCTCGCCGGTGGGCCGGGGTGGTTGTCGTGGACGTTGTTGCTGGCCTGCTACGTCACCGGGGGTTGGGAGCCGGGGTGGGCCGGGCTGCGGGCGTTGCGGGACAAGACCCTGGACGTGGATCTGCTGATGGTGTTGGCCGCGATCGGGGCGGCGGCCATCGGGCAGGTCCTGGACGGGGGGCTGCTGATTGTCATCTTCGCCAGCTCCGGTGCGCTGGAGGCAGTGGCGACCCATCGCACCGCGGAATCGGTGCGCGGGCTGCTCGATGTGGCCCCGGAGCGCGCGACCCGGCTCACCAGCACCGGTGAGCAGAGCGTGCCGACCGCGTCGCTGGCGGTGGGGGAGGTGATCCTGGTCCGGCCGGGCGAGCGGATCGGCGCCGATGGGCAGGTTCTGGACGGCTCCAGTGACGTGGATCAGGCCACCATCACCGGGGAGGGCCTGCCAGTGGCCAAAACCGTCGGCGATGAGGTGTTCGCCGGGACGTCCAACGGCAGCGGCGCATTGCGCGTGCGGGTCACGAAGCTGGCGCACGAGACCGTGGTCGCCCGGATCGTGGCGATGGTCGAGCAAGCCTCGGCGACCAAAGCTAAAACCCAGTTGTTCATCGAGAAGATTGAGCAGCGCTACTCGATCGGCATGGTCGCCGCCACGGTGACCCTGTTCGTGATCCCGTTGCTGTTCGGTGCCCCGCTGCAGCCCACCCTGCTGCGGGCAATGACGTTCATGATTGTCGCCTCGCCGTGTGCGGTCGTGCTGGCCACCATGCCGCCGCTGCTTTCCGCGATGGCTAATGCCGGCCGGCACGGGGTGCTGGTGAAATCCGCGGTGGTGATGGAACAGCTCGGGCAGACCAGCCGGGTCGCCTTCGACAAGACCGGCACCCTGACCGAGGGCACCCCTCGCCTGGCCGAGATCCGCCCACTGGCCGGGTCCGGCCTGGCCGACGATGACCTGCCCGACGATGAACTGCTGAGCCTGGCCGCGGCCGTCGAGTACCCCAGCGAGCATCCCCTGGCCCGCGCGGTCGCCGCCGCCGCCCGAGACCGCGACCTCGCTCTGGCTCCGGTGCAGGAGTTCGGCTCCACTCCGGGGGTGGGCGTGCACGCCACCGTTGACGGTGTCCGGGTCGTCGTCGGCGCGCCGGCCCGCCTACTGGCCGATCTGCGCGGCCCCGCTGCCGATAGAGCCGCGGCGGTGGTGTCCGCACTGGAGCAGGCGGGCCGCACCGCGGTGCTGGTTCTGCGTGACGGTGTTCCGGCCGGGGTGCTCGGTATCGCCGATCGCCTGCGCCCGGACGCCGCGGTGACTGTGGCCGCGCTGGGTGCTGTGACCGGGGCCACGCCGCTGCTGCTGACCGGGGACAACCCGCGCGCGGCCGCCGCGCTGGCTGCCGAGATCGGCATCGACGACGTCCAGGCTGGGCTGCTGCCCCACGACAAGGTCGAGGCCGTACGGGCACTACAAGCCCAGGGCCAGCGGGTTGCGCTGGTCGGCGACGGCGTCAACGACGCGCCCGCGCTGGCCGCCGCCCACACCGGCATCGCTATGGGCAAAGCCGGCTCCGACCTGGCCCTGGACACCGCCGACGCCGTCATCGTCCGCGACGAGCTCATGACCATCCCCGCCGTCATCGCTCTGTCCCGCCGCGCCCGCCGCCTCGTCCTCGCCAACTTGGTGATCGCCGCGACCTTCATCACCGCCCTGGTGATCTGGGACCTCCTCGGCTACCTGCCGCTTCCCCTGGGCGTGGCCGGCCACGAAGGCTCCACCGTGATCGTCGGCCTCAACGGCCTGCGCCTGCTCCGCAACGCCGCCTGGCACCGCGCCACCCCCACCAGGGGCTAATCGGTGCGCGGCCGCACCACGCGCCAGGGCCTCAATGTCCTCAATGTCATTGCATATGCTCGATTATCCGCAGATGCAGCTGCAATGTCATGCGGCTCAATTATCCCTGCGCCAAATGGGTGGTCAGTTCACCGTTTGGGCGGCTGAGAAACCCGACAAATCGTGTCTGCTGAGAGTGTCGGCCGTAATCTCCGACCTGGGGAAACGTCTGTATTTATTGCGTTGAGTGACGGCGCGGCGGCCGTACCCCTATCCGACTAACCCTGCGGTTACCCCTTGCATGAAGAAAAATGATCCGTACAGTCAATACCGTCCTGCGCGAAGAAGTCACCCACTTATTTGGTGCAGGAATCCGGAACCGGCGCGCGAAACCCTGTCCCTCGGAACCGGATATCGCAACCTCACCCTGAAGCGGGACGGGGGCGCAGGCTGACGATCGTCGACACGGGACTTGAACCTTTAACGATTCGAAGGCTACTGGCGTGAGCGCATTCCCTGGAGAATGATATGACAAGGACTTCCCGATTATGCGCACGTATCGGTATCGTCGCGACCGCCGTGGCGATTCCACTGATATTCGCGGCGTCGGCCCAGGCTGGCCCGTTCCGCCACGATCCGTGGGATAGCGTGGCACAATGCGAGAGCGGCGGTAACTGGAACACCAACACCGGCAATGGGTATTACGGTGGGCTACAATTCAGCCTCCAGACGTGGAATTCCTACGGCGGCGGAGCGTACGCAGCCACCCCCAACCACGCCACCCGATCGGAACAGATCGCCATCGCCGAGAAGGTGCTCCGCGCGCAGGGTTGGAACGCCTGGCCAACGTGTTCCACAAAGGCCGGGGTCCGCTGACGCCGACCACGCCACACGCCGGCCCCCGCCGCAGCACCCGGCGGGGGCCGAGCGCACCGCTGGCCGATAACTGCATTCGGTGTCAGCGGCGAGTTCGCGGACCAGCCGATTTATCCGCCCAGCGGAGATAGATTGAACGAGTGAGCGCCCACCCGGTCCGCGCACCGACCACGGGAACCCCCAACCGGCTGACCCCGCTGCGATTCGTGATCAGCTTCGGGGTGGTCTCCGCGCTGGCCGACGTCGTCTACGAAGGCGCCCGTTCGATCATCGGCCCCTTCCTCGGCGACCTCGGAGCCTCCGCAGCCCTGATCGGGCTGATCACCGGGGCCGGTGAGGCCGCCGCCTTGGTGTTCCGGCTGGTCACCGGGTGGCTAGCCGACCGCACCGGGCGGCACTGGGCGCTGACGATCGCGGGCTACGCGTTGACCATCGCCTGCGTCCCGCTGCTCGCCCTGTCCCCAGGATTGCTCAGCGCCGGGTTGCTCTACAACGGGGAACGCTTCGGCAAGGCCGTGCGTACTCCCGCTCGCGACACCATGCTCGCGCACGCTTCGGTCAAGCTGGGACGCGGCTGGGCGTTCGGCCTGCACGAGGCCATCGACCAATCCGGCGCCTTCCTCGGCCCGCTGCTGCTCGCCGGTGTTCTCGCCGCCGGCGGCAGCTTCCGCACCGGCTTTGCACTGCTCGCCATCCCCGGCGCCGCCGCCCTGGCCGTGCTGCTGCGGCTGCGTGCCGCCGCCCCCGACCCGACCGCCTTCGACCCCAGCGCCGGACTCAGCGACGCGAAGAAGTTGAGGCTGGGAACCCGGCTCCCCACCCGGTTCTGGCTTTACGCCGCGTTCAGCGCCGCCACCATGCTCGGGTTCGCCACCTGGGCGGTGCTCGCCTACCACCTCACCACTCAAGGGGTACTGCCCATCGACCTGGTCCCTGTGCTCTACGCCGCCGCGATGGGCGCCGCCGCACTGAGCGCGCTGGCCTTCGGCCGGATCTACGACCGGGTCGGGCTCCGCGGCCTGGTCGTGCTCCCGGTCCTGACGGCGGCGGTGCCGTTCCTGTCTTTCACCCGCACCATCGCGCTGGTCATCCTCGGCGCCGTGGTGTGGGGGGCCGCGATGGGAGCCCACGAGTCCACCCTGCGCGCCGCCGTCGCCGACCTCGTCCCCGCCCACAGCCGCGGCGCCGGCTACGGTACCTTCGCCGCCATCTACGGCCTGGGCTGGCTCACCGGCGCCAGCGTTATCGGTGCGCTCTATGGCTACGGCATCACCGCCATCGCCAGCTTCGTCCTCGCCACCCAAACCCTCGCCCTCGTCCTGCTCATCCCCCTACTGGCGACCCGAACGAAGCTGACCTGGCCCAGGAGCTGGTCCGGAGCCGGATGATCGCGGGATATTTCTTCTCCCATTCGATGATCATGGCTGACCGGCCGCCAGTATCATCATTGAGCCCCCGGCGTCCTGGATGACGATTGTGCGCAACCGGGCTCGCTCGCGGGCGGCGTTGGCTCCGGCGGTGCTCACCGGGTTGGCGGTGGCCGCGCTCGGGTTTTACACCCTCAACGGCGGCCTCGAACTGGCCGGATCACCCCTGGCGGCGAGCCGGATCGCCCACACGATCGGGCTGGACGGATCACCCCCAGAGACCTCCACCGTGTCCACAGCGGACGGCAAGCAGGTCGTGGTGATCACCACGACGGCGAGCTCCTACAGTCCGGACAACGTGCAAGTCCGCGCCGGGATACCGACCACCCTCGTTATTCACTCCGACCATGCGCAGGGCTGCATCCGGTCCTTCGTCATCGCCTCCCGCAACGAGCAGCGCGTCCTGCCCATTACCGGCGATACCCGCATCGACCTCGGTGTGTTGCGGCCCGGGAAGCTTGACTATTCCTGCGTCATGGGCATGTACACCGGCACCATCACCATCGTCTGAGCAAGGAGCGCCGACCGTGTCCATCAGCACGCACACCTTCCGGGTCGAGGGCATGCACTGCGGCAGCTGCGCGCTGCTCATCAACGACTCCCTGGGCGATCTACCCGGCGTCCGCGGCACCCAGACCCAGGTGAAGGCGGGACTGAGCACCGTGGAACTTGACCTCACCCAAAGCCGGCCTGAGGATGTGATCAACGTGATCGAACAACTCGGCTACCGCGCCGCACCACTGCCGTGACGGATCTCTCAGCGTTCCAGCATCCGCGATTTGCCCGGATGTACGAGCGGATCAGCCGGGAGTCAGAACGGCGCGGCACCGCGGCGCACCGGGATCGGGCGCTGGCCGGGCTGGCCGGGCGGGTGATTGAGGTCGGCGCCGGGAACGGCCTGAATTTCAGCCATTACCCGAGCACCGTCACCGAGGTCCTCGCTGTCGAGCCGGAGGACCGGTTGCGGGCCCTGGCGCAGCGGGCAGCCACGCGAGCGCCGGTGCCGGTCCGGGTCGTGCCCGGGCACGCCGACGCGTTGCCCGCGCAGGCCGCCACTTTCGATGCTGCGGTGGCGTCCCTGGTGCTGTGCTCGGTGCCGCGGGTCGCTGGTGCCCTCGCCGAGATCCGTCGCGTCCTGGTCCCGGGCGGTGAGCTGCGCTTCTTCGAGCACGTGCGCTCCGCCCAGCCGTGGCTGGGCCTGCTCCAGGACGCTCTCACTCCGTTGTGGTCGCGGGCCGCCGGTGGCTGCCACCTCAACCGGGACACCGCCGCGGCGATCCGGGCGGCCGGATTCCACCTCGAGCAGCTCGACCGGTTCTCCTACGCCCCGCTACAGTTTATCCCCGCGCACGCCCACATCCTGGGCCGCGCTACCACCCCGACCTGACGTGGCCGCTCACCCGATCACCGGGCCGCACATCGCGACACCGGTCGCGGTCAACAGCACGGTGAGCAGCGGACCGGGGCGATCATCCAGGCCGTCCTCGCCCGCCGAGCCTGGGGGATATCGGGTTCGCGTGAGTACTGTATGGGCTGGACCGGTGTGAGTTCGGCGGGAGACACGGTGAGCGGCGGCGCACTCTCGGCGCGGGCCACGGCCCGCCTGATCGCCGTGTGCGCGGTGCTCGCCGGGTTGTTCGTCATGCACGGGCTGCCCGCACAGGGATGCCCCGGCGGCGTCGAGGCGTCCGCACCGTTGATGGCGCACTCGGCGACGGTGGTCACTGCGGCGGACGGACCCGATATGACGGCCGGCATGGCCGGGTCGGCGAGCCGCCCGCTGGCGTATGCCGTGGCTGAGGCCGGGGCGGATGCTGGTGAGTCAGGTGTGTTGTGCGTGTCGATGCCTCCGTCCCCGGGATGGGCCGGGCTGCTGGCGTTACTGCTGGTTATCAGCGTCGTCGGGCTGGCCAGCGTCCTGGGCTTAGCGGACCGGGCGACTCGCCCGAGCGGCCAGCGGCGCCGCGCTCCGCCGCTGGCCGGGTCCGCGCTGCTGATGAGCCTGTGCGTGTCCCGGAGGTGACAGGCGCCCGCTGACCAAGCCCATCGACTTGGCCAGCCACCGCGCCCTGTTGACCGTGCGCGCTGTGCGGCGCGTTCTCCGGAAAGGCTTACTGATCTCCGATGTTGACATCAATTCGTGCACGTCGCACCCTGGCCGCCATCGCTGTGACGGCCCTCGCTGGGCTCGGAATGACCGCCTGCGCTGGTGCCACCGGTTCCCCCTCGGGGGCGACGACCGCGCCCCACCACAGCGGCATGGCCGACATGCCCACCGGCGACGGCTTGGCCGCCGATGCCTCCGGTTTCCGGTTCGCTCCGGTCACCTCCCGGCTACCGGCCGGTCAATCGGTCTCGTTCCCGTTCCGCATCCTCGGTGCTGACGGCAAACCGGTCACCACGTTCGAGCCCGACCAGACCAAGCTGATGCACTTCTACCTGATTCGCTCCGACCTCACCGGTTTCCAGCACGTCCACCCCAGCATCAGCGCCGACGGCACCCTGACCGCCCCGTTGGCCCCAGCTCAGCCGGGGACCTACCGGGCGTACACCTCGTTCGTCACCACAGACGCCGCCGGCAACACGGTGTCGCTGGTGCTCAGCCAGCCGCTCACCGTGCCGGGAGCCGCGAGCGTGACCCCGTTGCCGGCCGCGTCCACGACCACCCAGGTCGACGGCTACACCCTGACGCTGTCCGGTGATCAGATCATGGCCGGTGTGGAACACCCGCTGGCCATCACGGTGTCCAAGAACGGCCAACCAGTCACCGACCTGCAGCCCTATCTGGACACCTACGCGCACCTGACCGCTTTCCACGACAATGACCTCGCCTTCGCTCACCTGCACCCGCACGGCGCGGTCAACGGAGATCACGGAGGCCCCGCCCTGTCGTTTGCGGCGATGCTGCCCCAGGCCGGCAACTGGCGGCTGTTCGTGCAGTTCCAGACCGCTGGCGTCCTGCATACCGCCGCGATGACCCTCTCCGTCGGATAAGCCTTGTGCGAGTCAGCGGGTCCGCCCGCCCGGGTGGGGCGCGAGCTTGACCACGCTGCTTGCCGCGGCCGCCATCCCCGGTTCACCCGAGCCACTCGGTCAAGATGTCGCGTAGCGTCTTGGCGCTCTGCTCTTCGAGGGTGATCACGCATTCGCCCGTGACATGGGGATCGAGCGCAACCGACCTGCCCTGCAGGCTCACCATGAGGTTGGCGAAACCGATCGGGCCCCGGTGCAGCCCACATGTCGCGGGGATCGCCCTACGGAGACCAGTGCTTGGGCGGTTGGCATGATTATACAATTCCACGACGAGTCCTTTTCTTGGCGTGGGAAACGCATGTCGGTCCGTACCGCCACCATCGCGGCCGCGTAATCGGCATCCATGACTTCTCCGTGGGGAATGGCCGCGATCAATTCTCGGTGCCGATCATGTGGGCGCTTGATGCTCGTATATGTAATGCGCCTGGCAACCAGTCCCCTACTTTTCTTACTCGTGCGGCGTGTCGTTGCTCATCTCAGAATTCCTCCCTGATCCGGTACGCCAAACTCAGGTGCTCACACGGCCACCGCTGCCCGCGCCGGCCGCAAGCGGATGACCGGTGCCAGCGCTGCCGTGGCCATGTCGCCTACGTCTCTGTTTGTGTTGCTTCGCTTGGGTGGCACCCAGAGCCGGGGACTTGAGTGTGCGAAACAGCGCGATCTCTGGAAGGAGTACGCGCTGCTGCATCACTGTCGGGGGTTCGCGGTACAGCTTCCGGCGCTGGGTGCCTGGGTAGGACTGTAGGGGCGTGACTGGTCGGTAACCCGGACTGACAGCTCGGGTTGACTAGCGGCTCGGGTCTAGCCGATGGACAGGCCGACGCGATTCGCGAGCTGCGCGGCTTCAGTGGCGACGCCGCGCCGACCGCGGTGGATGACGGTGCGCAGGAGCTGGTGAGCCGCTGGCCGGTGGGCCATATCCTCCGGTGCTTCCCGGCTGGCCCTGTGGAGCAGTACCAGGGCGCTGGCGTAGTCCCGCCGCTGCGTGTGGCCTTTGACCTGCTCGATAAGGAAAGCCACTCGTCGTTCGATCGAGGGGGAGCGGTCGTGGTCGACCTGCTCGGCTAGTCGCAAGGCTTCGGCCGTCTCACCCGCCTCGACTTCCACGCTCACCGCGTACATCGCGACGTTCGTCGGTCCGAACGCCGTCCAGTAGATATTGCGTTCACCGGTTCGCTCGGCCGGTGACGCCACGGCCCGTACGCGCTCCCGAGCCGTCCAGACCTGTCCCTGCCGGACACTGGCGACCGCGCTGAGCAACGTCAACGCGCCGCACAGCGCCGTGGCGTCCAGATCGCCCGCCTGCACGTACGGTGCAAGTGTCTCGGCCGCCTGTATCGCGACGGCTTCCGCGCCCTCGGCTTCATGCTCAGCCAAGAGCACATGCGCGAGGTTCCACTGTGCGGCGGCCAGGCGGTGTAGATCATCGGCGGCTTCGGCCGCCCGGATCGCCCGGTCCGCCACAAGCAGGGAGAGGTCGACGCGCCCGACCCGCTTGGTGACTGTGCGCAGCAAGCCGTACAGATCGACGGCACAACACTGCACCTGCCGCCGTTCCGGTCGCTCGCCCTCGCTCTGGTAGCGCTGTTCGGCCAGCGCGGTATCGGTGATAAGCACCGGCAGTTGAGTGGCAAGCTCGCTGTAGCGGTACGGCGAGGTCTGCCAGATCCGCCAGGCCGACCGTACGTGCCTGTGCAACTCGGTGACCGACGGCGGCTCGTAGGGAACGATCGGTTGTGTCAGTGCCCGGTATAGCAGCATGCCGGCATCGGTCATACTCGGCCGATCGCTAGCAGGAGCCTCCGGTTCGTCGAGCAGCCCGGACAGCGGCACGCGAAGCACCTGGGCAAGCTGAGCCAGCACGGGGATAGTGGGGAGCTTCTTGCCGCGCTCGATCTGGTACAGGTAGTCGGTCGTGATGCCGCTCAAGCCGGCCACGACCACCTGGGTCTGGTGGTTGGCCGCGCGAGCGGCACGCACCCGCGCACCGATCACCAGAGCGAGCTGCTCGTCCATACCATCGTCTCCTCCCCGGCGGTGTGCGCGGCGCAGATCGTACGCCGCCTGTTACCACTGGTGAACGATGGCAGACTGCTCTCATGGCCGCCGCATCCACCCGTCTGCTCGTGTTGTGGGACATCGACCACACGCTGATCGAAACACGGGGTGTCGGCCGCGCCATCTACCAGCGGGCCTTTCCCGCCGCCACTGGCAAGCCGCTCGCGACGCTGGCGTCGATCTCCGGTCGGACCGAGCTGGACATTATGGCGGAAAGTTTGCGGCTCAATGCTATCGAACCGACCGAGGAGATGGTCACGCGGTTGGCGCGGGCCTTGATCCGGGGTTACCAGGATGCCCGGGAGGAGCTGCGCGCGGTGGGCCGCGCACTGCCCGGCGCGCACGACACGCTCACCAGCTTGGCGCGCAGTCCGGCCGTCTACCAGAGCGTGTTGACCGGCAACCTGTGTGACGTGGCCCGCATCAAGCTCGAAGTCTTCGATTTGGACCGCTACCTCGATCTCGATGCCGGGGCTTACGGCGACGACGATCCCGAACGGCCCAAGCTGGTCGCGATCGCCCAGCGGCGAGCAGCCGAACGGATTGGCGTGATGTTCGACAACGACGCCACAGTGCTGATCGGCGACACGCCACAAGACGTCGACGCGGGGCTAGCGTCTGGCGTGCGAGTAATTGGAGTAGCCACCGGGAAGACGAGCGCACAGGAGCTGCGAAACGTCGGCGCGCATCACGTCGCGGCTAACCTGGTTGAGTGTCAAGCCACACTAAGCCGCTTGACTCAGGACGTCAGGAATGCGTGACGACCTGCTCCGACCACTGCCAGGTCCGCTTCGCTGAAACAGCTGACCCGGCAGCCGCAGCCAGCCCGAGGAGGCCAGCTCCGTGACCGATCAGACGCGCCGCTGGCAAGGTGAGCGCGTGACGGCCACGGTGAGCCGGCCCTCGGAGGCGTCGTGGGCCGGTTTTGTCCACGCTGGACCGGTTCCTGCCGGTGTGGATCCTGGCCGCCCCTCGCCGGTGTGGTGGGCCCATTGATCGAGGTTCCGGTGCTGGTCGCGCTGGTCTACGTCTGCCTCGCCGCGCGGCCCCGACTGTTCGCAGGCGAGCGGTTCGTCATCGAGTGAGAGACCTAACCATGGACTGGGCTGCTGGGCTGCGTCTCGGGCTGGCCCACCCTTGCATCTACCCCGGCAGAGGAGTAAGGGCGGGATCGGTGGACCTGAGCCGGTCCACCATGATACGGCGGGCGAGCACGATGGTGCCAACTAGGACCACCCCGGTCAGCACCGGCGACACGATGTGCACGACCGCCAGCCACGTGGTCTGGTCCGCGCGAGCCAGCGCTGTCTGCAGTGCACAATTGACGATGCTCACTGCGGCCAACACCAGGGTTGCCCCCGAGTACACTCGCATGAGGCGGCGATCCTCGCGCCACCCCGGCCGCCCGCCCGCGATCCGGTTCAACAGCAGCCCGGCCAGCGGTCTACGTACCAGCGCCGAGATCAGGAAGACGACGCCCGTGACCAGCGTGGTGAGGATTGAGACCAGATAGAAACCTCTCGCCTCGCCGGTAAAAGCAGTGACGGCGGCGCAGGCTCCCGCGATGAGCAGTCCCACCATCGCCTGCCGTAGCGGTTCCCGATGGCTGAGCCGCCAGCCGAACGCCAGCAGCGAGGCGGCAACCGTGGCGAACAGCGCGGGGTTCAGCGAGGCAAGTTGGTTGACCACCACGAACACGATCGTCGGGACGGCAGCGACCACCATCCCGGAGGCGCCGCCGGCCTGATCCAACAGCATCTTCGCGGTGCTCCACCACGTCTCGCTGCGGCCGTCTCCCGGTGCGGCCGGCGCGTCGGGTTGGCGTTGCGGCCGTTCTCGACTTTTGGTCACAAGCTAGATGGTCTCACTGTAAGTATTCGGTCATCCCGTGGGGTGGCTGGTTCCGTCCTGTCGTGTGAGTGCGGAGCGGGGGGCGGTGGGTTGTTCGCGACATGCCGGGTGTGGCTCGTGTGTGATCGATGGTGATGGCGGCCAGCGCTTTGGCGCCGTCGGGGGGCCGTGGCTGAGTCGTTGGACGCGCAACAGGCGTCGGTTGGCGGAGAAGCCGATCTGCCGCAGGGCGGGCAGGTTTGGTCAGCCGTTTACCGATGGTGAAGTCGTCGGTGTCGTTGATGGTGATCCCTTCGTGCCGGGGGTGATCAATGAACACTCATGCCACCGGCGCGGTTGTCTGGCGCATCGCGCTCGTGGCCCCAGTTTTCTGTGTGGTGTGGGTTGATGGCACCCAGCGCCGGGGTGGGTCCGTCCTGGAACAGCGCGCGGTTCGGGGGATCGGTGCCCGCCGGTTGCGTGGGCCGGCGCTGACGGGGGTGGGGCGAGCGCGAGGCCATACCGGCAAGGGCAACCAACCGTGCGCTGGGGTAGCCCGTGCGTCCCGGCCCTGGGGGCCAGGTGTGACGCTAAAGGCCTGGTGGTCAGAAAACGTCGTACAATGTGTCTAATGTCCCGATTCGAGGCGGTGGCGGCGCATCAGTAGGGTCTCCACTGTGCGAGCCTGCTGATGGCCTGCGCTGCGCAAAGGTTTCACTGAACTGAGTTGGGAGTACGACACGGTGTCCAGTGACGACGCGAGCGAGCGGCGCCGCGAGATCGGCCGGCGGGTGGCCCAGTGGCGGGCCCACCGTGGTTTACTCCCACCGCTCAGACGGCTGTTGCGGCCTATCCGGGTGCGAATGATCAGGCGCGACGCGCCCGCTCGCTCTTGTCACAGGCGTACCAGGTAACCGCCTCAACGCTCTACAAGCTCGATGAATTTGATCTTGCTTGGTTGGCTGCTGAGCGGGGTTTCGTGCTGGCAGAGGAGACCGGTGACAGTTTGCTGATCGGTGCTGCGACACGCCATGCTGCCCGGGGGCTCAATGTTTCTGAAACACTACGATCAGGCGCTCGAAGTCGTGCGGGCCGGCGTTGATCGTTTGGAGCCAGAGCGCGGCAGCGGATCACCGGCGTACCTATCGCTCTACGGGATGTTGTTCCTCGCGGGAGCGGTGACTGCCGCTCGTGCTCATAATCCTGCGGTAGCTCACGATTTGTTGGACGAAGGCCACAGCGTCGCTCGCCAGCTCGGGTACGACGGCAACGAATGCTTTACCGGTTTCGGCCCGACCGGTGTCCACTTGTATCGGGTCTCGGTTCGCCTCCAACTCGGCGACGGTGCTGGTGTCCTCAGCGCTGCCAGTCAGGTCCCACCGGACGATCTCAGCCGGCTACCCAAGGAGCGGCGCTTCAGTTACTACCTCGACGTAGCGTGGGGTCACAGCCTCGCCGGCCACCCTGATGCCGCCGTCAGCGCACTGCTCACGACCGAAAGCCTGTTTCCGGACGCGGTACGTTGCCGCCCCTGTGCCCTCGACCTCCTCGATCATCTCCGGCGTAGCGCGTCAGGTACGCGCGCACGGGAGTTGGAACAACTCGCCGCTCGAGCCGGCCTCGCGAATCATGCCTGAACCGACAGTCCATGGTCGTGTCCAAGCGCAGCGCTGAGCACCGAATTTCATCACACCTGGGGGCAACACATCACGGGCACGGCGGGCGATAGGGCAGGCCCGGCGACACGTACTGCGCCCACGTCGCCCGGGTGAGGGTGTTCGCGGTAGTAGCGCAGATCCGCTGGATCGCCTGGTCGACGTTCATCTCCCATAGCCGAACGGTCTGGTCGTCGCTGCTACTGGCCAGGGTGTGCCCATCAGGGCTGAACGCCACCGCGTTGACCCAGTTGGTGTGGCCGGTCAGGGATTGCCCCAGGGGTGCGGGGTGGGCCAGGTCAGTGACGTTCCATAACCGCACGGTCTGGTCGGCGCTTCCCGTGGCCAGTGTGTGTCCATCAGGGCTGAACGCCACCGAGCGGACGGTGTTGGTGTGGCCGTGCAGGGGTGAGCCCAGTGGCGTGGGGTGGGCTGGGTCGGTGACGTTCCACAATCGCACGGTCTGGTCCCGGCTGCCGGTGGCCAGGGTGTGTCCGTCGGGGCTGAACGCCACCGCGCTGACGGTGCTGGTGTGGCCGTGCAGGGGTGGGCCCAGCGGGGTGGGGTGGGCTGGGTCGGTGACGTTCCATAGCCGCACGGTCTGGTTGTCGCTGCCGGTGGCCAAAGTGTGCCCGTCAGGGCTGAACGCCACCACGCTGACAGTGCTGGTGTGCCCGTCGGGGCTGAACACCACCGCACCGCCGGTGTTGGTGTGGCCGGTGAGGGGTGGGCTCAGGGGTGTGGGGTGGGTCGGGTCGGTGACGTTCCACAGTCGCACGGTGTTGTCGCCGCTGCCGGTGGCTAGGGTGTGTCCGTCGGGGCTGAACGCCACCGCGTAGACGGTGCTGGTGTGGCCGGTCAGGGGTGTGCCCAGCGGGGTGGGCCGGGCCGGGTCGGTGACGTTCCACAGCCGCACGGTGTTGTCGCCGCTGCCAGTGGCCAGGGTGTGCCCATCGGGACTAAACGCCACCGCGTTGACAGTGCTGGTGTGGTCGGTCAGGAGCGCACGGGGAATGTCCCATAGTCGCACGGTGTGGTCGTTGCTGGCAGTGGCCAGGGTTCGCCCATCGGCGCTGAATGCCACTGCGGTGACATAGCTGGTGTGGCCGGTCAGGGGTGTGCCCAGCGGGGTGGGCCGAGCCGGATCGGCCACGTCCCATAGCTGCACGGTCCGGTCGGCGCTGCCGGTGGCTAGAGTGTGCCCGTCAGGGCTGAACGCTACCGTACCGACGGTGTTGGTGTGGCCGGTCAGGGGTAGGCCCAGTGAGGTGGGGTGGGCCGGGTCGGTGATGTTCCATAGCCGCACGGTCCGGTCGGTGCTGCCGCTGGCCAGGGTGTGCCCATCGGGGCTGAACGCCACCGAGAAGACGCCGCCGGTGTGGCCGGTCAGAGCTTGCCCCAGGGGTGCGGGGTGGGCTGGGTCGGTGATGTCCCATAACCGTACGGTCTGGTCGAAGCTGCCGGTGGCCAGGGTGCGCCCATCGCGGCTGAACGTTACTGAGAAGACGGCGTTGGTGTGGCCGGTCAGGGGTGGGCTCAGCGGGGTGGGGTGGGCTGGGTCGGTGACGTTCCACAGTCGCACGGTCTGGTCGGCGCTGCCGGTGGCTAGGGTGTGTCCGTCGGGGCTGAACGCCACCGCGTAGACGGTGCTGGTGTGGCCGGTCAGGGGTGGGCCCAGCGGGGTGGAGTGGGCTGGGTCGGTCACGTTCCACAGTCGCACGGTCCGGTCGGCGCTGGTGGTGGCCAGGGTGTGCCCATCGGGGCTGAACGCCACCCCTCTGATTGAATCGGTGTGACCGGTCAGCGGGGTGGACAAAGTGGTGTTCGCATCGGTGACGAGGGTCGTGTAAAGGTCCGGAGTCTGCCGCATCCGGTAGGCGGTGAGGTCGAGTTGCGCCGCGAGGGAGACGTCAGTGCTGCGCAAACGGTCAGCTTCGGCAGTGATCTGGTTGAAGATGGCGTTGTCGCGTTCGCTCCGCGCGGTGCCACGTTGTTGGAAGGCGATGACTGCGGCCACCAGCGACGCGACTAACAGCACCGCCAGGGCGGTGACGCCACCACGCGCCAGCCACAGGGTGCGGCGGTGCTGGCGGATGTGCTCACCCACCAGCTTGTCCTTGGGAACCCCGCGCACGGCTGCGGCGATGTCGGCAACGCACTCCCGAAACTGCGGGTTGGACTGGTCCACTTGATCCACGGTGCGTAACCAGCGCAGATCCACCCAGCGGGGCTCCTCGGCGAAGGCGCCGCGTAGTGCGGGTGGCAGGGCGGCGCTCGCCCCGTTACTGTGTGTGTTGTCGGCCCAGGTGAACTCGCCGTCGGTGAGCGCCACGAGCAGTCGTTGTGGTGATTTGTGCGCTAGCCACCAGGTGACCTCGCGGTTGACCCACTTTGACTGTGCCGCGTTCGGTGAGGCCATCAGCACCAGCCAGGCTGACGCGTCCAACGCCTGCTCGATGGAGGCCCACAGACCTGGGTTGGCGGCCAGGTTCGTGGTGTCCCGGAAGACCCGCAGGGCTCGTGGTCGGTACCAGGGTTTGGCGAATCGCTCCACCCCGGTCTGCAGCGCCGGTGCCAGGGCATCGTCCAGGGCGTGGCTGTAGGAGATGAACGCGTCATATCCCGACGTCGCACCGCTTGGCTCAGCCACGTGCCCCTCCGGCAACCCCCCGTACTCGAGATTTTACTCCGCGTGCGTGGACCGCGACCGTCAATCGGGGCGGGCAGCCAGTTCGATGTCCGGCCGGCCGTATCACGCCTGTTCAGACGGTCCGGTTCGATGACGGCGTGCGCCTGAATTTCTCGGGTGGTGGAGCGCCGGCCGAGCTGAGTGAGGTTGTCGGGCCGGGCGGCTAGGTTATGCGCATGGTCTCTCCCGCCGCGCTCCCGAACCCCACGCCGGTGCCCCCGCCGCCGGAACCGCAGGCTATCCGCGCGTGCCTGACGCCTGACGTCGCCGCCGAGTTCGACCGCGAGTGGGAGATCGTGCTGGAGCGCGCGAAGCAGGCCAAAGATCTCGCCCTGGTGCATGACCTGTTGCACAAGTGGAGGCATTTCGCGTACTCCGAGCTGAAAGAACCCGGCACCTACTTCCATCTGCTGGCCACCGCTGCGCACACGCTGGCCACCGGCAAGGCCCCGGCCGGCAGCGTCTCGGCTGAGGACATCAAGGCGCTGATCGACCGGCGGCTGGGCCGGTAGGTGTACCGCGTCATCACTTACCCCGAGGCTACCGACCAGATCGCCGCACTTCCCGCCGAGGCGCTGGATGGTTACGCCGAAGTCCTCAGCACGCTGGAGCTACAGCCGTGGAGCGGTCGACCGCAGCACGAGGACAACCCGGAAGGGGAGGTGCGGCGGTGGATGTTCGGGCTGGGTTATGCCGGGCATGTGGTGTATCTGGTGCTGGAGAAGCAACGCGAGGTTCACGTGATCCTTGTGCAGTGGTGGGGCTGACCGGGCGCGCCTATCACTGCGGGCCGAGGCGCCGCCGTAGTCGAGGATGGCCGTAGGTGTGTCGGATGCGGTAAGCGCAGTCCAGCTGACCCGTACACTCAGCCGAACGGCAGTGCGGGATCGCGGCGAGGGAGCACAATGGCCAACCGGGCAGGCTCCAGTGACAACGATGCCGACGTGATCGTGGTGGGGGCGGGGCCCGCGGGCTCGACGGCGGCCGCGTACCTGGCTCGCGCCGGGCTGGACGTGCTGCTGCTGGAGAAGTCCACGTTTCCCCGCGACAAGGTGTGCGGGGACGGGCTGACGCCCCGTGGCATCAAGCAGCTGATCGACCTGGGCATCGATACCAGCACCGAGGCCGGCTGGTTGCACAACCAGGGCCTGCGGGTGGTGGGCGGGGGAGTGACGATCGAGCTGCCCTGGCCCGAGCTGGCCAGCTTCCCGCCCTACGGCGCGGTCCGCCAGCGGCACGACTTCGACGAGATCCTGGCGCGCCACGCCGAGAAGGCCGGCGCCCGGCTCCACGAGCGCAACACGGTCACCGAGGCGATCATTGACGAGCGCACCGGGCGGGTCACCGGCGTGCGCGGGCGCCACGGTCCGGACAAGCAGCCGGTGGCCTACCGCGCCCCGCTCACCCTGGCCTGCGACGGGGTCAGCGCCCGGCTCGCGCTCAGCTTGGGGATAGCCAAGCGCGAGGACCGGCCGATGGGTGTCGGGGTGCGGCGCTACTACACCAGCCCTCGCACGCACGACGACTTCCTGGAAAGCCATGTGGAGATCTGGGACCACACCGATGCGCAGCACCCCAGGCTGCTGCCCGGCTACGGTTGGATCTTCGGCATGGGTGACGGGACGTCCAACGTCGGCCTGGGCATTCTGTCCACCTCCGAGGCTTACGGGAAGACCGACTACCGGGCGCTGCTGCGGTCCTGGTTGGACGGCACCCCGCAGGAGTGGGGCTTTCGCGAGGGCAACGCCACCGGCAAAGTCGCCGGCGCGGCCCTGCCGATGAGCTTCAACCGCACGCCGCACTACCGTGGCGGCCTGCTGCTGGTCGGAGACGCCGGCGGCATGGTCAATCCGTTCAACGGTGAGGGCATCGCGTACGCGATGCAGTCCGCCCGGCTTGCTGCGGAGTGCTCCGTGCAGGCACTGGCCCGGCCGGAGGGGCTGGCCCGGGAGCACGCCCTGCGGCGTTACCCCGCTACGCTCCGCGAGGAGCTGGGGGGCTATTTCCGGCTGGGCAACGTGTTCAGCCGGTTAATCGGCCACCCGGCCGTGCTGCGCGCGGGAATCCGCCACGCCTTGCCGCGCGCGACGCTGATGCGCTTCATGCTCAAGCTGCTGGCCAACCTCTACGACAGCCGGGAGGGCGACGCGATGGACCGGGTGCTCACGGCGATGACCCGGTTGACGCCCAGTGTCTGACCAAAGCCCAGTGTCTGACCAAAGCCCAGTGTCTGACCAAAGCCCAGTGTCTGACCAAAGCCCAGTGTCTGACCAA
>JBOHFR010000046.1:22373-45783 GCA_050699715.1 Pseudonocardiaceae bacterium
GCCCAGTGTCTGACCAAAGCCCAGTGTCTGACCAAAGCCCAGTGTCTGACCAAAGCCCAGTGTCTGACCAAAGCCCAGTGTCTGACCAACGGGGTGTGATGAAAAGCTCTGGATAACGCCTGATCGGGGCCCGATTTAGGTTAGCCTCACAGCAGCCTGTGGCTGTCCGGCACGTAGGGTAGATGTTGCATGTTCACGAGACGCCTAAGGAAGGGACGCGAGTGCTGCAGCCCTACGTTCCCTTGGTGCTGATGCTGCTGCTAGCGGGCGGTTTTGCGGTTTTCTCCGTCACCGCCGCCCCGTACATCGGGCCGCGCCGGTACAACAGGGCCAAGCTCGACGCCTACGAGTGCGGGATCGAGCCATCCCCACAACCGGTCGCGGGCGCCGGGCGGATGCCGGTGGCGTACTACCTTACCGCGATGCTGTTCATCCTGTTCGACATCGAGATGGTGTTCTTGTACCCGTTCGCGGTGGCCGCGGACTCGCTGGGCCTCCTCGGCCTGGTGGAGATCGTCCTGTTCATCGTGACGCTTGGCTTCGCCTACGCCTACGTATGGCGCCGCGGTGGGCTGGACTGGAACTGAACTGATATGGGTCTGGAAGAGAAGCTGCCCAGCGGGATCCTGCTAACCAGCGTCGAGAAGCTGGTCAACTGGACGCGCAAGTCGTCGTTGTGGCCGGCCACGTTCGGGTTGGCCTGCTGCGCGATCGAGATGATGACCACCGGGGCGCCCCGTTATGACCTGGCCCGATTCGGTATGGAGGTGTTCCGGGCCTCGCCCCGCCAGGCTGATCTGATGATCGTGGCGGGCCGGGTGAGCAACAAGATGGCTCCGGTGCTGCGGCAGATCTATGACCAGATGCCCGAGCCGCGGTGGGTGCTCGCGATGGGCGTCTGCGCCTCCACCGGAGGGATGTTCAACAACTACGCGATCGTCCAAGGCGTGGACCACATCGTCCCGGTGGACATGTACCTGCCCGGCTGCCCGCCACGTCCGGAGATGCTCATCGACGCGATCCTCAAACTGCACGCCAAGATCATGGACGAGCCGCTGGGGCCCAAGCGGGCCGCGCTGAAAGCGCAGCGGGGCGAGCACACTGAGCTGGTGCCCTCCTCGGTGCGTTATGCGCCCAAGAGTTCTGCAGCGCAGAAAGCGCGGGAGCGGTGAGCGACGTGGCGAGCCAGGACACCGGCAAGGATCTCGCGCCCGGGCAGCCCAGCTCGGCTGAGCTCAGTCCAGCCGAGCAGGCCGAGCACGAGGCTCGCGGTGGGGTGGTCGCCGGCCGGGCCCGGCAGGGCATGTTCGGCGTTCGCGGCTCCGGGGATACCTCCGGGTACGGTGGGCTGGCGCTGCCGGCTTACCTGCCGGCCCCGGCGCAGCGGCCCTACGGCGGGTGGTTCGATGAGCTCACCGACGAGCTGCTGGCCGCGATGGCCGAGCGCGGGGTGCCCACCGCAGCCATCCAGCAGGTCACCGTGGATCGCGGAGAGATCACCTACTATGTGCGCCGGGAGCACCTGGTGGCGCTGTGCCGCACCCTGCGAGACGATCCGGCGCTGCGTTTTGAGCTCTGCAGCTCGGTGTCCGGCGTGGACTACGGCACCGAGGTCGCGGGGCGGCTGCACGCCGTCTACCACCTCACCTCGATGACCTACCGGCGCCGGATCCGGCTCGAGGTCGCCCTCGACGTCGAGGACGCCCACCTGCCCAGCGTGGTCGCGGTCTACCCAACCGCCGACTGGCACGAGCGGGAGGCTTGGGACATGTTCGGCATCATCTTCGACGGCCACCCGGCGCTGACCCGCATCCTCATGCCTGACGACTGGGACGGCCACCCGCAGCGCAAGGACTACCCGCTCGGTGGGATCCCGGTGGAATATAAGGGCGCCGAGATCCCCCCGCCAGACCAGCGCAGGGCGTACACCTGATGACTCCGCGACAGCACAGCGATACCGGCCAGGATCCGTATGCCGCCACGACCCGGGAGACCACTGAGGGTCGGGTGTACACCGTCACCGGTGGTGACTGGGACAGCCTGCTCGAGGACTGGCGCCACGACGAACGCATCGTCGTCAACATGGGCCCGCAGCACCCCTCCACGCACGGCGTGCTGCGGCTGGTCCTGGAGCTGGAGGGGGAGGTCGTCACCCAGGCCCGCTCGGTGATCGGCTACCTGCACACCGGTATCGAGAAGAACTGTGAGTACCGGACCTGGACCCAGGGCGTCACCTTCGTCACCCGGGCGGATTACCTGTCGCCGCTGTTCAACGAGGCCGCCTATTGCCTGGCCACCGAGAAGCTGCTGGGGATCACCGCGCCGCGGCGTGCCCAGGTGATCCGGGTGCTGCTCATGGAGCTCAACCGGGTCGGCTCGCACCTGGTGGCCATCGCCACCGGCGGGATGGAGCTCGGTGCGCTGACCGGGATGACGGCCGGGTTCCGCGAGCGCGAGGAGGTCCTGCACCTGCTGGAGTTCCTCACCGGCCTGCGGATGAACCATGCGTTCATCCGGCCCGGTGGTCTTGCGCAGGACCTGCCGGAGGGCTACGAGACCAAGACTCGGGACTTCCTCAAGGTGATGGACTCCCGGCTGGGCGACTATGACAAGCTGCTCACCGGCCAGCCGATCTGGAAGCAGCGGCTGCAGAAGGTGGGTTACCTGCCGCTGGACGGGTGCCTGCAGCTGGGCGTCACCGGCCCGGTCCTGCGCTGCGCCGGCCTGGAGTGGGACCTGCGCAAGGTTGAGCCTTACTGCGGCTACGAGGAGTACGAGTTCGAGGTCCCCACCTCCACCGACGCGGACTGCTACGCCCGCTACCTGCTCCGCGTCGAGGAGATCCACCAGTCCCTCAAGATCGTGGCTCAGTGCCTGGACAAGCTCGAGCCCGGCCCGGTGATGGTGGCCGACCCCAAGATCGCGTGGCCGGCCAAGCTGTCCATCGGCTCCGACGGGATGGGCAACTCACTCGAGCACGTCCGCAAGATCATGGGGCAGTCCATGGAGGCGTTGATCCACCACTTCAAGCTGGTCACCGAGGGTTTCGCGGTGCCACCGGGTCAGGTGTACTCGGCGGTGGAGTCCCCGCGCGGCGAGCTGGGCTACCACCTGGTCTCCGATGGTGGGACCCGGCCGATGCGGGTGCACGTCCGGGACCCCAGCTTCGTCAACCTGCAGTCCATGCCGGCGATGAGCGAGGGCGGCCTCCTCGCCGACGTCATCGCCGCAGTGGCATCGATCGATCCGGTGATGGGAGGCGTGGACCGGTGAGCTCCGCCAATAACCCCAGTAACCCAGGGGGAGACTCCAGCGTGTTCGATGACCTGACCAGGCAGCGGGCGCGGGAGATCATCGAGCGCTACCCGCAGCCTCGATCGGCGCTGCTGCCCCTGCTGCACCTGGTGCAAAGCGTGCAGGGGTACGTCAGCCAGGACGGCATCGCGTTCTGTGCACAGCTGTTGGAGATCACCACCGCCGAGGTGAGCGCGGTCGTCACCTTCTACACCATGTACAAGCGCACGCCCGGTGGCGAGCACCTGGTCAGCGTGTGCACCAACACGCTGTGCGCGATGCTGGGCGGCGAGAAGATCTACGCCGGGCTGCGCCAGCGGCTCGGGGTCGGTCACGAGGAGACCGCGGGTGTGCCGGGCTCGAAGGGCTCGATCACTCTGGAGCACGCTGAATGCCTGGCCGCCTGCGACCTGGCCCCCGTGCTGCAGGTGAACTACGAATTCTACGACAACCAGACCCCGGAGTCAGCCGTGGCGTTGGTGGACGCGCTGCGTCGTGGGGACCGGCCAGCGCCAACCCGCGGTGCTCCGCTGACCGACTGGCGCGGCGCCGGACTGGAGCTCGCCGGTTTCTTCGGAGAGCCAGCCCAGCTGCGCGACGCGGTGGACGGGCCCTCGGCCGCACCCGAGACGCTGGCCGGCAACCGGCTCGCGCAGGAGAAGGGCTGGCAGGCGCCGGCGATGCCCGACCAGGCTCCGCCGCTCCCCGCCGTTGCTGAGAAGAAGTGACCAACCCAGAAGTGACTTCAGGAGGAGCGGTGACCGAGCGGACGCTCACGCCGGTGTTGACCCGGCGGTGGCCCGCGCCGACGTCGTGGACTCTCGACACCTACACCCAGCTCGATGGTTACACCGCGCTGCGCGCCGCGCTGGCCGCCCATCCTGACCAGCTGATCCAGTTGATCAAGGACTCGGGGTTGCGGGGGCGTGGCGGAGCCGGCTTTCCCACCGGCCTGAAGTGGAGCTTCATCCCGCAGGCCACCCCGGGTGCGCGGACAGGCGGGGCGGCAGCCAAGCCCAAGTACCTGGTGGTCAACGCGGACGAGGGCGAGCCGGGCACCTGCAAGGACGTGCCGCTGATGATGGCCGACCCGCACTCGCTGATCGAAGGCTGCATCATCACCAGCTACGCGATCCGGGCGCACGAGTGCTACATCTACGTCCGTGGCGAGATGCTGCACTGCAACCGCAGGCTGCACCAGGCAGTGAACGAGGCCTACCAGGCCGGTTACCTGGGCAAGGACATTCTCGGCTCCGGGTTCGACCTCGACATCGTGATTCACGCCGGCGCCGGCGCGTACATCTGCGGGGAGGAGACCGCGCTGCTCGACTCGCTGGAGGGCCGGCGCGGCCAGCCCCGGCTCAAGCCGCCGTTCCCGGCCACCTCCGGGCTCTACGCCGCGCCCACCGTGGTGAACAACGTCGAGACGATCTGCAGCGTGCCCTACATCGTGAACGGCGGGTCGGACTGGTTCCGCGCGATGGGCACCGAGCGCTCGCCCGGTCCGAAGATCTACTCGATCTCCGGGCACGTCCAGCGGCCGGGGCAGTACGAGGCCCCGCTGGGCATCACGCTGCGTGAGTTGCTGGAGATGGCCGGTGGGATGAAGGGCGGCCCGCTGAAGTTCTGGACACCGGGCGGGTCCTCCACCCCGCTGCTGACCGCCGAGCACCTGGACATCGCGCTGGACTTCGAGGGCGCCGCCGCGGCCGGCTCCATGCTGGGCACCACCGCGATCATGGTTTTCAACACGAGTGTGAGCGTGCCGTGGGCGGTGATGAAGTGGACCGAGTTCTACCTGCACGAGTCCTGCGGTAAGTGCACGCCATGCCGGGAGGGCACCTACTGGCTGGCCCAGATCTTGCAGCGGATGGTGCGCCGTGAGGGCACCCCGAGCGATGTGGAGACCATGCTGGACGTCTGTGACAACATCCTGGGCCGGTCGTTCTGCGCGCTCGGTGACGGCGCGGCCAGCCCCATCATGAGCGGCATCAAGTATTTCCGGCCGGAGTTCTTGGAGCTGTGTGTCCAGCAATCCGGCGCCGGGCAACCTCCGGCTGGACGCCCCGCGCTACAGGTCACGCTGGTCGGATCGCCGCGATGACGCTGGCAGCGCAGGCCGCGCCAGGCGGTCACGGCTCGGGCCCGAAAGCTGTCCCGGAAGGGCATGTGCGGCTGAGCATTGACGGTCGCGAGATCGACGCGCCCCAGGGCGAGCTGGTGATCCGAGCTTGCGAGCGGCTGGGCATCATCGTGCCGCGGTTCTGCGACCACCCGCTGCTCGACCCGGTCGGCGCCTGCCGGCAGTGCTTGGTCGAGGTCGAGCTGGGCGGGCGCCCGATGCCCAAGCCGCAGGCCAGCTGCACCCTGACGGTGGCCCAGGGCATGGTCGTGAAGACCCAGCACACCTCGGCGGTAGCCGACAAAGCCCAGCAAGGCGTCATGGAGCTGCTGCTGATCAACCACCCGCTGGACTGCCCGATCTGCGACAAGGGCGGCGAGTGCCCGCTGCAGAACCAGGCCCTGTCCAATGGCCGGGCGGACTCCCGGTTCACCGAGACCAAACGCACCTTCGCCAAACCGATCCCGATCTCCACCCAGGTGCTGCTGGACCGCGAGCGCTGCGTGCTCTGCCAGCGCTGTACCCGCTTCTCCGAGCAGATCGCCGGGGACGCGTTCATCGAGATGCTTGAACGCAGCGCCGAGCAGCAGGTCGGGGTGGCCGCTGACCAACCCTTCCAGTCCTACTTCTCCGGCAACACCATCCAGATCTGCCCGGTCGGCGCGCTGACCAGCGCCGCCTACCGGTTCCGGTCCCGGCCCTTCGACCTCGTCTCCACCCGAGGGGTGTGTGAGCACTGCGCCAGTGGCTGCGCACAGCGCACCGACTGGCGGCGCGGCATCGTGCTGCGCCGCTTGGCCGGCAATGACCCGCACGTCAACGAGGAGTGGAACTGTGACAAGGGCCGTTTCGCCTTCGCCTACGCCAGCGCCGAGGACCGGATCACCCGGCCCCTGGTCCGGGAGTCCTCCGGTGAGCTGAAGCCGGCGTCGTGGACCGAGGCGCTGCAGGCGGCGGCCCAGGGGTTGCTCGCGACCAGGGACTCTGGCGTTGGGGTGCTCACCGGCGGCCGGTTGACCGTGGAGGACGCCTACGCCTACGCGAAGTTCGCCCGGGTCGCGCTGGCCACCAACGACATCGACTTCCGCGCCCGGCCGCACTCGGCCGAGGAGCTGGACTTCCTCACCGCGCACGTGGTCGGTGTCACCCCGGACACCGGTGCGGTGACCTACGACGACCTCAGCGCCGCCCCCGCCGTGTTCTGTGTGGCCTTCGAACCTGAGGAGGAGTCGCCGATCGTGTACCTGCGGCTGCGCCGCGCCGCGCGCGACCGTCGCATGCCGGTGTGGCACCTCGGCCAGTTCACCACCCCTGCGGTGCGCCGCACCTTCGGCACGCTGGTGCGGGTGGCGCCCGGCGGTGAGCCCGCCGCCCTGGACGCGCTGGACGGCTCCATCCGCGACGCGTTGCGCGCGCCAGGAGCGGTGCTGCTGGTCGGCGAGCGCGCCGCCGAGGTACCCGGGATGTACTGCGCGGTGGCTCGGCTGGCCGCCAGTACCGGTGCCCGGGTGGCTTGGATCCCGCGGCGGGCCGGCGAGCGGGGTGCCCTGGAAGCCGGGGCGGCGCCCACGCTGCTCCCCGGCGGGCGGCCAGTCACCGACCCGGCGGCCCGTGCCGAGGTCGAGCGTGCGTGGGGCGTGACGCTGCCGGCCCGGCCTGGCCGGGACACCGCTGGGATCGTCGCCGCCGCGGCGGCGGGGCAGCTGGGCGGGCTGGTCATCGGCGGTGTGGATCCCGCCGACCTGCCGGACCCTCGGCTGGCGCAGCAAGCGCTGAGCCGGGCCAGGTTTGTGGTGAGTCTGGAGATGCGGCGCTGCGCGGTGACCAGCGCGGCCGACGTCGTGCTGCCGATCGCGTCCGCGCTGGAGAAGGCCGGCAGCTACCTCGACTGGGAAGGCCGCCGCCGGGAGCTCGGCACCACGATCAACGTCGGTACGGGTCATGTCCAGGCGGTCCTGTCGGACTGCCGGGTGCTGGACAGTCTCGCCGTCGAGATGGACGTTGACCTGTTCACCCAGACCCCCGCTGCGGCGTGGGCCGGCCTCGCCGCGCTCGGCACCTACCGTGGATCTCGCCCGGAGCCCCCGCAGGTGCCTGCGGTGCCAGTCCCGGAGCTCGGCGCAGGAAAGGCCTTGCTGGCCACCTGGCGCCGGCTGCTGGACAACGGCTCGATGCAGGACGGCGAGCCGCACCTGGCCGGTACCGCCCGGGCTGCCGTCGCGCTACTGTCCCCCGCCACCGCCGCTGATCTCGGGGTGCGCATCGGCGGCCCGGTCACGGTGTCCACCCAGCGGGGTTCGGTGACGCTGCCCGCTGCGGCCGCTGACCTGCCCCCGGGCGTGGTGTGGGTCCCGGGTAACTCCGGACCAGCGACCGTCCGGAGCAGTCTGGGTGCCGGGCATGGCGCCGTGGTTACCGTGCGCAATGGGGTTACCGTGCGCAGCGCGGCTGGAGGTACGTCATGACACCTACCGGGGCACTGCTCGCCGGGGACCCGCTGTGGCTCACCGTGCTGAAGGTTGTCGTGATCTTCGTGTTCCTCATGGTCATGACGCTGTTCATGATCTGGCTGGAGCGCCGGGTGGTCGGCCGCATGCAGCAGCGGCCGGGTCCCAACCGGGTCGGGCCCTTCGGGCTGCTGCAGTCCCTGGCCGACGGGCTCAAGCTGGCGTTCAAGGAGGACATCCGGCCGGTGCTGGCCGACCGCTGGGTGTACGTGCTGGCCCCGGTCGTCTCGACGGTCACCGCGTTCACCGCGTTCGCCGTGATCCCGATCGGCGGCCAGGTGTCAATCTTCGGTCACCAGACCGTGCTGCAGGTCGCTGACCTGCCGGTCGGGCTGCTCGTGGTGCTGGCTTGCTCGTCGCTGGGGGTCTACGGGATCGTGCTGTCCGGGTGGTCCTCGGGCTCGCCGTACCCGCTGCTGGGCTCGCTTCGCTCGGCCGCCCAGGTGATCTCCTACGAGATCGCCCTCGGGATGTCGATTGTCGCAGTGATCCTGTACTCCGGATCGCTGTCCACCGCCGACATCGTGGCGGCCCAGTCCTCGGGGCAGTGGTGGTTCGTGTTCCTGCTGTTCCCCAGCTTCGCGGTGTTCTGCGTGTCGATGGTGGGTGAGACCAACCGCGCGCCCTTCGACCTGCCCGAGGCCGAGTCGGAGCTGGTCGGTGGTTTTCACACCGAGTACTCATCCCTGAAGTTCGCGCTGTTCTTTCTGGCCGAGTACGTCAACATGGTCACCGTCTCGGCGATGGCGACCACGCTGTTCCTCGGGGGCTGGCACGCCCCCTGGCCGCTGGCCGGTGGGCCGCTGGACCTCGGCTGGTGGGGCCCGCTGTGGTTCATCAGCAAGACGCTGGTCTTCCTGTTCGTGTTTATCTGGCTGCGCGGCAGCCTGCCTCGGCTGCGTTACGACCAGTTCATGGAGCTGGGCTGGAAGGTCCTGGTGCCCGGCAGCCTGGTCTGGATCGTGCTGGTCTCCAGCGCCCGGGAGTTGCGTAGCTCCGCTGTCACGCCCAGCGAGGTCCTGGTGGTGGGTGGCATCGTGCTGGTCATGTTGCTGGTTGTCGCTTTCCTCCTGCCCCAGCGTCATCCGGACCAGGGTGATCGAGACCAGCGCATCCATGAGGTGCCCACCGCCGGTTCGGACTACCCGTTGCCCCCGCTGGACCTGGTAGTGCCGCCACCGCCGCCTCGGCGCGCCGCTCTGAGCGCCGCCGTGTCGGGTAATGCTGAGCCGGCGACGAGGCAGGAGGATGGCTATGGGCCTGCTTGATCCAGTCAAGGGTTTCGGGGTCACCTTCTCGACGATGTTCCGCAAGGTCGTGACCGAGGAGTATCCCGAGGTCAAAAAGATCACTGCACCGCGTTACCACGGTCGTCACCAGCTCAACCGGCACCCGGACGGGTTGGAGAAGTGCGTGGGGTGCGAGCTGTGCGCCTGGGCCTGCCCGGCGGACGCGATCTACGTCGAGGGCGCGGACAACACCGAGGAGGCCCGCTACTCGCCCGGAGAGCGCTACGGCGCGATCTACCAGATCAATTACCTGCGGTGCATCGGCTGCGGCCTGTGCATTGAGGCGTGCCCGACCCGTTCGTTGACCATGACCAACGAGTACGAGGTGGCTGACGACAACCGCCAGAACCTCATCTACACCAAGGAGGACCTGCTGGCCCCGCTGCTGGCCGGGATGGAGCAACCCCCGCACCCGATGCTGCTCGGCGACACCGAGCAGGACTACTACGTGCAGGGCCCGACCTTGGAGCGCCCGGGTGCGGTGGGCGAGGAGCACCGGTGAACCTCTCGGACGCCCCCGGCATCGGGGAGACCGTCGCGTTCTGGATTCTGGGTCCGCTCGCGCTGCTTGGTGGTGTAGGCATGGTGTTTGCCCGCAACGCGGTGCACTCGGCACTGTGGCTGGCGCAGGCCATGCTCTGCCTGGGCGCGCTGTACATGGTCCAACAAGCGCCGTTCCTGGGTTTCGTGCAGATCATCGTCTACACCGGCGCGATCATGATGCTGTTCCTGTTCGTGCTGATGCTGGTGGGTAAGGAAAGCGCCGACTCGGTGGTTGAGGTGCTGCGCGGACAACGGGTCGCGGCTGCCCTGGGTGGGCTCGGTCTGGCCGGGCTGCTGGTGGCGATGCTGGTCCGGGCCTTCGTGGGAATCACCTCGGTGGGGCTGCTCGGGGTCAACATCACCGGCGGCGGCAACGTTGCCAATCTCGGCCGGATGCTCTACACCACCTACCTGTTCCCCTTCGAGCTCACCTCGGCGTTGCTGATCACCGCCGCCCTCGGCGCGATGGTGTTCGCCTTCACCGAGCCCGGCAAGGCGGGCCGGCTGACCCAGCGCGAGCGGGTGGAGGCCCGGTTCCGTGGTACGCACCCCTCCCCGCTGCCCGGCCCGGGGGTGTTCGCCACCATGAACTCAGTGGCCACTCCGGCCTTGCTCCCAGACGGTTCGCCCGCCCCCGAGTCGCTGTCCGCTTTGCTCGAGTCCACCGGACGCGACCGCCTAGCCGACGACGTCCGCAGCGTTGCTGGCGCTGGCGCGGATCCTCCTCGACGCGGGCTGCCCGGACCGGTGCCACCCACGGCCAAGGAGGACAGCTGAGGTGACCCCGACGTACTACCTGCTGCTGTCGGCGATGTTGTTCAGCATCGGCGCGGCCGGTGTGCTGGTCCGCCGTAACGCGGTCGTGGTGTTCATGTGCATCGAGCTGATGCTCAACGCGGTGAACCTGACCTTGATCACCTTTTCTAGGATCAACGGCACGCTGGACGGGCAGATCATGGCGTTTTTCGTGATGGTCGTGGCTGCCGCCGAGGTAGTGGTGGGTCTAGCCATCATCATGGTGATCTTCAAAACCCGCCGCTCCGCCTCAGTGGACGACGCCAACCTCCTCAAATACTGAGCGGAGTGCAACCCGATGGGCAAGCACGATCAGGACAACACCTAAAGACGGCGGTGGTAAGCACAGTGGTGGTAGCGGAAGCACATCCAACAAACCTGAAGAGTCTGACGAATCTGACGAAGACAAGAAATGACCGATGTCACCACGCTGCAGCAGCGGCTGCTTGACGATCTGGTCGCCGGGGGAAGGCTGACTCCACCGTGGCTGGAGGCGTTCACGGCGGTACCGCGCCACCAGTTCATCCCGGACACCATCTGGGATGATTCCGGCGGCACACTCGTGCCGCTGCACCGCAACGATGATCCGGACCGCTGGTGGGAGGCGGTCTACGCGTCGGCGGCCGTCGTCACCCAAGTGGACGACGGGCACCCGGCCGGACCCGATCAATGTGGCCGTTACGTCACCAGCTCAGCCAGCCAACCCGACGTGGTCGCGCTCATGCTCGACGCGCTGGACGTGGAACCGGGCATGCGGGTCTTGGAGATCGGCACCGGCACGGGCTACAACGCCGCCCTGCTCGCTCACCGCCTTGGTTCCGGCAACGTCACGAGTATGGAGATCGACCCGGAGGTGGCCGACCACGCCCGCCGTGCTCTCATCACGACCGGCTGTTCCGTCACTGTGCTCACCGGCGATGGCGCGCAGGGCTACCCGCCCCATGCGCCGTATGACCGGATCATCGCCACCGCCGCCGTGCAGCGGGTGCCCTACCCGTGGGTGGCTCAGACGCACCCCGGAGGGGTGATCCTGACCCCTTGGGCCACTCCTTATCACAACGGCGCCTTGGTCCGCCTGACGGTGAGTCCGGACGGCACCGCCCAGGGCCGCATCGTCGGTGATGTCGCGTTTATGCAGCTACGCGACCAGCGTTTCCGCGCCACCGTGGATGACGACGAATGCGACGAGACCACCGCCCGTACCAGCCACACCGACGTGGCCCCTGACCACGTAGCCGGTGACTACGATGCCTCCCTGGCTATTGGTATAAAGGTTCCCCACTGCACCCCCATCTACGTCAGCGCCGAGCACTACCCGGACTACGCACGGCTCTGGTTTGTCGACCCGACCACCAATTCTTGGGCCAACCTCGTCCACCAGCCCGACACTCGTACCTACCCAGTGCACCAATCCGGTCCCCGCAACCTCTGGGATGAAATCGAGACTGCCTACCACTGGTGGTGCTGTGCTGGGCGCCCCGGCCGGCAGCAGTGGCGGATCACTATCAGTCCCCAAGGCCAGCTCCTCACCCTCGCTGAGCCCACCATGACGCGGGCCTGATGGGTGATCAGGCCTAGCACCCTCATTAGGGTCGCTAGGCCGCTACCCTGTGGTCCGTGACCGCCACCGCTGTCAAGATTCCGTTCTCAGACGCCTCTCCGGCGCAGATCCGGGCCGCGCTGCTGCCCGAGGAGCAGCCGCAGTTCGAGGAGCAGTACCGCGAGGCACTCCAGGTGGCCGCCGAGACATTCAGCCTGTACAAGCTCAACGCGACGCTGGAGTGCTGGCGGCGTATCGCGTGGATGACCCACTCTGACCCCGAAGTGCACCGCCGGATGCTGGCCAACGTCGAGCGCACCTTGCGTACCGGTGAGCCACCGCCCGGGAGTGTGCCGTGGAGCGAGCTCAAGGAGCGGCTGGGCCTGTAGGTGGCCTATGAGCTCGAGGTCTACCCCGACGCCGAAGAGCAGAGCGTGGCCGGACGGCAAGAAAGGGAGGCGCGCCGCCTGCCGCGCTGTACCGGGCCACCCCGTGGTGGGATTACCTGCGGAGTCATCACCCGGAGTTGGTTCAGCGCGTGGTCACGGGCGTCCTGTCAACGGGAGGAGGACACTGGTTGTCGCCGATCTCTCGCAGCGTGCTCGGCTGGGTCGACGGCTCCGCGAGGTGCGGGCAGCCATCTTCCAGTCCGGCACTGTCAGACCCTCGGTGACCTTGACAGCGGCGAGTGGCACACCACCCATCAAGGTCAGTTTCTGCCCGGCAGCGGAATCCCCGTCGACCAGCTCGTGGCAATGGTGATTAAGTTCCGCAACACAGCCGAACTGCCCGAGCGCGTGCAGTGGCGTGACCTCCTGCTCCAGGATGCCCGCTGCAACGCGGCCGGCCAGGAGCTGCGCGACCTGGCCGCCCGGGCCGGCCTACCGGGGTAGCTGAAGCGCGATATGGCGAGGTTTCTTCGGCGAGACCGGTATGCTCGTGCAGGGCCAGACGGCGCATGTTCGATGTGCTTTGTGGCCGTCTGACCAGCAAAGCGCGTTGTCGATCGGGACGATGATGACGAACTGGGGGGATACCGTGGCCAAGGATCCAGACGAAGAAAAGAAGGATCCGAACGAGGGTAAGCACTCCAAGGAGGATCCGTCGCGAGCTGACGGGAAGGTCCCAGATGGTACTCGGATCGATCCGCGAGAGCCTCCACCCGGAAAGCGCGGCCGTTGACCACTCCGATCGCGGCCCGGCTGTTTGATCGCTTGGTGGAAGAGCTGACCGTTGAGGGTGACCTCACGCCGCAGTGGCGAGAAACTTTTCTCGCCGTACCCCGACATCTCTTCATACCTGAGACCGTCTGGCAACACGATCCGGCTATCGACGGTCCGAACGACCTGGTACCGGTTCACCGCCGTGAACAGCACGATCAGTGGCTGGAGATCGTCTATGCGAACCGATCAGTGACGGTCCAGGTTGACGATGGCCATCCGGTGGGTCCGGACGGGCGGGGCCGTGATATCTCCAGCTCGGCCAGTCATCCGGGCATCGTGGCGCAGATGCTCGCCGCGTCAGGGGCCCAGCCAGGGGAGCGGGTACTGGAGATCGGCACCGGCACCGGCTACAACGCCGCTCTGCTGGCACATCGACTGGGCGCGCACAACGTGGTCAGCGTGGAGATCGACGCGGCGTTGGCCAAGCACGCCCAGCGGGCACTCACAGCGGCCGGCTACGATGCGGTCACGGTCCTGACGGGGGATGGCACGCTGGGTCACCGTGAGCGGGCACCGTATGACCGGGTGTTGTCCACCGCCAGTGTGCAGCGCGTGCCTCCTGCGTGGGTCGCGCAGATTGCGCCGGGCGGGCGGGTCCTGACTCCCTGGGCCAACGCCTACTGTGACGGGGGGCTGCTGGCGCTGGAGCCACTGGGTAATGGCAGCGCCATCGGCCGGATTGTCGGCAAGGCGTGGTTCATGTGGCTGCGCGATCAGCGGGTGCCCCGGGTCTCGGTCGGCAGGTTCGTTCGAGATGACCAGCCCGCCGACACTTTGATGACTGAGGTGCACCCCTACGAGGTGGTCGGGGACTACGACGCTCAGCTGGCCGTGGGCCTGCGCGTGCCGGACTGCCGGCACCTGTACTGGGCCCCGGACCACGATGATGATCACGGTACCCTGTGGCTGATCGACCCGCGTTCAAGGTCGTGGGCCAGCCTGCGGCATCACCCGGCCTCCGGCGGTCCCTACGAAGTACGCCAGCACGGGTTACGGCGGTTGTGGAATGAAGTCGAGGCTGCCTACCGGTGGTGGTGCGACGCAGGTAAACCCCAGGCGGCTGACTGGCGCTTCACCGTTACCCCAGACACTCAACGGGTTGAGCTAAACGCCCAATAGCGCCGTTTATCTACGTGTCGCAGGGGCAGGGCCCGATATGGCCCCGGTAATTGATCACCCGTGGGTGGCCGCACTTGCCGATAAAACGACCCAACGGCTTGGGCTCTTGGTCCGGTTCGGCATCGTCGAGTTCGTCATGGGGGTCCGTTTCGTCCTCGCCGATCCCCGCACGCTCCAGGGTGTACTGGACCACGTGATGGACGCACTGCGGGCAGTACAGCGCACAGTCGCACTCACACCCCGGCGGGCACAGCGACGAGGGCAGGCGCGACGCGGGCACCAGCGCCCCGCAGAGCGCGAGGTAGGTCCCGCACTGGGTCCCCTCGGCCAGCACATCGTCGGCCGTCAGCAGATGCGCGGGACTCGCCGGCAGCCCACTGGGCTCCGAGGTGCCCACCTCATGCGTCACATCCATCACGTCTACGCACCCCTCGTTGCTCGGTTCCTGGTCTGGGGCTCGCCCCGGCCGTGCTCAGCAAGGCGCAGCCGGGGCGAGCGGCCGATCACCTGACCGTCGGGCGACCAGTGATCGACAGTGCAGAGCATGGCGGGAGGGCACGAGCGGGTGGCACGGAAACGTGCCAGTCACCCGGATGGGTTATTCGGGCAGGCCGGCCCGGTGGGCCATCGCGCGCAGCTCCCGCCCGGCGGGGGAGTCACGGCGGGTCTGGGTGAGCAACTCGGCGAGCACCTCGCGGACGAACGGATCCCGCTGCACGCCATGGGGATGGATCGCCTCAGCTCGATGGAGGGCCCGCACCGCGTCGTCGTGGCGTCCCCGCAGTCGGGCCAGCGCCCGGCCGTAGTTTGTCCAGTAACGGACCTGGGCATGTAGCCCATGACGCTGCGGCTGAATGTTGTGTGACGCGATGCTCACCGCCTGGTCGGGCTCGCCCATTTCGAGCGCGACCCACATTCGCAATGACGCCGCATCCAACGAGCTGAACCTGAACCGGTCAGTGCCCGCGTCGGTCGGCTCGGGCACCGGTGCCCGGGAGTCCACCTCGAACTGCCCGGCTATCTCGACAGCCGCGTCCATCGGCGCGGCCACCTCGCCCGGCCGGCCGGCCAGTAGGACGGCCACAGCGTGACACCCGGTGGCCACGGCCACGAACCCCGCAGTGCCGGCAGTGACCGGCGGCAGGATGAGCGAGTCGAGCATTGCCCGGCCCGGCTCGAGCGCCCCACCGAAGATTAAGATGTCGGCCACCCCGAACCCGGCCACGGCCAGTGAGCTGACCTCATCGCGCTCCTGCGCCAGACGGTGTGCCAAGAAGACGACCCGCCGGACCAGGTCATCGGGCGCGGACGCGTGCAACAGCCACATGCGAGTGACGTGCACGTGCAGGTAGATGGCCAGGTCGAGCAGCTCGGTGTGGTTCGCGCCGGTGGCCAGGGTGGTGTGCAGGTTGCGGATCAATCCGGGCAGCTCGGTGGCCACCTCGGTGAACCGGCAGGCTCGCTGGTGCTGGTGGATCTGGGCCACTTGGTCGCGCAGCGCCGCCACGGGCAGCACCAGCCCGCCGGGGTGGTTGGCCTCCACCGCGTCCATGGCCAGGCGTACCGCCTCGGTGGTGGAGTCGGTGTGCCCGTTGGCCGGTGCGGGTACCGGCAGCCTGGTCAGCTCGCTCGGGGCGATTCCCAGCGCGCCCGCTAGCGCTACGATCTCAGACAGGGTCACGGCACGCTCACCGCGCTCGATCCGGCTCAGGGCCATCCTGTTCATCCCGGAGAGTCCGGCGAGCACCCGCAACGACTTGTCCCGGGACTTGCGGACCTGACGCACGCGACGCCCGATCGTGGCCGCTTCGTCATCGCCCATGAAAGACCTCTCCTCACCAGCTCCCCACCCGACGCCCCGATGCATCGGGAGAAAGCCCACGCCAGACTACGGGCCAGTGACGTCGTTCGACGGAGCTGGCTCTCACGCTTGCGCCGGAGCAGGCCGAGCAGGCCCCGCCGACGTCGCTCCGTCTGGCGTGAGTGCGTTTCGTCCTGATAGACAAGGTCAGGCCAGTCAGCCGCTGACGTAGCTGGGCCGGTGTGAGGGCGAGGTCGGCGCGGTGGAAGAACGCGGTGTCCTCCTCAGAATGGGCCGAGTCGTCGGACCCGGTAGGTGTTGGGATCCCGCCGCAACGTCGTGTCCAACGCGGTGAACAGGGTGAATGCGCCGTCTCATAGGCTTGCGAGGACTGTGGCGACCAGTTGGCGCGCGTCATGGCCATAGATGGCCTGGTCTTGTAGCTGGTTGAACATGGAACGAGACGCGATCCGCCGGTACGCCGAAGTCATCTACGAGGCCGAGATCCACGCGTTCGGCGGAGCGGACGCCATGGCGCTCGCACATGACCTGTTCCACGCCGACAGTCGCCACATCCTGCACCACCTCGCCGTCGCGCAGCCAGGCACAGATCACCGTCGCGAGGTGGGGCTACTGCTGGGCACCCGGCTGATGCGCTCCGCTGGAGCGGACTGGTACGAGCAAGGCGACATCTGGGCGCAGCTCGCCGCACACCGCACCACGGAAACGCACCACGAGCCGTCACCGGCGACGCTGGCCGCCGTGCAGCGGCTCCTCTCCGCCGTCGGCGACACCGGTGACAGCCCTCTCGCGTCGGCGCCCGACTGGTCAGCTGCCTTCGAGCACACCGGTCAGGCCCTCGCCGACCTGGCCCAGCAAGGCACCCTCACGCGGGGACTGCGGGCCGTTCTCGTCCATCACCTGCTGTTCGCCGTCAACCGACTGGGCATCGCAGCCCAGCACCAACACCTGCTGGCTACCGCAGCCAGCCAGGTCATCCTCCAGCAGGAAATCGTGCTCGACCCGGCGCTGACCAGCGGCTCCGGCCGCTCTCACTCGACTACAGTGCGCGCGGTGACCACCGACACGACGACCGCCGATCCGGAGCAGTTGCGGGAGGCCCTGGTCTCCTTTATCGACGGCTTCGGCACGTTTCGCACCACGCGGGTCAAGGACGCCTTCCGCACTGTGCCACGGCACTTGTTCCTGCCCGGTGTGGACCTCACGACGGCCTACGCATCCAAGCCCGTCGTGACCAGACGTGCCGACGACGGCACTGCTGTCTCCTCGGCCTCCAGCCCCCACGTCGTGGCCACGATGCTCGAACAGCTTGACGTCGCCCCCGGTCATCGCGTGCTCGAAATCGGTGCGGCCACTGGTATCAACGCCGCTCTGCTGGCTGAACTGGTCGGCCCCACCGGCATCGTCATCACCATTGAGCTCGACGACGACCTCACCGCCGGAGCCCGCACAAGCCTGACCGCGACCGGATACGACCAGGTTGAGGTGCTTTGCGGCGATGGCGCGTTCGGCTGCCCCGCCCGCGCACCGTACGACAGGATTATCGTCACAGCAGGGGCATGGGACATCGTTTCCGCATGGTGGCAGCAGCTCGCCGTCGGTGGCCGGCTCGTCGTGCCGCTGCGCCTGCACGGCAGCGGCCTCACCCGCTCGATAGCGTTCGACCTCGAAGAACCCGGCCGCATGGTCAGCACCGGGGTAGCCGTGTGCGGTTTCGTACCCCTGCGCGGCGCTGCGGAAATGAGCGAACATCACGTACGACTCGCCGACGACGTCATCCTCAACCTCGACGCCGATGACCTGCCCGACGAGGCTGCGCTCGCCCAGGTACTCACTCATCCCTCGTACGAGCGCTGGACAGGCGTACAGGTCCGCCACGACGAGCCCGCTGAGCACCTCGACCTGTGGCTCGCCACGACCAACAGCGGCGCAAGCTTCGGCCGACTCTCCGCAGCCCGTGCCCTTGGCCTGGTCAATCCCGCAATGCGGTGGGCCGGTGCGGCCCTGTATGAGGGTGGATGCATCGCCTACCTCGCCGCCCGGCCGGCCAGCGACGAAGCGATCGAGCTGGGCGTCATCGCGCACGGCCCCGACAGCAGCACGCTCGCTGGTCGGGCCAGTGAGCTGCTTCACCTCTGGAGCCAGGAGCGGCCCGCCCAGCCCATCATCACGGCTTATCCCGTCGGGGCGCCCAACAACAAACTCTCGTCCGGAACCCACATTGGGCGGCCAGATACCAGCCTCACCATTCGACGCTCAACCCGGCCACAGGGCGCTGGAAGCAGGTCGATCTCGGCGGGCAATTGGGGCTCGCCCCGGCCGTGCTCAGCAAGGCGCAGCCGGGGTGAGCGGCCGATCAACTGCCTGTGAGCGACCAGTGATCGACAGTGCAGAGCGTGGCCGGATGACAAGCGGGGGTGGCACACAAACGTGACAGTCACCCGGATGGGTTATCCGGGCAGGCCGGCCCGGTGGGCCATCGCGCGCAGCTCCCGCCCGGCGGGGGAGTCACGGCGGGTCTGGGTGAGTAACTCGGCGAGCACCTCGCGGACGAACGGGTCCCGCTGCACACGGTGGGGATGGATCGCCTCAGCGCGGCGCAGGGCCCGCGCCGCGTCGTCGTGGCGTCCCCGCAGCCGGGCCAGCGCCCGGCCGTAGTACGTCCAGTAACGGACCTGGGCCTGTGGCCGATGACGCTGCGGCGCTACGTTGTTCGCGGCGATGCTCACGGCCCGGTCGGGCTCGCCCGTTTCGAGCCCGACCCACATCCGCCATATCGCCGCATCCAACGAGTCGTACCTGAACCGGTCAGTGCCCGCGTCGGTCGGCTCGGGCACCGGTGCCCGAGGGTCCGCCTCGAACTGTCCGGCGATCTCGACAGCCGCGTCCATTGGCGCGGCCACCTCGCCCGGCCGGCCGGCCAGTAGGGCGGCCACAGCGTGACACCCGGTGGCTAAGGCCACGAACCCCGCAGTGCCGGCAGTGACCGGCGGCAGGATGAGCGAGTCGAGCATTGCCTGGCCCGTCTCGAGAGCCCCACCCATGATCAAAATATCGGCCACGCCGAACCCGGCCACGGCCAGTGAGCTGACCTCATCGCGCTCCTGCGCCAGACGGTGTGCCACGAAGACGACCCGCCGGATCAGGTCATCGGGCGCGGACGAGTGCACCAGCCAAATGCGAGTGACGTGCGTGTGCAGGTAGATGGCCAGGTCGAGCAGCTCGGTGTGGTTCGCGCCGGTGGCCAGGGTGGTGTGCAGGTTGCGGATCAATCCGGGCAGCTCGGTGGCCACCTCGGTGAACCGGCAGGCTCCCTGGTGCTGGGCGATCTGGGCGACCTGGTCGCGCAGCGCCGCCACGGGCAGCACCAGCCCACCGGGATGATCGGCCTCGATCCCGTCCACGGCGAGGCGTACCGCCTCGGTGGTGGAGTCGGTGTGCCCGTTGGCCGGTGCGGGTACTGGCAGCTTGGTCAGCTCGCTCGGGGCGATTCCCAGCGCGCCGGCCAGGGCCATGAGCTCAGACAGGGTCACGGCACGCTCACCGCGCTCGATCCGGCTCAGGGCCATCCTGTTCATCCCGGCGAGCTCGGCGATCACTCGCAGCGACTTGTCCCGGGACTTGCGGACCTGACGCAGGCGACGGCCGATCGTGGCCGCTTCGTCATCGTCCATGAAGCACCCTTCCTTGCCAGCTCCCCACCGATTCCCCAGAGCGCAACCGTGGTGAGGAGGTCACACCAGACTACGGGTCGGTGCACCAATCGGGCTCGCGCCCCGGCGGGCGCCCCGGAGCTGATTCGGTCACATCAACTAGGTGTTGATCGCGAGTGAAGATCCCTCAACGGTCCGCTGTGGACTGCGCGCTTCGTCATTCTCCGAGGACTACTGCTTTCGCTGCGTGCGCGAGGACGCACTGTGTTTCGTAGGGCAGGCCGATCCGGTTCCAGTGGAAGATCACGTGATGGGTGAGGACAGCTCGCACGCCTCTGCGAAGTACTCCGTCGCGAGCGAGTTCGCTCAGTGCTGTGCCTGCGGAGTCGAACGCAGCGGCCCAGTGTCTAGTGTGTGGGCGTCGGAGGCCATGCGCCATGCGGTCTGGAACAGGCCGGCCATGCCGTGGCAGAGACTGCTGTCGATGATTCGGGCGAGTTGCGCGGGGTCGTTCAGGCAGCCGAGCAGAGCGGTCTCGGCTGTGCGTTGACGTGCGGTGTCGCCAGTGGCCAGGCCCGCGAGTTGTTGGGCTCGGGCCAGTCCGGGGGTGCCGTAGCACCACGATGGTTGCAGGGGTCCGGGGCGAGCGGGACGTCCTTTGTCGACTTCGTCGGGCGTGAGCGTCCGCGGCCACCACGGGCCCGAGGGGTGCTCCTGTTGCCAGGCGTCCAGCCAGGTGCAGATCCGTGTGATGGCGTCGGTGTGCCCGTCCACGACGACGCCGCGCCGCAGGGCGAGGGACAGCAGTGCCAGGGGGCCGGCGATGCCGTGAGCCATGCCGAAGTTCCCGTGGCCCCCGGGGAAGTCGGACGACGCCTGGACGGTGGGGGCGAGGTCGGTCCACCAGCCGGGCAGTCCATCGGTGCGGTGAGGGAGCGGTTCGGTCAGTCGAACGAGGTAGGCTAGGACGGCCTTGGTGAGTTCGTGGTGCGGGTTGCGCTGCAGGTGGTAGGCGCCGAGACCCGTGAGGCCGCGAATGAGATCGAACTCCGCCAGCGCGGGCCGGTCCCTGCGGTCGATGCGCGCGTGGGCTTCGTCCAGCCGTCGGCGTGTCACGGTGGCGGTGCTCGTGTCGAGGTCGGCGAGCGCTCGCTCAAGTTTTCCCGGCCGATCGGCTGCGGCGTGGGTGACGAACGCCAGGGCCGGGGCACCGAAGAACAGGCTGGCGTTGGGCCCGGCGCTGAGATCGTCGCGCACGGCGGCGGACAGCCACATGTGCGCGGCGGTCCAGTCACCCTGGCGGGCCCGGGCACGTTCGATGGGGAGCAGGGCGATGCCTGCGGCGCCGTTGGCCAGCGACTGCGGCCGATGGCGGCCACTGTCTGCGATGCGGACGACGTGCGGGTCGGCCAGGCGGTCGGCGATGGCAGTGGCCGCAGCGAGCGCGTGCGGGTTGGGCCGTCTCACGTGGCTCTTTGGGTTCGGGTGGTCCAGCTCAGAGCGGCGGCGCGGGCGAGACGACCGCAGAGCCGTTCTGTGTCCGGGGAGATCCCGGCCATGCGGACGTGGTGCAGGTGCAGCAGATCGGGCAGTACCGAGTTCGGCGCTATCTCGCCCGAGGCGGTGAGCGTGTCGCGATACGCGGCCAGAGCCGCGCGTCGTCGCGCCCACGCAGTCGCGATCGACGAACCTGTACAACTGCAACGCCCCCAGAATCGGGAAAATCGCCCCGGTGGCGGAGTTACTCTGCTACCGGGCGACAAGTTATCGGAATCAGATGATCGAGCCGATGCGCTACGGGCAGCTGGTACAGGCGCTTTCGCAGGTATTTCCGCAGTTGTCGTCGGTGTTGCGCATCAGCTCGGCAACCACCGGACCAGACTCGACGATGCTGACGTCGAGATCGAACTCCGAGTCCACTGCCGGAGTGCTCGGTATTACAGTGCTCGCTACTACCGCGTCCATCTGGATTGTCATACGAATCCCTCCTCATCGATGGTGGTGTTCCGAGTGACTTGCCCCTGGGTCGGCGCGACCTCACTGAGGCCAGGAGACCACGATCCGCGTGTGTTTCTTGTCGATGACAAGAGCACCCTCGGGTAGCTGGTCATCCGGTGCGCCCACCGGATGCGCCGCAATGCGCGCACTCAGGCTGCTGCGGTCCCAGGACTGGATATGCCGGACCATACGGTCGACCACGTCGCCGTCGATGTCGACGCTGGTGACTTCCCCCTCCTCGCCAACCAGCTCAGTGAGCAGTGCCGCGTTGTAGCCGCCCGATCCGATCTCCAGAACCCGCATGCCGGGACCGAGCTGCGCCTGCTCCAGCATCATGGCCTGGAGCCATGGCGCGGAGACCGAGCTGATGGCGATGCCGTGCTCGTCTCTCTTGGTGACCACGGTGTCGTTGGCGTAAGCGGTTTCCCACGGCACCCCCGGCGCGAAGAGGTGCCGCGGCACGGTGCGCAGCGCGGTCTCGACCTCGCTCGACCGGACCGCGTCCTGCGCGATGAGCTTGTCGACCAACTCCTCGCGCAGCACGTCGGCCTGGGTGGTCTCGTGGGCGGAAGCGACGTTCATTGTCCGCAGTGTAGTCAGCGTCCGCCCCATCGACGCCATCCACACCGCTCTCGCTGCCTACAGTTCCAGCGAGAGCTAGGGGTCGTAGCCGACCTCAAATGGGCTATTGTTGACGATGAGCTGGAGCCGCCATTATCCAGCTTCACGGGATGAGGGCGGAACCACTCTCGTGGCGGTGTCGGTGTGTCTGTTGGTGGGTGCGGGGATCGGCAGTATGATCAGTTTCGCAGGGGTGATCTCCAGTGCGTTGGCCAGTGCCACGATCTCGGAAAGGGTCACATCACGTTGTCCGTGCTCGATGCGGTTGAGGGTGGTTCTGTTTATTCCGGCTAGCCCGGCGATAACCCGCAACGACTTGTCTCGGGTTTTGCGGATCCCCCGGATGCGCCGGCCGATCGTGTCGTCAGCGTCCATTGCGGCGGCGTGGTTCACCGGGTTGAGCCTGCGCCGAGGCATGGGGGAGCTAGGTCGCAGTGGTGCATTCTCGTGGAGACGGGAGCGCCGGACGCCCAATCCGTGGGGTGGTAATGGGCAATGGTCGTCGCCGAGGTATCCGGTGAGCTGCTGGCTGGCCCCGGCGGCCTCCCAGATCCCGGTGCAGAGCTGGGCCGCCCGGGAGACGTCGAGCCACCCCGTGATCCGGGAATCTCCGCAGGTCAAGTGGAGGACCACGGTGCCGTCGCGGCGGGCGATCGCTTGCATGGTGCCGTCGGGGTCGTCTGAGGTCAGGCCGTGTACCGGCACGATCCAGTGCTCCCGGCTGACATCGCCGGTCACCGGGCAGGGCCTCGGCAAGGTCGTGGGAACACCTGTGAACTGCGGCTATGCCCGGCAGCAAGGCGTGCAAGCTGGTGAGGGCGTGCCTGTTGATCTCTTTTTTTGTGATCAACTCTACTGTTGCCGAGTTCGACAGGAGAGCTGCT
>JBOHFR010000047.1:0-43622 GCA_050699715.1 Pseudonocardiaceae bacterium
CACGCGCCTCACGGGCACCACCCGGTCTTTCGCGGGCCTAAGATATTCACAAGATTTTCCTGCGAACGCCTTACGGGCGCCCCAGGTCAGAGCTTGATCAAGAAGCTACTCCAGGAGGTCTGTGACCAGGGTCGGCCGAAATCCGATGTTGTGGAGTCGACTGCGGGCGCTGTCGACGAGTTCGATGTCGATGTCGACGGAAAACACCAGGTTCTCACCGAGTCGACGCGAGAGCACCGCGGCGTTGTATCCAGTGCCGGTGCCGATTTCGAGTACTTTATGTCCGTCGTGGATATCGAGGGCTTCGAGCATGCGCAGCATGAGATCCGGTTTGGTGCTGCTGGAGACGGATTCCTGATGCGTTCCCCGATCGACCAATGCTGTGACGAGAGTTGTCGGGGAGTAAACCAGATCCAGCCCACTCGGAGAGGTCACGTCCACCGGCTGCCACATACCGGTGTTGTCTTGCCGGTAGGCGGCGGGCACGAACACGTGGCGGGGTATGGCGGCCACGGCGCTGCGCCATGCGGGATGGTGTACATCGCCTTGGGTGGCGAGTAGGTCGGCGAGCCGCTGCGCCCCGTGGAGCCCAGTCGGTAGCGGGTTGGGCGGTCACTGCTTTCCCTTCGCGAGGATGTCGGCCAGATACCCCGTCAACGACACGCCGGTCGCGGCTTCAAGCCACCCATCCTGGAGGAGCCCCAGGTGGTTTCCATTCGTGGACGAGTAGGGAGTACAGGATGGAGTCACGCCACGCGCCGTTGGTGAATACGTGATCGCGTAGTCGGCCTTCCTGGGTGAAGCCGAGCCGGGTGACGAGGGCGATCGATGCGGCGTTGTCGGGCCCGATGGCTCCGGAGATGCGGTGCAGCCCCAGCGTGGCGAACCCGAAGTTGATGATGGTGCGAGTCGCGTCGAGGGCGTAGCCGTGGCCCCAGTGGGCCGCAGCGATCGCTGCACCGAGTTTGGCTGCCTGCACGCCGCCAATACCCAGCCGGACGAACCCGATCAGCCGGTCATCGGTATGAGTGGTGACGGCCAGGTAGTACTCGGTGCGGGGGGTGTGCTGGGCGCGTTCGATGGCACCGGTGAGCATCTCGGCTTGCTGCTCGCGGGTTCGGGAGTCGAAGGACAGCCACCGGGTCACCCGGTCATCACCAAGGATGGCGTCGGTGTCGTCGAGGTCATCAGTTCGGAATTCGCGCAGCCGTACCTTAGTCTCCGGTCAGCCGCACCCCGTGCTGCACGGTGTCGGTCATCATTAGTGCGTCAAACGCTCGGAGGTGAAGCCCTCGATGGCACCTGCCAGCTCGGTGGCGTCCCGGCCAGGATCCCGCACTGCGCGCAATGCGGTGCGTACATGCTCGACCGAAGCCACGATGCCGTGGATGCGCTTCGCTGGCGGTAGCTCGAACACCGGGCTGAGGGCTTCGGCTGCGCCCTCAATTTCCCGTCGGAGCACCCGAGCGACGGCCAGCACGGTGCGAGCACCCGCCTCCATTCCGAAAGCTCGCTGTCCGGGTGGCAAATCTATGTAGGCCTCCAATGCGGCAAGCGCGAGACGTTCGGTCTCGGAAGCCGTGGGTTGGCCTCCCCAGGCAAGTGCATCGGCAGCCAGGTAGAGCTGGCGTGGTCGGCTGAACGTACACACCCCACCGAAGCTGTCCAGCTCGTCGGGCTGTACCCAGTCCCATGCCTCGTTGGCTCGCGCAATGGCGGCGCGAACGTCCGCGAGTCGACCGAGCGCGGCCAACGATCGTGCCTCGCTACTGGGCAGCCACACGTTGGCGGTGCCTCTGCTGCGGGCTGCGGCCTCGGCGCCAAGCTCGGCGTAGCGCACCGCGTCCTCCAACCGCCCGGACCAGTAGGCGATCCCGGCTTGCAGGCCGCGAATCCAGGCACGCAGCCCATCGTGACCGGCGTTGTCCGCGCATGCATAGCCCGCCCGGGCCTGGGTCATCGCATCATGGGTGGCGCCGAGGTCGTGCGACGCCTCGGCCATCAGCCCGCAGGCGATCCCGGCGACCAGGTAGAGATCCCGCGTCTGCGCCGGGCGTTGGTGTCCCTCCAACAAAGCGAAGGCACGATCCTGAGTGTCCACCAGATCACCGAGCAGGGTGGGCAGCGGTTGTTGTTGATAGGCGACGACCAATCGGCGCACGTCATCGGTCAACTGGTCGAGCGTCTCGGCGCCGACGTTGGATGCCTCGTTGCGGCTGAGAAAGTCGCGAGCCCGGTCGGCGCTCATGGTAATCACCTGCCCTTCCCAGTCGGTCCGCGCGTTGCCCCGCTCCGGCGCCGCCCCGTCACGGCGGCGGGCCGGCAGGAGCGCCCCGGTGCCGTACGGCGGGCCGAGCAGCCGCGCCACCGGCTCACCGAACAGCAGCTCCAACGTAGCCTGGGCCTGCGGGTACGGCAGGCCGCGCAGCTCTCCGGCCACCCACCGGTACGCCTGCCGCTCACTGAGCGCAACCCCTGCGGTTCGTTGGTAGCGCTTCCTGAGCTCCTCCAGGGTGATGTGCCGCTGCCGGAGCAGCTGCTCCAACCGGGTCCGCGGCGATTCTTGCTCGGCCATCCCACCCCCTCGATCAGTGCGCCCCACGATAGATCCTCGCGGGCCGGAACAGGGCCACCTCGGCGCAGACGGCAACAGACGGCGCCAGCTGGCAGACACGCAGCCTGCCCATGGCAACTCAAAACCCCGAAGCTGATTCCTGCTGATCCAGTCCCCGGGGGAACGCCGCACTGGGGAAACACGGACGAGAGGTCACCACGAAACAGCCACCAGAACCGGACGGGCCACACCAGTTGTCTCACCGCGACCAAGAACGGTGCTCCGTGGAAGGACACCTCATCGACGGCAGCGGCGCCTGCACCGTGATCGCCATCCGCGACTGGAAACGGAGCGGCTGGGTGCTCTACCCGCACGGGGTGGCCGGCCTCGGCGTGCTCATCACTAACGACGCCGCCCGCACTCTCGCGAAACGGATCGGGCGCCCGTCATGACCGCCGGCACGCCACCCACCCTGGCTGCCACCAGCACGCACACCAGCTGAGTAGCTCCGTTCCTCCCACACCACGGAAAGGAATCATCATGGAACTGTATAATCATGCCAACCGTCCAAGTACGGGTCGCCGTAAGGCGATCCCCGCGACGTGTGGGCTGCACCGGGGCCCGATGGGTTTCGCCAACCTCATGGTGAGCCTGCAAGGCGACTCGGTGGTGTTCGATCCGCATGTCACGGGCGAATGCCTGATCACCTTCGAAGAAAAAAGCGCCAAGGCGCTGCGTGACATTTTGACCGAGTGGCTCGGGTGACCTGAGAGCGGATCCGTCAGGTCAGACGCCCCAGCAAGCCATCGCTTCGCCTGACGCTCCGAGACGTGCGCCTTACCTTCCCCGCACTCGACCGCCGCAACGCGGAAACGATCAATGAACTCCCGGACAGATAGGCCTAGATCATTCACGTTGGTCCACTGCTTCATGATCGTCTGATTTGTGGATCATTTTGTGGTGTGATGACGATCGTGGGCACGGTGGGTTGCCCGAGGGAGCTCGGGTGGGCGCCGGGTTCCACGGTCGGCCGGGTTCTGCGGACCATTTCCAGCCGGGTGGGATCTTCAGGATTCGGCGCCGGGAGTGGCTGACCAGGCGGGCTGGGGCGGACAGGAGCCGAAACCGCGGCGTCTTGGTGGAGGCTTTGGCCAGGTCGCCGTCCAGTCCGAGGTGGCGCAGCCAGGCGGTCAGCGAGGTAGCCAGGGCGGCTAGTTGCAGCCAGGCGGTGTTGCGGCCGTAGTCGATCGAGGGCAAATTGCGGGCGCCGCAGGCCTTGAACTGCTTCATCCGCTCCTCGACGTGACTTGGGTGCGATGTGGGGCGTCGAGAAACTGGACCTGCCCGGCGGGGGTGTTGGTGACGAACGCGCCGTACTCCCACTCGGGGTGCTCGCCGAGCTTGGCCGGCTTGCCGAGCGGGCGCGGGGTGCGCCGCGCCAGGACGCGCATGTCGGCCGGCCAGGTCACCAACCGGTCCCCGCCCGGGGCGTGGCGCAGGATCCCGGTCAGGTCAGCCACCTGCGCGGCGTGGTCAACCTCGCCGTCGGTGTGCACCGCGGCACCCCAGTCGCTGGGGCGTAGTTGCTCGATCCCGGCCAGGGTCCGTTCGTCGACCGGCCAGCCGATGGTGTACTCCACCCGGCGACCGCGTCGGCCGTGGCGGGCTGCGGTGTTCAACGCGGTGAGGTAGTCGATGACGTCGTGGGAAGCGCCCGCGCCGTCGATGCTGACCAGCACGTCAGTCCGCCACTGGGCGGGGATCTGGGAGAACGTCGCCGCCAGGACCGCGAGGTGATCGGCGGCGGTGAACGAGCCGGCGTTGCCCGGGCGTTGCATCACCACCAACGCGTCTCCGATGTTGGTGCACCAACTGGTCAAGGGATGAAAGCCGAACCCGCCCTTGAAGTGTCCCGCCGCCTGGGCCTTGGGGCTGGCTGCCTCGATCAAAGTGGCGTCCAGCCGGACCACCAGCACCGGCCACGGCCTCCCACCGGGCTCGGCAGCGGGTCGGGTCAGATCCTTGCCGGCGACCGCCACCGCGAGCAGCTGCCCGCGCCGGGCCACGATCGCCGCCCACGCCGTGGCCCGCGCCGCCGCGGTGGCCCGGGCCAACAGCCGCCCGGGCAACCCGTCACCGCCGAGTCGCTCGGCCAGCTCGTCGAGCGCCCGCAACATCGTGGAATCCCCACACCCCACCCCCGGGACCGAAGATCTCCTCTTGCGCGGTCATCGCCTCGACGTCCGACAGACACGTCGCCCCAGCCGCCAACGCGCACGCCGCATCCACCAACGCCCGACCCCGATGCCGGACCGAGACGAACCCCGCCCGCGCCACCACCTCAGCCAGACCCGTCGTCAAGCCCAGCCGGTCAGCCAACAACCGCGACAGCACCACCCCCGCCGCAGCGACCGTCCCGGCCCCACCGACCTCGACCTTGAGCCCCCGCGACCACACCAGCGCGGCATCACCGACCACTCGCCGGATGCTTGTAGCCTTCACCTCAAAGGTGTCCCTTCCTCGGGTTCATGCAGACCTCGACAATCCGTATTCTCCCAGATCAGAGGCACCCTTCCACGTCCAGACACCTCGAAAACTCATGATCAAAAACCCGACATGAATACCCGAGGTCGATGGCCCTGCCCTCACAGGCCCCTGGCCACCTCGGAAGGATGCCGGACAGCCGGAGTCCTCGGGCTGGCCGCGTCGTTCACCATCCCGGTGCGGAGTCGAGTTGTAGCCGGCACTTGAGAGAAGTTGGCGGAAGAAGAGCTCCGCGACTGGCGGCACGACTTCGAGGCGCTGACCACGTCAAATGCGCGCAAGGAAGTCCTTCGCTTCGACGACGAGCGCGCTTGGCGGCGCGGCACCGTGTGGACCCGACGGGCGTCTGGCGCTGCCCGCTGTAGCAGGGTTCAAGCCTGCGCTACCGCCTTAAGACGGCGGCGCGGTCGCCACCTACTCTGGCCTTGTGAGGACCCTGTTGGCTTATTTTGCGCGGCACGCCGCGGCGCGTCCCGCATGTTGATCTCGATGGTGTTCATGATTTTTGCTGTGGCTGGTCTTTCCCCGTTCCCGGCCGCAGAATCGGATCGTCATGTCGATGCAGCCGCGGCTGTGGCTGGAAGTGCCAGTCGAGACCTCCCGGGTCGTTAGGAAGGCGTTTCCGAGGGGGACGCTGCCGATCCGGGTACGTGACCAGCTGGGCAGCTGGTATGACGATGAGGTGTTCGCTGCGGCCTATGGCGTGCGGGGGCGGCCGGGGATCTCCCCGGCGCAGTTGGCGATGGTGACCGTGCTGCAGTTCACCGGGAACGTGACCGACCGGCAGGCCGCGGACGCGGTGCGGGGCCGGTTGGACTGGAAGTACTGTCTGGGCCTGGCCTTGGAGGACGAGGGTGTCGATTTCAGTGTGCTGAGCGAGTTCCGGGCCCGGCTGGTGGCTGGCGGCGTGGAGCTGGCGATCCTTGAGCTGCTGCTGGACCGGCTCAAAGGGCTGGGCCTGGTGAAGGCCGGTGGCCGGCAGCGCACCGACTCGACCCATGTGCTTGGGCGGATCCGCGACCTGAACCGGCTGGAGCTGGCCGGGGAGAGCGGGCGGGCGGCGCTGGAGGCACTGTCTGCCGCTGCCCCGGACTGGCTGGCCGGGGTGATCGACGACTCCTGGCAGCAGGTGTACGGGCAGCGCATCGATGATCTGCGCCTGCCCGGGAGCCAGACCAGGCGCACGGCCCTGGCCCTGCAGTACGGCAGGGACGGCTATCGCCTGCTGGAGGCGGTGCAGGCACCGGGCGCGCCGTCGTGGCTGGCCGAGCTGCCCACGGTCCGGGCGCTTCGGCGGATCTGGGTGCAGCAGTACTACCGGGTGATCGATGAGCACGGGGAGAAGGTGCTCAGGCGGGAGGCCAGCGAGCATGGCCTTTCGCCGGGCAGGCTCTGCCTAGTCTCTCCCTACGACACCGACGCCCGGTACTCGGAAAAACGCGGCAAGAGCTGGCTCGGGTACAAGGTGCACTTCTCCGAGACGTGCAGCGAGGCCGCCGATGATGACCCCAAGACCGGCCTGCCCGAGGCCCCGAACCTGATCACAAACGTGGCCACCACCGAGGCGAGCGTGCCCGACGTGGCGATGACCGCGCCGATCCACGACATGACCCTCGCCCGAGACCTGGCCCCTGACGAGCACATCGTTGACGCCGGCTACACCAGCGCGGACCTGCTGCTAGCCGCACGCGCCCGGGGAATCACCCTGGTCGGCCCGCTGCTCGCCGATACCTCACCCCAAGCCCGCTCCGGCGGGTACACCACCGAGGCGTTCACCATCGACTGGGAGCACCACCAGGTCACCTGCCCACAGGGAGCCACCAGCATCGCGTGGAGCCCGTGCCGCCAGCGGGGAACCAACACCACCGTGGTCAAGTTCGCCGCGGCCACCTGCCAGGCATGCCCGGCCAAGGACCTGTGCACCCGCTCATCGCGCTCGGGCCGCCAACTGTCCCTGCGCCCGCGCGAGGTCCACGACGCTGTCGTGGCCGCCCGCGCCGGGCAGGACAGCCAGCAGTGGAAGGACCGGTACAAGATCCGCGCCGGCGTGGAGGGCACCATGCGGCAGGCCACCCACGTCACCGGCATCCGCCACGCTCGCTACCTCGGCCTGGCCAAGACCCGGCTGGAACACTACGCCGCCGCTGCGTCGGTCAACCTGATCCGGCTGGACGCCTGGTGGAACAACAGACCTCTCGACAGAACCCGGACCAGCCACCTGCAACGGCTCAATTTCACCCTCGCCACTTAACCCCAATAAGCCAACAGGGTCTTGTGAGCTGCCCAAACCTGGCTCATAGCACCCGAGCTCGGCCCTTTTAGGCACCCATTCGGCACAGCGGCAGAGCGCGGCAAGCATCCGGTCCATCGCCATTCAGCAGAGAACCTCGGTGTCGGGGACTCATACGGAACCACCGGCAGCCGCCGGTCGCCCGAATCCGCGACCGCGTCACTGATACCCGGCCCCTGCGCGTGGGGCGTGGCGGCCCTTCGTCCGCACTTCGCTGTTACGTCCTCTTTCATGATCGCGGTTAAGGTCCGTAGGCCGGTGCCCGCCGCACCGTGTCGGGCACTGTGTGCTGGCTGGTGTGGATCTCTTACTCAGGCGGATGGGGGCATTGGTAACCTGCCGCGTGGCCAGGGCAAGCGCGGCGAGGCAGGTGCGAGATCACGTGAAGAGCTGTTGGTCCTTGAGCGCGGGATGTCCCAGGTGAGGAAACCGTCGCGGCGGCTGGTGCGCAACGCCCTGCTGGCTCTGTTAGTGGTCGTGTCCGTGGTGCTGGCTGTGAGGATGACCAATGATGGTCTCGCCAGCGCCGATAAGTTGGCTCCCGTTGTTGGCCTGTTTGTTGCTTTCGCGGCGCTGGCGGTCGCCCTCATTGGGCTTTTCCGCGATGTGCGATCAACCCCGAGCGCGTCGGATCTGGCGGATGACCTGGCCAACACCGTTCAAGATCAATGGTATGAGGAGGCCAGGGTTCGTCGGTTGCGTGACCCGAAGGTGTTGCCACTGACCTGGTCGACCGGGCGTATGGATGGCAGGTTCGAGGAAGTGACCCGCCAGTTGGCTGATGGCTACCGGCAGGTGCGTAGGAAGCGGTTGGTGGTCTTGGGTGAGCCGGGTTCGGGCAAGACCGTGCTTGCGATCCTGCTCACGCTCGGACTGCTCAAGAGCCGCCGCGTGGGCTCGCCGGTGCCGGTGCTGCTGGCGGCCTCGTCCTGGGACCCGATCCAGGAATCGATGGACGACTGGGTTATCCGCACGGTCGCGACCTCGTACTACAACGGCCAGCAGGACAGTCCCCGTACCCTGCTCGACCACGGGTTGCTGCTCCCAATTCTCGATGGGCTCGACGAGATTCCGGAATCGGCGCGGCGTTGCGCGGTGAGGCGCATCAACGAGGCGATCGGTGCGGACCGCCCCGTGGTGGTGACGTGCCGGTCGGCTGAATACGACGACGTGATCGAAGGTGGCGCTCCGGTGCTCCGCCAAGCCCCGGTCGTGCGGGTCATGCCGGTGGCGGTCGCCGATGTCATCACGTACCTCAAGGCTGTGGACTCCTGGCCGAACGGCACTATCTGGAAAGGCGTCTTCGACGATCTAGAGCAGCGGCCGGAAAGTCCGCTCGCTACGGCACTGTCTACTCCGCTGATGGTGTCGTTGATCCGCACGATCTACCAGCGATGTGGAGGCGACCCGACCGAGCTGCTCGACGCCAAGATGTTCGGCGCTCGGCACACGATCGAGGACTACCTGACTGATCGTGTCGTCGACGCTGCCTACGCACCTGAGCCCCTGGTTTCAGGTGAGCTGGCCGCAGCGCCGGCTGGCGGGTGGAACGCTACGATGGCCCGGCGTTGGTTGACGTTTCTGGCCCAGTATCTGTACCAATACCGGGAGCGTGACCTGGCCTGGTGGCGGCTGAGTGACCGACTGGTGTCGCCGTGGGTGGCTCCTGGGATCGGCATCGGTATCGGTGTCGTCCTAATGATCACTGTTTCGGTAGGCGCGGCTGCGGTGAGCGGTATTAACTTGAACCCGCAGGGTGCGGTGGTCCTTGGTGCCGTGGTAGGCGCGGGTGGTGCGGTCCTCGGCACCATGCTTTGGTATGGCGGCGTCGGCGGCGCACCCGGACGAATGGCAATCGCGGTACGCGGTTCGTTCGGCCGGCTTCGTCGCGGCTTCGCCGCTGGCGCGACCCTCGTCGCGCTCGTGGCTGCTCCGGTGCTATTCGGTGCCACAGTCACAATCTTCATTGGCAGCGGCAGGGATGTCAGTTTTTCCAACATTAGTCTTCTCGTAGAGTGGCTGATGGTGGCGGTGGCGGTGGCCTGTGTGGTCGGCTTCGCGGTGGCGGCACACAATTGGCTCAACGCGCTACCGGAGCGGTCGGCGCAGGCTAGCCCGTTCAGCTTCGTCCAACAGGATCGTCGATCTTCTCTAGTAGGCGCGCTGGCCGCTGGCCTCGTCGCAGGCCTGACAGTCGGGCCGGCGTTTACCGTCGCCATACTGACGGGAACGACTCTCGGTCAGGGAATTGCCGGGGGGCTCGGAAAAACAGGAATAACATACTTAGACAGATACACGACCGGGCTCGGCATTTTCCCGATTCAGGAGATCGGGATCGACGTCCTCTCAGGTATGGTCGTCGTCCTGCTAGTGCTGCTAACAAGAGCGTGGCCCAGATTCGTGCTGACACGCGCGATACTCGCCGCGCGTGGCAAGCTACCGTGGCGACTGTTGACTTTCCTCGCAGACGCACGCGACCGAGAACTTCTCCGCCAGTCCGGTGGTATGTACCAGTTCCGGCACATCCGCCTCCAAGAACGTCTGGCCACCTCACCTGGCATCGCAACTACGGGCGCGCAGCGTCAGGAGCTTACGCCAACAGCCGCAGGGAAGCGCCAGCGATTCGTGGCGATGGCTGGGGCGGCGGCCATCGCCACGACCGCAGTCATCACTCTATTCACTTTCAATTATCTACGCTGCGACGACTGGCTACACCTGGGTACCGAGGTCGATCAAGTGCGGGTATTCACAGAATCGAGCTCACTGTGCAGTGGCATCATTCCCGAAAAGAAATGGGATCAGCGGTTAGGCTTTACTTACCATAGCGCGCTTCGGCGGCTAAGGGATGGAAACGATGCCGCGAAAGGGAAAAGTGAAGTCACGATCATCGTAGTCGGCGCACTGAGCACCGGAGACCCGGAGGTGAAAAGGCGTCAACTCGACGGTGTTGTATTGGCCCAAACAGAAAGTCAGCGATTGGAGCGACCTGTGCATGTCGTCCTGGTCGATACGGTCAATAATGAGTGGGAATCAGAACTCGCCGCGCTTGAACGAGTGGACTCCTTCGTTATTAGCCCTGGCGCTAATATGCCAGCAGCGGTGACTCTCGACGAGCCGGCCATCAAGTATTACGGTTTTCCAGTATTTAGCGCGGTTGTACCCTATTTTGCCCACGGCATACTAGCGCGACCATCAGATACATTGGAAGGATTTGATCAAAAACTACGGAAGTCTCTAATGAACCGGTTCATCCGGTACACGCTAAGAACCGAGATGACCCTCGAAGTGCACGGCGGTCCAGTAGATGGTACGGACACGCGAAAATGCACCAGTCGCGAGGGTCAGCCTGTACTTGCACAAGGTAACGAAGGTTCACCAGTCGAGCTTACGCAAGATGTCCAAGTCGAGCAGTTGCTCAACCAGGTAAAAGTCTTCTGCGGGAACAAGGATGTGCAGTTGGTGACAACAGATAATCGGGTAGCAAACTACCTCCTGCGGGTTGGGGTGGAACAATTTCGAAACCTGACCGTCTACTACCCGGTAGCGGAAGAAACATCGCCCGCACGACCGCACGCCGCCGTGCAGAAACTTGCGCCAGAAGCTAATATGACCGAGTTCTCATATCGGGCCACGCTCACTGCGGCTGGCAACGGACAATTCGTCGTCTGCAAGATGAAAGCTGACCAAAACCAGTGGGTTAGAACACCCTTCCCTTCGGTAGTCCCACCGGCCTCGAGTCCCTGCACCGCCTGAAGAAGCTGAGCCCCCCTGTCTAAAATGAAGCTTTTCGGAAATTTATTTCTGGGTAAGTCGGGACAAGTTGAGGGGGCGGTCGGAGGGGTGGTGGTTGAGTGCTTGGAGGCCGACGGCGGTGATGATCACGTTGGTGATGCGATCGAGGTGGCCGCAGTACGGGGTGGTCATGATTCGCCAGTTCTTGATATGAGCGATGGCTCGTTCTACGGCGGTACGTATTGAGGTGACCTGGGCATTGAACCGTGTTGGTCGTCGGTGAGGTTCCGGTCGGGACCTTCTTTGAGAGGAGTGATGCCGTCGATGACTTGGTAGCCGGTGTCACCGATGAGCCCGCCACAGCCGGCGAGTATGGCAGCCGGGCCCCCTTCATCGAAGCAGTGTGTGTCGTGCCAGCTTCCGGGAAATGCTGCGCTGCAGGCGTCCAGGCGCCCGTGCGCGTCACAGATGATCTGGACGGTGACGTCGTAGCGCCTGGGGTGCCCGGAGTGCAGATCACGGCGGTGTCGCCAGTTGCAGGTTGGTATCAGAGTGCCGTCGATCAGGACGACCTTCCCAGCAACCTGGCCCTTCAGCAATTCTGCCGGACAGCCGATCGTCTCGGCGCGGACCTCGGCCATCCTGTGGGTGTATTCCCAGGCTGTTGTGGTGCCGATACCGAAATCCTTGCCCAGCTTACCGAGTTACTAATGAGAACGTAAGTAACCGGACTCGTGAACATTCCTGACCTGCGGCAATGCAATTTCCTGAGTCTGGAAACCTACGTTCCCCTTAGTAACAGTCCTGCGGCAAAAGGTGGGAGATGGACTTCGGCCGTTACATGCGGAGCCACTTAAGTAAGAACGCTGACCGGACATTGCCGCATGGTGGGCACGCACTCGCCCATGTGGCTTTGGTCATCGGTGCGGCGCCAGACGCTCGGAGGTGAAGGCTTCGATGGCACCCGCCAGGTCGATGGCGTCCCGGCCCGGATCCCGCACGGCGCGCAATGCGGTGCGCACATGCTCAACCGAGGTCACGATCCCGTGGATGCGTTTCGGCGGGGGAAGCTCGAGCACGGGCGTGAGCGATTCCGCAGCGCCGTCGATCTCGCCTAGCCTGACCCGGGCGACAGCCAGGGCACTGCGTGTGCCGGCTTCGGTGGCGAAGGACCGGTCCTTCTCGGGTGCCCCGGCGTAGGCGTCCAGTGCTTCCAGAGCAAGCCGTTCGGTGTGACTCGCCTCGGCCTCGCCGCCCCAGGCAAGCGCGTCGGCGGCGTAGTAGAGCTGGCCGGGTCGGCTGAACGTGCACAGCCCCCCGAGCCTGTCCAGCTCATCAGGCTGCAGGCGCTCGCGCGCCTCGGTGGCTCTGTCCAGTGCCACGTGGGCGTCCTCGAGCCGGTTCAGTGCGGCCAGCGATCGTGCCTCACTACTGGCCAGCCACACGGTGGCGGTGCCTTTGCTTCGGGCCGCAGCCTCGGCGCCAAGCTGGGCATAGCGCACCGAGTCCTCCAACCGCCCGGACCAGTAAGTGATCAAGGCTTGCAGGCCGCGCATCCACGCTCGCAGCCCGTCGTGGCCGGCATTGTCCGCGCAGGCGTAGCCGGTGCGGGCCTGCGTCATCGCGTCATGCGGAACACCGAGATCGTGCGATGCCTTGGCCATCAGCCCGCAGGCGATCCCAGCGACCAGGTAGAGGTCCCGGGCTTGCGCCGGGCGTTGGTGGCCCTCCAACAACCCGAAGGCGCGATCCTGGGTGTCCACCAGATCACCGAGCAGGGTGGGCAGCGGCTGTTGCTGATAGGCGACGACCAACCGGCGCACGTCATCGAGCAACTGATCGAGCGTCTCAGCGCCGACGTTGGATGCCTCGATCCGGGTGAGGAAATCGCGAGCCCGGTCGGCGCTCATGACGATCACCTGCCCTTCCCAGTCGGTCCGCGCGTTGCCCCGCTCCGGCGCCGCCCCGTCACGGCGGCGGGTCGGCAGGAGCGCTCCAGTACCGTACGGCGGGCCGAGCAGCCGCGCCACCGGCTCACCGAACAGCAGCTCCAACGTAGCCTGGGCCTGCGGGTACGGCAGGCCGCGCAGCTCTCCAGCCACCCACCGGTACGCCTGCCGCTCACTGAGCACGACCCCCGCAGTTCGTTGGTAGCGCTTCCGCAACTCCTCCAGGGTGATGTGCCGCTGCCGGAGCAGCTGCTCCAACCGGGTCCGCGGCGACTCCTGCTCAGCCATCCCACCCCCTCGATCAGTGCGCCCCACGATAGATCCTCACGGACCGAAACAGGGCCGCCTCGGCGCAGACGGCAACAGACGACGCTAGCTGACAGACGCGCGGCCTGCCCCTAGCAGCGCAAACCCCCGAAGCTGATTCCTGCTGATCCAGTCCCCGGGGGAACGCCACGCTGGGGGAACACGGACGAGAGGTCACCATGAAGAGGAGATGGCCCATGACATCCGACCACCATGCGAAGGCCGTCGCGAGCGACGCACCGCAGCTGTCCCGGCCGCAACCGATCTTGTCCTCATCCGTGGTGGCGGCCTGGCAGGCAGTGGCGTCGTGACACCGGTGAGCCGCGGTGGCCTCTCGGCGGACGAGGCCATCTACGGGGTTGTGTACACGGCGCTGCGCCGGATCCTGCGCGAGGGCGTGCAGGCCGGGCCTGGTGCTGACGAGGGAATCGATTCGCTGCAATGCCGGTTCGCTGGCGCGCTGTATGCCCTGCTGATGGCCCACCCGATCGACCGGCATGGCCGCTGCCGCTGCTGCCGCCGTCCGGGTTCGGTGATCGGGCCCCGCCGCCAGCGTTGTGTGGTGTACGTCGAGGTGAATCACTGGCTGCACCAGTCCGATGAGGGCCTGTGTGCCCAGGTAGCCCTCCAGTGGGGACTAAACCGGTCGGCACCGGGCGTGGTCACCACACCACAGGCGGGGCGACGGGTGCCCTGAGCCTGCGCGGACTCCGGCCCTCGCGCCTGCGCATCCTGCCCCCAGATTCCGCCAGGCGCGGCGGCCGGAACCCTCCCACGGCGGGGCCGGGGATGATCCCGAGGGCCTCCGGTCCCGCCGTGTTCCACCCGACAATCCCGCACAGCCTCGCAACCCGGGCAGGTCGCTGCTCCCCACTGGAGACATGACATGACAGACCACACCGACGCCGCAGATGAGCAGCACAAGCAGGCGCTGCCTGAGTCTGTGCCCGCGCCGGACCTCATGCTCCCCCCGGCCACCGCCGACGCCGCGTGGAAGCCGGTGATCAGCACCGCGAACGGTCACCGCACTGCGGGTCCCGCAGCGGTGGCGGCTGCCCGGCCAGTGGTGCTGCTGCGCTACCGGCCGGGCAGCAGCGGGGAAGCCACCCGGACAGTGCACCTCGTCCCACGACCCCCCGAAGGCCAGGCCGACGCCGCTGGGGTGGCGCTGTGCGGGACACTGCTACGCCCGGACCTCATGGAGACACTCATCCCCGACCAGGGCATGCCCTGCACCCTGTGCATAGCATGCCACCTCAGCGCCGACCCCCCACCCACACCGACCGAGTACACCGGCCATGGTGCCCCCGGGTGAGGACATCAACAGCGAGACCGACCTCCTGGTAGCCGCCGTCCACTACCAAGCGTGGAACTGGCCCAGTCACCCTGCACGGCCACCACCTATGGCTCACCCTGGAACCCGACACCGTGGCCCTGACCATCCCCGTGCTACTGGCCGCGCAGATCACCGGGATCCTCACCCACCGACGCTGCCCCCACCATGACTCCCCACGGGCCAATCACCTGGGTGCACCCACCCCAAGCCGACGCACTGCACCTGTGCCGCGAATTCGAGGTCTTCGCGGCACTGCGCACCGCCCTGCGCGACCCACCCACCTAAAGAGCTAGCCGTCGGTCAGCCACGGCCGCTGCCAGCGCTGATGGCCACGGACCAGGGACTCCACCGCGCTGGGCCCCCACGATCCGCGCTGGTAGGTGTGGATCGTCGGCGGGGCCTCCAGCAGCGGCTGCACAATGCGCCAAGTTTCCTCGACACTGTCCTCGCGGGCGAAGAGCTGGTGGTCACCGATGAGTCCGGCGTGCAGCAGCCGCTCGTAGGGTTCCCACGGTTCGCCAAGCTCGTGGAGCAATGACGCGTCCAGGTGAACGGGCCGCCACGAGTCACCGGAGCGCGCGGCGATCTGCAACCGCAGGCCCGGGTCGGGGTCGATGCGCAGCACGATCTGGTTCGGTTCGACCTGCGTCCGGGTGGGCAGGAAAGCCAGCCGCGGCGTGCGACGAAGGAACAACCGGATCTCGGTGACCCGTTGCGCCAGCGCCTTGCCGGCGCGCAGGAAGATCGGGACTCCGGCCCACCGCCAGTTGTCAATCTCCAGGCGCAGCGCGACGAACGTCTCGGTGCTCGACCCTTTCGCGACTCCGGGCACGTCAGTGTAACCGTCGTACTGGCCGCGCACGTAGCGTTGCGGATCGGCGGCGGGCATCGCCTTGAACACCTCGGCCTTCTTGTCCCGCAGCTCATCGGCGCTGGCACCGGCTGGCGGTTCCATCGCGACCAGCGCGAGCACCTGCAGCAGGTGGTTTTGCACCACGTCGCGCAGCGCACCCACCGCGTCGTAGAACGAGCCGCGGTCCTCGACGCCGAAATCCTCGGCCATCGTGATCTGCACGCCGGACACGCTCGTGCGGTCCCACACCTGCGCGAGTGCCAGGTTCGCGAACCGCAGGTACTCCAGCTCGATGACCGGTTCCTTGCCCAGGAAGTGATCCACCCGCAGGATCTGGTCCTCCCGCAGCACCGTGTGCAGCCTGGCGTTCAGCTCCCGCGCCGAGTCGAGGTCGTGCCCGAACGGCTTCTCCACCGCGACTCGCGCGTGCTCCACCAGAGCAGCCTTGCCCAGGTGCTCGACGATCGGACCGAACAGCGTTGGGGGCATCTCCAGGTAGTACAGGGGCCGGCAGTGCTTGGTGATCCGCTCGGCGAGCCGGGCGTAGAGCGCGTCGTCGGTGACGTCACCCGCAACGTAGGACAACCGGCCCGCCAAGCGGTCAAAGACCTCGTCCTCCACCTGCTCACCACAGTCGCTGATCGCCTGGTGGGCGTGCTTGGCCAGCTGGTCGGTGGACAGGTCGTCAGCGGCCACGCCCAGGATCGGGCAGTCGAGAAGCTTGCGACGCTCCAGCCGGTACAGCGAGCGCAACGTCATCTTGCGGGCCAGGTCCCCGGTGATACCAAAGATCACCAACAGGTCCGCGGCGTCACCGGTCATGCTCGACCTCCCTCATCAGCGTCCAGCTGGGGGAACTGCGCCTGGGCCCACGATGTCTCGATCCGCAGATCAGCCAGCTCACCACGAGCCCGCAGGGTCTGCAGGTGTATTGCCTCCCGGCTCACGGCCGGCGGTACCCCCGCCACGGTGGGGCGCTCCCGGGTGGCCCGCCGCCAGTCGGCTTCGCTGATCCCGGGTCCTCGGCCACCGTAGAGGTCCCCGCGAAACTCGGCGAGGCGCTGCTGCGCCAGCTCGTGATCGGTCGCGGCACCACCGGGTCGCCTGCCGTCGCCGTCCCGCCCAGACGGGCTCACGGATGCCATCAGATCACCTCCGTAGTATCAGATTCCCGCCGCATTGGCGTAATATTGTTGATCTTCACGCCAGCCGCCCTGACCCATGCCGATCTGCTGGTAACCGTGAGTGAACTCGATCCCCTTGACCCACTTGACCATCTTGAAGCCCAGTTGGGTCTCGACCCGCAGCCGCAGTGGCGCGCCGTGCTCGACCGGCAGTGGCCCACCGTTCATCTCCACGACGAGGATGGCCTGGGGTTTGGTCGCCATCCAGATCGGGATCGTGCCGTAGAAGTGGCCCCAGCGGCCCTCGCCCTCGGTGACTCCCTTGTCGTCGAAGGCGTAGAACACCACCGTGTCCGCCTCCGGTTTGGGCTTGACCCGCTCGATCAGGCGAGCGAGCGGGACGCCGGACCACTCCGCCACGGCGGTCCAGCCCTGGATGCAGTTGTGTTTGGTGATCTGGGTCTGGATTCCGAGGGTGCGCAGGTCTTCCAGGGACAGCAGCGCCGGGGCGTCCACCAGCCCACCGACCGGCAGCCAGAACTCTCGGAACTCGCCGCTGGCCAACTGCTCGTACTCCTCGCTGGTCGGTGGGTAGCCGTTGACCCGGTGGTAGGGCGAGATGTCCGCCCGGCTGAAGTGCTGGCGGGACCGAAAAGTCCGGGACAGAACCCGTTCAAACGGGTCGACCACTCGGCCGAGGAAGCGTTGGGTGAACCGTCGGTAGCGCAGCGAGAACCAGGTGATGATCACGTGGAACAGCAGCAGGAAAAAGAGCCCGAGCAGCCCGATGACCACCGCCAAGGTCCGGTTCCCGCTCGGGTCCGCCAGCACGATCTTGGCGAATTCGCTGGGCAACCCATTGATGATCACCATGGAGGTGTGCACCGCGGTGAAGGCGGCGAAGCCGCACAACCCGAGGAAGTGCAGGCTGCGGGCGCCCTGCTTGCCGCCAAAGATCTTCGCGTACCACGGGAACCGTCCGATCACGGCCGGCGACATGGCCGCGCCGGTGGCGATCTGCAGCGGCGCCAAGATGAAGATCACAAAAAAGTAGCTGAGTTTTTGGGCCGGCTCGAAGGGCTGGCCGGGGATCTTGTTCGGGAGCTGGAAGTGCAGGTAGGTGCCCACCGCCTTGATCGAGTTCGGAATGATCGACCAGTGGGTGGGAATCAGGTAGCGCCAGTAACCGGTGGCGAAGACCAGAGCGATGTAGACGGCCCCGGTGAGGATCCAGAATTGCACGGTCATGAAGTGCCAGTGCCGACCGATGCCCAGGTTCTTGCGGCCGGGCAGGGCCACCACCGGCGACCAGGACTCCTCCTCGTCCAACGACGACCAGGGTTTTCGGGAGTCAGCACTGAACGCCTTGCGGGAAAAGCGCAACCATTCCCGACCCGGTGGGCAGTCGTCATTCCAGTACAGTTTCGGGAACGCGGAGAGAATCTCCAGGCCACTGCGGGCCAGCAACAGCAAAAAGAAGATGTTCAGGAAGTGGGTAATCACCACCCAGAGCGGGAAAAAGTGGTTCATCACTACCGGGTTCCCTCCTCCCAGCGGGCGTCAGGTCGGGTGTAGGGGACTCACCCGGGTTCGCCCTGGTAGAGGTACCCGTTCCGCACCGGCACCAAACATCACATCTCCGCAGTGGCCGGCCGAGGCGGGAACGACGGCTACCAGGGCACCCGGTTGTCAGCGGTCACCTCCGCGAGGATCTCGATCCGGTCGAGGAGGTACGCGGCGCGGGCGCGGGTGTCGGCGAACATGTCCACCGCAGCAAGTTGGTCGGCGGCATGCCACGCGAACGGCAGCTCGGCACCGGGCGCGGGCGCGCTCGCGTCAGCAGTGTCGCGGCGAGGCGTTCGGCGTTGCGGCAGGGCTTGGTCGCACGTTACGAGTCCTACCCTTGGCGCAGCAAGGAACGGCTGCCAGCAGCGATGCGGGATTCGATGCTCGAAGCTAGTTCGGGATTGCCGGCGAGCTGGTCGCGATGCCCGGGCCAGTACAGGATCACATTCTGAACCAACTCGGCGACGCAGGCGGCCAGCTCCGCCTGGGGAGCGCGCAGGCGCCCTTGCAAGCGCTCGAAGGTAGTGACGTCGACCGTCTCGAAGCGCCTCGAGCCACCAAACTTCAGGCCGAGCATCTCTCGCTCCCCAAGGTAGTACGCGGTCGAGACCATGTCATACGCCGGAGCGAGACTGGGGACCCGTGGATCTGTATAGATCAACGACCAGTTCTTCAAGTGCGCGTCACCGTTGGCGATGAGAATGGTGAACGCCAGTCGACGGGCGAACTCGCGAAGGCTGTCCAGATCGTGACCCCGGTGAGCGAGCGCAGCCACGGTCTCGTAGTTGCCGAGGTATTTGTCCTCCGGGTAGACGTTGCGTACTTGGGCCAGGTCCTCGATGTGTACCGAGTCGCGATGTGCATCTCGGTCGAATCGCCGAATGGCGTACGCCCACTCTTCCCGGCCCGGCCAGACGTCCGGAGGCAAGCCATCCAGCTCGTCACGGTGTACGAGCCGAACCGGCGGGACCGCGATACCGGCAGACGCCGCCAGGGACATCATGGTGAACTCGTTGCGCGGGACGTCTGGATATGTCTGGTCAGGTAGCTTGACGATCCAATCACCGCCTACTCCACAGGCGGGCAGGGTGAGCCGGTCGCCCTTCGCGAGCAGCTCCATCTCGCGCTGCGGGGACACTTTCCGATCGGCGGCGATCCATTCCCGCAGCCGACCTTCGGGCAGCAGGTTGGAGAACCAGCAGGGCAGGCGTAGCGCGGCCGCATGCCGAGCGGAAAGGTTCTGCTCGAAAACCAACCCAAGGACCGGCCGGTCCGGGTTATTGAGATACTTTTGAGAGAACACGAAGCGGGTGTGGTCGCCGCGCTGGACCAGCGTGCCCACCCGATCGCTGCGCAGCCACACCGCGTGCCGGATCTCACGCAGCGTCATCGTCCCCCTCGCCATCGAGGTCTTCGATGAGCAGCTCATGCAGCGGTGGAGTGTTCTCGAAACCCCACTCGCACGTGCGCCGCAGAAAGGATTCGAGCACTTGCTGCAGGTCTGTCTGGCGTGATTCCAGGAAGGCCACGGTGTCGCCGGCAGCCAAATGGCGCTCGCTCTCGGGGCTGATCGAGTGGGAGTGAAGCACCTGCGCCCAGGTGTCCTCGGACACGTCGAACGGGCGCTGCAGGAACGCTCCTGATACCTCAGTCGCGGGCTCGATGAGCACCGGCACCAGCGCTCGGTTCGACGCCCAGAGGCGGTAGGGCTCAGGGACGGATCTCCGGGCGACGAACACGCCCACCGCGTCCGCAGCGGTCCCCCGATCCAACAACGCCTCGGTGAGCTGCGGCAGCTCGAACGGAGCGCCAGTGTCCGGGCTGCGGGGGCCAAGTTCCCACCAGGAGCACAGAGTAATCTTCGCGGTGGCCTCATTGGTCCGGAATCGGCGCAGGTCGGGCACCGTGACCTGGTGCTCGTTGTCGAGCACGCTGAGAAGGTCCCCTACCGACCCGGTGAGATCGCCGGGTCTGACCCTGGTGCCCAGGATTCGCACGGCACCGGCGGTGCCGCCCTTGAAGATCTCCGGACCGAGCACGGCCGCGCGCCAATACCAGCGACCCAGCAGCCTTAGATTCGCCGGATCGGGCTCGGGATAGTGGGCGAAGACCCTCGTCAGGACGACGAGGAGGTAACGGTAGGCCAGCAGCGTGACATGGGGAACTCCGATCGACTGCAGAAAGCGCACGGCCCGGAACAGCGCCTCCTCTCCCGCCGCGAACGCGGAGTCACGATCCTCGTTGCGGAATTCGAGATCACCACGCCGGTCGTCGTCGAATTCGAGCCGGATCTCCCGTTGCACGTCTGGTCCGCGACGAGCCAAGATGGCACGGAGCACCGTGTCGGCATCGACCCGGCCGAAACCGGCCTGGTCCTCCAGGTGATCGGCGATCTGGTCGACGGTCAGGGAGTCTTCGGCGTCGAACTCACTGCCGGCATTGAGCACGGAGAAGATTTCCGCCCGGCTCAGCCGCGTGCCATAGTTGTTCATTCGGTCGAAGATGTCACTCAGCGCGTTCGTGTCGTCCTGCGCCACTTGGTAGGCCGGAATCGAGAACTGGCGTAAGTGCTTGGCGAGCTCGAATGCCTTGCTTCGGTAATCGCCGACCTCGGGGTAAGTGGCGAACCAGTCCAGCACCTTGGCCAGGTCGAAAAGGGTAGGCAGCGGGATCACGTACGGGTCGTCGGTCACGGGCCGGTTCACGATCTGGTCATCTCGCACGTCGTAACCGAGGTTGAACCGCGGATCCCGCGCCCCGTCCGGGTGCAGCGCGTTGGCGAGGCTCGTGACCCGCTGCTGGCCATCGACCACCCATAACGCCTGATCGACCTTCGGTGCATCGAACTGGAGTGCACCGAGAGTAAGCCGCTGCGCAGGCGCCGGCCGCCGCCAGAGCAGCAGGCTGCCGACCGGATACCGCTTGACAACACTGTCGAACAGGCGAATGACGTCTTGGCGAGTCCAGCGGAAATCTCGCTGGAAGTGCGGGACCCGGATGTGCCCGCTCCAGGCCAGGCCGACCAGGTCGTCGAGGTCGAACGTGGTGGCGCCCGGCCGAGTCTCAAATCCGCTGCTCATCCTGCCTCCCGTGTCGGCACGCTCATGGTGCCCTATCACCCCGACAGTCACGGCTTTCAGGACTCACGCGCCGTCAGGCTGGGCGCAGGCTGGGCTCGACGGTGTGGATCGTCACCGATCCCAGCAACCGCTCCAAGGCCGCCTCGACGTCTTCCTTCCAGGTCAGCGCGGTGCGCAGCTCCAGGCGCAGCCGGGGCCAGCGCGGGTGCGGGTGCACTGTCTTGAACCCGACCTGCTGGAGGAACTCAGCCGGGACCACGCAGCTGGACTCTGGGGTGGGCTGGGCGTCGCCGAAGGCCTCGATGGCCCTGACACCGCGCCGGATGAGGTCCTTGGCGACCGCCTGCACCAGCATCCGGCCCAACCCGCCGCCGCTGAACTCCGGCAGCACCTTCAGCGCGGTGAGCAACACGGCATCGGCGCTGACCGGCGAGGTGGGAAACGCCGATGCCCTGGGCACCGCTGATGGCGGGGCGTACAGCACGTAGCCGGCCGGCACGTCCCCAGACATCACGATCCGCCCGCAGGAGCCCCACTCCAGCAACACGCTGGAGACCCAGGCCTCCTTCTCCAGATCGGTCTGGCCGAACTCCTCGGCCTGCTCCCGGATATGCGGGGCAAGCTCCCAGAACACGCAACGCCGGCACTTCTTCGGCAGCAGGCCGAGGTTGTCCAAGGTGACGCCGACCACTCGACGTGACACCGGGCGCCTCCCTGAACTTCCACGAGCGCTACGCCTGGCGCAGCATATGCCGATGACCACTTGGAGTGAAGGCGGCGGGGCACCCTGTGGCTAGCCTCTACACTGCCGGGGGACCTCTTACCCCAACAAAAGGCGCCCCTGTGGACCCTCAAGTGAACCCCAACGGAGTGAACCCCGACCAGCGACCCACCCAACGCGACCTCGACCCACACCTGCACCGCTACGCGCAGCGCACCGCGGGCATGACCGCATCCGAGATCCGCGCGCTGTTCACCGTCGCCAGCCGCCCTGAGGTCGTCTCACTGGCTGGTGGCATGCCCTACCTGCCCGCGCTGCCGCTGGACTCGCTGGCCGGCGAGCTCGCCCAGCTGGTCTCCACTGACGGGATGACGGCGCTGCAGTACGGCTCGGCGCAAGGCACCCCGGAGCTGCGCGAGCGGATCTGCGAGGTGATGGTGCTAGAAGGGATCCGGGCGCACCCCGACGACGTCACGGTGACCGTCGGCTCGCAGATGGCCCTGGACATGGTCACCCGGATTTTCTGCGACCCGGGGGACGTGGTGCTCGCCGAGGCTCCGTCCTATGTCGGGGCGCTGGGCACCTTCGCCTCCTACCAGGCGCGGGTCGTGCAGGTACCCATGGACGACGACGGGGTGGTACCCGCCGAGCTGGACGCCGTGCTGTGCGCGCTGCGCGCCCAGGGTCACACCCCCAAGTTCTTCTACACCATCCCGAATTTCCACAATCCAGCCGGCGTCACGCTGGCGCTGCCGCGCCGGACCGAGGTGCTGCGGTTATGCGCCGAACATCGGGTGCTGATCGTTGAGGACAACCCGTACGGCTTGCTGGGCTTTGACGGCCAGATTTATCCCGCGATGCGCTCCGCTGACCCGGACAACGTGGTGTACCTGGGCACGTTTTCCAAGACCTTCGCGCCGGGACTGCGGGTCGGCTGGGCGCTGGCCCCGCACGCAGTGCGGGAGAAACTGGTGTTGGCCGCGGAGGCGGCGACGCTGTGCCCCCCGACGTTCACCCAGTTCGTCGTGTCCCGCTACCTGGCTCGGCATGACTGGAAAGGCCAGATCAAGAGCTACCGGGAGGCCTACCGGGAACGCCGCGATGCCATGCTGGCGGCGCTGGCGCAGCACATGCCTGCGGGGTGCCAGTGGACCCACCCCGCAGGCGGATTCTACGTCTGGCTCACGGTGCCCGAAGGTCTGGACACCAAGGCGATGCTGGCCCGGGCGGTGAGCCAACGGGTTGCCTACGTTCCCGGCACCGCCTTCTACGCCGACCGTGACAATGCACCCGGGGGCAGGCTGATGCGGCTGTCGTTCTGTTACCCGACACCGGAGCGGATCACCGAGGGGGTGCGCCGGCTCGCCGCCGTGCTGGAGCGCGAGCTCGAGTTGCGGCGCACGTTCGGTAACGTTCGCTCCCGCACGATGCTCGGTCCGCAGTCTCCCGCCCCGGACACCGCGTAGCGTCCCCGTTTGTTGAGGTTGTAAGGAGCACCGGTGACCGATCGCACCGTCGCTGTGCTGGCCGGTGGGCTCTCCCCGGAGCGAGACGTGTCGTTGCGCTCCGGGCGCCGGCTGTCCAGCGCGCTGCGCGACGCCGGGTGCCACGTCGAGGAGTGGGACGTCGACGCCACCCTGATCAGCCGGCTCACCGGCAGCCGGCCGGACGCCGTCGTGGTGGCCCTGCACGGCGGGGCGGGGGAGAACGGCGCCGTGCAGTCGGTGCTGGAGATGCTGCGGGTGCCCTACGTGGGTGCCGATCCGCGGGCCTGCCGCCGGGCCTGGGACAAGCCAACCGCCAAGGACGAGCTGGCCCGCGCCGGGCTGAGCACTCCGGAGTGGATCACGCTGCCGCACGCCACCTTCCGCGACTTCGGGGCGCATGACGTGCTCGACGCGCTGGTCGCCCGGCTCGGCCTGCCGCTGATCCTCAAACCGCCCCAGGGTGGCTCGGCGCTGGGCCTGCACGTGGTGCGTGAGGTCGCCGAGCTCCCGGGCGCCGTCGTGGGTTGCCTGGCCTACGGGGACTCGGTCCTCGCCGAGAGATTCCTCGAGGGGGTCGAGGTCGCGGTCACCGTGCTGGACGAGCCGGGAGGGCCCCGGGCACTGCCGGCGGTGGAGATCAACGCCACGTCCGGCTTGTACGACTACGCCGCCCGTTACACCGCTGGGCTAGCCACCTTCCACGTTCCGGCCCGGCTCGACACCGCCGCAGCCGCCGCGGCCGCTGACCTCGCGCTAAGCGCGCACCGGTTACTCGGGTTGCGCGACGTGTCCCGGACCGACGCGATGCTCACCCCGGACGGCGTGGCCCACTTTCTCGAGGTCAACATCGCCCCAGGGCTCACCGAGACATCCCTACTCCCGATGGCGATCGAGTCCGACGGCGGACGGCTCGGCACGGTGTTCGCCGGGCTAGTCGAGCGGGCTATCGCCCGCGATGCATAGTGACCCTGGCAGGCCCAGCGCGCGTATCGGAAGGACTACTTCGTTGGAAGCACAATGGTGAGGGAATGCGACACTGGGAGTACCCCCTGTTGGGTTTCCTCCCAGTTCGAGGAGCCAATCAGACGCATGACGGCTGCGAAGACCGCACCAGAGGCTACACGGAAATCATCGGCCGGCGTCCTCGCCAGATCGAAACACAGTAGGTACTGCCGCAGTTCCCCGTCTAACGTGAAACAGAATAGAAGACTCGTGCCCAAAGATTTGGCAGCGACGAAGTTGACCCGGAAGCGAACCGAATGCCCCCTGATCGGAACCGGGGAACCGATAGGCCAGTACGCACCAACTCCAGGCTCGCTAGGGTCCACGTCAGGTGAAGTCGCGTCGCCCGGGAGGGGTGGCGACGCCTGCGCCCACTCCTCCGTGACGACGGCCGCCAGCCGCTCGGCATCGTGTTCGTTCATCCCGTGCTCTGCTCGATGCTCTCGTCGACCTCATCTGGACAGCGGGTCATACCAACACAGTACGCGGTCAGGACACCCAGTGCGTAACGGTCGGGAGACGCAGTGGACGGGCTCCGGTCTTCGAGGACCTCGACGGACAGGAGACCCACGCCCGCTATCTCGTAGGTCATACCGTAGAGGAAACGATTGTTGCCTTGGGCGATGCCAGCGGCGCTGTTGACGATTGTTGTGGCGATCGAGTGCTCGTCGATGTTGTGATCCTGAACAGCGTGCAACAGACCGAAGCCAGCCGGGTCCGCGTGGCCTTGGCGCAAGCCAACAGGGTGACCATAGTTGGCGTTGTCCGAGTAGACGGCAAGGCAGCTGTAGGGCTGTCCAGAACCAGTATAGTTCGTCGTGCCGGGCGGACACGGCCGACGAATGGGGCGAACGAGCATCCCCTCGGACTGTTGCGTGGGCCGCAGCGCGCTGTTGAACCGGAAGCCGCTACCGGAGTCGCTCCGAGGATTGTATGCTGACCAACGGCCGCCGAGGGAAAGAAGCCGGCCGTCTCGCAGAAGCGGCCTACAGACAACCGGGGTCCCTACGAGCGACGAGTTGTGCGCGGCGCAGGTTTCAGTAGCCGCCCCATCGGTCGAGGCCGCCGCAGTACCCGCGAAAACCAGCGTGAAACTCGCGGTCAAACCGAGAACGGTGTGGAGCCCACGAACCCCCGCAGCAATCGATCGTCGTTTGCCGTCGTTCACAGGGACCCCTCACCCGTATTGCTGTACACGGCTGAACGAGCGTGCGTGATAAAAGTGACGGGCAGGTTCCCCGATCAAGGGGTGTCGGTAGCAACGGGCCCGCCAGTACCGCTACGTCGTCCAGTTTCCTGAACACTGCTGGCAAGCTCGACGGGTGAGGGTCAATGAGCGGATCGAGGCGGGCTGGCGGGAGCGGCGAGTGCTGCCTCGGGTCCTGTGGCGGCTAGAGCAGGCCGAGCGGGAACGGGTGTGAGCACTGGCCTTGGCCCGGGCCGAGGGGATCTCGACCCGCACCCTGGCCACAGCAGCTCGGCCTACCGTTGATCCTCAAGCCCGACGTGTCCCGGACCGACGCGATGCTCACCCCGGACGGCGTGGCCCACTTTCTCGAGGTCAACATCGCCCCAGGGCTCACCGAGACATCCCTACTCCCGATGGCGATCGAGTCCGACGGCGGACGGCTCGGCACGGTGTTCGCCGGGCTAGTCGAGCGGGCCATCGCCCGCACCTGCCCCTGATCGAGGTGCTCAGCTCCCCGGCGTGTCTTCGACAACCTCCTCTGGGTGGGGCGCTAGATTCCGCGTAGGTAGCCGGTCGTTAGCAGATAAATACCAGCGTCGCACAAACCACACCCGAGGCAGGTGACTACTGTGAGTGACACGGCCGAAGTGGCAGCACCCCTCGGGGACGTCCGAGACGTGCTGGAGACGTACCGCACACACCAGGTTCTCATTGCGGACTGGGCTACTGTGCTGTCCAATGCCGCAAGGTCCCTCGACCAGGCCGCCACAAACGTGGTCGCCGCTGCGGCCGTGACTGACCTCGCCGCCCAGCTCAGGATGCTGCTCGCCAATGGCTTGCAGACAAACACCGAGACTGTCAACAGAGTCGCGGACGAGACCCAACGAATTCTGTCTCAGACGAGAATTCCAGGGATACCTCGACCCGAGGACGAGCATTGGGCGTTCGCGTAGCTTATCGGCGAAGAGTGCGGACGGCGCAGATTCCAAGAACCCGGTTCGCTCCCGCAGCACGAGCGGCACGAGCAGTCTCACCCATGCTGATACCGGACTGGAAGACATCATCGACGATCAGCGCGGTGTGACCGTGTAAGTCATGAGCTATGCTGAACTGACCAGCGAGAATTCCCGCCCGCTGTGCCGGGTCCACACTCTTGGCTTCTGCCCGGAACTTGTCTCTAGCCTTGACACGAATCTTCGGCACCTTGAAGTCACGCGCGACTGTAGCTGCCATACGCGAGCCGAAAGAAACTCTCTCAGCATCATGTCCAGGAACATCCAGGACGATGTCTGCCTTCCTGAGCAGCGGGTGCCCCTGGATGACAACCGACATTTTCCGCATGAGAAGTAGGCCAACCTTTGCCTGACGGTCCCCGTCGGTCTTATATAGATATTTTCCACGAGAAACCAGCTCGCCCGTCTCGGTGTTCGGCCAACTGGTCGCGGAAACCCCATCCACTGGTTGCTTGTACCAATCCAGCGCAAGAACAAAGTCTAGAGTCACGGGACAGCGCAGCGTCAGAGTAATACCAAGAACAGCCAGCAGCTCAGCGACATCCAGACGAGGCGCACCAGGTGACCAAAAAACATGGGTCCAGATCGCGAGGGGATTCGGTGGAAGCTGGCGTGGCGAGTAGTCGGGAGCGAGTTTGCGTAGTTGCGCAACGACCGCATCGGCGGTTCGGAGCCAAAGGAAGTGCCCCGCGCTGCTGTCGTGAGTGGTCGTCCAGGACTCGAGGTGGTTCGCCCTGCTGTCGCTCCTGAAGGGAGGTGGTGTGGCCTGGATCGGCATGATCATTTCCTACTCAACTGTTCCTGCTCAACCCGCAGGGTACCGCCCATACCAGTCGCCCCGTGGATCGTCCACAAGCCGACACGCCGTACTCTTGATCGCCGCCCTCTTGCGTCACACCCGCAGGTGGGTCATACTATCGAACATGAGTTCGAAGTTTCGAGTGAGTGGGCCGCTAACGCGCAGGCTGCGAGGTAGCGCGTCCCAACCCAGTAGCGTGAGAGCTGGCCCCGCATGGATCACCTGACCAAGCTCGAGCTTGCTCTCGCCGTGACCCGCTACGGCTCCCCAAGTAAGATCAATACCCAGCTCCGCCGTCGTGGGGTGGGCGCTCTTGAAGAGCATATGGGGCAGCTCGACAGCGCCAGCCGGCAACAGTTGAGGACCGTTGCGGAAGACCTTCTGTCTCACGACGTCACGGCGGTACTGCGAGAAACGAGCGCGTACCCAAGGTTGCTCGATCAAGTCCCCAACGCCCCCCCAGTCCTGTTCTGCTCAGGTCAGCTCTCCTTGCTGTCGGCTCCCAGCATGGGAATGTGCGGGTCGAGGAGAGTAAGCAATGAAGGGCTTCGAGCAGCCACCAGCTGCGGTAGCGTTGCGGCCAATCAAGATCTGGTATCTGTGTCGGGCTATGCACGCGGCGTCGACATGGCTACCCACGTCTCCGCGCTTGAGTCCGGTGGTACGACAATCATTGTTCTTCCCGAGGGGATCAACCACTTCAGAGTCAAGCGAGAGATCGCGAGCGTCTGGGATCCGAGTCGAGCCCTCGTGGTGTCACAATTCTCGCCGACCCAGACATGGAACACGGGCGGGGCGATGACCCGAAACTCGGTCATCATTGGACTCAGTCTTGCCCTGGTGGTCGTCGAGGCAGGAGAGCGGGGAGGCACCCTCGCCGCAGGACAGCGAGCGCTTGACCTTGGCCGCCGGGTGATTGCTCTTCAGTTCTCGGACATGTCACCAGGAAACGCCATGCTCGTGGACAGCGGCGCCATAGCGGTGAGCGATCCGGCCGAGTTGAGCTCGTTCTTGCATGAGCTCAGGTATGTGGCCGACGAACCGACGAGCAGCGGTACTGCGCAGCGACACCAAGACGCGCTCATTCCTAGCGACTGGGTCAGCTTGCCATGAACGGGAGCGGGAGGCTGGTCTGACTCGCGGCGCAACGGGCTGGTCACGCCCGTGCGGTGGCGGCTTGTCGGGCCATCCGGGCGAGGTCCCGGGCTTCGCGGCCCGGCCGGGCCGCCAGCGCGGCGGCCAGCGGTTGCAGCTGCCTGCGGACCTCGACCGAGCTGAGCTTGCGCACTGCGGTGATCGCGCCGTGGGCCAGCGGAAGACCGCCGGGCTCCCCGGCCCGGACGTGGACGGTGGCCAGCACAATGCTGGATCAGTCCACAGCCAGCGGTGAACGCTGCCCCCAGTTTTCCCCACTCTCCAGATAGCGGGAGTAAAGTGATTGTGTGGAAGGTTGGGGGTCTCTGGTGCGCCCGGACTTGGGGATAATCGAAGTTCAATGCCTGCCAACCCGCACGGCCCCGGCCGTGCGGCCGTTTCGGTTTTTGCGCCTGGTGGTCAGTGTGGCCATCGCTGGGCTGGTGTTGATGGTAGCTTTGGTGGCCTCCGGTTGCTCCCAGTCCACCACGTCCAACCCGGTGGCCGCGGACGCACCCGCCGCATTGCGCAGCTTTTATGACCAGAAACTGACCTGGTCGAGCTGCGACAAGATCTTCGAGTGCGCCTCGTTGAGGGTGCCGCTGGACTACACCACACCGGACGGGGACACCATCACACTCGCGGTCGTCCGCAAGCGGGCTACCGATCCCGCGCACCGGATCGGATCGCTGATCACCAACCCCGGCGGTCCAGGCGCATCAGGCGTGGAGTCCATTGAGAAAGACTATCCCGCCCAGCTCGGTCAGCCATCGCATTTCGGCCCGCAGCTGCGGGCCGACTTCGACATCGTCAGCTTCGACCCTCGCGGAGTGGGCCGTAGCGCACCGGTCACCTGCCTGTCCGACACCCAGCTCGACCAGTTCATCGCCCTGGACCCGGACCCCACCACCCCAGCCGAGCAGGCATCGGTAGTGACCGGGGACAAAAGCTTCGACGCGGGCTGCCAAGCCCATTCCGCCACGCTGCTGCCTTACCTGGGCACCCCGAACACCGCCCGCGACATGGACATCTTGCGTGCTGTGCTCGGCGACCGACAGATGTATTACCTCGGTGCCTCCTACGGCACTTACCTAGGTGCGGTCTACGCCGAGTTGTTCCCAACCCACCTCGCCCGAGCCGTGTTCGACGCTCCAGTGCCCCCGACCCTGACCGCCCGCCAGCTCAGCATCGGACAGGCCGGCGGTTTCCAGGACGAGCTCACCCGATTCATCGCCGACTGCGTGACCTATCCTGAGTGTCCGCTGGGCACCGACCCGAGCGCCGCAGGGCAGAAGTTGGCGGGTTTCTTCGTCTCGACCCAGGCCCGTCCACTGCCCACCAGCACCGACCGTCAGCTCGATGAAGCACGGGCCCAGGGCGGGGTGCTGGTCGCCATGTACCACGGTCGGCGATCGTGGCCGGACCTGCGACATGCTCTGACGACGGCCATGGCCGGTGACGGGCGAGAGTTGCTGGCCCTGTCCGATCTGCACTACGGGCGTGATCCCCAGACCGGGCATTACTCCAACCAGTCCCAGGCCTACCGCGCGATCAGCTGCCTGGACCGCCCCGGTGTGCATTCGGTGGGCGATCTGCAGGCGGAGCTGCCCGATTTCGAACGGGCCTCCCCCCTGATGGGTGCCTACCGCGCCTGGGAGGATCTGGGGTGCGCATACTGGCCGATCCCGGCGCAGACCCGACCGCATACGATCAGCTACGCGGGGTCACCACCGATCCTGGTGGTGGGCACCACCCATGATCCGGCCACCCCGTATCCGTGGGCTCAGGCCATGGCCGCCCAATTGGGCTCTGCGGTGTTGCTCACTTACCACAGCGACGGGCACATCGCCTACGGTCGGGGCAGCAGCTGCCTCGACACCACCGTGGACGCCTACCTGACCCGCGGCACAATGCCGGGGCCGGGCACCGTCTGCCAACCCGATTCGATCACAATCACCCCCGCACCGACACGATGATCAGTACCCGACCAACCCTGGGGTCCGCGTCTGGCGCACCTCCGGGCAGGTGTAGCGCGAGCCCATCTCCTCGGCGGGAGCGAACCCGTTCATGTCCCCGGTGGGTCAGGACCAGCCAAACACCACCACAGTGGCCAATACTGGCGGCGCGTTCTCCGGGAGCACCTCGGGGTTGTTCGGCGAGACGGGTGACAAGCCAAGCTGTGACGCGCAGAGCCTAATCGCGAACCTGCGAGCCGACCCCACCAAGGCGGATGCCTGGGCCGATGCGCTCGGACTCCACTCTGCGGACATTCCCAGCTACGTGGCCAGCCTGACGCCGGTGGTGCTGCGGTCGGACACCGCAGTCACGAACTACGGCTACGCCGACGGCCACTTCTTCGCCTACCCAGCGGTGCTGCAGGCCGGCACGGCAGTATTCATCAACAGCTACGGCGAGCCGAAGGCCAAGTGCTTCAGCGGCAACCCGTTGACGGCGGCGATGTCCTACCCACAGGTCAGCTACGTTGGTTCCCCCTGGCAAGACTTCCAGCCGACATCGATCACGGTGATCAACCGAACCACAACCGCGATTAACAACTACACCTTCGTCAATGTCGTCAAGGGAACCACGATCTACCGTCCGGCTCCTCGGCCGCAGTACGACGATGACAACTGGTACTGCAAGAAGCACCCCGATGTCGATAAGTGCCAGGGTGGCACGAGGGGCACCCCTCCGGTACCCAACACGCCCCCGGAACACCACACACCACCAGAACCCAACACAACCCCAAAACCAAACACAATCCCAGAAACCAGCACACCTCCAGTGATCCGGTGAGTCGGGAACCATCTCGGTCGCTCGTAGACTGCCGCCATGGAGTCGGTTGAGGTCTTGTCCTTGGCGCTGGCGTGATGGGTGCCGCGACCGCGTGGCGTCTGGCCGGGCGCGACCGCGAGATGGCATTGATCGAGCGTTTCCGGATCGGCCATCACCAGGGCTCGTCACACGGCCCGACCCGCGTATTCCGCTACTCCTATGCCGACCCGCTGTATGTGCACATGGCGCGGCGAGTGCTGCCGATGTGGCGTGCGGCAGAAGATGAGGCTGGCCAGTCGCTGCTCGACCTGCACGGAGGGATTGATATCGGTCCCCGGGAGGCGCTTGAACCGCTGGCGCCGCACTCGGCGAGTGCGGCGCACAGGTCGACTGGGTGGACCGCGTGGCGGACCGGTTTCCCGGCGTGCGTACCGACGGTCCAGCGTTGTTCTCGCCGCACACCGGAGCTATCGCAGCCGCCGCGTCGGTGCGCGCGATGCCGCAGCGTTTCGGTGCCCCCGGTGCCCTGGCTGGCCAGAATGGGACCGGACCGGACGTTCTTACCCGACGAGCCGCGCAGAGACGACCCAGTCACCGTCTCGCGCGTGATCAACTTTATCGCCGAGTCGATTCCGGCCGCCGGTACGGAACCCGCTGCGCTGGAGACGTGCCTGTATACGAACACGCCCGATAACGACTTCGTCCTCGACCGGGTAGGTCCACTGGTGGTCGCCTCGCCCCGCAGCGGGCACGGCTTCAAGTTCGCGCCGCTCGTCGGTGAGATCTGTGCCCGACTCGCCCTTGGCGAGGATCCGGAGATGGACCTGTCGCGTTTCTCCCTCACACGCTTCCAGCCCGCGACGATGATGCCACCACATCGGCGGGCATAGACATCTCTCCAACGTTCGAGACCAGGCAAAACATGTCATCGAACACGCACTGCACTGGTCGGCCTAGCGCCGAGAACACCAAGCCAAACCACTTCAGGCCCTGTCGTACAACGGTGCACAAGGATCCATAAGACCCTGCAGTCAGCGTGACGGGGTCATTAGGGCGATGATGCGCTCCAGGTCGTCTACTGAGCCGAACTCGACGACGATGCGGCCCTTGCGGCGGCCTAGTTCCACTTTGACGCGGGTGTCGAAGGCGTCAGAGAGATTCTCGGCGAGGTGCTGCAGCCCGGGCGCTTGCATCGGGCGGGGCGCCGCCGTCTTCGGGCGGGTCTGGCTGGGCTCCGTGCGGCTGAGCGTGACCGCTTCCTCGGTGGCGCGGACCGACAGCCCTTCGGCCACAATCCGCGCCGCTAGGGCCTCCTGGGCGGACGGCTCCGCCAAGCTGAGCAGTGCTCGGGCATGCCCGGCGGAGAGCACTCCGGCCGCGACCCGCCGCTGCACCGCAACCGGCAGCTTGAGCAACCTGATGGTGTTGGTGATGACCGGGCGGCTGCGCCCGATCCGCGACGCCAGCTGCTCGTGCGTCACACCAAAGTCCTCCAACAGCTGCTGGTAGGCGGCCGCCTCCTCCAACGGATTGAGCTGGACCCGGTGGATGTTCTCCAACAACGCGTCGCGGAGCATCGCGTCGTCGGCGGTAACTCGCACGATCGCCGGGATGCGATCCAGCCCGGCCTGCCGCGCTGCCCGCCACCGCCGCTCACCCATGATCAGTTCGTAGCGGCCGGTACCAGGCTGCCCTATCACCGGCTCAGCCGGCAGTGGGCGAACCACGATGGGCTGCAGCAGCCCGAATTCCCGGATCGAGTGCGCGAGCTCGGCCAGGGCCTCCTCGTCGAACGCCTGCCGGGGCTGCCGGGGATTGGGCACGATGGCCCCCATCGGCAGCTCTTGGTAGACCGCCCCGGCGACCCGACCAGCCACGGCGTCCGGGCGACCGTCTGGGCTGCCATCCTGACGCAGCTGCGGCGCTGAATCGCCTGCGGTGCCGACCGGTCCGGTAGGGATCAACGCGGCCAGGCCGCGGCCAAGTCCACCCTTACGCTGTGCTGCCGGAATTGCGGCTCCCGGCATGGGGGATCCAGGCGCGGGGGATCCAGGCACGTGCGGGAGTGCGCTGCCGGGGGGCATCAGCGGGACACCTCGCGGTCGCTTGGATGACCATCGCCCAGACAGTCATGGTCCTGATTGGCACGGTCCTGGCTGGCATGGTCCGCATTGCCACGGTCCAGCGCGATTTCCCGCGCGGCATCCAGATAGCTCAACGCTCCACGGGAGCCAGGGTCGTAGGCCAGCACGGTCTGCCCGAAGCCTGGCGCTTCGGAGACTTTCACGCTACGGGGGATCACGGTGCGCAGCACCTGGTCGCCGAAGTGCTGGCGGACCTCGGCGGTGACCTGGTCGGCCAGCTTTGTGCGCCCGTCATACATCGTCAACAAGATGGTGGATACCGTCAGTACGGGGTTGAGGTGCGCCTGAACCAACTCAATGTTACGAAGCAGTTGCCCAAGCCCTTCCAGCGCGTAGTACTCACACTGAATAGGGATCAGCACCTCGGGCGCGGCGACCAGCGCGTTCACTGTGAGCAGCCCGAGCGAGGGAGGGCAGTCGATAAACACGTAGTCGACGCCCAACTCCTCGAGTACCACGCCGGACAGTGCCCTTGACAGGCGCGACTCTCGGGCCACCATGGACACCAGCTCGATCTCGGCACCGGCCAGGTCGATGGTGGCGGGGATGCAGAGCAGGTTCGACGACTGCGGGCTCACCGCAACGGCGTCTACCATCCCGATCTCGCCCAGCAACGCCTCATACACCGATGGCGTGCCGGCGCGGTGCTCGATTCCCAGCGCGGTCGAGGCATTTCCCTGCGGGTCCAGGTCGACCACGAGCGTGCGCAGTCCCTGTAGCGCCAGCCCAGCGGCAAGATTGACCGTGCTCGTGGTCTTGCCGACACCGCCCTTCTGGTTGGCCACCGCGAGTACCCGCCGCCGGACCGGACGGGGTAACCGGTCGGTGGGGTGCTTCACCCGAGTCGCCCGTTCCGCCTCCTCCGCAATCGGGGTCCACGCAGCCTCAACGGGAAACGCACTGGCCGAGACACCTCCGGAGACACCGGGAGCTTCCGGAGAGGTACCGGGAGCGCAGGACACCTGACTGGCTCCAGTCTGTCTGATCGACGGCGCGGGTCCGATCGATGGCCCGGGTGTGGGCGACGGCACGGGTATGGGCGACAGCACCGGGCGAGCGCGGGCATGCCGCAGCTTCGGGCTACTTGACACCGGGCTACCTAACGCACTGTCCTGCGACACGGTTTCACGTGAAACAGCAAAATGTGACGCAGCTGCCGCGCTGGACGCATCTGGCGCGGCACCACCCGGTCCGGCACCGCCAAACCACGCCCCACTTTCGGGCCATTTCGGGGGGCTCACGCTCACCGATCCTTCCTTCTTCGCGCTCTTGCCGGACGAATGACACGCTGGGCCAGCCGAGACACCACGATGACCGTCGTCGGCGGCTGCACGATGGTGGCACCACACCGCATGATCTCCACTACCACCCCTCCGGCGGTCCGCACCGTGTCGAGGTCCCGAACAACCTCCTGCTCCGCACTGACGCCTTTGACCGCGAGCAGTCGCCCGCCCGGTGCGACCAGTGGAAGGCACCAACCCGCCAACCGTCCCAACGGCGCGACCGCCCGGGCTGTCACGATGTCGTTACCACCAAGTTCATCGCGTACCCACTGGTCTTCGGCGCGACCGCGATGCACTGAGATCGCAAGACCGAGCACGGCGACCACCTCCTCGAGCCACACCACCCGCCGGGCCATCGGCTCCAGCAGGACGATCGCCAGGTCCGGCCGGGCGAGCGCCAGCGGTATTCCCGGCAGGCCCGCGCCGGAGCCTACGTCAAGCACCCGAGCGCCTTCAGGTACCAGCTCACCAAGCACGGCGGAGTTAAGCAGGTGGCGTTCCCACAGGCGATCCGCTTCCCGGGGACCGATCAGTCCTCTACCAACCCCGGATCCGGCGAGCAGCGCAGCGTACCGCTCCGCGAGCGGGTACCTATCACCGAATACCGCTTGGGCAACTACCTGACCGTGGGTGAGTGCCGGATGTTTCACGTGAAACGCCCAGCACTCACCCACGGCAAGCCCAAATCCGGGAGGCCCAGATCGGGGAAACGCAGATCAGGGAAGAGCAGATCAGGTGGAGGGAAACACCACGACGCAGCGCTGCGGCTCCTCGCCGTCACTCTCGCTGTGCACACCGTCCACTTCCGCCACCGCATCATGCACGATCTTCCGCTCAAAGGGGGTCATCGGCTGCAACCGGGCCGGCTCACCGCCGTCGCGCACCCGCTCTGCGAGCGATCGGCCCAGCTCGCTGAGATCATGACGGCGAGCGGACCGCCACTGCGCGATATCGAGCATCAGCCGGCTACGAGCCCCGGTCTGTTGCTGCACCGCCAGCCGGGTGAGCTCCTGAAGCGCCTCGAGGACCGCGCCATGCGGCCCCACCAGCTTCGTTAAGTCTTCTCCGCCATCGATGCTCACCATGGCGCGACCAGCATCGACGTCGAGATCGATGTCACCGTCGTAGTCCACTAGGTCGAGCAGTCGTTCGAGATAGTCGCCCGCAACGTCGCCTTCCTGAACGAGAAGTTCCTCGCTCGCCGACGCGTTGCGCACCGACCGGGCAGCCCCGACCTCACCATCAACCAGCGAAGCACGGTCAACCGGTGAATTTGGCTCGGTCACCACTGCCTCAGTCGCCAGCGTCTCCGCCACAACTGTCTCCTCTCCAGGCGATCGCGCCCTCAGCGGCGCTTCCGGTTCGTCTTCTTCCCCGGCCTCGGTCGCTGCTGGATCATGCCAGGCGTCGGGGCGCGCTCGGTGCCCTGGTCGTTGGTCAACCCTTCGTCCTTGGGCAACCCAGCGTTGGGCAACCCAGCTGACTCCCGACTAACATCCTTCGATCCAGACGCCGCCGGTCCGGCTCCCTGGGAGTCAGCCCCAGTCGAACCAACCCCAGTCGAACCAACCCCAGTCGAACCAACCCCAGTCGAACCAACCCCAGTCGAACCAACCCCAGTCGAACCAACCCCAGTCGAACCAACCCCAGTCGAACCAACCCCAGTCGAACCAACCCCAGTCGGGCCAACCCCGTTGGAACCAACCCCGTTCGACTCCACCGAGCCTGATTCTGGCTTTGCGTCCAAACCTCGCGGGGTATCGCTGCCGGCTGAACCAGCGGGGGCGCTGGTGACGTCATACTTGCGCCGGATCGGCTTCTGGCCGGGTCGCGGGCCCAGCGCTTGGCGTTGCGCGATCACAGCCTCTTTTTTCTCGGCGTCCTCGGCGTCAATCCGTTGATAGACCAGCCGCTGCTGAGCCAGTGTCCACAGGTTGTTCGACAGCCAGTACAGCAGGATCGCCAGCGGGAAGAACGGGCCACCAGCCACCACCCCGAGCGGGAACAGGTACACCATGAGCTTGTTCATGATCGCAGCCTGCGGGTTAGCGGCGAGCTGCGCCGCGTTCTGCCGCTCCACCGAGTGCTTAGCGGTGAGGTGGGTGAGGACGCCGGCCACCAGGGTCAGTGGCACCGCCACCACGGCGATCTGCCACCGGGAGATGTCCCCATATCGGGCCAGCAGATTGGCGTGCTCGGTAATGAAGGCCGACAGCGGCACCCCGAACAGGTGAGCGTCGAGGAAGGAACGGACGTCCGCCGCGCTGAACACGTAGTTGCCGACCAGGCGGTTCTGCTCGGCGGACAGGAAGTCCCGGTTGAACGACCGCAGCACGTGGAACAGGCCGATGAACACCGGGACCTGCACCAGCATCGGCAGGCAGCCGCCCAGCGGGTTGACCCCGTGCTCGGCCTGCAGCTTCTGCATCTCGGCCGCCATCTTCTGGCGGTCGTCGCCGTACTTCTTCTTCAGCTTCTGGATCTCCGGCGCGAACTCCTGCATCTTGCGCATCGAGCGGACCTGGCTAACGAACGGCTTGAACAACACCGCACGCAGGGTGAACACCAGGAACACCACAGCCAACGCCCAGGCGAAACCATTGCCCGGACCCAGCAGGTAGCCGAACGCCTTGTGCCAAAACCACAGGATGGCCGACACCGGGTAGTAGATGAAGCTCAGCACTACGACTCACTCTCGGCATGGGAGCGGGGTGATCTCGTGGGTGGAACCGGGTCCACCCCTCCAGGGTGCCAGGGTCCGCAGCGAAGTAGCCGTCTCGCGGTCCACCACGACCCTCGCAGCATTCCATGGATCATCAGTGCCTCAATCGCGTAGGCGCTGCAGCTGGGGGAGAACCGGCAGGTCGGCGGCAGGACCGGAGAGATCCACCGGCGGTAGAACCGCAAGACGCCTACCAGCATCCGAACCACTGGACCACCAGGACTACTCGGACCAGGCAGGCAAGTCGGGCCGGTCGGAAGAACCGTGCGAGCCACAGGGGGCAGGACCGTCATCGCCGACCGCCGAGGCTGGGCGCGCTCACCGTGCGGGAACCGACCAGCCGCCGCAACGCCCCGTCGAGGTCATCACCCAGCGCCGCGCTACTCGCACCCGCCGACGCCGGCAGCGCACGCACCACCACAAGCGCTCCAGCGGGCAGGGCCGTCAACCGACGCCGCATGAGATGCCGCAGCCGGCGCTGCACCCGGTGTCGGATCACCGAGCCACCAACCGTGCGACCGACCACAAAACCCACCTGCACAGGCGGTGGGACAGCATCCCCCGCACTGGCGCGGGCCAGGTGCACGACAACGGAGCCGCAGGCCGCCCGGCGGCCCCGCCGTACCGCCGTCGCGAAGTCCTCGCGGCGGGTCAGTCGAGTGGGAGCGGAGAGCAACGCGAGATATCCGCCGAAATATGCCCCGAACGCCAACGCCTCGCCTCAGGCCGACAGCTCAATGCGACCCTTGCGGCGCCGGGCCGCGAGGATGGCCCGCCCGGCGCGGGTACGCATGCGCAACCGGAACCCGTGGGTCCTCGCGCGGCGACGGTTGTTCGGCTGGAACGTACGCTTGCCCTTGCTCACGGCTGTCGCTCTCCCGGTGCTCGGTTCTCGTCGCGGGGTCGCAGCCGTCGAGACTGCGGGTAGTCGGGTCGTCCCCTACCAGCACCGACGGCACTGCTGCGAGCGGAACTCACCCGGTAAGCGGACCACATCGGGCCGTGGGCGAGGGCACGCATGAATGCCCGCTGGTGGGCGGGAGACGCACCAGATCCTAGGCCGCCGGCGCCGGCGCCGTCAAAACCAGCGTCTCCCGTCACCGCAAGGGCGACACGCCGTTACATCGGGGGTGCTTGCTTACCCAGGGTTCTTGTGGCAGCACCCCAGGCTTGTCAGCTTCCGGCACCTGAATATGGTCTCCCAGGCAGCCCGGCAAGCTGGCATGTCGGGCCCTCAGGGGAGTGCGGTGAGCATCGTTATCCACAGCTGTGGATAACCTTGTGGATGGCCAGAGCTCGTCAAGTTCACCACCGGCCAAAAGGGGAGTCAGCGGGTGTCAGAGCGGCAAACCGATCTCGGCCAGGTGTGGAACGAGGTCGTCCGGGAGCTGTCCACCGGGACGCTGTCGCCGCAGCAACGTGCCTGGATGCGCGTCACCCGTCCGATTGGCCTGCTGGATAACACTGCGCTGCTGGCCGCGCCCAGCGACTTCGCCAAAGACGCCATCGAGCGGGCGCTGCGCGAGCCGATCAGCGCGGCGCTGTCCCGGCGGTTGGGCCGGGAGGTATCGCTCGCGGTCAAGGTCGACCACCCACTGCCGGCGCCACCGCAGCTACCGCCACAGTTCACCGCACCCGACACCGCAGTGTCCGACACCTCCTGCCTAGGCAGTGCCCCACCGAAGGAGAATGCTCTCGGCGCCGCCACCGACCCTGGCGAGCACAGCGAGAAAGAGGCCGCGCTGGCCACCGTGCACGAGATCTTGCCCCCCTTTGCCGGCCCAGCCGCCGCGACAGCGACCCGGCCACCGAGCTCGCAGACCAGACTCAATGAGAAGTACACCTTCGACACCTTCGTGATCGGCGCGTCCAACCGGTTCGCGAACGCTGCGGCGGTGGCCGTGTCCGAGGCACCGGCGCAGGCCTACAACCCACTGTTCGTCTGGGGTGAGTCGGGGTTGGGCAAGACGCACCTGTTGCACGCCGTGGGGCATTACGCACAGCGGCTGTTCCCCGGTATGCGGGTGCGTTACGTCTCCACTGAGGAGTTCACCAACGACTTCATCAACTCCCTGCGTGACGACCGCAAGGTGGCCTTCCAGCGCCGTTACCGGGACGTCGACGTGCTGCTGGTGGATGACATCCAGTTCCTGGAGGGCAAGGAGGGCACCCAGGAGGAGTTTTTCCACACCTTCAACACCCTGCACAACGCGAACAAGCAGATCGTGATCTCCTCCGACCGCCCACCGAAGGGGCTGGGTACCCTGGAGGACCGGTTGCGTACCCGGTTCGAGTGGGGCCTGATCACTGACATCCAGCCGCCCGAGCTGGAGACCCGGATCGCGATCCTGCGCAAGAAGGCCGTCGGCGACCGGCTGGCCGCTCCCGATGAGGTACTGGAGTTCATCGCCGCCCGGATCGAGCGCAACATCCGCGAGCTGGAGGGAGCGCTGATCCGCGTCACCGCCTTCGCCTCGCTGAACCGCCAACCGGTGGACCACCAGCTCGCGGAGATCGTGCTGCGCGACCTCATCCCCGACGAGGCGGCACACGAGATCGGCGCACCCAACATTATGGCGGTCACTGCGGATTTCTTCGGGCTCACCATGGAGGACCTGTGTGGGCCCGGCAAGACCAAGCACGTCGCGCAGGCCCGGCAAATCTCCATGTACCTGTGCCGGGAGCTGACTGAACTGTCACTGCCCAAGATCGGGCAGATCTTCGGCGGCCGCGACCACACCACGGTGATCCACGCCGACCGCAAGATCCGCAAAGAGATGGCCGAGCGCCGCCGCACCTACGACCAGGTGCAGGAGCTCACCTCCCGGATCAAGCAGCGCGCCCGCTCCTGACCCCGGTTCAGGGTGCGACCCAGGGTCGTCGTGGGGGGGAACCCTCATGTGCCTGACAGCGCGGCCCGGCACGCTCTTCATTATCGGTCGGCTACCTGGGCGCCACGCCGGAACGCCCAGGTAGCCGACCGGATATCTGTCCTACCACTTGTGCTACCACATCGGGATCGCGCAGCGGCAGATGGACACCGGAAGACGGGCTATCGCCGAATGAAGCGATCGGCGTAGATGGTTGGTGTCACCTACGACACCGGTGCGCTGATCGCAGCTGAGCGTAACGACCGGCGAATATCGCCTGCTTTTTCAGTCGAGCGCAGCATGAGCGCTCAGGACTTCCCGGTCCTTATGTGGCGTCGGGGCATCGCCGGACCGGAGCAGTAGCGCGCCCACTACCGCAGCTGTGGCGGCAAAGGCAGCCGCGACGACGAAGGCCGCGTGGTAGCCGCCGGTGAGGGCGGCAAGCCGGCCGACCCCAGCGGAGGTGAGTCCGCTGCTGCGGGCATCGGCGAGGCTGGCGAGGACGGCCAGCCCGAGTGCCCCGCCCATCATGAACGAGGTGTTCGCCACTCCCGAGGCAAGACCGGCCTCGCTCGGCTCAACCTCGCTCATCGCAGCGAGGAGCACCGGGTTGAACGACATCCCCATCCCGAGGCCGAGCAGGATCATGCCCGGCAGCACGTCAACGGCGAAGTTCCCACCGACCGGGGCGCGGGCGAAGAGAGCAAGACTCGCGCCCACGAGCAGCATCCCGATCACCAGCGGCGCCCTGATGCCCCAGCGCAGGACGATTCTCTCGGACAGGCCGAGCGAGAAAGCACCCATAATCAAATTCGCGGGCAGGAAGGCAAGCCCGACCCCGAGCGGGCTGTAGCCGAGTACCAGCTGCAGGTAGAGGGCGGCCAGGAAGAACCACGCGAACAGGGCAGCCGCCCACAGCACACACACGATGTTCACGGCGGCGAAGCTGCGGCGGCGGAACAGGGCAAGCGGCATGAGCGGCGATTGAGCGCGGGACTCCATGGAGCCCCGCTGACCGGTCCCCACGGGGACCAGAACGAAGCAGAGCACGATGACCGCAGCACCGATCGGGATGTTGACCAGGAAGATCCAGTGCCAGTCGAGAGCATCAGTCAAGAGGCCGCCGAGGAACACGCCGATACTCCCGCCCCCGGCGATGACGAATCCGATGAAACCCATCGCCTTGGCTCGCTCGGCCGGCTCGGTGAACATAGTCATGATCAACGATAGGGCGACCACCGAGACAACCGCCCCGCCGAGGCCCTGCACCGCACGCGCCCCGACCAGAAACTCCGGCGAACCGGCCAGGCCACAGGCGAGCGAGGCGGAGGTGAACACGGTCAGGCCGATCAAGAACAGCCGACGGTGGCCGAACAAGTCGCCCATCCGCCCGGCCAGCAGCAAGAATCCGCCGAATGTCAGCAGGTAGCCGTTGACCACCCAGGCCAGCGAGGTCTCCGAAAACCCCAGATCCGCGCGGATCGACGGCAACGCGACGTTCACGATCGTGGTGTCGAGAACAATCATCAGATCGCCCAGGCACAACACCAGCAGCGCCAGCCAACGTCTCCGCTCAGTCACGGTCGCCATCATGGCGGATAGGCCCGCTGACGAATTAATGCGTCCGGCCCGGGTCGGTCACTGTTCGTTGTCCAAAACGCTGTTCGCGAGCGCGGTGGCCTCGGCGGTGCTGTGTTCGGCCGCGTGGGCTCGGGCGAGGATGACCGTCGCGGCCGCCCAGCCACCCGATCCGGGGCTTTTCAGCTCAAGCGAGCGGTCTGCATGGACGCGGGCAGCACTGATGTCACCAAGGGACAGGAACGCCTCGGCGAGGTGTTGGTGGAGTTCGGCGCGGTCGAATCCGAAGCGTCCCGGCTCGTCGCGGTCGGCGGTGTCCATGTGACGTTGGGCGAGAGTGGCTGCATGCCGGGCTTCGCTTCGATGGCCCAGGGTAGCTAGCGCGCGGAGTTCGCACCATGCGGTGATCTGGGCGCGGTGCAGCGCGGTGTCGGCGTATTCGCTGGACTGGCGGGCGAGATCAAGGGCGTCGATCGGGCGGTCGCCGAAGAACGCGACCATCGACTGTGCGCCCAAGCTCCATCCGGCCAGCCGGTGGTCGCCGACTGTGATACCCAGTCGCGCGCCGGTACCCAAGTGGATATGTGCACCCTGGTAATCGGAGAGGGTGAAGACTAGGTCACCGAGTTGCGCGGAGAGCCACCCGGCCAGCCACCGCAGTTCCGTGCGATCCCGCTCGGGCTGGGCGCGGGCGAGCATGTCGACAACCATCGCGCGGCACCGGTGGATCTCGGCGGCCAGAATGCTTGGCGTGTAGCGAGCGTAGTTCATCGCGTAGTAATCCACCGCCCGCTGGACCTGCTCACGGGTAGCTGGCCCGCCACCGGGCCCTTCGATCTCGCGGTGAAGCTGCACGGAGTCAGCGACGGCGGTCAGTGCATTGTCAGCCATGGTGGCTCCCGGCTCAGACGGTTGCGTGGGATGACCGTACCCACCGTGGGCCATCGTGCCGCTCACCTTGAGGCCGAGTCGACGTGGCGACACCTGATAGACCCGCACCAGCGCGTGCGCGTAATCCGGATCGGGCGCAACGGCATCGTGTTCCCACCGGCATAACCGCGCACTGGTCAGGCCTGGCTCGAGCAGCCCCGCGTGCCGGTAGACCTCCAGCACGGCGGCGACCACCTGCGGGCGACTCCACCCGTAGGCTAGTCGCCAGGCTTCCAAGGGTTTCAATTCAGGGAGCTGGCGTGCGATCTCCTCGGCAATGGTGGCCACATCCCAGTCGGCACGCTGGCCCCGTTGCCGGATCTGCGCGGCGCGGTGCTGGAGTTGAGCACGGCGTGCCCGGCTGATCCTCGGCATAACCATCTCCTCCGAAGCTTCTGGAGCGTATCCCGCCCACCGCCGATTGCCACATTGCCGCAGGGACAATGTTCGCCCACGCGGCGGCATTGAGCCGGGCGGCCGTACCAGGCGAGGGTGGACGTATCCACCGAGGAGACAGGGCCCCGGCAAAGTCGCGGGAACACCTGTGAACTGCGGCTATGCCCGGCAGCAAGGCGTGCAAGCTGGTGAGGGCGTGCCTGTTGATCTCTTTTTTTGTGATCAACTCTACTGTTGCCGAGTTC